>CAYYIY010000024.1:70961-74721 GCA_964472075.1 uncultured bacterium | reverse complement strand
GAACAGGCGCTACGAGAAAGGGAACAGAATTATCGAACAATTTTCAACTCGACCAACGAGGCCATCTTCGTCCATGATCCGGAGTCCGGTCGAATTCTCGATGTCAACTCGTCGATGCTGCGCATGTACGGTTTCGAGTCGAAGGAAGAACTGATAGGAAGAGACATCGGGGATCTGAGCGCGAACACTCCGCCGTACACGCGGCAAGAAGCCATTACCAGAATTCGGAAAACATTGTCCGAAGAGGCGCAGGTGTTCGAATGGCTGTCTCGTCGCAAAAACGGCGAAACATTCTGGACCGAAGTGTCGCTGCGCGGAACGCCTCTCGGCGGGAGGGACCGCGTTCTTGCGGTTGTCCGAGATATCAGTGAACGAAAACGGCTTGAAGAGCAGTTGCTGCAATCACAGAAGATGGAGTCGGTCGGACGCCTGGCCGGCGGAGTGGCCCATGATTTCAACAACATGCTCACGGTCATTCTCGGTCGGTGCGAACTCGCCCTGGCCCACCTGAAACCGGATCACCCCCTGCACCATGATTTTCAGGACATTCAGCAGGTCGCGAAACGTTCGGCACAGCTGACGCAGCAGCTGCTGGCCTTTGCCCGCAAACAGTTGATCGCACCGAAGTCCGTTCAGATAAATCATGTGGTGGAAGGCATGCTGCGCATGCTGCAGCGGCTGATTGGCGAAGACATCACCTTGCGTTGGGTTCCGGGGCCGAAGCTGTGGACCGTCAGACTGGACCCGGCACAAGTCGATCAGGTTCTGGCCAATCTGCTCGTCAATGCTCGAGATGCGATTAGCGGTAATGGTTTGATCACCATCGCGACCAGGAATGTCGTGCACGGCGCTGCCGACCGTGATGAGCATCCTGATCTGCCGCTCGGTGAATATGTGCTTCTGGCCGTGACCGACAATGGCGCGGGCATGACCCCCGAAGTGCGGCAGAAGATCTTCGACCCCTTCTTTACCACCAAGGAATTCGGTAAGGGAACCGGCCTCGGCCTGGCGACCGTGTATGGCATTGTCAGACAGAACGATGGGCTCATCGAGGTCAAGAGTTCACCCGGCCAGGGATCGACGTTCTCATTGTATTTCCCGCGCGAACATGAGAATTCGCCTCATCCTTCGATCAATACGGAAAAAGTGTGCCTACCGACCGGTACTGAACACATTGTCGTCGTCGAAGACGATTCCGCCATTCTCGCGATCATAAAGCAGCTTCTCGAACGGCTGGGGTACCGGGTGAGGGCGTATGAATCGCCCATTGAAGCTCTGAAATCGATGGACGAGCTGACCGAGAGGGTTGATCTGTTGATCACGGATGTCATCATGCCTGAACTGAACGGCCGCCAGATGTACGATCGCATGCGCAGGCGATTGCCTGATCTCAAATGTCTCTATGTATCGGGGTACACGGCGGATGTGATCGCTGAACGCGGTCTTCTCGATGAGCGGTGCCCGTTCTTGCAGAAGCCGTTTCAATCGACTGACCTGGCGTGCAAGGTTCGTTCACTCCTTGATGAAAAGGAAGCGCGAGAGTGAATATTTCTCGGAAACTGGCTCTGGCCTTTCTGTGCGCGGCATTGTTGCCGTTGTTGGCCATGGGGGTGTCTGGAATCACCATCTTCAGCGATTTTCGTGAACGCCTGCAGCAGAATCGACAACAAGCGCTCGTCGAAGCTCAGCGACGTCTGCTGCTCGACGTTCGGGACAAAGCCCTGATGATTCGTTCCCTGCTCCTTTCGTATCAGAATGATGTCGAGACTCTGCGAAGATTGCACCAGGTGTTTCTCAAGGACAGCGGGCCGGATGAGACACCGTTCTGTCGGTTGTATTCTGATAAACCGACCGGGGGACTGCCGGCCTGCGGATACCTGCATCCGGAGTATCAAAGCTTCGGCAACTGGGACAAACGCGAGTATGACGGCAGCATCTGGATCACGCGCCCGGTCATGAAGCGGGTTCAGGAAGATGACGCGTTTCGCCGGAAGATCGAACGTCAGGTCCGGGCCACGGCGCGTATGATTCCCATTCTGCAGGCGTTTTACGCAAAGAATCGCGAAACCTGCGATCTGAGTTGGATCTTCCTCACCGACGGGGTTGCCAATAATTATCCGTACGATCTCGAAACGCGCCTGCGTGAGAATCGATCAGTGAATGATCTCGATGAGAATCTTGAACCGTATGTTCGTGAGTTTTCTCCTGAAAGACACCCCGATCGTTCAGTCGGGTGGATTCCGGCATATCTGGATGCGAGCAAGCAGATCTGGATGACCAGCTGTGTGGCTCCTATTTATGATGATGACCGGTTTGCAGGTACGGTCGGTCTGGACATCATTATTTCCTCCTGGCTCGACTGGCTGATGAAGCTGAATCTGGGAGAAGAGACGTTTCTGTTCGTCATTGACGACCAGGGACGACCGTTGGCCTTCCCTGAGGCGGCGATACAGACATTCGTAAGTGACCCGCTGCAGAGTGCGGCGTTGCGAGAGGCGGCCCGCCCGACAGCCGGCCAGACCTGGAAACCGGAACTAGTGCAGGCAATTCAGAAGCCTCTCGAGGTTCTTGACAACCCGGACATTCGTGCCCTGTTCGGACGCATGAAGGCTCAGGAGTCTGGAATTCTGCAGATAAACCTTCCACATCCAGTGCTTGCCGCGTATGCTCCCGTCGGCGTTGCCGGATGGAGCATCGGGATCATCATACCGAAAACCAGGGCTCTGAGTATTTCGGAAACCGCTCGACAACGCATGGATCAGGCCTTGCAACGGTATGGGATGTTTTTTGCCGCCGTATTCCTGCTCGCCGCAATTTTTTCGATCATGATCGGCTTCTGGAGCAGCAGCGTGATCAGCCGGCCAATCTCCGGCATGATCACCTCGATCCAGGAACTGAGCCGCGGTGGGGAATGGCGACCGCTGGAGGCGAAAAACGATGATGAGCTGAAGATTCTCGCCGACAGCGCCAACGTCATGGTGCAAAAACTGAGAGACAATGAAAAACTCTTGTCGGACATTTTCAACGGGGTCAGCGATGCCATCTTTCTACACGATGGCGAGACCGGGGCGATTCTGCGCGTGAATCGCAAAATGTGTGACATGTACAAGTGCACGGAACAGCAGGCGCTGGCGGCAACGATGCAGCAGATCAGTACGAATTTGCCGCCGTATACGCATGAACGCGCCAAAGAACTGATTCAGGCCGCTCTGAAAGGGGAACTTCCTCCGTTTCAATGGCATTGTCGAGATTTTCAGGGCAATGCGTTCTGGGGAGAGGTGAGCCTCTCGCGTGCACGTATCGGCGAACGCATCGGCGTCCTTGCGGTGGTGCGCGACATCTCCGAACGGGTCAGTTCAGAGCTGAAGCGTCTCGAACTCGAACGGAATCTGCTGCAGACTCAGAAGCTCGAAAGTCTCGGCGTAATGGCGGGTGGTGTCGCTCATGATTTCAACAATCTGCTGATGGCTATCCTCGGACACGCAGACCTGGCGTCCATGGCACTGCCCGGCGACGCACCGGCACTCGAACATCTGCATCAGATCAGGATCGCTTCTGAAAGAGCGGCCGATCTGTGCAGACAGATGCTTGCCTATTCGGGTCGCGGCACCTTCAAGATCGAGTCGGTCGACCTGGTCGCCATGGTCAAGGAACTCACTCACATGTTGCGTACCGCGATCTCAAGAAAAGCCGAACTATGTCTGCATCTGGCTCCCGGCATTCCGGCGGTTCAGGCTGATGCCACACAGATTCGACAGGT
>CAYYIY010000024.1:0-70951 GCA_964472075.1 uncultured bacterium | reverse complement strand
ACTCATGAATCTGGTGATCAATGCATCAGATGCTCTGGGAGAACAGATCGGCACCATTACTGTTTCGGTCGACGTGCGCGTTCTCGACGCGGCTGATCTCACCGCATCACTGACGGGAGAGTCTCTCGAACCCGGAAGATACGTTTGCCTTGAGGTTGCCGACACCGGATGCGGCATGACCGAAGAAGTGCAGCAACGCATCTTCGAGCCGTTCTATACCACCAAGTTCACCGGCCGCGGCCTCGGTCTGAGTGCGGTTCGCGGCATCGTCAAGGGACATCGCGGCCTGCTTCGAGTCAGATCGAAGGCAGGCTGCGGGACCTGTTTCACCGTCGCTTTGCCGGCACAGGCGGTCGAGAAGAAGGCGGAAGAGCCGGTGAATCAGGTCGCTTCCATCAGGAACACGGGAATCGTCCTGTTCGTTGAGGACGAACCGCTGCTGCAGCAACTGGGACAAAAAATGCTCAAGACATTGGGTCTGAATTCGCTTGTGGCAGGCGATGGGATCGAAGCCGTGCGAATGTACAAAGAGCGTGGTCATGAAATCTCTGTCGTCATGCTTGATATGACCATGCCGTATATGAACGGCGAAGAGACATATCATGAGCTGCGAAAAATCGATCCGAACGTTACGGTGATCCTCGCCAGTGGGTACACCGAGTCAGAACTTCACGAGCGTTTCACCAACTGTCCAATCGCCGGGTTCATGCACAAGCCGTACAACCTGTCGACCATGAGGGAAGCCTTGCGTAAGGTCCTCAACCGCTCGCGCGAAACATAGATCAAACAAAGAACAACCCCACGGAAGAGAGATACGACCGTGGGGTGTGAGACGGATCGGCAAATAGATCAGCTGGAAAGCTTTTCTGGAATGAGAAAGGCGTTGATCTCGGGTTGTACTACCTCGAGACTCTTCTGAATCGAAGCGACGTCGAGCTTCGTATCGCGGGTCAGCGCAAACACCAGGTTGCGTACGTCACCCTGAATGATGTCGGCGCGCTGGCTCAGTGATTGACGCACGAAATCGATGGCATACTCGATCTCCTGATCGACGGCATACAGCAGTTCTTTCTTCACTTCCAGCAGCTTGTCTTCCTTGACGCGCATCGAAAGCAGATACTGCTTGATCGACCGTTTGTTGGCGATGACCTGCGAGGCAAAGTAGGCAGCCCCGGCGAACATGCCGACACTGATACCGAAGAAGATCGCTGCCAGATATGCGAAGCTCAGTGACGAGACAATCTTGTTCGGCAGATCGGACAAATCATACTGGATCTGCAGGTGGTGTTCTTCCATGAACCGCTTGTCTTCGAGAATGGCGTCGAAGTCTTGCCCGAGTTCGGCATATAGTTCATCGAGTCGCGCCTTCATGGTGTTCGTGATGTACTCATACAGTTCTTTGAGGCGCTGGTTGATCATGTTCGGGTCGCGGTTCCAGATGCCCGTGCCGGCCATCTCAGTGACGGTTTTTTCAATCTGTGCGTGAATCCGCTCTTTCAGCTCAGCTTCCGCTTTCCTGATCTTCACCTCGCTGGCATGAAACGTGTCACGCAGTTTTTTCAGTCTGTCCGAGTTGTCGCGCAGTCTCTTCAGCATGGCATCGTTGCCGGACTGTCGTGCCTGCAGCGTCGCGTCGATGGCTCGGGTGATCTTCATGGCGCTGCGTCGCAGGTGATGGTGCAGCATGGCTTCGACTTCCTTTTCCCGGTCGGCGGTTGCTGCCTCCAGAATGCGGTGCCAGACAGCGCGGTTCATGTCGGCCATTTCGTTATCACTGCGGCTGCCGCCGGTGGCGAACCCAATCGATCCGCGGGTTGACTTGCCGTCGAGCGGGGCCATGAGTTTTGCACAGGCAGGCAGCAGCGTAACCTTGTCGAGCCTGGGATACAACGTCGAGCCGAGAATCTCATTGAGATTGTCCAACCCCTTGTTTACCGCGCTGAGCACCTGATCGTGAATATCCTTGAGCAGATCTTCACGTTCGTCGGCTTCGATTTCATCGAGGTGATTGACCACGAACAGAACTTTCTTCAGATCACCGGCCAGAATGCGTTCTTCCAGGAAGACGCGCTCGGACTCTGAGAACGGTTTCGTGGCATTGATCAGAAAAACCACGATATCGGCCTGCGGAATGAAGCCGTATACCACTTCGGCGCGCGACTTCGACAGATCGTTGATGCCGGGCGTGTCGATAATGACGATCGAATCCGGAGCGGCGGGGTGGGTGATCAGAACCTGCTCGATCTGATCAATGTTCTTCTGATCGGTGAGCAGCTGCTTGAGGCCGGCCCAATCGAAGCCGCCTTCCTTGATGCCGTAGCCGAACGATTGGTCTTTCCCTGGTTCGACCTTGATCGGATCTTTTTGCCCGATCGGCTTGATCTCGAGTCGAAACGGGCCGTGCTGTAACACCGTGGTCAATGACGTGGTCGGAGTCACGCCCACGGGCAGCAGGGTTTCGCCGATGGCCGAGTTGACCAGCGAACTCTTGCCGGTGTTGAACTCACCGACCACGAGCACGCGCGGTTTGTGACGAGCCCGCTCGAGCACGCGGCTTTCGTCCCCGAGTTCAACGAGCATCTGCTCGGCAATGGGTTTCAATTTATCGAACGTGGTTTTGAAGCGCTCAATCAGTTTTTCGTTCATAGACTTTTCTCAACACGTATTTTTGGTCTTCGGCATCGATCTTGACCTGGTCGTTCGAGGCGATGACGCGATTGATCAGGGCCTCGGCAATCATCTCTTCGAACCGCTGAATCTCGCGTCGCATGGGGCGAGCCCCGAATTGCGGGTCGTACCCTTTATCGACCGCCAGTTTCGCCGCGGCCTCAGTGACCTCGATGGTCAGCGACTTCTGGCCATGAATGCGCTTGGCGGTCTCATCGAACAGCTTCATGAACACGGCGCGCAGCTCTTCTTTGGTAAACGGCGAAAAGGGAATGACGTGATCGATGCGGTTGATGATCTCCGGGCGCACCGATCGTTTCAGTTCCTCAAGCACCTTCGCCTGAATCGCTTCGAATTTGCGGTCGAACTCGTGCTGTTCAAGACCGGCGTAGTAGTGCGTGCCGACGTTGCTCGTGATGATAATGACCGCGTCCTTGAACGAGGCGGTCTGTCCCTTCATGTCGCGCACGTACCCTTCATCGAGCATCTGCAGAAAGATGTCGAACAGCTTCGGGTCGGCTTTTTCGATCTCGTCGAACAGCACGGCGGCGAAGGGGTTCTTGCCCATCAGCTTCACCAGCAGCCCGTCTTCGTCGCTGCCTATATAGCCGACCGGCGAACCGACAAGCCTGGCCATCGTGTGGTCGTCATAGAACTCGGACATATCGAATCGCACCAGCTTCTTCTCGTCGCCGAAAAAGGCGCGGGCAATGGTCTTCGCCATTTCCGTCTTGCCGGTACCGGACGGCCCGAGAAACAAAAAGCTGCCGATCGGCTTGTTCGGCTTGCGAATACCGGCACCCAACATGCGACAGGCCCCGAGAACCGCATCCTTAGCCCGCTTCTGGCCGATAATAGAGGCGCCGAACGCCTTTTCCAGATCCTGAATGCGCTTGTGCGTCTCGACCAGCTGATTTTCGCCGATAACGGCGCCGGTGCGCTTGGCCAGCATGCCGGCAATATCGTCCGGGGTCAGAGTGCGCAGAAAAATCATGTTCTTCTTTTCGTCCCAGGCGGCGATAGCCTTCTCGACGCCCGGAAGATCGCCTGCTTCGACGGCCTTGATCTCGATATCGAGTATGTTCTCGAGAATCTGCAGATCGCCGCGCATGCCGTCGGCTGACATGTTGAAGCGCTTTTCCGCCAGCGCCTCCTTGAGCAGGTCAATGGCCTTGTCGGGAAAATACCGGTCTTTGATGTACTGATCGGAAAGATCGATCAGCCGGTCGATCGTCACCTCGGGAATGACCATGCCGTACCGACTGCCCATGCGCTTGCTGGTGCGCTGCAAGATCTGCTTCAATTCATTCTTTGGCGGCTCGCCGACTCGTACTTTGACGAAGCGTCGAGCCAGCGCGGCGTCACCTTCTTCCACGTATTTCTTGAATTCCTCTTCTGTCGTGGCGCCGATGATCGTGATTTCGCCCTTGGCCAGGTAAGGCTTCAGCACGTTGGCGAAATCGAACGAACGATTCAGGGTCGGTAGGGCGATCGTGTGAAACTCGTCGATGAAGACGATATACTCGCGGTGCTCGAGCAGTTCGTCGATCAACCGTTGAATGCGTTCTTCGAGTTGCCCTCGATAAATCGTGCCGCTGACGATGGCGGTGAAATCGAGCTGAAAGATCTTCTTCCCTTTCAGCGGCTCAGGAACGGTGCCGGCGTTCAACACCTGCGCGAACCCTTCCACGATGCAGGTCTTGCCGACTCCCGGCGGGCCGACGATGATCGGATTGTTCTTTCCCTGCATCGACAGAATGTCGATCATGCGGCGAACTTCCTCGCTTCGGCCGATCAGGGGTTCGAGGGCGCCCACGGCGGCAAGAGCGCTCAGGTCTCGCCCGAATTCCTCAAGCATGGTGAAACTCCTCTGGCGGTTGATTTTGTCGCCATCATACCGGAATCGCTTTCCTGAAACAACGATTCTGGATATACTTCACCGACAACCTGATTCATGATTCAAAACACAGATACCGATGACGATTGAAACAACGGCAACAACCACGGCTCTGCATCACCCATTCCTGGCCGGAATCATCTTTCTGGTCACGTTTGTTCTCGTATCGTTTCGCCAGATGCGTCTGCTGCCGATCGGTCGCCCGGCTGCGGCTATGCTCGGCGCCGTATCCATGGTTGTCAGCGGCGTTGTCAGCCCGGAACAGGCGTATACCCTGGTCAACTGGGATACCATCGGCCTGCTGCTCGGCATGATGATCATCGCCGAGTATCTGCGCGATGCGGGGTTCTTTCGCTCGCTGACCCGGCGCCTGCATCGGCTGCAATCACCGTTTCGTCTGCTCGTGGCGGTCAGCCTGTTTTCCGGTCTGGCGTCGGCATTTCTGGTCAACGACACGATCTGCGTGGTCATGACTCCGCTGGTGCTTGGTATCTGTGAAAGCCGTCGCCTTCATCCGTTTCCGTTTCTCATGGCTCTGGCGACCTGTTCAAACATCGGGTCTGCCCTGGCCCTGACCGGAAACCCGCAGAACATGATTATCGGGGTGTTGTCGAAGCTGAACTACACGAAGTTTCTGTTGCTCATGGCCGCGCCGGTCGGCGTATGCCTGCTGCTGAACATTCTGTTGTTGCGGTGGTTTTACGGCCCGATGCTCAAGGCCGTCGTCGAAGACGACGAACACGCAGCCAGTCCCGTGCTCGACGATGACGAGTCTCTCGGCAAGCCGGTGGCGCGCCTGTCATTCAGCGTTCTGGCGCTGATCGCAGCCTGCATCGGGTTCTTTTCGGGGTTCTCGATGGCGTTTTCCGCGCTGTCCGGGGCATCTCTGGTCATCCTGCTCAATCGTAAAGACCCGAAGGAGTTTCTGGCCAAAGTCGATTGGCCGCTGCTGTTGTTTTTCTCATCGTTGTTCATCGTCATCGGCGGCCTCAAGGTCAGCGGGCTGTCCGAGGCGGGCACCGACTGGGCCATGCGCTTCGTGACCGGCGATCTACAGCACCAGAGCTGGGTATTCTCGCTGGTCACGCTGATCGGGTCGAACATCTTCTCGAACGTGCCGTTTGTCATGCTGGTCGGGCAGACCATTCCCCACATGGCCGCCCCGCAGCTGTTCTGGTGTCTGCTGGCCTTCGTCAGTACCGTGGCCGGCAACCTGACGCTGTTCGGGTCGGTAGCCAACCTTATCGTCGCCGAAGGCGCTCGCGGAAGATGCGAAGTGGGTTTTACCGCCTACGCTCGCTTCGGTGTTCCCTCGACGCTGCTGGTTGTCACCGTTGGTACCGCTCTACTGATCACTCTGGCGCGCTGACTTGCCGAGTCTCACGTTTCGTGTGTCGATTGATCGTTTGCGCGGCTCTCTTTTTGTGGTATTTTTCGTTGTCTGTTCGACAATGTGACCGTCACGGAGGAATGATCATGAAGCGTCTGCTGTCGCCGTTGCTGATTTTCGCTCTCGTTTTCGCTGTCGGGTTCGTATGCACCGCCAAAGTGCAGGCCGGCCCCGGAGACCCGCCGAAGATCGTGCCGGGCATGCCGTTCCCGTTCTTCGATCTCGAGGATCTGAATCGCCAGCGCTGGGTCGGCACGTATCTGCGCGGTCGCCCGGTCATTCTCATCACCGGCCATCGTGATCATAAATACGACATGTTGAAATGGGCCGACGCCCTCAAGCGGGAATTCGCCGATCCCGGTCTCGCGCACGTGTTGTGGGTGATGAACTTCCGCAAGCTGTCATCCGGAACCAGTCGCAAAACCGTCACCGACCAGTGGCGTGCCTTTGCTCCGCCGGTTCCGATGCTGCTTGACTGGCACGGTGTTATCGGCCGCAGCCTGAAGGTCAATTACGGCGTGCCGAACATTATCGCCATCGATGCCTGGGGTAGACTCGCGTTCCACGAAATGCATACCTTCACTCCGGAAGTCTATGCCGCAGTCTCTTCATACATCAGGCCTTTGCTGGTCGGCAACCCGGACTTTCCGAAAGCCGCCATCCAGACGCCGATTGAAAACAAGATGCTTGATAATCAGCCCCCATACGGTGCGACGCCGAAAGGCAAGAAGGGTTACTCATACTAACGAAAGATAACAATATCGTTACGGAAAGGAACGAAAATGAAAAAGTCTCGTCTGCTGCAGGTTTTCGTGCTTTGTCTCTTCTCTCTGGTCCTGATTCTGCCTGCCGGGGCACAGGATCGTCCGCACATTCTGGTCGTCAATGACGACGGGGTGAATTCCGATGGTATTCTCGCCCTGGCTCGGGCGCTTGAAACGTTCGCCGACGTGACCGTTTGCGCACCGATGCAGAACTGGTCAGGCATCGGGCATGGTCTGACGATCGAGGGGCCGATTCGCGTGAACGAGATCAAGCGCGAAGGCAAGTTTTTCGGCTACGGCATTGAGGCGACTCCCGCCACCTGTGTCATGCTCGGCGTGGACAAGGTCTGCAAGAAGCGCCCCGATCTCGTGGTTTCCGGCATCAATGAAGGCGGCAATCTCGGACAGACCGTTCTGGTTTCCGGAACCTTCAACGCGGCTCAGGAAGCCGTTCTGATGGGAATCCCCGGCATCGCGGTGTCGCTCGAGCGCAGCAAGACCATGGATTACACGCCGGGAGCAGATTTTACCGCCGCTCTGGTGAAAGCGCTCATGAAAAAAGGCTTCCCCAAAGATGCCGTCGTGAATGTCAACGTCCCGAATGGGAAGATGATTGATCTCGCCGGATGGAAGTTGACGCGTGCGTCCGAGTTCCGCTATCGTCAGATCTGGCACCAGCGCAAGACTCCGTGGGGTCAGCCCTACTACTGGTCAACCATTCGCAAGCCGTTGGCTCCGTTCGCCGAAGATACCGACGCCGGTGCCGTCGATCGAAAAATGATCGCCGTTACGATTGTACCAGTTATCGGCGAGTCGAAGTCGGCCATGAAGGCTTATGCCGACCTGACGATCGAAACCCCGCTGCCGAAAAAGTAAGCCGCTCTTCACCGACGGGCCGATGTCGACATCAGATGTCGGCCCGTTTTTTATCGGCACCCGACTGCCCCAATGGCGAATCGTTGTGCCATGCCGGCAAAAAAACTGATTCCCGAGAGAACCTGTTGTGCAGGTTGTGAAAACGGGTGCGAAGTCGTATGCTGAAGAGGTGCGGCAGAATTCGAGGTGAGGAGGAAAGATGATGTTCTCGACCTCTGTGAAAAATCGTATGTTGCTGGTGCCGGCTCTCTGTCTCATCGTGGGAACAAGCGGCTGGAGTCTCGATCGGCAGACGTATCAGCAGATCGTCTTCGAGGCCGAGCATGCGAATGACCCGGCGGTGAAACAAGCGATGCAGACATTGATCAACAAAGGCATTCTTCGCGTCGATGCCGGCACTCTCGCGCGAGTCTCCGCGACCACGGCCGACTGTCAGGTGCTGGTCGGCGAAGGGTTGGTGCGCAGCGCCCTGATGCGCGACTTTTTAAAGAAAGAACTGCCGAAGGAAATTCTGGAACTCAATCTTCGGTTCGACGATGCCTCGATCGGCATCAACGGTCGACTCGATGGTCCGCTCTTCATCAACCCGCGCTTCGAAGCGCGCATTGAGTTCGCGTTCCTGAAGACGAATTCCTACCGCATGAACATCCGCGGCCTCAAGGTGATGGGCTTCGAACTCAAGGTGTTTTCGAGCATGTTGAAGAAGTATGTCGACGATGCCTTGAAGCGCGTCTTCATCAAAGGGTGCACCACCAGAGCCGTCGATGGAGCTGACGGCTCCGTGGCCATCGATGTGACGATCAATCCCGACGGTTTTGTCCCCGGTATCGGGCAGAAAGCGGTGCTCTCTGGCCTCGAACTGAGCGGCAGAATGCTGCGCTTCTCGTTTACGTTGACGAAGTAAATCTCACCCGCCGCGTCGGCTGCAGTTATCAGCCGACAATAAGTAAAAACGAATCGGGGGCGATGTCTCTGTTGACCTCGCCCCCGATTCCGTTGTCAGGAACTTGTACCCTGGCTCACACAAACCCTTCGAACAGGGCGGTGGTCAGGTAGCGTTCTCCGGCGTCAGGAAGAATGGTCACGATGGTTTTTCCCTCGTTGGCCGGGTCTTTCGCCGCGCGACAGGCGACGGCCATGGCGGCACCGCACGAGATTCCGCAGGTGATGCCCTCTTCGCGGTGCAGGCGCCGCGCGTACTCGATGGCCTCTTCGTTCGTCACCGTGGCGATTTCATCGACCAGGCTGAGATCGAGAATCTCGGGCTTGAAACCCGCCCCGATTCCCTGAATCTTGTGTGGCGCAGGTTTCGGCTCTTCCCCCTTGCGTATCTGCGTCAGCACGGGAGAGAGGGCCGGTTCGACCGCAATGGTCTTGAGCGCCAGTCGGCGATGTTGCTTGAGATAGCGGCTGACCCCGGTGATGGTCCCGCCGGTGCCGACGCCCGCCACGAAGATGTCGATCTTCCCTTCGGTATCTTCGAAGATTTCCGGTCCGGTGGTTTGCACGTGAATCTCGGGGTTGGCCGGGTTCTTGAACTGCTGCGGCATGTAATACCGCTTCGGATCGGAAGCAACGATCTCTTCGGCTTTGGCGATGGCTCCCTTCATGCCTTTTGCGCCTTCGGTCAGGACAAGTTGTGCGCCGAATGCGGCCAGCATCTTGCGACGCTCGATCGACATCGTGTCGGGCATGGTCAGCAACAGCGGATATCCACGGGCCGCACACGTGAAAGCCAGCGCAATACCGGTATTCCCACTCGTCGGCTCGACGATCGTCACGTCAGAACGACCGCGAATCAGCAGTCCCTCGCGTTCGGCCGCCCAGATCATCGCCGCACCAATCCGGCATTTCACCGAGTAGGCCGGATTTCGCCCCTCGATTTTGGCGAGTACCGTGGCCTTTGAACCGCGAGTAAGGTTATTGATGCGAACCAGCGGCGTGTTGCCGATACTGGCACTGTTGTCTTCAAAGATGCGTTTCATATTCATCCTCTTTTTGAGATACCTGAATCATACGACACGAAATGAGTATACATTATCGACGAGAAAGCGCAACCAGATCGAACCGTGCCGGCCGTGAACGGCCTGATGGCCTGATCAATGGTCCGGTGGACGGTTGGCGACCAGCACCTGCGCGATCGTCTGGCTGAGTTCGACCACACGGAAGGGTTTGATGAGAAAGGCCGCGACGCCGAGCGGTTCGAGTTCGACCAGCACGTCGTCGCGAGCAAAACCGGAACAGACGATGACGGGAATGGACGGATCGATCTCGTGCAGCTTTCGCAGGCAGGTTTGCCCGTCCATCACCGGCATCGCCAGGTCGAGCAGAATCAGGTCGAGGTGTTCATGTTCGCGTCGATACACCGCGACAGCCTCGGCGCCGTTTTCCGCGAGCAGCACTTCGTATCCGAGTTGGGTCAGAATGGCGCGCCCTGATTCGCGAATTCCGGCTTCATCATCAATCAAAAGGAGCCTGCCGTGACCGCGCACCGGTGTTCGATTTTCGATCGGGGCTACCGGTACTTCATTCGACACCGGCAATAACATGCGAAAGACGGTTCCCTTGCCGACTTCGCTGTAGACGGAAATGGAACCGCGATGCAGTTGAACCGTGCCGTAGACGGCGGCAAGCCCCAGCCCCGTTCCTTTGCCGACGCCTTTGGTGGTGAAGAACGGCTCGAAGATGCGTTTCAGGTTCTCTGAAGTGATGCCGCAACCGGTGTCGCGAACCTCGACATCGATGAACGGACCCGGTTTCAGATCGAAGGCGCTGTGATTGCAGAAGATTTCTTCCAGAACCGTGTTGCGAGTCGCGAAACGCAGCGTACCACCTTCAGGCATGGCATGTGACGAATTAATGCCGAGATTCAAGAAGGCATTCTGAATCTGGCCGGCGTCGCCGTTGATGGTCGGCTCGGTTGCATCGAGTTGCAACTCGATCTTGATGCGCTTGTCGATCGTGCGCTCGAGAATCTCCGCCGTCTCGCGAATCGCCGCATGCACATCCATCGGAACGAGATTGATGCGGCCTTTGCGTGAGAAGACCAGCAGCTTACGCGTCAAATCGCGTGCCCGCTCAGCCGATTTGATGATGATGTCGAGGGCTTTGCGCTGGTCTGCGGTCGGAGTCATGCCCATCTCGAGCAACTCGGCGCCGCCGATGATGCCGCCGAGCATGTTGTTGAAATCATGGGCAACCCCCCCGGCGAGTTGTCCTACCGCTTCGAGCTTTTGACCTTGTCGCAATCGTTCTTCGAGCAGGTAACGTTCGGTGACATCGCGGAACACCAACACGGCACCGACGATCGTTCCGCTGTTATCGCGAATCGGCGAGCCGCTGTCGGCTACCTGATACTCGCGCCCGGAACGGGAAATGAGCACCGTATGATTGGCCAGTTCGATGTGCTGACCGGTCGCCAGAACCTGTTCCACCGGGTTTCGGCATTGGACTCTCGCGTCGCCCCGCACGATGCGGAACACCTCGGCGACGGGTTTCCCGACCGCTTCAGCCTGAGTCCAGCCCGTGAGCTGTTCCGCCACCTCATTCATGCGAACGACGTTTCCGTTGATGTCGGTCGAAATCACTCCGTCGCCGATTGAATGCAGGGTGATGCGCAGATTTTCTTCACTGCGGCGCAGAACCTCAGCCTGTTCGGCAATCGTTTGCGTTCTGGCGTTCACGGTGTTGCGCAGATGCCAGCTCAGCCCGGTGAGCGCTAGTAACCCGAGCCCGACGGTTGTCGCAGAGGCAAGAACGATGTACGGAATAGCCAGTGCGGCCTGAATCGGCGCTCGAATCGATTCAATCGCCCGCAGTTCGCCGAGTTTTTCATTGAAGCCGCCTTCACCGGGATAGAGAGCCTGAAGCCCAGGCGGGGCATCTTCGCGTTTTCCGTGACACTTCAGACAGTTCTGATCGTTGCGAAGAAACGGAATGGCCACGTACAGAAACTGCTGCCCGTTGATCTCCTTGATTTCACGAATCTCTTTTTCCTCGGGGTGCTGGTTGAAGTAGGTGATGAGACGGGCTTCATACTCATCGGCGGTGTTAACCGGGTTTCTCGGGTTCGAAGCGGCCATTTTGTAATACAACGGCTGCATTCCCGCTTTCAGTCGCTCCTCGTTATAGAACCCATGCATGTTTCGCACCATGTAAGAAGAGGAAAACAAGACGGGGGTATATGCTTCAGGCTTGATGGATCCGCTCGCGATGAAGCGATAAAGGGTCGGGTGATTCAGCCGTTGCACATAGTGGTGAACGCCCTTGTGCTGCAACAACATGCCTTCGATTTCATCTTCGGCCTTCTGAAGCACATAGGCGCGCGTGAGATGGAAAAGACCGCCGACGATAAGCACGAAGACAAAAAGCGCACCGAGAGCAATGGCCAGATAGCGCGATATCGTGCCGATGCGTGAGGGCTGGGGCTGTGTCATGCGACTCCTCTACTGTGTTCCGTGAACTCACCGTGAAATCTCTGTTCACTTCAAATATAATCGTAAGGACCGAATTCCGGCAACTCTGTTTCTTCATGCGGTAAAGATACATTCGGCAGAGTGCCGTCACTGGGGGGGAGACCATGGTTCCGAAAACAACGGGAATGGACGAGAGCAGGATATGTGCTGATCCCGAGGCGGTGTTGCGTTATCATGCCTCGGAGCCGGCCGGCAAAATTGCCGTGCATCCGACGAAACCCTGCGCCACGCGCGAAGAACTGAGTCTGGCCTATACGCCCGGCGTCGCCGTTCCCTGCCTGCGAATTCAGCAGAACCCCGAGGCCTCTTGGGAATACACGTCGCGGGGCAACCTGGTCGCCGTCATCACCAACGGAACAGCGGTTCTCGGACTCGGCGACATCGGTGCCGCGGCAGGCAAGCCGGTCATGGAAGGAAAAGCGGTTCTGTTCAAGCGCTTCGGCGGCATCGATGCCATCGACCTCGAAGTCGACACGAAAGACCCCGAGAAGTTCATTCAGGCGGTGAGACTGCTCGAGCCGACATTCGGCGGCATGAACCTTGAAGACATCAAGGCTCCCGAATGTTTCGAAATCGAAACGCGTCTGCAGGAAATGATGAATATTCCCGTGTTTCACGACGACCAGCATGGGACAGCCGTCGTCGTCGGCGCCGCGCTGTTGAACGCGCTGCATCTGACGAACAAGTCGATCGAGGCTTTGAAAGTCGTGTTCTGCGGGGCCGGTGCCGCCGGGTTGGCGTGCGCGCAGCTGTTGTTCGATCTCGGGGTTCGGCGTGAGAATCTTGTGCTTACTGATCGCCACGGAGTTGTCTACGTGGGCCGCGAAGTCGAGATGGACCGGTACAAGGCACGCTTTGCGACCACGCGCCCCGAACGAACCCTGGCCGAAGCGCTGCGCGGGGCCGACGTGTTTGTCGGGGTGTCGGCGGCGAACGTCTTGTCCGGCCCCATGATCGAAGCGATGGCGGCACAGCCTGTGTTGTTCGCCCTGGCCAATCCCGTCCCCGAAATCGACCCGGAAACGGCGCGCCGAGCGAGACCCGATGTCATTCTCGCCACCGGCCGCAGCGATCTGCCGAATCAGATCAATAACCTGCTCGGGTTTCCGTTTATTTTTCGCGGTGCCCTTGATGTGCGCGCTTCACGCATTACTCCGGGCATGAAGATGGCCGCGGTGCACGCTCTCGCGGAACTGGCCCGATCACCCGAGCAGGCTGTCGCCGGTCAGCCGCCGTTCGGGCCGCAGGCATTGCTGCCCAGTCCGTTGGACCCGCGCCTGCTCTGGCATATTCCGCCCGCAGTCGCGCAGGCCGCCATGCACGATGGGGTAGCCGGACGCCCGCTGAGCAATGTTTCTGACTACGTTGCCCATTTGAAGAAGCTGTCGAAGACGTTGTCAACGAGTTCTTCTTGAGTTCGGTCGGTCGAAGACATAAGGCGAACCGTGCGGGATCAAAGCGGCCCGCCCAGGCATCTTTCTGTCACCGAGACTTTCCGAAAACTCGAACTGACAGATGACTGCGCGTTAGCGGCCTTCCCAGGTGGGATCTTCGGTGGTTACCGTGACCGCCTGCCATTGAAAGCCGGGCAGCGGTGAGCCGGTGTTGTGTGTGCGCACGCGCCGCACGGGGACATCGGTAAATGGATAGTGAATATGACCGAAACAGATGTCTTTCACGTGATGGCGAAATCGCTCGCCGTGTCGCAGCACCGACCGCACAACCTGTCGAGAAGACCATTTCATGGGAAACACGAGCGGAGCCAGGCGGCCGAACAACGGATAGATGACGCCGGTGTTCCATAACCGCATCAGGGCGCCGGCCTGTCTCGGGTGCTTCGATTCAGACCTCTGCAGGCAGTTCTTCAGAGGCCGAAACAGCGGGAGATCGCCGTGCAGAAACAGCGCCGACCCGACTCGCAGGAAAGCGGAAAACCAGCGTCCGTGATTGAACAGGTTCGGCTCATTCGCGAGTCGCTGCCGGAAACCGCGGTGGCAGTCATGGTTCCCGAGTATGTAAAACACCGTTACTGGAAACAGGTCTTCGACAAACTTCCGCAGCCACTGAACGGCGGCATCTTCGGTGGCGGCAATTGTGGGAAAGCAGGACCAGCGAAAGTCGAAAATGTCTCCGTTGAGGACGATGAAATCCGCGTTGCGAATGACGTCGCGCACCTGATGCAACGCTTCTTCGCCGCGAGACCGTTCGCGAAACAGATGCAGATCAGAGAGCGTAACTCCATGCCGGACATCGCCATGACGGGGTGCAGGCAGTCGTCCGTGAAACACGGACTCTGACTTGTGTTCGCTCATCGGGGCACCTGGCTGTGTATGTCGATTCATGCCTCGAGCCTACCCGCGGTCGAACCGTTTCGCAACCTCACTGCTGATGGCTCGGCAATTTCCGATGAAGTGCCGGGGCCGGCGACGCAGAGGGGCTTTATACTGGTTTCGCCAGTGTCTCGCCACTCATGGCAGGAAGGAAAAAACCGTTTGCCCATGAAACTGCCAGGTGCTAACTTGACTCATGATGAGGAAAAGTCATGAAGTCTCAATCATGAGAATCATTATCTGATAAAGGATTACGCGCAATTTCCGATGGTTCAGGATGTGTTGGAGAACAAGACCAGTATAAGCTCCGTGAGTCTTCCGAAAATGGCACTTCTTCATGAAATTGAAGGAACGATGAGATGACGAATGCTGAATTGAAAGCGCAGATCGCTCTCGGAGAGGACAGCCGAAGACAGTTCAAGAGAGACGCGACGAACGTGGACTCGCTGGCAGCAGAGATGGCGGCGTTTGCCAACTCGGACGGCGGCACGATTTTTCTGGGGGTCGACGACGACGGGAACGTGCCGGGTTTGAGTCGGGCCGACGTCACCCGGCTCAACCAGTTGGTGAGCAACGCCGCATCGCAGAATGTCCGAAGCCCGATCACGGTGACCACCGAAAACGTACGGGTCGGTAAGGATCGGATGGTCATCGTTCTCACTGTTCCGAAAGGCAGAGACAAACCCTACTTCGACCGGCACGGGGTTATCTGGCTGAAAAATGGGGCCGACAAGCGCCGGGTGAATTCTCGCGAAGAACTGGCGCGCCTCTTTCAAAGCGTCGATCGGTTTCATGCGGATGAACTGCCGACCAAAGCCGGAATCGACAAACTGGACAAACTGCGTTTTCGCGATTTTCTTCGCTCGGTCTACAACCTCGATTACCCCGAATCTCCAACCGAAAGACTGCGTTTACTGCAAAACATGGACCTTGCGTCCGTCGACGGCACTCTGAATCTGGCCGGGGTTCTTCTTTTCGCCGAACGACCGGAATGGATCAAGCCGCAGTTCATCGTAAAAGCCATTCGATACCCCGGAAACGACATTCACTCGACGGAGTATCTCGACACCGAAGATTTTGCGGGGCCGCTTCGCCAGGTGTTCGATGGCTCACTTGCCTTCATCATGAGAAATCTTCACAAGATTCAAGCGGGGCGAGGCGTGAACTCCCTGGGCAAACCGGAAATTCCCCCTTCCGTTTTCGAAGAACTGCTGGTCAATGCTCTGATCCATCGTGACTATCTTGTCAGTGCAAGCATCCGAATTTTCATCTTTGACGATCGCGTCGAAATCGTCAGTCCCGGCCATCTCCCCAACAATCTGACTGTCGAAAAGATCCGGGTCGGAATCTCCAATATCCGCAATCCGATCCTCGTATCTTTTGTCGCCAAAGGCGTTCTCCCATACCGGGGGCTGGGATCCGGCATCAAACGGGCGTTGGATGACTGGCCCGCCATCTCTTTTATCGACGATCGCGACAGATGTCTCTTTACCGCCACGGTTCACCGAACCCCCCAAAAAGGTTCGGAGAAAGCGAAAAAAGGTTCGGAGAAAGCGAAAAAAGGTTCGGAGAAAGGTTCGGAGAAAGCAATAATAGGTTCGGAGAAAGAGAGAAAAGGGTCAGGAAAAAGTTTCCGTAAGGTAATCGACCTCATGAGAGACTGTCCGGATACAACCATCGCTGATCTGGCACGTGCTATCGGTATTTCAGATCGAGCTGTGGAAAAATTGATCGACCGTTTGAAGAAAAAAGGTCTTATCAAAAGAATCGGACCCGACAGGGGTGGCCATTGGGAAGTTTCCGAATGATGGCCGACGAGGATTCAGACCGTCAGAACACCACCCTTGGCGAGTGCCTGTTCCAGAAGAAACTTCCTTCGCACCCTGCTCAAGCATAAGCTCCACGCTGATGAGAAACTCGTCGACAAAGCCGACGTCGATGTTCGACAGTATGTGAAGGGAAGTCGCTCCATGGTAGAATACTTCGACAGACAGATTCATGGCGAAGCGGAGGACCCCACTTTCATGACGACCTTCAAGAACGATGATGCAAAGTTGTTGCAGGAAACAGCGCGTGTACAGCGCGAACGAACCGAAGCCGGCCTGGACGGACTCGTCGGGGGACTCGAAGCGGTCGTCATCAACACACAGCCGGACCTGCTCGGACTCGCAACGCAGGAGTTGCTGAACAACACCGGTTTGAAGCTGAGCGAGGCCTTTGCCGACGAAGAAACCACGACATATCTGCTGCAACTGCCCGGGTGCGCCGACTTTCTGCTGCGCTCACGCACGCGCGGGACGAATCCGTTTGCCAAAGCCAATGATTATCCGGTCGGGCGACGGCTTCCCGATACACGGCTCGAAACCTTTGTCTTTTCCTGCAGTGATTTGAAGAAATACCATGATATTCAAACCCGTCGCGGAATGAAGTTTCTCACCCCGCAGGTCGTCGAGCACCCGGACTATTACTTCCTGCAGACACCGGCATCGGAACTGACCGGCAACTCCACGGGACTTGTACAATGGAAATCGGGAAAGAAGGCGAGCTGGCGATCGGCATCTGCCAACCCTCTCGATCGTCGCCTCGTGAAGCCCGAGCATCCGTTTCTCAACGACATCGGCAGACTCGATCATTGCGCCACGCGCGTGCGAGCTCAGGAACGCGACGCAGCCATTCTCGAGTTTCTCAATCTGACAAACTACCACTTCGATTTTGCCGTCTACGTCGACTCGCTGAACTCGATCACCAACGTGTCGCGGCTCGGGCCGAGTGATTTTGCGCTGGTCTTCACCTCGGGCATTTCTCCGTTCGTCGACGAAGCGACATCGGGGCCGACCGAGAAGTTTGCGCACACGCACGGACCGAGGGTGCATCACCTGGCCTTCGACTGCCGCAACATTGAGACCGTCGTTTCCGAACTGGAGCGCCACGGCCAACGGTATCTGGAAAAACTGGTCGGCAGCCGCGAAGAAGGTTTGAAGCAGATCTTCACCGTCGCTTCGAAACACACCTTGCTGGTGAATGAATACATTCAGCGCTACGACGGCTTCGACGGCTTCTTCACCAAGAGCAACGTCACAAAACTGACCCGCGCCACTCTGCAGCAGGACTGATCATCAGCCGTTGCGATTTGCGATTAACGGCCGAAGAAGTGCTTTGCCCCGGCTGAACAAGTTGCCAGAACGAAGGGCTTCGCATACACTGCCGTCAGAGAGCGAGCAGGAGGAGTCCGAATGAGTCTTCGTCGACGCGGTCTGGCCATTGGGTTGATCGTCGGGTTCGGTGTCTTTTTGTCCCTGATCATCTTTGCGATCATGCGGTTTTCGAGCAACGAGATCCATTTTACCGCTCAGAGCGCTTTCGTGAAAAAGGCGACGTTGCTGGCGTTTTCGGGCATAAACGTGGCCGAAATGGCCCTGGCAAAGGGGCGCTGGTATCAACCTCCGTATCGACCGGCTGTCGATCTGAACAGCGACGGGACTACGACGCGACCGGAGGCCGAAGCCTCTTCGCTGATCGATCGTCCGAACTTTGCCGAGATGGAATTTGAGCCGGAAGGGCCGGGCGAAGGCATGATACGCATTTTCTTTCAGGAAGTGGCCAAGAAAAACGTCAATCTCGCCGGCAACCTGCTGTATGCACGGTACAAGTTGCAGACGGCCGATCTGCTCGACCACATCAAGGTCTACTCGGTGGCGGAATATCGCGGAGAACGTGTCATGGTCTACGGCAAGTTCATCATGAGCCCGTCACCGTTGCTGAATTCACCCGATATCGAGCCGGCTTCTTCGACCAACCTGCCGAAAACGCTGTACCGGGTCATGGTTGAGCCGCCCCAGCTCGTGAAAGAGCAGATCGCGCAGGGGTACACTCCGTTCCGCAACGGCAAAGTCATTGAGGTCTTCAAGAAGGTCGGAGACACCGTCGGTCCGAATGACACTCTGTTCCGCATTGCGGACGATGAGCCGACGCACAAGGCCGAAGGGTGGCTGGCAACGCAGGAAGCGAACCCCAAAGCGGCGGTTCACGGGCGCATCATTTCCATGACGAACCCGAACACCGGCGCCCCCTGGAAAGTCGGCGACGCAATCGTTCTGCCCTGTGAGATGGCCGTCATCGAAGAAGACTCGAACGTCGGCTCGGACATTCCGAGTCAGACGTTGAAACGCATGGTCATGGTGCTGCAGATTCCAAACTCGCTGTTCTCACACACCTCGCTGCGTATCGGAGACATTGACACCTACCGGGTCTTGAATCGCATCGGCTCGTACACGCGCGGAGTCGCTCGTGAATACGTTCTTCGCGCCGCTGACAAGGATGTGTTTGAAGCACAGGTGCCGAAGGTGTTTCAGAATGCCTTTCCATCTGTTGGTTCGGCCGGAACCAAAGTCGGTGATGAACAGATCGTCAAAGCGCTCGACAGCATCGGACCGCTGCAGACTATCGACTACAACAAGGCCGGAAACACCTTCATTCTGGACATGCTGCGCAAATGGCGCCCGCGCGGCTTCGATCTGACCCCCGAGGAAATGGAAAACATTTCCGGCATGGCCTCTTTCGCCCTCGGAGTCAAGGAATGTGACCCGCGTGAAACCTGTCGTGACATGTACACCATCTGTCAGCAGTTTTCCGAGTGGAAGCTGGTCGATTCCGTGCCGCCGCCTGACCGTGGGGCAAAAGCGTGGAACATCTTCTCGGTGTGGGTGCCGAAATATCCCGGCCCGGATGGCTTTCCAACGCAGTATCCGTTGAAGCCGACCTGGGACTATTTCGAGAAGACGCTTGGCCGTGAAATCCGCCGGCTGCTGTATCCGGGGGTACCGACCGGCGCGAATCAAACGCCGCCCTACGTGTTCAATGGTACGCGGTTTAAGAATCCGACCGATGAGTTTCTTGACTTTCGCAATTTCAAGGGGCCTTATGCACCTTTTGCAGCCGAATCTGATGGAGGATACGACTCGTACAAAGATAATGTGTCGCCCGAAGAATTTGTCCGGCGGATGTCGGTATTGAAAAATGCCGCCAAACGCCTGACCTTCACCTTCCTTCGCTGGATCCCCTGGCAGGATTGGGATTTCCAGGATATGCTGACGTCTTATCTGAACGGCAACCCGCTTACACATGAAAACGTCGTTGGGTTTGACGCTGCCAACTACTGGCCGTGGTGGGGCGATCAGCGACAGATCGTTGCCGATCGATCGAAGTTCAGCTGGCCGAAGGCAAAAGACGTGTACGGCAGCGATACCTTCGGCGCGAAGGGGTGGCCTGACCAGCTGCGTCAGCCGAAAGGCGACCCGAACGGCTCGCATGTCAATCCCGCTTCCATCAAGCCGGTCGATCTGGTTTCCGAGGTGGACGTGCCCTACACCTACGAACTCAAATTCAAGAACGGCACCGGAATCCGCACCCGACTCGACTATCTGCTCGACTATTTCCGCAAATACTTTGACGAACCTGAACTCAACCCCGATGGCAAGAAGATTCGCGGGGCCAATGAGCAGACCGATACGCCGCAGGTGCCCGGCCCGCCCGATCTGCTGGGCGCGGCCTACACCGGCTTGAGCTCATGAGGAAACTGCACATGAAGAGCCGGCGTGCGTTCAGCCTGATCGAAGTATTGATGGCGATCATGGTCTTTTCGATCGCCTGTCTGCCGTTGTACCAGTTGTATTTCAAGACCGGCATCAGTCAGCAACGCATGATTCGAGACTTTATCTGCGTGACCAACGTCGCCGAAAAGATCGTGAATCGCATCGATCATCAGCTCGAGAAGAAACCCAAGCTTCTCAGCCCGATGCAGAAAGATGTCACCCCGCAGGTCCTGGTCGGCATGCAGGACGAACAGGACTGGAACTTTCTCGGACAATCATTCGCCGATGATTCGGGACGTCAGACGCTCAAGTTCATTCCGGTCATCAAGACCGAAGCGGAGTTCCGCGGGTTCTCCATCGATGCTGACGCGATTCCTGCCGATCAGCGCAATAACAACCCGGCCCTGCTCAAAGAGGTTCTCGAAACGATCAACAAGCGCAGCCTGGCGTTGTCCGTCCAGTCTCGCTGGGTCGATCAGGGGCAGATGAAGCACGAGTTCCGCCTGTTTCATATCCGGGCGTTGAAACCGGAGTTTTGAGATGATGCCACATAACAGTTTTTCGCGTCGGTACGGAATGACCTTTGTCGAGGTCACGGTCTATGCCATTCTCTTTGTCATCGTGGTCGGCTTTGTCTCCGTCCTGATCTGGGGTGGTCGACAGGCGGAAACGGGGCGTCAGAGACTCGGCATCTTTCAGGATCTGCGACTAAGTTCACAGAAGCTCAACCAGAAACTCGGCCACGCCACGCGGATTCTCTTTCCTCCGCCGGACGGCAAGTCGTATCATCAGGTTGTTTTCCTCTCTGAACAGGGCGAATTGATGGTTCTGTATCTGAACGACCAGGACAATTTGTATCTGCTCAACTACGACGGAATCAAACGACGCAAGGAAAAGCCTTCGCTTTTAGCTCGTCGCACCCTCGAATTCACGGTTTCGAGACCTCCCGGCACTGAAGATTATGTTCAGTATTTCGCCCGGATTCTCGACGAAAAGAATGTGGAGTTCGCTCTGAGCGATGGAATCACCGTTCGAAACATCATTCGCTGACGTGTGGATGCAGGTGAACGGCTAGTACTTTCGCATTTTTCGGCGAAGCAGCCTGACCCGGCACGTGTGTTTAACGAGCATTGCCGCTAATACGTTGACTTGCGGTTTCGCTGAATGTCCTCTTCACCCGGATCCGGCGTGGTCAGTGTGCCACCCGACGGGGTCAGACGAACCGGGGTAGGGGAGTCGTCGATCTCAGCCTTCGACCCGCTTTCCATCATGGTGATCTTGCCCTGACATTCAATCGCGAGTCGTCCTTCGAACAACTCAACTTTTGCGTTTCCATTTTCCGCGACATCGACCTGAAACCTGGTTCCCTTGATGCCCAGTGTGGCTTTCGGCAGCACGATGTGGAACTCGCCACCGATGTTTTCAAACTCGTACTTCGTGCTGCCGAAGAACATGGTGATCGACCTCGAACCGATCTTCAAACGGGCACCCGGTGCCAGATTGAAGGTGTGTTTCTGCTGCAGGTCGTGCATGACGGCGGGTTTATCACCCTTGTTTTCGATCAGATCCTGGTCGTAGATTTTATACTCGGGTGGAACTGGAACCTCGGCTCGTTTTTTTCCGCGTTCGAGAGCAATGACGGTTTTTTCTGGAGATTTGATGCGGTAGAGGGCTTCACCTGAGCCGGCAACCGGGGGCGGCGGCTCGGCCGGCCCACTCCCTTTTCCGCATCCCAGCGTGAGGCAGAAAACAAGAATGCCGGCGAGTGCCACGGTCAGCGCAGCGCGTATTCTCATATTCTGTTTCCTCCGGCTCTTGATGTTCTTGCCTTCATTGTGCCACAAGACCATCGAAAACAGAAACGGCGAATCAGATGAAAGCGCTCGCGCCTCCGGCTTTGATCCAGACAAGGATCAGAAGCACAACGGCGATGACGGCTGCGCCTCCGAAGATGAACCACAAGCGTTTCACCGTGGGCGCGTCTTTCTCCAGAACAAACTATGACAGAATACCGGCCAGAGGCGCGCATCCAAGGAATAAGAGAGTGAAAACGCCGGCCATATAGAGAATAACTTCGATTCCTCTGGACATACGTGCTCCTGGTAACAACGTAAAAATGATATGACAACTATAACATTAAAGATCGATACCCATGCAATATCCTTTTGCGATACGTGAGCGAAGATCTCGTGTCAGTTCGCTGCGGTTCCATGCAGGTTTACGACAATCGGTAAATCATGTTATGAAAACGGGTCGTATCGATTCTTTCCGCAATGCGTCACGTGATGTCTGCTCTTGTTCAAGGAGACGTTCCTCAAGCTCTGTTCCGCATGGCGTTTCCCATGCTTGCGGGCACGTTCGCCATGACCGCGTATAACCTCGCTGATACGTGGTTTGTGGCGCGTCTCGGTACGCAACCGCTGGCGGCGATGGGGTTCTCGTTTCCGGTGGTCGTGCTGCTCGCGTTCATTGCGGGTGGCATCGGTTCAGGAGTAACCACGCTCGCGTCACACGCGCTCGGGCGCAAAGACCGCGACGAAGCTTCCCGTCTGGTTTCACACGGTCTGCTGCTGACCGCGCTGGTTTCCGTGACCCTTGGGCTTGTCGGCCGCGCCACGATCTATCCCTGTTTCCGGTTGCTCGGTGCGGACGACGCCACGTTGCCCCTCATCGCCGACTACATGGGCGTCTCGTATCTGGGGGCGATCTTCATGGCTTTTCCGCATGTCGGAAACGGGATTCTGATTTCGCTGGGCGATTCGCAGGCCGCGAGCCGTTTCATGCTGCTCGGAACTCTGCTGAACGTTGTTCTCGACCCGATCTTGATCTTCGGGCTGTTCGGCTTTCCACCAATGGGAATCTTCGGTGCGGCACTGGCCACCGTCATTTCGCAGGCCGTGTCGACCACCTGGCTTTTGTATCTGATCGGGGTTCGTCATCGACTGCTGCGGCTCGATCGTACCGGTTATCAAAACATCACAGAATCATGGAAAGCCATTATGCGCTTTGCGGTCGCACAGGTGATCAGCATGGCGCTGATGCCGATTTCGTCCATTGTCATCACCGGAATCGTCAGCCGATTCGGGCACGAGGCGGTCGCCGGGTGTGGTGCGGCCGGCCGAATAGAGATGTTCGCCTTCGTGGTTCCGATGGCTCTCGGTATCTCGCTGACCCCGTTTATCAGCCAGAACTTTGGAGCCGCCCGTCTCGATCGCATTCGCGAGGCGCAGACGCTTTCGGCGCGTTTTGCGCTGCTCTACGGCTTGTTCATCGCACTGCTGTTTTATACTGCCGCGAACCTGATCGCCTGGTTTTTCACCGACGACCCACGGGTGACGGCTGTCATCGTGCAGTATGTTCGCATTGTGTCGTTCGGCTACGGCATGATGGAAGTGCACCGCTACAGCGGCTTCATTTTGAACGGCCTGCATCAGCCGGCCTCGGCGACGACGCTCAACGTCATCCGTATCGTGGTGATGCTGATTCCGTTGTCATTTCTCGGGGCGCATCTTTTCGGCATTCGGGGCGTGTTCATCGCGCGGTTGATCACCGACATCTCGGTTGGTGGGATCGGGCTGTACTGGGTGGCACGCATTCTGCGCGAAGTGAAACCTTTACCATCGAGTCAGGGAATGGACGCCGCCGTTGAACAACTGCCGATCGAACTCTGATTCTGCTTTGTATTCGCGGTGTTATAGCGATGAAAAGTGTGGTAGAATAGACCTTGTCCAGTCACACTCACGGGCAGTTTCTGCCGAAAACGTCGTTTGTCGCACCCCAGCGCTCGCATCAAGGTTCTGTGTTCTGATGTTTCGCTTCCGGCCACCGATAACGCAGGTTTTTTTCGGCCTTTTTCAAGCAAGGAGCACATCATGACCGCTGAACCAACCACCAATACCGATTTTCGCGACTTCGGGCTTGCCGAGCCAATTATGAAGGCCTTGCAGGATGTCGGCTATGAAACCGCGACTCCCATCCAGGAGGCGGCGATCCCTGCCGCCCTGCGCGGGCGCGACATCATCGGCACGGCGCAGACCGGCACCGGCAAGACCGCCGCGTTTGCCCTGCCGCTGCTGTCGAAGATCAATCTCAAGCTGCCGGCCCCTCAGGTGCTGGTGCTGACGCCCACGCGTGAACTGGCCATTCAGGTCGCCGAGGCCTTCCAGAAGTATGCCGTTCACCTGAAGGGCTTTCACGTCCTTCCCATCTACGGCGGTGCCGATTATGGGCCGCAGTTGCGCGGGTTGCGCCGCGGTGCGCATGTCATCGTCGGCACGCCCGGCCGCGTGATGGACCACATGGAACGTGAGGCGCTGTCGCTTGATTCGCTGACCTGTCTTGTTCTCGATGAGGCCGACGAAATGCTGCGCATGGGCTTCAAGGAAGACGTGGAGTGGGTTCTTGACCGCATTCCGGAGGAACGGCAGATCTCGTTGTTTTCGGCCACCATTCCTGCCGAGATTCGCAGTCTGTCGAAACGGTATCTGAATGACCCCGTGGAAGTCACCATCAAGGCTCGTACCACGACCGTCGAGGCCACGCGACAGCGCTACTGGCTGGTCAGCGGTATTCATAAACTCGATGCCCTGACGCGCATTCTCGAAGCCGAAACCTACGAAGGCATCATCATCTTCGTCCGAACCAAAATCGCCACCCTCGAATTGGCGGAAAAGCTGGCAGCGAGAGGCTTTGCCGCCGCGCCGCTGAATGGTGATATCGCCCAGACGCAGCGCGAACGCACCATCGATCAACTGCGCACCGGCAAGCTGAACATTCTGGTGGCAACGGATGTCGCCGCCCGAGGTCTCGATGTCGAGCGGGTCAGCCATGTCATCAACTATGACATTCCGTATGACGTGGAAAGCTATATTCACCGTATCGGGCGTACCGGCCGTGCCGGACGCAGCGGTGAAGCCATTCTGTTCGTCGCCCCCAAAGAGCGCCGGATTCTTCAGGTCATCGAGCGGGCCACACGTCAGCAGATCCCCCTGATGGAGCTGCCAACGACCGATCTGATCAACGATCGTCGCGTTTCCCAGTTCAAGCAGAAGATCACCGAATCGCTGACCGGCCATGATCTCGCCTTCTATCGTGAGTTGCTCGAAACCTTTACGCTCGAACAGGGCCTTGATCCGCTCGACGTCGCGGCCGCCCTGGCGCGGCTGTATCAGGGAGACACTCCGATGCTGCTGCCTCCCGCCCCGGTGCGACCGGCCTACGCCGAAACACACTCCCGATCTGAACGCCCCCCACGCCACGTTCCGGGGTTCAAGTCGCGTGACCAGGAAGACTTCGACCTCGAGGAAGGAATGGAGCGGTTCCGCCTGGAGATCGGCCATCGTCACAATGTGCTCCCGGGCAATATCGTCGGCGCGATCGCCGGCGAATCGGGTCTGCACAGCCGGTATATCGGGCGCATCAAGATTCATCAGGAATACAGCACGGTTGATCTGCCAGTCGGCATGCCCGATCACATTCTCGAAATTCTTCAACGCGCCTGGATCTCCGGCCGTCAGTTGAATCTTTCACGTATGAATCCGGAAGGCGATGCCGACGAGACACCTCGTGGCAAGAAGGGTTCGAATACCCGCGATGCCAAAGAGCCTTCACCCATCTGGAGCGAAGTCAAACCGAAGCCCTCGGTCGAACGCCGGGCGCGACCTGCACGCTCTGAAGCCGCTGATCGCGATGACTGGAGTGAGCGTCCGGGTCATTCGGGCCGTTCACATCGACGCGATCGTCTGTCTTCCGATGATGAACGTCCGAGTCGCCCCGAGCGATCAGAGCGTTCTGAAAGGGATGAGCGGTCAGATCGAACTTCTCGTTCAGATTCTTCTGAAAGATCGAAACGTGAACGTCACCCGGCCGAACCACCGATCATGGGCAGACCGCGAACCGGTCGACCACCGCGGTTCGAGCGCGAAGAAGCGTCCAATCGTTCGAGCCGTCGTATCCAGACGGCCGAAGAAACACGCGGAAGTGCTGATCGACCTCGTCGCGGGGCGGAATTCGACGGTGCTCGACCGCGGTATGAATCACCGCGATATGAAAAGTCAGAGAAACGGGCTGATCGTGGACGCAAGCCAGCGCGGGCCGGTGAGGCAAGACCTCGGCGCCGCCGGGTCTAAGTCTCGAAAGTTCCTGCCGAACGCGGTCTCGCCTGCGTGTTACCTGGACAACGCTTTCAAGCGGGCGCGAATGTCGGTGATCTTCGTCTGCAGGCGCTTCATGAGGTCTTCTTTGCCTTCCTGGGCGGCTTTCACGAGTTCAAGGTACGTTTTCTCGTATTCGCTCTGTAACGCCTGCCCATCGGTCGTTGCGGCCGCAGATGAGGTCGTGATCGTTGCGTTCGACGGTTCCGACGTGGGCGATGATGCCGCCCCCCCTGAGGCAATCGTGATCTCGGCATCACGCGACACCGTGACATTGCCGCAGAGCTTGCGAATCTCGGCTTCCGTCATTTTGTTGCCGGTCATTTGATCGAGAATCTCTGAAGCTTTCTGCGCGTCGGCCGGATACAGTTTGCAGAAACCCTTGATGAAGCCTTCCATCGATCGCCAGGGATAGTTCCCCTTGTAGAAAGCCGTGTTCACTTTTGCCGCTCCATCCGGAATCGATGTAGCCAGGCGATACATCATCACCGCATCCACCGCCTCGACATTGAGGGCATCTTTCGCGCTCACCGACGGGTCTTTGAGATTGACATAGGTATAGGATCCCGGTTTTTTCGGATCTTCTCGCTTGAATTGGGTTGTGCATGCCTCGAGGTACGGCAGGTTCATGTCTTTGTCGTAGAGAATCTCCTGATACTGCGACCAGGCTTCCTGAAAGGCGGCACGCGGCTTGAGAATCTCGTTGGCGTAATGTTTCTTGTCAGCGCCGTACTTCCCAAAGAGTTCGGGAAAGGTGAGATTGGTGCAATGTGCCGTCTCATGCACGAGGGTCGACATGGCGTCTTTCTCGTCGCCGGGTGACGAGTAGCGCTTCGAGTTCATCACGATGGCGAACCCCATCGACATGGGCCAGAAATCGTCGGTGACGTGCGGAAACTCTTTGCTGTTGTCAAACCCGGTCGTGTCGGTCAGATGCACATTGATGCGCGGGTAGATCGCTTTCTTCGACAATTCGCGCAGCTGCTCATTCTGGGCATTTCGATACATGTACAGCAGCGACTTCTGTCCATCGGTCAGTTTGCTCTCATCGCCATCCATGACGCCCATGAGCTGCAGCAGATGCTGTTCGCTCTGCACTTTGATACGTTGCATACGATAAGCGATGGTCGGGTCTTTCTCGCTATACCACAACTTGCTGCCCTGGCCGGGAAGGACCGTGCGGGTGATCGTCTTCTCAACCGTACTGCGCACTGTGTTCCAGCCCTTTTTCAGCCAGTACTTCGCTGAATCCCAGAAGCCGGTGGGCTTTTCGTCAGGCAGAATTTTTTCGACCTTTTCGATACGCTGGTAGTAAAAATCGAACTTTCCGGTGTCGACCGCATGTGCAGAAAGCCCGGAAAGCGCGATCAGGAGCACCGTGAGAATCAACATCGGACGATAGTTGCATCGCTGTTTCATAGCCGCCCCCGGCAGGGTTATTTCTCTCATTGTACTCGCCGTTAGAAAAATCGGAAGGGGGTCGAATCGCGCCATCTAAAATCGTACCGAAACAAGAATCGTCACGCTACGACCGAAACGGCCTTCAAGCTGTCTTGTGGCGATTTGAATTGTCAGCGAATTGTTTGCCGGTAGAGCAGAAGATAGCCCGCGCCGCGAGAAATGGGAGTATCCGCTGAAACGAGATCTTCAGGCCATGGGGGAGCGAACAGGCGCCGTTTGAGGCAATGTTCGAAAGACGTCTTTTCGGCCTGAGCACCGAGAATGGTTGGTGTTTCTGCAGACGTTTGAGCCAGTTGATCGGCGTGGGTGATCAAAAGACACGCACGGCCCAGCGTGAGCGGAGTCGAACCCGAGGCCAAATTGTAAAGTGCACGGCGTGCGGTCTGATCGAGCTCCGGGCGCAGGTGGACCAGACGATTGACGAATGCGGTGCCGCTCATTCGCTCGTCAAGCCCCCAAGCGTTCTCATAACCGCCCGAAGCCATCCCTCGTCGCCGCATGAACTTCAGTCCGGCATACGCCCAGTGGGAGGTGACCGAAGGCGCCTGCGCGGGGTTGGGGCTGAGCCGTACCCCCTGCGCTTCCAGTTGCCGCTGAACCTCGCGAACAAGATCTGCGTTATCGGCGAGTTGGTCGATCGTCGTCTTTCTCTGCAAACTCACCCATGCCGCGATGCCGGCAGCCTGACCGGCGGCCATGCCGACCGGAATCGTTCGTGCGCTGGACTGCGCCAGAGAGTCGAAGCCGGCACTGCGCCCGACCACGAGCAGATTGGTGAACCCTCGCGGAATCAGACAGCGAAGAGGTACGGCATACTGTTCCGGTTTGCCGGTGACATCGCCCGATTGCGTCGCGCTCTGGGCCTGCACATCGAGCGGGTAAGATCCGAATCCGATGCGATCGGGAAAATCGCGGTTCTCGAGAACATCATCGACCGTGAGTCGATATCGGGTGACGATCTGCCGCGAGGTGCGAACGTAACATTCGGAGGCTGTCCCAGCCACTATCGCACGAGACATGCCAACGATGCGCCTGTTCAGAAAGCGAACCAGGTGAGGCAACTCTGATTCGGCCAGTCGACGACCTTCGAGTCTTGATTCCCGACTCAGGCCGTCGACGCCGAACATCAGCAGAGCATTGATCAGAACACTTCCGTCATTTTGTCGGCCGATATTCAAGGCTCTCATGCGTATTCGTGATGATGTGGGCTGGTACTCCTGCATGATTTCGCCGAACCCCCAGATGCTTCGCTTCGACCCGCCCAGAAGATCTCCGGCACCCGGCTGTCGAGCGAGTTCGGCGCACATGGCCGACCAGTCGCCGTCCGTGATTCCGGTCAGACGAAAAACCAGGGTGACGGCCATATTGCGGGGTGAACCCCAGATATCTTCTCCGTAGCGAACGAACCCGGCGCCGGCCGCAACCGCCAGATCGGCATCCTGAGTCGCGTCAACGAACGCCGCTGCGCGCACGATGAGTGCCTGTTCCGAAGCGGTGTGAATCTCGATGCCGCTTAGCTTGATCGGATGCGACTCTGACGCCGGCTCAGGTGGGACATTGGTCAGCAGTCGCTCCGGGAGAGATCCGTGGTCGGGGTTCAAGGTCTGACCAGGCTGATAGAGCGGCCGACTCGCGGTTCCAATCACCGGGAGCACGCCGGCAACCTCCGGCAGGTAGTCCAGGCTCCTTTCTGAGCCGATCATCGCTTTCAGCAGACGCTCCATGTGAGCGACATCGAACGAATGATCGTCGAGTTGCCGAAAGATCTCGCCGAAGAGACCGCCGTTCAACGGCTTCCTGCTTGCGTCGAGATTCAGGTCGATGGTGTTCAGCCAGCCGCGAGTCAACAAGCCGCCCGGTACCGGGCGTGTATCGACGAGAAGCGTTCTTGCTCCGGCCCGGGCCGCGGAGACCGCGGCGGCAATCCCCTCGGCATCTCCGCCGACGACGATGACGTCATACGCGGGGGCCTGTGGAAACGCATTCAGGTCTTCGAATCGTATCGTTGCAGCCTGACTTGCCGGCGCACAGAAGACCATGATCAGCCAGCAAGCAACGAGAAACACTCGATGTGGAAACACGTGACTGAGGTGACGAACCAGCAGCCCCGCGACTGTCGGAAGTGAAATGCCGTTTGCTCGTGACATTGAATTTGATTGGTACAGCATGAAGATCAGGTCGTACAAGAGACTTCAGGTTCTTCGCGAGAGCCGAGACGTGTTTGGTGTAATGCCTGATGACGTATGACTGATGTGCGCGTCGTCTGTTGACGTCGACGGTTGGCAGTCGAAAGCGTATTGTCCAGTTCGTTGATCAAGAAGATACCCGTCGAATCAGCAGTAACGTTACATCGTCATCGAAGCCGCGGTCGGTCAGTTGAGAGGCGATGGAAGCCCTCAGCGTTTCGAGCGGATCGGCGGTCGTCTGCTTCAATGCCGCGCCTGCGAGCATGAGAAAGCGATCATAGCCGACCATTTCACCGTCACGCGTCTGCGCCTCGACAATCCCGTCTGAATATAACAGACAGGCATGCGGAAACGAAGAGATCGAATTGTTTTCCGCACTACCTTTTCGGGTGATGCCGAGCGGTCGTGAGTCGACGCGAAGATACGTTTCAGGGCTGCCGGGGGTAAACTCAATCGGGTAGCACTGTCCGGCATTGGCGTAAACAGCCGTTCCGGTTTCGACGTCGAGCACCCCGAGGAACATGGTCATCATTTTCCTGCGGTTCAGCACCTCGACGAATATCTGATTGATCAGATTCAATACTCGCGCCGGATCATCGGGAAACAAGGGGCAGAGAATGGAGAATCCGGCCTTGGCCATGGCGGTCACCAGGGCCGCTGAAACACCGTGTCCTGAGACATCGCCGAGAGTAAAAGCGACTTGACGAGACGAAATGGACAGGAAATCAAAGTAATCGCCGCCGACCGCCTGGGTCATGATGTTCATGCCGCGCCACTCGAAATCCCCCTGGTGCAAAGGCTGCTGCGGCAGCAGGCGTTTTTGCACGACAGCGGCCACCTCCATTTCCCCAAGATGCAGCATGGCGCGATTGAACGCATGGCACAGTTGTCCAAGTTCATCCTCTCCGTATACCTGAATCAGCGCGTTATATCGACGTGATCGTATGTTCTCCAGACCACGCTCGAGTTCGCGAACGGGCCTCAAAAGCAGACGCAGCATGATCCAGGCGAGAAGGGAAGCGATAAGAAATGCTGCGGTCAGGCGGGTGATGATCATGCGGCGAAAAGTTGCGACCCGGTGTTCCATCTCGCTGACCCTGATCGTGGCGAACAAAGTGTACTTCATCAACTTTGCCCCGCTCATGCCCGTGACTTCAACGTCATGGCCGTCGAGAGACAGACGTCGATACAGCACATTGTGCCGGCGACGCAGAAGTCGATTCGTGAGAAACTGATACGTTTCGGCGTGATCATAGTCCGGATAGTATGGAGAATACGGATCAGTCGTGCTGATGAAACGATAGGTAACGGGGCCGCCCTTTCGTGAAAGATGGGCAGAGAGAGAGGACAAGTAGTATTTCTGAATGGTTCCGACTTCCGCTCCCAGAAGAATTCCGTACCACCCGCTGCCGTCCGGTCCGCGTATGATGTCGAACAGATAGTAGTTGCCGTCCAGTTCGCTTCCCGCATAGAAGAAGCCCTCTGATTTCTGCCGCAGAACCTTCACCATCTCGAAGTTCGAGTCGCCGATCATGACATCGAGCGCTTTGACGGAATCACTGTTGGAAGGGCCGGTCTCGATGCCGGCGTCGCGGTTTTGTTGTTCAATAGCCGACACCGTCATGCGGGCCAGCGCCTGTTTGATCATATCCTCCTTGTCGTTGCTGAATCGATCGGGCACCGGTTCGCCCCGAAGACGGCGCAAATCATCACGACCCGGAAAGAAACCGGCTTTGATCCAGCCGAGAAACACCTCATGCCGTTCAGGTTCGGCGAGGCGCGACAGGCGGCGGCGCAAGGCGCGATGCGTATTGAACTCAAAGGCGAGAAAAACAGAAGCCGACGACACGAGATAGTGGTTGTCGAATCCACCTTCATCGAACCACTTCGCCAGTTGCTGGGAAAGACGGAGCTGGTCATGGCGAAAGGCCTCGAGCTGTCTGATACGCCGCCGGTATACCTGGCAGTAGCGAGAGAGAAACTGTGTGTACACCGTGTCTATCTGACGAAGCCGGTCAAGACTTTCTCGTCGGAACTCCTGTACCAGTTCGCTGCGCTTTTCCTCGACCAGAAAGGCTCCCAGCAGGCAGACTCCCGCGAGAGGGAACACCAGAATCAAGCCGAACAGTCCGTAGAGCTTCAGTGAAAGCCGCATGGGTTGCCGATGATCAAGAACAATCCGGCGATAACTCTGGGAAAGAATAAAGAAGCTTATGAGAACATACGCCGCCGGAATGGCTCGCCACGGCAGACCCGATTCCGGTTGAGGCTGAGCGACCCAGAGCGCCTGCTCTCGATCAACCCAGACGAAGGTTGTCTGCAGACCCTGGTGAACGGCTCGTTCTCGACCGAGTTCGATCTGCTGTTGCAGGAATCGCACAAAGTCCGAGTGATCCGGGGGCAAATACCCGTCAGGCGGCCGGTCTGCGCGGTAAGATCCTGAATAGCTTCCGGGTGGCGAATGATCGCACAGCCATCGCAGGCGTTGATCTCGAGACATCGCCTGCTCTCGTGCAATCAGGAATACTCCGATGCCGGCCGCATGAGAAGCCGGCTCGGACCAGAAGCCCCGGAAGGCCCCTTCAGAGCCGCCCTCTAACGCGTGCAACAGAACCGGCATGTTTTCACGATTCCAGAGTCTCGGCAGGACATGACCGGCGTGGGGCCAGCTGTTGTGAAGATCCTGTGGAAACGGATCGAGGTAGGGTCTGGTTCCTTTCATGCGCAGACACCGAATGATGTCCTCTCTGCCCACCGGCTTGATTGAACCGCTCGCCAGCCAGACGGTTGCAGAAGCATCGAACAGATACCATTCCAGAAAGCCGCTCGGAAAACCGCGTGCCCAGGTTGCGGCAATCTCGGCATGGCGGGCGCGTGCGAGTTTCGATTCAGAGGGCGTTTCCGCCAGTCGATCGAGGAGGTGGCGGGCTGCCGTGCGGAGAAATTCATCCGGGTCGAGAGCGATGCACCGTTCCTCGAGCAGATGTTTCTGGCGTTCGAACAGCTCTTCGCCAAGGCGTTCTCGGGTCAGCAGATCGTACTGGGCGAAACCATACCAGGCAACGTAGGCAGGAAGAGCCCAGACGAAGATGATTCCAAGAAACCAGCGAGAAAATGGATTCATGGGATTTCACCGCCGCGGGAAAAGAGAACGACTGTCTGACTTTCTGTGCGATCGACGGCCAGAGTGGTAAAGGGGGTCTGTTTGTACAAGACGGTTCCGAAATCATCTGCTGCCAGTCGCCGGTCTGCCAGTTGCGAAACGAGATCTGATATCAAAGTAGTGTTGTATGACCGAACGGCTTGTGTCAGTGCGGGAGAAGTGACGACAAGATATTTGAGATGTTCGAGACGATGTTCCTGCTGCTCTGAGAGGCTGCATACGGTGGTATTATCTTGTACGCAACGATACCAGGCAAGATATCCGCCGGTCTGGTACAGGGTCGCGGTGCCCGAAGAAGCATCTATGAGGCCTGAACACCAGGCAAACGGCTGAGACGGATGGAGATGGCGGTCGACATACGACTGCAAATGACGAACCATCGATTCCGGTGAAATGTCCGAACCGGATGTTGTTGAGACAGCGACGAACAGACGAAAAGCCATCTTGATCATGGCCATCATCAGAGCCGCGGAAATGCCGTGACCGGTGACTGCAGCGCAGAGAAAGAGCATGTGGCGGTCTGACACGCTGACATAATCGTGCAGTTCGTTGCCGACTTCCGAGGTGGAACGGCTCCAGGCTTTGATTGAGCCGGATGCGCAGAGCAGGGGCCGTCCGGGAAGCAACTGGTCCTGTATGGTGTGAGCAAGTGCCAGGTCTTTCATGTCGCCGAGAATCATGTTGACGCCGTGGCCGATCTGCTCGAATTCATCACGACTTTCGATTGATACCTTATGGTCGAATTCCGATCTCGAGAGATGTTGCAAACCCTGAGCAAGTTCATGAATCGGGTCGATCAGACTGCGCGAAAACAACCAGCCGAGAAACGCTCCGCAGACGAATAACAGGAGCGAGAACAGACGAAATTGTCTGGTGAATTCGTCCAGTTTTTTCTGAATGGGACGAAGTCTGTCAAAGGTATACAGATGAAAGTGCGTGAATGACTTTCCCGGGACTCCGGTCAGCAGGACCGCGGTATTGCCGAACGTACCGGTGAGAGAGTCGGGGGTGCCGGTCTGATTGAGAATATCATGGATGCGCCAGATGTCAGGCTCGTATCGACGTAGAATCGGAATGCACTCGCGAGGCAGGGCAAACCCCTTCGGAATACCAAGACTCTTCCGACCCTTTCCAATCGCGGATTCGGAACGTGCCATCTCGCTCAGAAAGGCTTGCTCGAGCGCACGAGCCTCGTGGGCGACTAAAAGAAGCGCGGTGATTCGCCCCTGGGAATCTCGACAGACCTGGTTGTACACCATGGCCTTCTTTCCCGTGAGGGTGATCTGCTCGATTGAGCCGACGGTGCGCCACAGATGGTAGATGAACTCTTCCAACAGCAGTTTTAATTCCAGATCATTTCCGAGAAGTGCGTCGATCTCGGGGATACGCGGGTGCCCGTTTACCATGCGAATCACATTGGCGCCCACGAATCTCACGTTCGTGTCTTTTCCGAAAGCCCACCGAGTCGTTACATCCTGGTTACGATGATTCAGCAGACGATACAGCAACGTGCCGCTCGCGTTGACCAGAAACACCGCTTGAACCTCGCTGCGATCGATAAACGGTTGCATGACCGGCGTCAGTACCTGTTGCGGATCTTCGCCCTTCTCGATTCGACTGATCAGCGATCGGTAGATGGCATCGCGTTGTCGCAGGGCCTTCGAATATGTTTCATCGAGTGTCAGCAGATCTCGCGCTGCCGACTCCTTAACCTGCCGCAGCATCGAGGATTCGCGAACCTGTCGATAGGACTGCGCGAAGCTGAGCAGGGTCACGGCGCTGCACAGACCGATGAGCGAGAAGAGGCCCATCAGCCGCATCGTGAGCGTGATGTGGCGGAACCAGGCTGGAAGAAGAAGCAAGCGAAGATAGACAAGAAAGAACAAGCCTGTCAGAGCACCCGCGGCCAGACGAGCCGGCTGCATGGGAACGGCGGGCAAAGGTTTCCTGCGGCTCGCGTACAGTTTGATCCCGCTGGGAAGATTGACGGTTCCGACCAGAAAGCGGCCTACGGCAAAGACAGGGGAGAGACGGTCGGCAATCAGTTCGCGCTCAAATGAAGAGAACGTGTCGGCGGGTTGTTCAAGATCGACAGCGCCGAAGCGAAAGTCCGGCAGTGGCAAAGAATTGAGAAATCGCAGTGTCGTATCCGCGTAGAATGAGCGGGGAAGCGCGTCCAACTGAATCTGAACCAGGACGTACGCATCCTGCCCGCGAGGAGAGTTGAAGCTGAACAGTCCGGAAAGCCGTCGCGTACCAAACAGGAACAGATTGTGCAGTTTGTTTGGTTGTTGTGCCATCAGGTTTGCCGCGAGATGGTTGCCGATCATGGTATCGAGAAGCCGCTCATCGGTTTTCGAAAGCGCGCCCGGTTCTTTGGTCTGCCGACGAAGAATCAGAGCCAGGGTCTTCTCTGACATTGCCTGTTTTTCCGTTGGCAAGCCCGGAATCGGCAAGCGACGACCGGTACGATCGAAGCACATGATTTCGATGGCCTTTGCCGGATACCCACGCAAGAGCGGGATTGGAGAACTCTGGCGACGCAGGGTGCGTACCAGACGTTCCGACAGCTCGGAGAAATGCGAGACGGGGTCGGCGCGAGCTGCCATACGGCGCACGATGGCCGCCACATCCAGGCGCGCTTCCTGGTGGAGCCGGCGTGTATTGCGGCGGTCGATCTCGCGTGTTACGGTGACGGTCAGAATGAACGGCAGCAGGACAACGATAAAGCCGATGATGGCGAAAAGAATGCCGCCCCGCCTGTTGAAACAGGCCGCATTCAGCATTCTCATCGGGTCACGATCACGGAAAAAGACAAGGCGAGATGGTTACGATACGGAAACAACGAAACGGTAATCTGAGTCGGACAACGTTTCCTTCAATCGTTGCAACAACGATTCCAGTTCAGGGAGACGATTTGAATTCGCGAGGATGGTCTTGAGATGTTGAACCCGCTCTTTTAGATTGCCCACTCGCTCCTCGAAATTGTCTGGCGTGGCGGGAGTTCGCTGATAATACGATAGATCTTCCTGAATCACTTCCTGCGGATGTGTGAGAACGGCAGACGCAACGGCAAATTCCCGGCGTTCCACCAGTGATCTGAGGCACAGCTTGAGTAAGGAACCTGCCATGACAGCATCGGTGGCGGCCGCCTTCTTGAACAGGTCGACCACCCGCTGGTCGTTGTGCTGATGAAACGAAAGAATGATGAGTTCCTTGATTTTTGTCTGATCGGAAAAATCGGCCTCTATCTGCTTTTCCAGTTTTTCAACAATGGAATTCAAACGCTCCGAAACGTGAGGTTGTCGCAGCAACCCTGACCAGACGATGGAAAGCGACCATTCGTCAGGGTGAAGAGAATCGTCACGTTGGCTTTTCGGCAGCAGATGAATCTGTTCCATGAGATCAAGGGCTTCGGGAATGTTCTGCGCACGCCGTGCGGCAATCGCGGCCATGAGCCATTGGTTTGAGTTCAAGGTTTCACCAGACATGGTTTCCTCCGGAACGGTCGACCGTTCAGATAATGCTCAACACAGAAGCATGTTACAACGAGAAGCAGACAACGTCCATGAAGGTCAGATATATACTGCAGAGATACACGAGGACGTATGAAGACTTCTGTGGTCACGGAAGTCTCGTGTTGAGATACCCGCGAATTCGATTCTTCCAGGCCGGCAGCCAGCTTGATTCCGCACTTCGGCGATCGAACGGAGCATTGGCAACACGACGTTCGAGGGTACGTGTCGCCGAATGTGCAAATTGTCGAACGGCCTCAGCGGCTCTGGGCGAGCCTTGCATGCCCTGCAGAACCTGAAGCAGGCCCCAGCCGTGTCCGTTGTATCGTTCGGAAGGTTTGAGGCCCTCACCTTTGAAGTTGACGTAATCCATGAGAGCGTACAACCCTTCAGAGGTCGAAAACAGCTCGCGAAAGCGAGATTCAATGAGTTGCTTTTCCGTTTCGTTCGAAATCGCTTCGAGCAGGCGCGGCAAAGCGAGAGTCAGACGCCGGGCGATGAACTCTGCCTGCAGAGCGACGGTGTTCGCCAGCAGATTGCGCAGTTCCCGCATTCGCAGCGTGTTCTGCTCGGCCAGAAACTGACGCCGGTTCTTCCATGGACAGTGTCGTGTGATCTGCAGCCAATGAGGTACCGCGACTCCGCGATCGACGAGAAACGCGATCAGCGACGGAAAGCTTTCTTCAAACCGGTCGGTGTTGGGACGCGGGTACCAGAGAAAATGTCCGATCCCCAGTGATGGAAAGGCTTCGCTCTGATTCCAGGACGTCAACCCGGCAACGGTTCCACCGCATTCGTTCTTCCAGATCAACCGACCGACAACCAACGCCTGCTCGGGGGTGATAACGAGCAGAGCCTGACGGTTGGCGTTCCGAGCCTGGGCAAACGAAGAGTGCTGGAATCCGCTGCTAAGACATGGCATGAGAAACCAGGCAAAGACCACTGCGACCAGCCGGCGGCGTTTTCCGGAAGTGATGTCTGTCACCAGAACGTAAAGGGGGAGAGCGAAGAAACGCTTACGGAGCGGGATTCACCGTGTGCGGAACGGTACCCAGAACCGAAGCGTTCGGGATCGGCGCAACGTAGTAGGGGACTCGGATGCAACGCCAGGAGCTGCGGTGAAACAAGCCGCGCGCCGGACGATAGGTGGTGTGAGTCCAGTAGGGGCCTTGGAATTGCAGCTGATAGACCGGGTGGCAGGCGCACGCATGATAGTGGCGGTGAGACCAGCGATAACGTGTGGCGAAGCGCAGGTCAGGGCCGGCATTCGCGTTTCGCTGAACGAGTTGCATGGAGCGCGGATACCCGTGTGGAAACCAGTACACGTTTCGTCCGTCCGTTGTATAAAACCCATGTCTGCAGCCGACGGAGCAGTGCTGGACGCAGCAGGAGTTCGGAGCGCCGGTTCCCGACTGCAATGTCATGGGAGCAGGAGCGGAAACGGTTTGCGCCTGGAACGGAAAAACGATGGAGAGTACCAAAAGAACAAGAGCGGGCAGCCAAAGACCGCGGAAATCGTTGTTGATGGACATGCTCAACCTCCTTGTCTGTGTACGGCTCTGAGCCGAACAAAGATGTTACAGATAGATGATACACGAGATGATGGCCGAGTATCTATCTTGTGCTGATTTGTTCTTCAAAATGCAGATATGGTCTGTGCCGACATGAATAAAACAGCAATTCTCGGTGAGGTGCCTGGACCTGGAAAGCCTGCACCTGGGCTGACGCTCGTTGGATGGCCCTGAGAATCGCCGCCTGTCACGCGCTGACCTGGAGCGTTCTTTTGCGGACAGCGGCTGGCCGGTCTTTGTTCAGCAGGTGGCGATCGAAAAGCTGATCTCGCGCAGAAACGAGCTGATTGCCCCGTTCCGGCTCGATCTCGACGGGGGCAAGCCCCTGCCGTGTAACCAGGCATTAACGGAGAAGGTTTCACACAACGGCCGAGAGTACCAGCCAGTCATCGGCGGGAAGATCATCGCCGACTGCCCGCTCGTTCGTGAGCTGGAATCGACAATTCACGCCGAAGGTCTTGCGGTCATCATCACCCGCAAGAACGACAAAGTTCGGAGTCTTTCAAGGCGAACGCGGCGGCTGAAAAAGCGATGAATGGTTTCGTGTTCCCTGCCATGTGAGCGGCTTCCACGGCCCGGGGAAGCCTGATGTGCTCGTCAAGGCGGCGCTCGACTATTTCAACTCGACCTGCAACCCGAACGAGAAGGCCGTGCGCGCGGCGCTTAAAAAAATTTAACGGGGTCGTGGGCCGGGTGGGCGCTGCGGAGGCGGCTGGTGACCTCCGGGCGGAGGGAACGGCCGATGAGGCGGCGGAAAGGGTGGCATCGGACGGCGAATCTCACTGGGTGTTGTGCCGGGAGGAGCCTTTGTCGATGAGGCGATGTCTGAACCAGGTGTTACTGGTTGTCCGGGGTTGCCTGCTCCAGGCGGGCTTTTGAACCCCTTGAAATACAGGCGGCAACCGTATTGATCCTGGATGATCGATGGGTCGGCGATTGGCTTCGAGTAGGCAAAATACAGGTCGGGGTCTTTGTTCCAGGTTGTTCCATTGTCTGTCGATCGATACGAGGCGAGACCGCCCCGCACGTTGTACACAAGCTGTACAGAGCCGTCGGCGTTCACCGTCAGTTCGGGAATGCCGCGTTCGAAGCTTATCGGCAGAGCCGAGAAGGTCTTGCCATCCTGACTTCTCGCGAGTTGCATGCCGCGCTCTCCGCGTGAGCAGGCCATCAGCAGACTGCCGTCAGACAGCGTGACCACGCTTGGGTCCGCGATTCCTTCGAGTTCGAACACTTTTCCTTCTCTCGTGAAATTTCGACCATCAGTCGAGATGGCGGAATAGATCGGGTTCAACGACTTCCCGATTCCCATGGGGGGGCGAGGACCGGTGAAATACCCATCGAAATAGTACAACCTGATTCTTCCGTCGGGCAGCAGCACGACATCAGGGTCTACGGCATTGCCATTGTACACTCCGTCGATCAGTACCGGCCCCAGAAACTCGATTGCTGTCTTGGTGACCCGAGCAACGTAGATCCCGTGCTTTCCGGGTTCCGCGTTCACATAGTACAGGTAGTCGCCATCGGCAAGCGGCACGGCATCGGGCACCGAAGCCTTCTCGATCAGAAATGTCGGTGCAATCGCCAGCGTCGCGGGACTTGCGCCGACGGCGCAGTAGACCTGATGATTCATCAGCTCAGCATGCGGATTGGGAGATGCCGGTTGCGCGAAGGTAAGCGCCGGCAAGAATGCGAACAGCGGAATCAGATGACGGAATCTAAACATGGCGCAATCTCCTTCAAAAAACGAAGACGTGAAGATTCATCTTGTCGCCCGGATCGATATGCTATGATAATAGTAGCATGCGCTACAGTCTCTGTACCATGCATATGCTTCATAATACTAGGTTTGTCCACACTCGTCCATTTTCTGACCCGAAAACCTCTCGAGAATTGCGATACCAGGATCTTCCGTGGTACTCTAGCGCCGTTGATTCTTGGTCATTCGGAAGAGATCAGTGGAGGATTCAGCATGAAACAGCATATTTTGATTGCAGGAACGGTGGTATTGCTCGTGGCAGTCGGTTCGACGGACCTGTTGCTGGCACGGGGTGGAGCGCGCTCAGGGGGTGCGAATCTCGGCGGGCGGACACGAACGGGATCAACGACCGGAAACACCGGCACGACCGTCAAAGAGCGCTTGGGAAACAGACCGCAGAGCAGCTCTCATTCATCGGGCACTCAGGCAACCATTCAGGATCGTCTGAAGAGTAAGCAGACGGGGAGCACCCAAAGCGGGGCACTCGCAGATCGACTTCAACAACGCAACGGACAGAAGACGGCGGGGACGAGCCAGGAGAAGATGAAACAGTGGCAGAGTCGCTGGGGGCAGCAGAACGCGGAAAAGATGCAGGGATATAAAGGCCGCTGGCAGCAGATGCTGCAACAGAACACGAGCCTGCAGTGTATGCAAAGCAGCATTAACGGAGCGAAGGCGGCGAAGTCCGCCGGTGACCTTGCAGGTTATCAGCAGAAGATGTCCGAGTTGAAAAAGCAGTACATGGGTATGGATTCATACGCCAAGGCCTCATTCAAGAAACAGATGCCGGAAGTCGCCGCTTCGCTCGAGTCGCTCCCTGACTCGCCGCAGGCCTGGAACACCCAGCGCACCACTACGGGACCGGCCGGTGGACAGACCACCTATCAGGGAACGGCGGCCCGTGGCGGAAACACCCTGACCCGCCAGGGTACGCGAACCGGTCCTCAGGGACATGAATCCACGGTACAGGGAACCGCGACCCGTGAAGGAAACACGGTATCGACAAGCCAAACCTGGACAGGAGAACAAGGCAAGACCGCGACGCATCAGACGACCAGCACTCGCGAAGGCAATACCGTTAGTACGACCGGTCAGTGGCAGGGGCCGAAAGGTGGACAGATCTATAGTCAGGGCACGACAACCCGCGAGGGAAACACCATATCGACTGACAAAACCTGGACAAATCAGCAGGGTCAGTCGGTCACGCTCGACAAAAACACGATCGTAGATGGACAGACAGTGAGCCGGACCAACACCTGGACTGGGCCGCAGGGGCAAACGACCACCGTGCAGAAAAGCGCCACCGTAGAAGGCAATCAGGTCGACAAAGACGTGAGCGTCACCGGACCGCAGGGAAGTCAATATCACGCAGAGGGACAAACAACGTGGGAGCAGGGTGGCAAGAATAGTACCTGGACCGCCGACTCAGGCAAGACGGCCCAACATAACGTGACCTACGGGCATGACGGTGCGAACGTCTCTCGCGACAGTACTTGGACCGGCGATAACGGCAATTCGGCGACGACCTCGGCGGACTGGCTGATTGAGGTCATGAGCGCAGATGATAACTAGGACAATTCTCATCAGGAATTTCTGGCCTGGCTGTTGTCCGATCCGACCGGCCCGTTGCCCGACCCGAAGAACGAGTTCGTCACTCAGGCTCATTTCACGAAATCGACACTTGCTATCGGTTCTGATCAACTGGTGACGGTCGCGCCGGGCGGCAGAGGTCAGTGTTTGAAGATCTGCTTCAGCGTTGTCGCGTCGATGATCCGGTCGGTCCATTTGTCCAGGTCAGTAATTTTTGCTTCGAGCACGCGACGGCGGTCTTCGTCATTCAGTGTGCCGAACTTACGTTCGAGTAGTCGAACGAGTGCCCGGGCCATCATCTCTCGCCCTTTTTCGAGACCCTTTTCGAGGCCTTCTTCTCGGCCTTTTTCGAGGCCTTCCTGTTTCCATTGTTTGGTCCATTCGACGACGGTTTTTGACAGCATGGTGTGAGCCTCCTCGAGGTTCTCGACCTCCGGCAGTTTTACTTTCGGATAACGGGTTTTGATGAAGACGTGGTAGATCCAGCGGGTGAAGGCGCGAAGCAGACCGCTCTGGTCTGGCTGCTTCAGCCAGGTGATCAGGTTCGCGACGGCTGAGCGCACCGTCTCGAGGTCGCGAGACTTCTCAAGACGGAACAGCGCCGCGACCAGGTTCTTCAATTCAGCCAACTCTGAGCTTTTGAAGCGACCTTCGTCGATCAGCAGATAGGACGCATGCGGACGATACGGCTCGAAACCGCCTTTCAACGGATAGATCAGGTCGTGAACGTCGGTCGGGGCCTGCCAGCGCGAAACGCCGTTGTAGAGAACGATCGGCAGAACCGGTGGCAGCAACTCGTCTGGGTTGGTTTGCTTCTGGGCGATGAGATCCTGGTACAGCAGGCCGACATACGTCATCATGCGCAGGGCCATATATTGATCGACTTCTGACTGAAACTCGATCAGAATATATACGTACAGCCACTCGTCGCCCCAGCGAACCCTCCACACGACATCGTCATGACGCTGGCGTAAAGACTCGGTGACGTAACTGCCGTTCACCCGTTCCAGGGTCGATAGATCGAGCTTCTTCACCCACGCCCCGTGCACGAACCCCCGAATCAGGTCGGCGACCATCTCGGGAAACGAAAAGAACTTCTTGTAGCTCGCATCGTGCCGGCGCATGGGTCTTACTTTATACGATCAACGATAACCGCGCAAGGTGAAACGGCCGGGGTGCATTGCCGTCGTGACTTCCATGCTCATGCTTGAGCTCCAGGCTCTGCGGTCTTCAACGCACCGATAATGCGGCATGACTCGCAATGTGGTGAACGTCGATTGCGGTTACTTTTTCTGCCAGCGATCTTGCGACTCGAGAATCGAGGTCGGGCCTGAGCCGTCGAGCCAGGCGCGAGCCTGCGGGTTGTCGGCGAGATAGGCTTCCCAGAATGCCGCTGTGAGGGCGAGAATAGCACGGGGGGGACTCGGGGGGCGCGGCGCGCCGATTCCCGCGCCTTCGCGTTCAGAGAACGCGTAATGCTCGGCGTTAAATAGTACCAGTTCATATTTGCCGCCGGGCGTCAGGGCAGGGAATACCGCGAGCCTCGATTCGAGAGTCGCGCCGCCGATGCGGGCGACGTCGCGGGTGCCGGTCATCAACAACCACGGAATCTTTACCTGTCCGAAGGCCTTTGAGGCTGATCCGAGCTTTGGGCTGCTAGGACTGAACATGATCGCGGCGCGCAGACCCGGCAGAGTGAAACACTGACCCATGATCGGAAAGAACTGTCCGGCGACGGCCTGAGTGGTTTGCGCCCCGAATGAATGGCCGCTCATGCCCACGCGAGTCATGTCGAGACGCCCGAAAAGCAGATGACCTTTCTCACGGTTCCAGACTTCGAGTTGGTCGAGCACGACTGGTACGTCTTTCGCGCGAAGTTGCAAATTCTGTCCGCTTGCCGCATCGTTCATGGCCTTCCAGCGCTTGCCGAGACCGGCATCCTTCCAGACCGACTCGTCACTGCCGGGGTGTTGCAGAAACACGGCGACCATGCCGCGCGCTGACCAGTGATTTCCCATATAGACGTTGTTCGTACGTGCTCCGCCCAGGCCATGACTGAACACCACGACAGGGGCCGGTTGGGTGGTTGACGGCAGATACACGCGAATCGGAATCTCGCGCGAACGCTCGGCATCGACCACCGTCAGGTCGTGATACGTCGGCTTGAAACCCGCGGGAACCAGGAGCGGATCGTACTCGGGTACCGGCTGAGCCCATGCTGATGAAGCGGCCGGCGCTTGAAAGACCGGCGCTCCGATCAGCGCGAGACATCCGAGAACGACACACAAAAACCTGTTGCTCATGAAAAGACCCTCTCGTTTCCATGGTTCCACAACCATGAGGGATAAAGCATGCCGGAAAGCTCGTTTCCGCTTCGGGGTAAGATACGAGTGACGATCGAGAACGTCAAGGCCCGAGCGACTCGTACAATATCTCGAAATACGAGATGCTCGTCGGCTCGCTTTGAGACTCAGGTGGGAGATCCTTCGAGAATGAGCCGTTGAGCGAAGATACGACGATCCGCGCTTGTCTGATACTGGCAATACCTGACTTGAGTCCGTCCAAGAAAAAAGCTGTTCGAGGCCCGGCGTGATCGTAGTGAAACCGGCCCCAGAGTCGCCAGACAATCTTGCAAATGGAACTTTCTATTGATTGCCTTGATCAATTCAGAGTATTATCTCATCAGTCTTTCCGTAGAGAGGGATTGTGGAAAAAGCCTTGAGTAGAGGCTCGTGTGTCGGAGTCGTCGGCCTGGGTGCTTCAGCCGGCGGTCTCGAAGCGTTACAGCAGTTTTTCTCCAATCTGCCGACCGATTCCGGCCTGGCCTACGTCGTCATTCAGCACCTGTCGCCTGACTATAAGAGTCTCATGGTCGAATTGCTTTCGAAGAGTACGAGTCTGAAAGTTCAGCGCATAGAAGATGAGATGATTCCCGAAGGAAACAACGTCTATCTCATCCCTCCGAAAAAAAATGTGGTGCTGAACGATGGCCGACTGCGCTTGACCGATCTCGAACATTCGCATGGGTTGAATCTGCCGATTGATGTCTTTTTCCGGTCATTGGCGGAAGATCGCGCCGAACGTGCCATCGGCATCGTGCTGTCGGGACAGGGAGTGACGGCACCCGCGGCATTCGCGCGATCAAGGAAGCGGGCGGTATGGTCATGGTGCAGGATCGCGCGAGCTCAAAGTTCGATGGCATGCCGGCGAGTGCGATTGCCACCGGTCTGGCGGACTACATTCTGCCGCCGAATCAGATGCCGCAAGAGCTGCTGAAATACGTGAAACACCCGGTTATTTCCGCGGCGCCGCGCACTGAAGATACCCTGGCCACCCAGGAAGACTCCCTGTCGCGCATCATCAATCTGCTCGGCAAACAGACGGGGGTCGACTTCACCTATTACAAACCAACGACGGTTGTCCGTCGTATCGAGCAACGCATGGGCATTGCCCAGGTCGCCACGATGGTTGATTATCTTCATTATTTGTACCAGTCACCGCAAGAGGTGACGTCGCTCTACAAAGACCTTCTGATAGGTGTAACCAAGTATTTTCGAGACAGTGAAGCATTTGGTCTGTTGGAAAAGCGCGTCATTCCGGAATTGTTCAATCGCAAGCGCAACGAACGCCGGCTCCGGGTCTGGGTGGCGGGCTGTGCGACAGGGGAAGAAGCCTACAGCATCGCCATTTTGCTCAAGGAACGGCAGGAAATGATTGGCTTGCCGTTTGACCTGAAAGTGTTTGCGACCGATATCGATCAAAACGCGATCGATACGGCAAGCCTCGGCATCTACCCGGGAAGCATTCTCGGCGAAATGTCTGAAAACAGGTTGCAGAGATTCTTCATCGAGCGGGGTGGGCAGTACCAGGTCTCTCGCGAGATTCGCGAGATGGTCGTGTTTGCGCCCCAGAACCTCTTGAAAGATCCTCCGTTTACGAAGATAGATCTCGTATCCTGTCGCAATCTGCTGATCTATCTACAACCGATTCTGCAACAGCGAATTCTTGGCCTTTTTGCCTTTGCCATTCAAGAAGGCGGATACCTGTTGTTGGGTTCGAGCGAGACGGTGGGCGAGTTATCACCAGTGTTTGAAGTCGTGGATTCGAAATGGAAACTCTTCGAACGTGTCGCCGGAGTGTCGGCCCCGATCGACAAGAATCTGCATTTGACACCCGCCCGTGAGAGACTCTTACGCACGCACTTCGGTGCCGGCGGCTTGCGCGACCATCGCATCAGCAATCTGGAAAATCGCGTCATCGAAGATATTGTCACGCGATTGGTCGACGAGTATGCGCCTGCCTCTTTCGTCATAGATGAAAACGCCAACTTACAGCATTCGTTCGGGAATATGCCTGAATACGTACGACTGCCGCAGGGACAGGTCACGCTCAATCTGGTGAAGATGCTGCCGAAAGAACTTTCGTTAGCTCTTTCCACAGCCATTCATCGCACGATGAAGGAGCGTGGACCGGTACAATATCACAGCATCCGTTTCCAGTACGGGCAAACCCAGCATGTGGTAAACCTCAAGGTCGAGCCGCTCCCTGAGACGACCGCTCGGCAGTTGCTCCTTCTGGTCTGTATTATGCGCGCTTCACTGTCACTGCATGAGCCTGGGGCCGTTGCCGCCTACGATCCGGAAAAGGATGTCTCACAGCGGATCACGGATCTCGAACAAGAGTTACAGATGAGTCGCGAGAATCTGCAGGCGACGGTCGAAGAACTGGAAACCTCGAACGAAGAACTGCAGGCGACCAATGAAGAGCTTCTGGCGGCGAATGAAGAACTGCAGAGCACCAACGAAGAACTGCAGTCGGTGAACGAAGAACTGTATACCGTGAACGCCGAATACCAGAACAAGATCACCGAACTGACCGAGTTGAACAATGATATCGATCATTTGCTCACCACATCGGAAATCGGCACGATCTTTCTGGATTCCACCCTGCGTATTCGCAAGTTTACGTCGGCAATCGCGCGTGAAGTAAATCTCCTGCCGCACGATATCGGACGCCCGCTCGCGGAACTGGCGCACCCTCTGTTAAAAGCGGCTCTCGAACATGTTTCCCAAGCACTGACCGGGAAAAGTATCGATCACACCGTACGTCAGGAAAACGGAAAGTGGTTTCTCATTCGCATTATTCCGTATGTGTCGCGAGATTCAACTCAGGGAACGACGGGAGTTGTCGTCACGATCATCAACGTGACGCCGCTGAAGATCGCTGAAGATGAGTTGAGAAAGGCCCACGAAAGCCTTGAAGAGAAAGTGCGACAGCGCACCGTCGAACTGACGAAAGCAATGCAGGCGATCAGTGCGGCAAATCGCGCCAAAAACGAGTTTCTCACGAACATGAGCTACGAGATTCGCTCACCGCTCAATTCGGTGATGGGTATTCTCGAGTTATTGAAGATCGGCACCTTATCTCTAGAAGAGCAGGCAACTCAAGTGCACCTGGCACAGCAACGAGGACAGGATCTTCTTGACATGATGACGAACCTTCTCGAACTGGCCCGTCTGGAAGGTGACGCCGTCGTGCTGACGGATGGGGCATTCGCTCTTGAATCGGTGACCAAAGCTGTATTGGATGCCGCTCTCCCGGTGGCAAAACGCAAAGGGCTGACGTGTACTCTTCGCATCGCCGACGACGTTCCCCGAGAGCTATCAGGAGACGCTGCCGGCCTGCGGCAGGTTCTCAGCCATCTGCTCAATAACGCGTTGAAATTCACCGAACAGGGATCCGTTGCCTTGTCTGTCGAACTTGAGGGTGAGCCCCATGCGCGACAGATCTGTTTCCGGGTGCGTGACACGGGCATCGGAATTGCAGAAGAGCACCTGTCTGTGATTTTTGAACCGTTCACCCAGGTTGACGGGTCACATTCGAGGGCACATGATGGCGCCGGTCTCGGCCTGGCGATCAGTCGGCAGTTGGTCGAACGAATGGGGGGCCGTCTTGATGTCGAGAGTCGGCTCGGACAGGGAAGCTGTTTCTTCTTTACCCTGCCGTTGCGTCCGGCTTCGAAACCTGCCGACCTGAGTGCCGACGTGTTGAACGCAGATTCATTGCAGGACGTTCGTGTTCTTCTCGTCGATGATGACCAGCACAGTCGTTACATTGTGGGGGCGATGTTGCGGTCGCTCGGCTGTCTGTGTACCGAAGTCGGGCGGGCGGAAGACGTATTGCAGATGCCCGGTCTCGCTGAGTTCGATGTCATGCTTCTCGATGTTCAGATGCCCGGAATAAGCGGCCTCGAACTTGCTGCCCGATTGCGTGAACGCGTCCGGAGCGAACCGGAGTCGACGGCTTTGAGTTCCGTGCCGATGATTGCCCTGACCTCGCATGCCATGAAGTATGATGAACTGCGGTGTCGAGAAGCCGGAATGGATGCTTTTCTCGCCAAACCCGTCACGCGGGCGCAACTTGGCGAGACCATCAGAAGATTGCTCGCCGCCAAACGAAGGCACGACACAACATGAATCGAGGGATAATACTTGTCTGACGAAAGAAACGCCGATCTGCGCCGACGCGCTGAGGAATACCTGCGCCTTCATCCTGCTACCGGGAGCGGAGTTGACGAGGTCGGGAATCTGATTGAGGAACTGCACCTCTATCAAGCCGAACTCTCGATGCAGAACGAGGAGCTCCAGCGAGCTCAGGCGCAGACCGAACATGAGCGTCGGAAGTACTTTCTGCTGTTTGATCTTGCCCCCATGCCTTTCCTGACCCTCGACGAGAACGGAGTGATTCAGGCAATCAATCTGGCGGCTTCTGAACTTCTCGGTGTTCAACGCAGTCTGATTATTCCCGGATTAACGCCGATCTCCGCCTTTCTGTCACCCGAGTCACATCAGACCTTGCGGGTGCACCTGGCCGGGGTGTTTGCGCATGCGGCATCGATCGAATGCGAACTGCAACTTCATCGCAAAGCCGGGCCGGTTCCTGTCGTCCGGGTTCGAAGTACTCTTCTGCCGCCGTCAGACGGGCCGCGATGCTGTCTGGTCGGCATGTTCGACATCTCATCACGCCTGCTGGCCGAGCAGAAACTGCGCGTAGCGCTCGAAGAAAAGGAATCGCTTCTGCGTGAAGTGCACCACCGCGTGAAGAATAATCTGCAATCGATCATTCACCTGATATCCATGACGACTCAGCAGTTTCATGACCCGGTTGTGATCGCGCGGATGATGGAACTCAAAACGAGAACCATGACGATGGCGCTGGTCTACGAGCAGTTGCAGATTCAAGGCCGTCTGGCACATGTGCGCATGGACCAATATCTTGAAGTGCTGGTTCGCAGTGTGTCCCAGTCGATGTGCCTGAGAAAAGAGCTGCAGACTGTTATTAACGCACCGGGAATTCTCTTTGACGTCGAAACGGCTATGCCGTGCGGCCTGCTGGTGACGGAACTGCTCACGAATGCCCTGAAATATGCCTTCCCCGAAGAGTTTCTCGGCGTGCCGAAAATCACGATTTCGCTTGTGTCCATTCAGGAAGGGTTTCAATTGGAAGTGCGCGATAACGGGATCGGTCTGAATTCGACCAAATCCTCGAGTTCATCAGGACTCGGAACGGAACTGATCAGGATGCTGGCGCAACACCAACTGGGCGGCACGCTGGAGATCACATCGAATCATGGGGTGACGGCGCGTGTGCTGTTTCCCGCTCGTTCACCCCAGGGGTTGACGAGCGAAGCGCGCGTCACACCGGAAGGGAGAAAAGACCATGACGACACTCGCTGAATCGACCTACGCGCAGTATTTTACCGCTCTGCTGTCGGGGAATCGTTCTCTTTGTCAGACAATCGTACGGAATCTGCTGGAAAACCAGGTGACGCTGAAGGACTTGTATCTCAATGTGTTTCAGCGATCGATGTATGAAATCGGGACGTTATGGGAACAGAATCGCGTGTCGGTGGCCACTGAGCACATGGCCACGGCGATCACCGAGCATCTCATGGTTCTGGCCTACCCGCAGATCTTTTCCGTTTCGCGGGCCGGCTTCAAAGCGGTGGTGTCCTGTGCCGTAGACGAATACCATCAGATAGGTGCGAAAATGGTTGCCGACATTCTTGAACTGCATGGCTGGGATACGGTGTTTCTTGGTCCGAACACCCCTGCACCGGATCTCTTGAAGGCTTTGAACGACCATCGTCCGCGTCTGCTGTGTCTGTCGCTCAGTATCTATTTCCGCCTGGCGGCGCTCATGGATCTTCTGACACAGGTGCGAAAAGCTTTTCCGGCGTTGACGATCGCCATTGGCGGGCAGGCGTTTCGCTTCGGCGGTCGCGACATCGTCGAGAGAATACCCGGAATCAAAATAGTGGAGACATTGGATGAACTCGAGTTCTTCCTCGGAAATCTGGGGTCCTGATATTCTTTTGGCACTCGGCACGTTCATGCGTGACCGTGCCTCGACCGTGTGTCTGCGGTGTTCCATGACCGGAGACGTGGTTGGCGCGAATGCCTTTGCGCAAAAGATTCTGGCAACGAACGTGGTCGGGCGCAACCTGCGTGAGTTGTTTCTGGAGTTTCAGAACATCCCTGACTTCGCGCACCTGATCGATCAGGAAATGCCGCAGATGATATCGCTCCCGACCTCGCTCGGCGTGCCGCAAACGTATTACTTTGCCTTCGTTCGCCTGGCCGAACAGATTCTCGTGATCGGTGAAACCCATCAGTGGGAAATCGAACAGATGCGATTGGAGTTGGTGCGTCTCAATCGCGAACTGAGCAACATGACGCGCGAACTGGCCAAGAAGAATGCGGATTTGTCGCGACTGAATGAAGTGAAGAACGAGTTTCTCGGTCTGGCGGCTCATGATCTGCGGGGACCGATCGCGAACATTATCGGTTTGTCCGAGTTGCTTTCCAGTAATGCCGCTCCAAGACTGCAGTCAGATGATTTGTACCAGCTGAGTCTGATTCGACAGTTGAGTGAATCAATGCTGATTCTGTTAAACGATTTGCTCGACATCACCGCGATTGAAGCGGGAAAACTGCGTTTGAGCTACTCCTGGTTTGTGGCGGGTGATCTGGTCAAACAGGCGGTCGCTCTGAGCCAGATACACGCTCAATCGAAAAACAGTCGGATCGACGTGAAGATTCCGGAAGACCTGCTCATGTACGGAGACCAGAGGAAGTTGCTGCAAGTCTTCGCCAATCTGGTTTCGAACGCAGTGAAGTTTTCGCCTTACGGTTCGACGGTGCTGGTCGAGGCCTGTGAAGCCCGCCCCCACGTTCGCGTTCTGGTACACGACCAGGGGCCCGGAATCGCTCCTGACGAACTAACTCGTCTGTTCAAACCCTACGCTCGCGGATCGGCCGTGCCGACGGCAGGCGAGAAGAGTACCGGCCTGGGTCTGGCCATCGTCCAGAAGATTGTCGCGGCCCATCAGGGAACAGTCCGAGTTGAGCCGGCTTCAGATCGCGGTTCGGTCTTTGTGGTCGAGATTCCGATCGGTGCCGATGAGCATCAAATCAAGGAGAAACGCTCATGAACAAAATGGAACTGTTGGAGTCTGCCAAAGCGGTTCATGTCCCGTCTTCCGCCGCGGTCGCAGAGTTCAGAAGCAAGCGCGATTTATTGGCGGTGAAGGTCACGGAACGCCTGTTGCAAAGGAAGGATCTTGAGCGTCTCGTGGGGCCGAACAATCAGCAGATGATGGAAGACAATCATCGCAATCATGCTCGCTTCATGGAGTCGCTCTTCTGTCTGTATTCGGCGGAAACATTTGTCGAAACAGTTCTCTGGGTGTACCGGGCATATCGAACGCACGGTTTTCAGCTCGCCTACTGGCCTGCTCAGCTGAATGCCTGGGTTGAAGTGTTTCGTCAGGAACTTTCGGAACAGGCGTTCGAGGAAATCTATCCGCTGTACCATTGGTTGATCGTTCAACAGCCGGTGTTTGCCCGGCTTTCCGGAGAGACGGATTCAACTTCAGGGAAGACGGTGCCGGAACACTGATGTCTGAACGACTTCTCATCGTCGAAGATGATGCCATCAGCGTTCTGTTGATTCAGAGCGTGTTGCAGAAGATGGGGTATGCGATTGCCGGCGTGGTCGCGACCGGCCCTGATGCCCTCGTCAAGACTCGCGAGCTGAAACCGGATCTGATTCTCATGGATGTTCGACTACGCGGGTCGATGAGCGGCATTGAAGCTGCCGCGGAGATCGGACGAGACTTTGAGATTCCGGTGGTGTATCTGACCGCCTACGCAGACGAAACCACGTTGAAACAGGCGCGCACGACTTCACCCTACGGCTATCTGGTCAAGCCGTTTCGTGAAGATGAATTGAAAGCCGCCATTGAAACGGCTTTATATAAACATCACGCGACAGGTCGATTCGGAGACTCAACAGCGTTCTGAACTCTTTACGTGGGGTGCATCGCGCTATCGGCGAGGGCGGTGAGCCGACGCAGATTCTGCAGAAAGCGTGCGGGATTCTCGCGGGCAATCGAGGGTATGTGCACGTCTGGATGGGATTACTCACACCGGGCAAGGCGTTTCCCGAACTGATCGCCAGTCAGGGTTCGGCGACGGCCGTGCCGTCGGCCCTGCTGGCGGCTCTGAGCGTTCCGGAAGTGAGTTGCATCCTCCCCTGTACCCGCGCGCTGTCTCGCAAGGAAGCGACGGTGCTCAAGGACATCGCCGCCATTCCCGACCTTCAGCTTCGGGCCTTGTTACAGAGCCATGGGGTGTGCTCGCTGGCTTCACTGCCGATGAAATACCAGGAACAATGCTACGGCCTGTTGTGTTTCTGTGCCGGACAATGTGATGTCTTCCAGTCGGAAGAGATGGAGTTACTGCAGGAAATCGCCAACGATCTGGCTTTCGCGGTGTTTGCGTTCGAGTCGAGCCGTGAACGAATCCGTGCTGAAGCCGAACTGCGGTTGCAGAGCGCCGCACTGGCGTCTGCTGCCAACGGCATTCTCATTACAGACCGCGACGGAACCATTCGTTGGGCCAATACCGCCATGTATTCCCTTTCCGGTTATTCGGCTCAGGAACTGATCGGGCAGAATCCGCGAATCTTCAAGTCTGGTTGTCATGACGCGGGCTTTTATGCGCATCTGTGGCGCGAGTTGGCCGCTGGTCACGTCTTTCGTGGGGAAATGATCAACCGGCGCAAAGATGGGAAGCTGGTGGAAGAAGAAGAAGTCACGATTACTCCGGTGGCTGATGAAAGAGGGCAAATCAGTCACTATATTGCCATCAAGCAGGATGTGTCTGACCGCAAGAGGTTGCAGGAGCAACTGGTACAATCTCAGAAAATGGAAGTGATCGGACGCCTCGCGGGCGGCATTGCTCACGATTTCAACAACCTGCTCATGATCATTCTGGGATACTGTGACAATCTCTGTTCCAATCCGATTTTTTCCGGGGGCCGTCACGAACTGGAGCAGATCGATCAGGCCGCACAGAGAGCGGCTTCTCTGACGCAACAGTTGCTCGCTTTCAGTCGAAAACAGCCTCTGGAGCTGAAAAGCATCGATCTCAACTCGATCATGCCGGATACCATGAAGATGCTGAAACGCGTCATCGGCGAAGACGTGCGCGTGCAGTTGGAGGTTTCTGCCGAGCCGTTGACGATCAAAGCCGATCGGCATCAAGTCGAGCAGGTCATGATGAATCTCATGGTGAACGCTCGCGATGCGATGCCTGGCGGCGGCACGATGACGATCAGTACAAGTCAGGTCTGTCTCTCGGAAGCTGAGTGTCGCAAGATTGATGATGCGGTTCCCGGCATGTACGCGTGTGTATCCATTCGTGATAGCGGAAAGGGCATGGACACGGAAACCATACAACACATTTTTGAGCCGTTTTTCACGACCAAGGGCCCATTCAAGGGAACCGGGCTTGGTCTCGCGGTCGTCTACGGCATCGTTCGTCAGCACGGCGGTTTTGTCGAGGTCGAAAGTCAGTTGGAGTGCGGCACGGAGTTTCGCGTCTTTTTTCCCCTTCTTGCGGGGCCTCAGCCCGTCGCGGCAACGCCCGATTCGTCAGGCCCTCGCGAGCGCAGGAAGGGAAACAATGAACTTGTACTTTTTGTCGAAGATGAAGAAAGTATTCGCGAACTGGTCGAGCGATTCCTGCGGCGGGCGAATTATCGCGTTGTGGTTGCTGAACACGCGGAACAGGCCGCTCGACTCTTCACCGAATACCGGAGTGATATCAAAATCGTAATTACCGATGTCGTTCTTCCCGGAAAAAGTGGTCTTGAGCTGGCGCAGGAGCTGAGAAAAGATTCGCCGCATCTGCCTTTCATTCTTTGTTCCGGGTACAGCGACGGCAAATCTCGCTGGGAAGAAATCAAGGCGCAGGGCTTCACCTTTCTGCAGAAGCCATACACCATCGATGTGTTCTTACAGCTCCTTCGCGATACGCTCGATGTCAGCCCGAATCCTTCTGAAAACACCGCGCCGGGGATTCAGATCTAGCGAAAGGCAACGCCTGCCGCGGTGCCGCTCATGACGTTCGCAGACGCGTTCAAGACGCGGTCTATCGGGCGCTACATTTTCGGTTGACTGGGCAGGCGGGTTCGGATATGTTTAGAATATCGTGATATTTCACGATAGTATTTCGAACGTCGCCGAACCGGAGAACCGTCATGAAAGGGTTGAGTCGTCGTCAACAGCAGGTGCTCGAGTTGGTCGCGGGCTATCTGCGCGAGGGCGTGCCGCCGGCCGCGGCACAACTGGCCGAGCGGCTCGGACTGGCGGGCGAATCGAGCGTAACACCGGTGTTGCAGGCCCTGGCCCGCAAGGGGTTTCTCGCCATTCTGGGTGGCGTGCGCGGCCGACAGCGCACCCTGAATCTGACCGCCAGAGCCAAACAGCTTCTGCAACAGCCGGGCGTACCGGTGCTCGGGCGCATTCCGGCCGGGCCGCTGCATGAGGCGATCGAACAGCCCGATCGGTTTGTCGAACGGCTCGGAGACCTGCTTCCGTTCAAGCCCGGCGACTTTCTTCTCGAGGTCGTCGGCGACTCGATGACCGGCGACGGCATTCTCTCGGGCGACCAGGTGCTGATTCGCCCGGGTGTCGCCGCTCGCGACGGCGAGGTCGCCGCGGTGCGCGTCGGCTCCGATGCCGAAGTCACCCTCAAACGCGTGGTTCCCGACCGACGTCATGGCGTCGTAGTGCTACGGGCCGCCAACCCGGCATACCCCGATCGGTCGTTCGCGGCCGACGCCGTCGAGATCATCGGCGTCATGCGCGGCTTGGTCAGAAGCGCCCCGCATCGATCTGAAGACCGGGTGCCGAAGGCCCGCGGCGAAGAGCCGCCTGACCGGTCGGTCGGACGCTCGCCGTCGAAGGCTGTGTCGAAACGGCGAGCATGAGGCCGACCCGACGCACGTGCGCCGAACAGCGGGTTTGCGCCCCGGTATTCGCCTGAAGTGTGAGGTTGATTCGGTTGGGTTCTTCTGATGTTTCTGATGCTTCTGATGAAGGTGGTGCATGTCTTCCTGTTTTGTCACCTTGATGACGGTTGAGCCGACGGTCTGGGCGATTCGTCGCCGCCGGCCCGATCTGCGCGACCGCGAGATCATCGTGGCCGCTGATGACGCGCTGATTGCCTGCTCGGCCGGCCTGCGCCGTCTGGGCGTGCGGCCGGGGTGGTCGGTCGAACGGGCCTGCGGGATCGGTCGTCAGTCTGGTCTCGAGCCGTTTGTCTGCGCGCCGCCCGGTCTCGATCTCGACCTGGCCTGGGAAGACACTCTTCGCGCGCTTCACGATCAGACACCGTTTCTCGAATCGCCCGAGCCGGGCCTGCTGATCATCGACCTCGGCGAGCCGCAGGCAGAACGCAAGCGTCCCAGTCATTCGATAACCATTCTTAGATCTGAAGCGGCTCATTCTCATACGGCATCTGAACTTGGGTCGAAAGTCTGTCGGCAGGCCGACGTAAAGCCACGCGAGACGGCTTTTTCAAGCCATGTGTCGACAGAGAGTTCGCCGAAAAGCCTGAATAGAATTTGCCTTTTGTGCGAGCTGGCTCGGACAAACGATCTGCAGGCCGGGTGTGCCGCCGATCGCCAGACCTCTTGGCTGGCGGCCTTGTCGGCGTCAGTTGGCGATTGCCGCGATGTCGCCCCCGGCGGAGAAGACGCTTTTCGTGCGTCCGTCGCCATCGAAACGCTTCTTGATGCCGGTATCAGCGCCGACACGGTCGAGCGGCTGCAATGGCTCGGCATCACCACGGTCGGCGGCCTGACCCGATTCCGCCGGACTCAGCTCGTCGCCCGGTTCCCCGAAGGCGACCGCCTGTTCGAGATCGCCCGCAACGGCGATCGACGTCCGGTTTCGCTGTATTCCCCGCCGCCAGAGGTGCGCGGGCGATATCTCGATGCGGCGGTTACGCTCTCTGAGCACGGCGATATTCAACGGGTTCTGCATCATCTGCTTGATGAGGCCGTGGTTCGTCTCGGCCCGCGCAGTGTCGGCCAGATCACTATGACCCTTGCCGGCCCCTGTGGTCGTCTCAGTCGTCGCCGGCTGTTGCGCACCCCGATTGCGTCGCCGCGTTCTCTGCGCACCGCCGTCGACCGCCTGCTCGCTGATCTTATGTCCGAGTTTGTCTGCCCTGAAGTTGTTTCTGAAAGCCTGCCTCGTCTCGAATCATCTTCTTCTTCTCTCGTGTCTGCCGACAGCCCCCCCGCCGCTCGAACGCCCCGCGTTCGAGCGGCAGCGAAGCGGGGTCCAGGGGCCTTTGGCCCTTGGCGGGGTCAAGAGGGGCAGAGCCCCCGTGCTTTCGATGAAGTCGAGCTGGTCTTCGGTCGTCTGTCCGTGCCCGATTCCGTCCAGGGTCGGCTCTGGCCTGGCCCTGATCACGAGCGGGCCCGGTTCGAACAGAATCTGCGTCTGCTCGAAAAGCGCTTTCCGGGTCGGTTGCGTCGCATTGTTCTGCATGACCCCGACAGCTACCTTCCGGAAGACGCCTTCACGCTGGTTCCGGCCGTTCAACGTTAGGAACTCGTATGCGCCTGTTGCTTGAACCCATCGTCGTGACCATCGAACGCGCCCTGCCGCGCACCTTCAGCTGGCGGCGGCAACGGCGCCTGATCGGTCGCGTCATCGAACAGTGGCAGTGGCGCAGTCGCTGGTGGCGCGACCCCGCGCTGGCCGGCGAACGCCGCCATTACTATCGCGTTGCTTGTTCCGACGGCGTCTTCGAGATCTACCGCCGCACGAGTTCCGCCGAAGGCGACTCCTGGTGGCTCAGTCGCATCTTCGACTGACCCGCCGGCGAGCAACCATGATGAAGAATGTGTTTCTTTAAGCCGCTTTCAAACGACGTTTCGACGGTTGTTGCTTATTCACGTCTTTTGAGGGGTGCGAATATCGTTCTATCAACTCTTCTGTGGTCAGATCTTTTGTTTCGAGGTACAGAGTATCGCGAATCTTGCGTGTCATTTCCACGCAGTCAATTTTAATCTTTTTCACACTTCGTTACCTCTCTCGGAGAATATATTTGAATCGTTCTGTAACCCATTTCGATATTGACCGAGTTGTACATGAGGATCTTATCAAATCGAACGATATGTTTGAAATTCCAACTCACAAGAACATCTGCGTTTGCATATGTAGCAATGGCAATATGAAGCAAATCATTGGCGTATCTCGGCTTCAGTATCGAGCGCTTTTGATAGGCCGCACGAAGATCGAGGATGTCCTTATTCACTTTCAGAACCTCTGCACCAAGAGCAAGAAGCTTCGCGTATTGTTTCTGAACTTCTTGGGGTGCCAGACTTATTTCCTGATCGACAACATAGGAGGTAAGGGGGCAATAAGCCTTCGCGGCAAAGTCTCGAAAAAGCCCATTGGACCATTTTTCAAATTCCGGGTCGAAACATCCCCCGATCACCGAGGTATCGACATACACGCGAATACGTTTCATCGTGTGACCCTTTGCGCAATTTTCCTCGGGAATATTTTACCACATCTGCGAGCGGTAGTTTGATGAGGCAAAAGGTGTCGTGGTGATTATGGCAACGGTTGCGTCGGAATTCGTGCATCTGCATGTGCAGAGCTGGTACTCGTTTCTCGGCAGTGGGTCGTCGCCAGAAGCGCTGGTGACGCAGGCGGCCGCACTCGGGCACACAGCCCTGGCCATCACCGACCGGCATGGGGTAGGGGGCGCGGTCCAGTTTGCCGCGGCCTGCAAACGGCATGGCATCAAGCCGATCATCGGCGCGACTCTGAACGTCGGCGGCGAGCCGCTGGTGCTGTTATGCGAGAATCGCCACGGGTACGCCACGCTCTGCCGTCTGCTCAGCGCGGCCCACGCCGCGACGATCACGGATGCGAGTTACGCGGCCGGCAATGGAAAAACGGCCGGTCAGGTCGAGCTTTGCAGGCGGAGCGGCTTGCCCGGCGAGTTCGACGTCGATGATTCGTGGGTCGAAGCGCCGCCCGGCAGTGACCGCCCGGTGCCGAACCTGCCGACTCTACCCGCCGGGCCGCATGCGAACCTGATCTGCCTGACCGGCGGCTCCGAAGGGCGTTTGACACGTCTGGTCAGCCGGCGTCGATTGTCCGAGGCGCGCCGATGGCTTGAGCAGTTGGCATCGTCTTTCCCGGGGGCGATATACGTAGAACTGGTACATCACGGCAGACCCGGCGACGACGCGCTCAACCGGCGCCTGCGCGAATTGGCTGCTTCGCTGAAACTTCCGGTCGTCGCGAGCAACGACGTGCGCTATGCCTTGCCCACTGACTTTCCGCGTTATGACGCGCTGACCTGCGTGCGACTTGGCATCACCGTCGGCGATCGCCACCCCGAAAGACCGGTCAACGATCTGGCCTGGCTCTGCCCTGCCGAAGAACTCGCCGCGCGCCTTCCATACCCGGAAGCCTTCGCCGCGACAGCCGAGATCACCGCCCGCTGCGAGATCGATCTGTTACCCGGCGTGGTGACCCCGCCCACGGCACGATTGCCCGACGGGGCCGAGCCGAACAGCTATCTGCGCCTGCTTTGTTGCCAGGGACTCGAACGCCGCTACGCGACCGCAGCTGCGCGCGAACGGGCGCAGAAACAGCTTGAGCACGAACTGGGCGTGGTCATCGGCCTCGAGTTGTCCGAGTTCTTTCTGGTCGTGCACGAGGTCGTCGACTTCGCCCGCCGTAGCGGAATTCGTTGTGCGGGGCGTGGATCGGCGGCAAATTCCATTATCGCCTACCTGCTTGGCATCACCACGGTCGATCCGCTTGAGCATCGCCTGCTGTTCGAACGGTTTCTTCATCAGGGGCGCAAGGGAATGCCTGATATCGACGTCGACTTCGATTCCGAGCGACGCCCCGAAGTGATCGCCTGGATGGAACGCCGCTTCGGCGCCGAGCATTGTGCCATGACCGCCACCATTCAGACCTATCGCATTCGCGGCGCCATGCGCGAGATGATGAAGGTGCTGGGGTTCGATCTCGAGACCGTTGACCGCGTCGGCAAGCTGATCAGCCGCTGGGACCACCTGGACGATCTGCGTGCTCGGCGTGATGAACTGGCTCAGGTGACCGGCCCGACGCCATTGCTCGAGGTGCTCTTCACGCTGGTCGAAGGCGTGCGCGGGTGCCCACGGCATCTTGGTCTGCACAACGGCGGCATGGTACTGACGCGTGAGCCGCTCTGCCGCTATTCGCCCATTCAGACCTCCGCCGGCGGTTTCCGCGAAATTCAGTTCGACAAGGATGATGTCGAAGCGCTCGGCCTGATCAAGTTTGACGTGCTCGGTCTGCGCACGCTGGCGGTGCTTTCCGAGGCGGTGCGGCTTGAAAAGGAAGCGACGGGCCGCGATCTCGACCTCGACGCCATTCCCTTCGACGACGGCCCGACCTTCGATCTGATCTGCAGCAGTGAGACGATGAGCGTATTCCAGATCGAAAGCCCGGGGCAGATGAACCTGCTCTCGCGCACCCAGCCGCGTACCTTTCGCGATCTGACGGCGCAGGTGGCGCTGTTTCGGCCCGGCCCGCTGCAGGGCGGCATGGTCAACCCCTACGTCGCCCGCCGCCAGGGGAAACAGCCGGTCGTCGTGCCGCACCCGGTGCTGAAAGAGGTTCTCGACGACACGTACGGAGTCATTCTGTTTCAGGAACAGGTACTCGAGATCTGCCATCAGTTCGCCGGCCTGTCGCTCTCTGAGGCCGATCGTTTCCGGCAGTTGATGAGCAAGTGGCGCGACCCCGGCAATATGGAAAAGATGGGCCGCAGTTTCATCGACGGGGCCAAAGCGCATCTGGGCACGACCGAAGAGATCGCCGCCGAGGTCTTTCGACAGGTCGCCGCCTTTGTCGGGTATGGCTTCTGCCGCTCGCACGCGGCGGCCTTCGCGCGCACCGTGTTTCAGTCCGCCTGGTTGAAGCGGCACCGCCCGGTCGCCTACATGGCCGCGGTCATGCAACATCAGCCGGGCTTTTTCCCGATGTCGACGGTGATGGCCGAGGCGAAGCGCATGGGCGTTCGGTTTCTGCCCGTCGACGCCTGGCGCTCGGGGGTAAGATACCGCATCGAGAACGGCGCGATACGTTTGCCGCTGACTCAGGTCAAGGGGCTCGGCACCGACGCTGCTGCACGACTGGTGGCTCAACGCCCGCCTGACCCGCTGACGCCCAGTAAGAGTGATCGTCCGAGTGGTTCGGCGACACGTTCTGCTTCAGATACCCGTCTGAACAGTATGCCTTCGTCACGTATACAGCCATCGCTTACGGCATCTTCTCACAGAACTTCTCAACTCCGAACAACTCGGACATCTTCCGGTAAGTCCTTCGATTCGTCTGTTTCTGATGCGAAAGAGAAACAGGTGTTGCCACTCCATTCGACGTCAACCGGCGGGAATAAGCCGGACGGGCGTCCTGCTCAAACTCAGACACGGGCAGGGCAGGGGAGCACCGCGGTTCGCGGGTTGGTCGCATCGCTCGACGGCAATGTCGGCACTCCGCTTGACGCCCTGCTGGCCGCGGTCGACCTCACCCTCGACGAATGGGAAGCACTCGCTCGCGCCGGGGCGTTCGACCGCGTTCTGCCGCGTCGCGAAGCACTGTGGCGCGTCGGCTTGTCACGCCGTTCGGCAACCCGTTCCCGAGTGTCCGAGTTACGATCTAATGTAACAGTCTCTCCGTCTGGTTCTTCGAATATTCCTTCAAGTCAGAAGACCACGCCTCAAACCTCGAAAAGCCCCCGACAGCCGACAAAACCCACACAGGGCGATCTGTTTTCCGTCGTGCCCGATGCCGACCTCGTGCCGGCTTTCGCGCCGCTGGCCGCACCGGTCGCCGTCAGTTGGGATTACGCCACGCAGGGCCTGAGCGCTCGATCGCATCCGCTGGCGTTTCATCGTCGGCATCTTGACCGACAGCGGGTTCTGCCCATCGGCCGTCTTGTGCATGTGGCGAATCACCGTACCGTCACGGTTGCCGGCCTGCCCATCGTGCGCCAGCGCCCGCCAACCGCGAAGGGCATGATGTTCATCACCCTCGAAGACGAGACCGGCCGCGTCCAGATCGCCATCGCGCCGCCGGTCTACGAAATCTGCCGCCAGATCGCCACTCGTGCTTCCGCCCTGCTCATCACCGGTCAGGTTCAGCACACCGGCAAAAACCACCTCGGACTCATGGCCTCAACGGTTCTCGATCTCTCGACCATCATCCCGACCCCCATCTTCGCCTCTCCCCACGCATGAGCCGCTCATCTGCTTTTCGTGGACGTTCCAGCAAAGCAATTCTCGATGGTCCGATTATCCAGGGGACTTCAAGATTGAAATGTGCTTTCCAAGAAGTCGGGTGAAATCACGCTGGTTGTAGGTGAGCAGGCAATCTGCTTTGAACTTCTCAGCGGCAATGGCAATCAGGGAATCATAGACAACTCCACTGGTGAGATTCGCCAAAACGCATCTTTCAATGGCATTCTGGTAATCCATGCTCGTGAGTTCGATAATCCTGGCGTGCTTTCTCAAGTCGTCAATGGCTTGGGCGGCAAAGACAGGCTTGATTCTGGGAGAAGACGGCATTGCCGTCAGTCCGGCATACATTTCAGCCAGACAATGTGCGGGAATCCCAATCTGAAAATCCCCTTGATACCCCTTTGAAAGCCACGAGACACAGGCTTTATGATTCGGATGAGTTGCCATCAGCCCGGGGATAAGAACGCTGGTATCAAAGAGGACTCTGGTGTTCATGTTTCTTCCCCTTTGGACACGCGTAACAACTGTTGTATTCGATCGTTACGGTTGTCTTCTATAACGGAGACGATGTCTCGATTTTCCTGTATTGCCGCAGTGATGGTCAAAACACCTTTTTTCCGGGAAAGGGGAGGTTCCTCCGAGACCGGCTTCAGCGTGATCTCCTCTCGGGAAGTATTAACATTGAGTGTTGATCCGGGTTTGAGACCAAACAGGTCCCTGATTTCCTTTGGAATCACGATTCGACCGAACTTATCAATGGTTGCTTCCATATCGGCCCTCCTTGGGCGACTGACGGGTGGCGCTTGCTATTGTGAACGCAGGGAAGAGCTTATTCCATAAAATATATTGGCAATGCCATGCTGTCAATGGCAATAAGAGTGATGCCATTGTCAGCATCGCCGATCTTCGGCTTCACTCCTACTTGAGCCGCTCGTCAGCCTGTTTCCGACATTCCGGCGAAGCAAACGCTGACCAAGACAAAGCTCGGCGTCCCTGCGCTCCTCATCGGAAGACGTTTTCCGACCAGTGTCGGCCAACTGCAACCTTTTCGCCCGGTTACGTGCAAAGAGGAACGGTTTTCAATACTCTATCTGAGCGGTCCAGCGTCGGTCTCGAACGCTCTTTCCAGGCTCGTTCACCAAGCCTTCAATGTTACAACCATCAGCGCTGAGAGAGCCTGCATACGTCTGATTGTTGTCGACGCGAATCAATGTGACCTAAATATATGAGGCCAACAGATGTTCTTCTGAAGCCAACTTTCAGCACACCTGAGCTTCTATTGGGTTGATGGGGGAAGTGGGTCCCGGCTACTTCAGACGCAAGGTCCATTCGCGCTTTTCATTCACGCTGACCCCCGCACCGGTGAACGTTCCAGTGATCAATGTTCCCGACCTAGTGCCGACATAGTCCTGAAAAGGAGGCTCGTATCCTGGGCACGCTCGTCGCACACGAAGAACACTGCCAGTGAACGTCCCGTTCAGTCGTTCGCTGTCGTTGCACATGCCCTTGATCGTACCATCATGATTGATGTCAATTTTCCAGACGAGAAGAGCTCCCCCGGCTTCTACTTCGTATGTTCCCGATTTCAGTTTTTCGTCGGTGGAATTGCCTGACATCAACGGTTTTGCCGAACCAGAATCGGTCGTCGGGTTTGCTGCGGCGACCGGTGAGTCTGGGAAGAAACGTCGTATGTCAGATGGTTTGAAGATTCCGAGCTGTAGCTCCGGGTTTGTCAGAGAATCAACTGGCTCATGTTTCCAGGTGCCGGTTTCAGCATCTCGATAAAACCGCAGTGATATGTGTCCCATTTCGCCAGCACTCGAACCCTGTTGCTGCCTTGCTCCGATCCCGATACATTCCAACACCAATCCCCGTTGCGGGTGATGTACCCAATGTTGTTCAATGAATTTGAAGCCTGTCCAACCGTGAAAAGTTCGTTGGGTGGAAAGCCACCAACTACTGTATCCGGCCATGGCCTGATCGAGATCATCGTTGCCCTGAGCACAACAGCAAACACTCGCCAGGACAAACATCATCACACCTGCCAACCTTTTCCACGTTGATACGAAGCAGCCTTTTGTCACGATGTCCTCCCTCTACAGATGAATGCAAGGAAACACGAAACACATATGACCAGATGCCACTTTACTCGTGAAATACTTCTGCCAGCCCAAACATGCCTCAGGATCTCACGCGTGAGTGCTTGTCAGCCCCATAGCATTTCCGGCAAGGGATCAACAGGTCACTCAAACCAATAGTATGATGTGTTTCATGAAGCTTCTTCTTACATCGGTATTCAAACCATTCGGCATCGATGATGAGTTCAACACTCGCCGCAATCCGTGGGAACAGATGCACAGTTCCATCACCCGGGTGCAGGGAGTGTTCTCCATTCACACCCACAATCGAAGCTACTGTCTGACGCTGATGGCCGAGAACCTGAAAACTCCCACCACCGTGCTCGACATGCCCACACTCGATGAGTTCAAGGCTGAGGTCGGCAAGGGCTATACCCATGTCGGAATCTCGTTCATCGTACCCAATGTGGAAAAGGCACGCGTGATGGCCGAGTATCTTCGAGACACGCATCCCGAGGTGACGGTGTTCATTGGCGGTCATGGAGCGCAGATTGACGATATCAAACGCCTGGTTCCCTGTCACGACGTCTGCCGAGGTGATGGAGTTGCGTGGCTTCGTCGGAAACTGGGAGAGAACCCCGATGCTCCGATCTTTCACCCTGCCATGCCGATTGAGGTCTGGCGCAGCATCATGGGCATTCCGCTCGAATCAGGGAAAGCCCTGATCATTCCGGGTGTCGGGTGCAACAATCATTGCAACTTCTGCAGTACCAGTAACCATTTTCAAGGGTACCAGCCCTATTTCAGAAACACGCGAGAGATGTTCGATACTCTGGTGCGAGTCTCCGACACGCTGGGAGTCAGAGACTTCTGGCTTCTCGATGAGAATTTCCTTGGCGATGAAAGTCGTGTGTACGAGTTGATAGACCTGATGGAAAAGCACCGACGCCCATTTTCATTCGATATGTTCGGCACTCTCGAGTCGATGAGTCGCTACACCCCGCGCGACCTCGCCCGTCTCGGGGTTCAGTTCCTCTGGGTCGGCATTGAATCAAAACAGCCACTGTACAAGAAAACGATCGGCCATGATGCCCGTTCGCTGTTTGCCGAGGCCCGCCGATACGGGATCTCCATGCTGGCATCGAGTATTCTGTTTTTCGACCATCACGATCGATTCACGATTCACGACGATATCAAATACACCATTTCTCTGAACCCGGATTTCACCTTTTTTACCACCCTCAGCCCTTGCCCGGGCACGCCGCTCTGGAACCAGCTGGCCGCCGCCGGTCGACTCCTGCCGCCTGACGTGGTTCCCGAAAAGGAGCGCACCAGTCAGGGAATGATCTGGTTTCGTCACCCCGTTTTCACCCCCGATGAAACGCGCGGCATCATGACATCGGCTTACCGGCGCGAGTATGAAACCCTCGGGCCATGCCTGCTGCGATATGCCGAGACCAAGCTGATGGGGTATCAGACACTGCGCGCTCTTGCCGATCCGCGACTCGATCAGCGTCTTGATCGCCTGCGCCACTATGCTCTCGAAATGCGCCCTCTGCTTCGAGCCTTCGAGCGATTCGCTCCGAACGAGACGATTCGAATCAAAGCTCGCTCTGTCGCGGATTCCTATGAAAAAGAGTTCGGACAAATGAAAATCCCCGAGATGCTTGGAAGCTTCGCCTCGCTTCTCTGTGCGCATATCGAGAACGGCCGGGTTCGGCGCGGTGGAAAAGTGCGCCAGCCTGCCACGTTCATCGACCGCTACCGCCAACCCTGATCTTTGTTTTTTCGCGCAAGCATCAAAATACAGCAGTGCGCCCGTCATTCGACGAACGCACTGCTGTTTCCTCTCGATCACCAGTTTGGACTCAGTACCCCATATGATCGCAGTTCTGGTTACCAGTAATGGTGAGCAGATTCCGTTGTGCCGTCGGAGCCTGGCTCACAGACCTTGCCGATCAATTTTCCGTTGACCTCGCAGGCACATACAATGCCTCGGCCTCCGATATCGGCTCTCGAACCGATGATCCACTGTCCGGAATTGATCCACAGATACTCAGACTCATGAATATCTGAAAGCCTGACGAAAAACTCAGGCGAAGCTTTGGCCATTTCGTCGGCCCAGTTCCGGTTTTTCTTGAACAGCTTCTCAACAATGTTCAATGAATTGTCTCCTGTGTTGGCCATCGTCTTCGCGTGAATCGGAAAGACAGACAGAACTCAGTCCGTGAGGCGCTCGTAGAAGCACCACGCGTCTTGGAAAACGCACTCACAGATTACTCGTGCATACGCGGTCGGGGTGGGGGAGCGTCTGAGTTTTCGACAGAGTTGCTGTCAGGCGTGAAAAGTCCAGTCGCCACTCCCCTCTGAACGATCGTACCGGATGGCTGTTGCTCTGGCTCTGAACTGGAGCGAGGTTCGCGCTCCGCATTCTTTTTGCGCAGCGTTTCGAGTTCGGCGCGCGTTGTTTTCTGTTCTTCGATGTCGCCCAGCATCTGCACGTTCTCAAAATAGGTCGTCAGGGTTTTTTCCATACCACGGGCACGCGTCTTCAGAGAATAGAAAATGACGACTGCGGCAAACAGCAGGCCGACGATCATGGGAAGCAGGCCGAGGATCGCCCCGGTCTTCACGAAGATGAAAAGAAAAGGAATCAGTCCTATGCCGAGCATGGGAACCCCGGCTAACAGTGCCGCTTTCTGCAGAATCCCAGGCTTGATCCCGAGTCGTTCTCCCGCGGCATGCAGGTCTTCTTCGGAAAAATCGTTCTCAGAGACGCTTGTCTGCAAGCTCTGCAGTTCCAGCGACCGCTTCAGAATCGCCTCGAATTCTTCCCGTTTCATTCGTATTCCTCGCTGTTCTCTGCATCAAATCATATCACACTCGGACAACACTCATTTGACCTGCCTGTTCGCAGGAATTTGATCCGAACGGTTTTCGAGTGATACAATGAACCTGCTCCCAGATTTGGCGTTCGTGATCTCCTTGAGGTACTCGTCTGAATACGCGTCCTTCATCGCTCGCTGGAATAGCCCCGATGCGAAATGGTTTCATTCTGTTCGTCGCCGTGGCGATTCTTCCGCTCATGCTGCTGGCGGTGTTTTCCTACAACACGTTCACTCGTGAGGAAGCACTACGCACGCACCGGATCTCCTGGAACGACATTCTCACCAAGGCCGCCGAAGGTGTCGGTGAAGAAGCCTTCTCCTGGTTTCTCGCCAACCCCGGAAATGATCTTGCTGAGTTTCTGACAGATCCTGCCACTCTGCCGAATCAGCAGAAGTCCGTTGATCTTACGGCTCGATTGCGACTTGCGTCTCGTTTGCAGGGCCCGACGGTTGAACGGTGCCTTCTCTCCGTCATTCAACCCCAGCCGTTTTTTCGGACCACGTCTTTGCCCACTGGCTTCAACTCCGTTTCTCAAGGGTATCTGTATCCGGATTCGAACGAGCGTTTTGCACTTTTGAAAGTAGAGATCACGGTTTCGTATCAGCGCTATCGTCGAACCTATGAAGCGATTCGCGAAGTCAAAGCGGTCAATCTGCTTCCAGGGATCTTCGGACAGTTTACGCTGTTCGTCAAAGACAAGAAACCGGGCTTGATCGGAGACATGAATCAACTTAAAACCGAGACCGAGACTCTCGCGCCGACCCTGGCCATGGATGGTTTCGCTGACCCTGCGAGCCCGCTGGGGAACCCGTTAACCCTGATTCATCACCCGGACGATGCCGCTCGCATCTCCGCCGTTCCTGGCGCTGGCAAGGTTTCGCCTGACTGGCCGACGAGTCCATTTGATGCGACACAGCGTGGCTGGGTCTTTCTCGGATCCACCCAAACGGCACCACCATTTCACACCTGGATTTTTCAACCGTTGCAGGGAGACATCACGCCGGCGGCGACCAAGCCGTACGCGCATCGTTTTTTTGGGGGCAACTTCTTGCTCTCGAATCATACGGTATTGCTGTATCACACGAAGATGCCGTCACTGGCGGCACTTAACCCATCCGTCCCCCCGGCCGGTGTCAGTTTGTCCAGTTCGCCGTTCAGCGACGATGCCGGGCATCCGTTCATCGGCTGGATGATCATCATGAAACGCTTCGGCTTCCTTTCCGCTACCCCGGCCGCGTTGATAAAATGCGGAATCGGACACGTGTTGCAAAACTATTACCAGGACCCGGAACATCTGAATGAGTCCGCGCATGGATCGCTGATTCTGCCTTTTGGTAGCCAGTACCCTCTCAGTGCAACAACCATCGCCGATCAGCGTTCTCCCACGATTCTGCTTGGACCGGCAGGTCTCCGGTTTATTCAGACCGGCGTGATCTCGCAGATCGACCAGACAGCTGACCAGGCTCTCACCGCAGGCCAGGATATGGTGACCGCGTTGGAGAATCAGGCGGCGAATGACAAACCGGTCAGTTTCTGGCTTCCGTATTTCCCCATCCGGGGAAGTGCTCTCGTCCCGGGAAAGCCGGATTCTATCGGCTGGAACAACCACCTGATCTGGGCTTCGGTCGGCGAACAGGGTGCCGGAAACCCCGGCGCTTTTCCTGGTCGTGATTGGGCTGCAATCAACTACAACGTGCTTGATCACGTGGTCGGCGGCGGACAAACCCCGCCGATGCCCACATACTATGGTCTGGTCATGACCACGCTCGTCCTGAATCACGCGATGAATGGGTGTGAACAGATTCTCTCGAACAACATGCGCGGGGTGTCGAATCCATCTGGATGGCAGGTGCCACCCGCATCTCGACAACTTCAAACGTTACCTTCCACTTTGCAGGCGGTTGATACCGGGGGCAACGATACGACAGATACCGCCGATGCGTTCTTCTTTTCCGATACCGGCAGGGGCGTCAGTGGCAATCGATTGGCCCTGAAAGATACGACCGGCACACGTCTTGCCGTCGGCTACCTCGGAGCCCTGTGGCCGTTCTCTTCCGGCAGCGTCTCTCCAAACGCTCCACTCTCTTTTACCGCATACGATCTTCGTCAGAAAACCACGCACCTGGTACGATCTCCTACTGAGTTTCAACAGTTGTTTGTCCATAGTGAGAACGGGAAAACCATACTGGATCTGCAGAGCGGTATCGTTACCGTCCTGGGGGGTGATGTCACGTTGAAAAGCGTTACCGGAATCATCAACTATGTACGAGGCGGTATGTTGATCGTCTCTGAGGGGAAGCTCATCATCGAGGCTGGTATTCAGCGTGACAGCACTGTTCCCGATCCGACTCCCGTGACACTGGCCACTGCTCGCGATGGTGATTCCATTGTCCTTGCCACCTCACGCGTCGTCGAGTCCTATCTCCTGTCCTCCGGAACCCTCAAAAAGACTGGATCCGGAGGAATACATGTCCTTGGTGGTGTCGCGGTCAAGTTTCTTGAGTTCGATCCGGCTGACCCACAGGGATTGTGCCGCGGTCACCCGGGATCCGTCGATCAGCGATCGAGCATCATCTGGAATCCAGCCTTCAACATGTTCGATCCGCAGAACCGAAGTCGCTGTCGACGACTGCATCTCGGTTCAACCGTCTCTTACTGGAAAACCGGAGTGGAATAGTCAGAATGACAACGTGTCGTGCGTTTTCCATTGTCGAAGTGTTGATCGCCGTAACGGTCATCGCTCTTGCATTGCTCCCGATCATTTCTCTGATGACCTCATCCTCGAAGGATGTGCGTTCCACGATGGAAGAGATCATCGCCAGCAATCTGGCATCCGAACTCCTTGAAACCCTGCAATCTCTGCCGGTATCGGTTTTGCCGCTAGGGCACGATGGAGAAATCGAAACCGGCACCTTCGCAGCCGCCGAGGCTGCGGGCTACAAAACTCAACTGGCGAGCTGCCCGGCGGGTGTGATGCGGCATCTGAAAATCGATCTGTTGTCGATCGACAGCACGATTCCGACGGACTGTGCGGCGGATGTGAAAACACTTGCAGCCTCCGCGGCAGCGGTTATCGAGATGAAAGTCGAAATTCGCTGGAAGAAACAGGGTCGTGACCACAAACTCTGTCTGATCACTTCCAGGGGACGATACTGACGTATGCAGTCGCGCATCCGTACCTGTTCACCGCTTCGGCGTGCAATGACCATGATCGAAACGCTGGTGGTCGTCATGATCGCTTCTATCGTTCTCGGTGGTTTGATGATGCTTTTTTCGCGTTCGTTCTTCGGTTCCCGAAAAGGGGTTGATACGCTGTCTGTCCTGCAGGAACAATCGAAACTGGTCGCCTGGCTCAAGCATGATCTGCGTACGATGATCATGGGAAACAGCATTGCCGGTCCGCTGATCACCGATGATTCGACTGGTACGGCGAAGTTCGAGTTCTACAAAGTCGAGACCGCGGATTCCTTCGGCAGGCCGATCCCGGTGAAGATCACGTATAGGAGAACTGGTGGCAGCACGACAGCTAAGACTCTGGCGGGTGTCGAAAAGGCCGCCTACACCGTCGAGCGCACCGACGGAACCAGTACGAAAATCTTCATGAACGCCATGATCAGCGACTTCCACCTCTCGCTCCTTGATCGAGCGGGCAACTCAGCGCTGGCTCAGCCTCTGACCACCCGCAAGGTGCGCGTCGAACTCGAGGGATTTTCGAGCGATCTGTTACGCACCACCATCAGTATCTACTCGCCCTACATCAGTCGTGAGGCAAGCCAGGCTGCCGCGACCTGGATGCCGAACTTTCATCAGCAGAGCTATGCCCCAGGAACCGGAATCGTGACCTACAACGGCGCTCTGATTGACTCGAGTGATTTGACGCGGATTGGACCAGCCGTGTCACTCAATCGTGAACGTCGTTTCTGAATACAGCTATGCTATTCTTTTCCCGAGATCAGTTCATGAAGGAGGAGTATATGAATCGGAAAGTATTGACCTTGTGTTGTCTGTTTGTCAGTGCCGCGATCTGTTGGGCGAACGTCAGCACCGAACAATGGAAAATCGACCTGGATCTGACTGCTTCGTATCTGAAATCAGACCCTAAAAACTATGTTGCCGCGATCAATCTGCATCGCCAGTGGGTCGAGTATGCCAAATCTGATCCGGAAAAGGTAAAGCAGATTACCGGAATGGAAAACCCCGCAGCGGACATCACGTCATCTCTGAACAATGTATACCGCGATGCCGCCGGATTCCTTGTCAACAGCTACCAGGATTACATGAAGAAGGAACCGATCAAGGCAGCTGAACTCGGCTTGGCGGTTCAGAAATACTTCCAGCAGAATCCTGTGGTGGCAGCCGAGTTTGCCGGCGCGAACCAGTTGTCGGTTGGTACCATGAGGTTGACGTTGAACCAGGCAATTCGAGCTGGTTTCATGGAATTGTATCAGTCGATGGCAATGCAATACAGCACTCTGTCGAAAGCCGGCAAGACGGAAGAAGCCGCGAAACTTAGTGCTGAGTGGGATAAGATTCTGGCAGATCTGAAAGCCAATGGAAGTCCGCTCCCAGACCAGTTTCAAAAGTTTACAGGCGTAAATCTCGATGCCACCGTTGATGATCTGCGCGAGTTCGAAAAAGACCTTGCTTCCTACAAATCCGCCCTTGGTGCGAAAAACTTCGACCAGGCTTTCGAGTTGGTGAAGAAGTGGGAAGACTATTGTGCGAAGTATCCGCGCAAGGCGCAGGCGTTGAACTATGTTCTTAACTCTGCAGATGGAGCGAAAATCAAGGAAAAAGTTGACTGGAAAGAGGTGTTCCAGAACATTCGCCTCGAAGTCTATCAGGCGAAGTTTCACGCTGACTGTCAGACCTACAGCGCTTTGATTGCAAAAAAAAAAATCGCCGAAGCGAAAACACTGCTGG
>CAYYIY010000023.1:0-76714 GCA_964472075.1 uncultured bacterium | reverse complement strand
CCGACAGAACACCCCTCGGAAATCCGTACCAGACCGCAGGGTGAGAATTGCTGGTACGACCCGTTTGAACTTGACGCGATCGACGATGGACAGCAACGCTTTCCGCTTCTCGTCGCCCCCTTGCGGACTCACTTCGATCAACAGCCCGGCCAGCTGCGCCATGGCCTCGATGATGATGACTCCAGGCAGCACCGGAAACCGAGGGAAATGCGTGGTAAAGTATGGCTCGCTCATCGACACGTTCTTGAAGCCGCAGATGCGTTTTCCGGGTTCGAGTTCGGTCACCCGGTCGACGAAGTAAAAGCGCATGTCTCCTCCTCAGGCTGCTGATCAACAGACCACCACTCAGCAGAGTGTAGAGAAGAACCTGCTCGTTTGCAACTTTGCTGCACTGGTCCCAGAGTCATTTCATTCTCATCGATGTCTGTTTTTCCACCGGCATCGCTCAACGATTCGCCATTGCCGACGAAAAAAACGATTGAGAACGAAGTGACCCTGCTCTCAGGAGCATCTGCTTTTCTTTCCGTTGTCGTGTATCGTATCTTCGCCATGTCACTTTGAGAATCGAGGAGCTTTCCGCGTGACCCCTTCGGGCGGCTCATCATCAAGGTTTTCCACCACGTCGCCGCTGCGTCTGGCCTTGTCGGTGGGAATCCTGGTCATTCCAGGCATTCTGCTTTTTTTCGGCATGACTGCGCGAGAAGAGCAGATTCTGGAAATGAAACGCACCCGCTTTCTGCATCAGGCCTCCTCTCTGCTGGATCGCTACGCGCCCCTGGGCGACCCCGGCGTATATCTCGCCCGCCTGCTCCGAGAAACATTCGAGCGGTCCGATTCCGCACCTGAGCCGGGCCGGGAACTGGCTCATCGGATCAGCAGACTCAAGCGTCTCTTTCCCGGCGCTCTGGAGTTTGCGGCCTGGGATGCCTCCGGCTCGATCATTCCAGCCTGCACGGATACTCGAGGGTATCGCACCGTTCTGGCAAAAACCTGGCAGGTTCTTCGCGTGGTGGCCGATCAGGTGACGGAAGTACCGGCGCGCGAGTTGCCGATGCTGCCTCAGATCGCAGATTCAATCAATCTGATCAGCGGTTTCTTCGGCCGCTTTTTCGTTCCGGTTCAGCTGGCCTGGGCCTATGGTATCGAAGGGGAATATCCGCTGGCCCTGGTTGACGTCGGCAAGAGTCGATCGTACTTCTGGCACCGCTCGGGAAAACATCTGAGCCTGCTGGTGTTTCTCAGCGACCGAACCGTACAGCGGCATGAAGGGCTGGAAAAGACGCTTGTGACCATAAATCGCCGCAATCCCCGCGGCTGGCAGCTGACCATAATCGACCCACGCTCTTCCCGTGTCTTGCGTGCGCTGGAATCCGACACCTATGGACATGAGCTCCTGACGGCGATTCAGCGAGAAACCTTCACGGGAGGGCAGTTGCATGAGACTTCGCGATTGATCATCGGTTCACGGCTGCTTATGGACGGTCGTTATCTGCTTGCCTGGTTGCCGAAAAACACCCGGATGCCGCCCCTCCCTCAACGGATTCGGAATCTTCTCTGCCGGATCGCACTCGCCTATCTGCTTTTGTTCACAATCTGGAAATGCATATCCTGGCGAGGCCTGATCGCCCCTTCCATTCAGCATGAACTTGTACTTCTATTCCTGCTTGCCTGCGGTGTTCCTTTAATGATGCTGTTCATCAACTCCACCGAATTTTTCGAAACCTGGCACGACTCGACGGTGCGGCGACTTCAGAATCAGGTGGAGCGACAGTTCAAGCAGACCGATGACGGCATCGTACCATTTATCGAAAATCTGGCCTCGCGATTGAACACGGAAATAACCTCGATCGAACAGACAAGTGACAAGTGGTCGTGCCCCCGTGACCTGTTTCCACGCGTCGCTTCAGCACCCCTGATCTCGACCGCAGATGAACTCTACCTGTTTGCGGAGGGTGGCATTTCGTTCAGCATCTGCCCGGGACGACGCCTCTCACCGACTCGACGGAACAGCATGACGGAAATCGGTGCTGCCGCTCGTTCCCTGCTCGTTCACGGCTGCCTGCCCTCATCTGATCGCGATCACCCGTCCGCCATCAGCAGAACGCAACAGTTTCACAAAGCGGTCGGCCTGCTGTTGGTGAAGTTGGGCGGATTTCAACGACTGACCATCGGCGCACGCCGCAGCTGGATCTACGTCAACCTGATTCAAGCCGGACCGCAGACGACAGACCAGATACTGCTCATCGGCATCTGGTCCGATCAAACCGTCGCAGAGGCTTTCCTGCAAGAAGTCATCCCGGAACTGCGCCGACGTCTGCCGACTCTTCAGATTCAAGTTCAACCCGGCAGTGAGCGCGGAGCGCGCGAGTCAGGGCAGGTTCCCGGGCACTGGACGGAACTCATCGATCTGGCCCGGCGCCGAGGGCGCGTTTCATTTCAAAATATCCCGAGCCGGGACGACCTTCTCTTCGGGCTGGCCTTTGCCAGTCGCACGCTGCCTGATCTGGTGTATCTGGCTGCGGCGTCGGAGAACGGGCTTCAGACTGACCAGAACGACCTTCTCAAGCTGTTTGCGGCCATCGGAATGTTTCTTCTCGTGTTCGCCCTGAGCGTCGGCCGCGGTCTGGCAAGATCGTTTCTGCAGCCGCTTGAACGCATTGAATCAATGGCCATCGCTCTGCAGCATAAACAGTTTACCGTTCCCACCGTCTCCGGTTCTCGAGACGAGTTCGGAGAACTGGAGCGCACCTTTGCGGATGTTACCGGCAGTCTCTCCGAACTCGAGATCGCCCGCGTGGTGCAGGAGAGCCTGCTTCCCAATGAACGACTGATCCGCGGCAATCTCAGCATCTACGGACGTTCCTGCGCCGTCACCTCTCTCGGTGGCGATTATTTCGACTGTTTTGCCCTGGACGACAACCGGGTGTGCGCCCTGCTCGGCGACGTCGCCGGACATGGCGTCGGGGCAGCCCTGATGATGGCCGTTGCCAAAGCAAGCGTCTTCCTCGCTCGTCAGCATTGGAACAACCCTGCCGCGGTTCTGCAACTCGTACACGAGCAACTCTTTGCACTGCAAAAGAAGCCGAAGAAGCTGATGACCATGCTGTTCGTCACTCTTGACACCACCACCGGAACAGGCCGCATGGCCAACGCCGGACAAACGTATCCGATTCTGATGCGCGAAGACAGTGCAGAAACGAAATCTCTTGCCGGCCGCGCTCTCGGCGTATGGAAGACAGCTGACATTGCCGAAACCGACATAAGGCTGGCACCTGGAGATCAGCTGATCTTGTACACGGACGGATTCATCGAAGCGTTGGCGAAGGACGGCAGCCAGGTAGGATACGATCGGTGTTTCACCCTGATGCAAACCTGCCGTCGCGATGATCCGCAGGAGTTTGTCGAGGTGTTTCTGCGCGCTCACCGAGATGTCGCGCCGGCACTGCAGGACGATTCAACTCTGGTGATCATTTCGCACGCCAGGGCCCGGTCTGGGAAAAATCCATGACCTCCTTAGCCACCGCTTCACCCCTGCGATCAATTGCCACCGCTCGCCCCCTGCTGCTGGCATTTTTGTTCATCTGGTTGCCGGGAACCGCTCTGCTTTTCACGGTTCATCACCTGCTGGTCGAATTCACGGAAGATCAGCGCTCACTTGCCGAAGTACAGCTCGACAGTTTTCTGGAACGCGCCGCCGATTACGATGACCCGATGTTTTTCTGGGCCAGGGTTTGTCGGGGAATCGACCAGCGAGTCATGACCGCTTCGGACAGTGTGTCCCAGCTACAACGCGAGCTAAGACGCCTGAAACACTGGTGTCCCGGCTCTGAGATTCGTCTGATGATCTGGAACCAGAAGGATGAGGTCATTCGCCAGGACCAAATTGCATCGATGACGAAGGCCGACTGGCAGTCGATTTTGCGAGATCTGCGTTCTTCCGCGTCAGAGAATTCAGCGGAAACGACTGAAAAGGTCGAACGCATGCCAGGCGCATGGGAACGCCTTTTCGGAGGCGGATTCGTCGCCAGACGCGTTTTGCGATACGCCGGCCTGCACAGAACACTGGTTCGCCCGATCGGGGTCAGGGAAAGCGCACGTCTCTGGTACGGCAGGCATCGGCGCGGTTCGTACATCCTGCATTTTGACGCCGCCATCTTTCGTCGATCAGATGGTCTGCGGCATCTATGCAACTTCCCGCCTCCGTGGCGTCCTCACGGCGCGGCCGTCGGCTGTCTGGATCCACAGTCGACGGAGCAGCTGATCACCAGCAATCGCGACTTTCAGCGGGCACTCACCACCGTTGTCGAATCGAAAGAAATCGGCCTGACGTCAACACAACCGCCCGACTGGTTCACAGCCCGGCGAATGCTTCCTTCCGGTTGTACTCTCTACGCGGGCATTCGCCACCCGTTCTGGGTCATGCACGGATCATCTCTCATGGTGACTCTGGCACTCCTGCTGATCGCGGCATCCATCACCGGAACCATGCGATTGAGACAAGCCGCTGACGTGCAGTCCGGGCCAGGAACATCAGTACAAACGAAGCTCGCCCTCTTCTTCCTGATCGCCAACGGCCTGCCTCTGCTGATGCTTGTCATGATGAGCGCGACCCAGCTGCGAAATCGTGAAGTCAATCTCTTGAGCGATCTGCGAACCTCGACCGCGGAAATGATTCGTCATTTCGATGAAGGAGTCAGAGTGTGGAATGAGCGCACTCGGCAGCAGGTATTACGTCGATTGGACCACCTGGAGCAACACCTGCGTGATCACCCGTTTACCGTTAAAGAGTATCGAACCCTCTATCGCGACATGAAGGAACTCGGAGCACAGGGATTCATTCTCTGTGCCAGCTCAAGCGTTGATTGGGTCACCGATCACGGGTATCTGCCCGCAAGCGGACCGGCCGTCACCATGGATCGCACCTTCGACCCGAAAAGAGACAAATTCTTTCAGGAAGGAATTCAGCGTATTCTTCTGACGTTGAACGGCGTCGCCACCAAACCCGTTGACCGCTTTGAACTGGTCATCGAGAGTCTTTTCGGAATCACCGCTACGGAGTTTGCCAACAACCTGCTTTCAGGCTTGACCCGGGTGACCATTTGGGGAGACGGAGCCAATCGTCAGCCGGCCGTCGTGAAACTGTTCCGTTCCGCGGACGGAACAACCGCCAATTATGTGTTTCTGGCAAACTTTCATCCGAATACCATCGGTTCTCAGTATTTCCAATCGCGTTTGGCAGGGCTGAACCGCAATCGTCTGGGGTTGCGTTTTTTCACTCGCTCCCGAGTTTCGTTTTATCGCGCCTCTCGGCAACCGGGCAGGACGGAGAAGTCACCAGGACCGGCTTTGATTGACTGGCGGCAGTTTCCTGCGGAAATTCGCCTGCCGGCACCGATTCTGCGTCACGTTCAATCGCTTTCGCCCGTGGTGACGGTTTCTGCCAGGCCTTTTGTTTTCAGGAATCAGTCTTATCTCGTGATCGGAGGAGCCGGTCGTGAGCTGCCCGAATTTGTCTACTTTGCTCTGTACCCGTATGAACGACTGCTGACGCAACAGCGGGAAGGACGCCGCAACCTGCTGCTCTTCGGCTTGCTGAGCCTGACATTCAGCTTCATTCTCGGTCAAACGCTCGGCAGACGTTTTCTCGAACCGATCGCTCTTCTGCATGAAGGCACTCAGGCGGTTCGCCGGCATGCCTTCACGCATCGACTGCCGTATCTCGGCCATGATGAGTTCGGACGCATCGGCACGGCGGTCAACAGCGCTCTCGAAAGTCTCGAAGAACTTGCCGTCGCTCGTGTGGTTCAGGAGAATCTGCTGCCCGACGGCCGATTCGAAAGTCGCACCTGTCAAGGATTCGGTCGAACCATTCCGATGTCGGAGCTGGGTGGGGACTTTTTCGATCTGCAGAAAACCGGGCCGACCTCCTTCGTTCTCTCGATCGGAGATGTGGCAGGTCACGGAGTTCCAGCAGCCCTGGTCATGGCGATGGCAAAAGCCGTATTGCACCGGCTGTTAACAAACGGCAGCAGCTCTGAATGCGCATACACGGAGTTGAATCATCTGTTGTTACAGACACCGAATCGCAAGGCGCGCCGAGCCGTCAGTCTGCAAAGTGTCGCGTTCGACGATGAATCAGAGGTGATACACATTACCAGCGCCGGTCACTGTTATCCGGTTCTGCTGTCGTCTAACGATGCGAAGTTATTGAAGTTCGCGTCCACACCTGTCGGTGTTTCCACTCGTTCCCGTTTTTCCACTCAATCCTTTGAGTTCAAGCCTGGAAACACTCTCGTGCTCTACACCGACGGCGCCGTTGAAATCACCAGCCAGACCGGGCAGTCGCTCGGGTTCGATGGTTTCACCCGTCTGGTCAACTCCTGTCATGACGATGATCCGGCCGTGTTTTACCATCGATTGCTGCAAGGGTTGAAACAGTATCGAGGCGAAGAGGCCGCGCCGCTGGACGATCTGACCCTTCTGATTCTGACCCGCACGCACCAGCCCGGTCTCGATTCGACTGCCGCATCTTCCCGCTGATCTTCGCTTCTGCCTTCAGAACCGACCGGAGCTTGCACCCCACGGGATCTCAATTGCGGGCGCTGCGTCGCCGCGCCTCTTCCGCCTCGATCACCTGAATATTCTCTTCGGTCATCTTCTTCGACTGCAACGCGGTCATCTTGGTTGTCAGCAGATCACGGCAGTTTTGAGCATAGTCGAGGGCCTTGTAATCATTGCTTTCATCGCCCAGTCCGACATCTGATCCATCCGGTCGCGAGCCGCCCACGAGCGTTCCGATGTTGCAGTTCTGGTACAATTCAACAAGTCTCTGCTCTCTGGCCCGACGCTCGTCATAGTCGCTTTGACTTTCCCCTGCCTGCTTTTGCGCGTTCTGAGCGATCGTTTCCTGCATGATCTCGAACTGGGTTCGCTCGGTTGCCGTAGCCGTTGCTCCGGCTGTCTGATTTTTCAGAAGGACGGCCCGATCCCGCATTTTCATTCGCAGAACCTCTACCTTGAGATCGTGATCTCTGGCCGATTCAGAAGCATTGCCGCGGGTACCAAAGGCCTCCTGCAGTTTTTCCTCACCAAACCCCTCGAAGAAACGATCGAGATCGCGTTTTTTTTCCTCGAGCTGTACCACAGTGCCGGCTTTCCCGATCTGATCGCCCAGATGCTGAATCGTCTCCAGGTTCGTCGTCCCGAACCAGGCTCCCCACGACCAGTCGGTAGAAGGCCGGGTCTGCTCGATCGCTTGATTCACGTTGCTTACCATGGTCTCAAGCTGACCCAGGCTTTGCTGCTGTGCCGCCTTGAGTTGAGCAAGATCGCCGTCGCTCAGGCTCGCGACCATATCAGCGGTAAGCCGTCCCTCACCGCTAAAGGCATTCATCAGCGTGTTGTCGCCCGCCTGTTGCTGTCGCGCTCCATCGAGCGCCTGCAGACTCGACAGCGTACGAGCCCCCGGATTCTGAAGTTGCGATACCGCCGCACGGGGAAAGACGGACGTATGCTCGACATGCCGGACGGTAAAGCGCGAACCCGGAACGAGAGAGGCCATACGGAGAACGATCTCAAGCCCCTGCGCGGAACTCGCCGGATTTTCGGCTGTTGCGGAAGCCGTTGATGAAAGCTGCAGGCGACAGTCCTCGATGTTGGTTCCCAGAATCTGCGAACAATCGAGCGTGCTCTGGGCACTCAGAGGGCCGATGCGCCGAAGCAGAGGTGGGGCGACTTCATAGCGAACCGCTCGTGCGGACTCGGCCCCGGCGCTGTTCTCGCCTGCCTGAAAAAAGACGCGCTCGAGGCGAATCTGCGACACTGTTGTCGTTCCCGATTCCGCCGCATCGGTCTGGCTGATACCCGAGGCCTCCGCCGAACGGACATCTGCCGCCAGCTGCTTCATGATCTGACGTGCTTCCTGCTGTAACAACTGGCGTGTCGCCGTACGAGCCAGTTCGAATGAATACTGCCGCCACAAGCGGATGGCAAGACTCAACACCATGACGGCAATGACTGTAACCACCAGGATTTCCACCAACGTGATCGCCGAACGTGTTTGTTTCATGACTTGTCCCTATCGCACTTCAAGATTTGAGATGAGGCCCCCCGCACGCAGAACACGCGGGACGGCTGAAGCCGTTCCCGATTCCGGCCGGGGCTCCGTCCAGCGAATCTCGGCTTCCAGCCAGATTTCACGTATCTGAGCCAGCGAGTTGAAGACCGGCTTAGCCTCGACCCGGCATGTAAAAAACTGCAGCGATTTTTCATACTCGGTACGAAACGCGTTGACCGCGGTTTCGGCATTCGGAAAGAACGTACGGTCGAGTTCGCATGACGCACTTCCGGTCTGATCGGCTCGCCTGGAGAACAACGACTGGTACTGCAGCAACGGCCGGCTCTGACATTCCTCGATGATCTGCTGCACCAGTCGAACGGCCCGGGCGACCTGTCCGATACGCCCCGTATGCGCATCTGAACCGGTAATGACGCGGCTCAATCCGATGATCACCAATACCAGTATGACGACCGCGATCAGAACCTCCACCAGAGACATCCCTCGTGATCCTGTCGCTCTCACGTTCATGCGTGGTAATCGTCCCATGTCATTTCTCCTGCCAGGCAATCCAGGTCGGGCTGAGCGTGCCATAGTATCGCGACGGGTCAAGCCGACCATGGTCGGGGTGCAACGAGCCGAGACTCGAACGCACCCGCGAACTCAGATAGTCGATCGAGGTCGTGCCTCGCATCGCCGCTCGCGGAAAGCGGTTGGTGACCCAGTTGCCGAGGATGCGCAGCGAGCAGTTGTCAGGAACCATGATGCCCAGATCGGTATACACGGAACCGTCGATTCGATAAAAACGCTGCCCACCTTCGGCGCTGTTCTTGAGCAACAGGCCCCCGTTGCGTGCCATCATCGTGAACAGCGGTGCCGTGACCGAGGCTTGCTCACTCGAAGCCGAGGATAAAGCGCGGAAACTGCAGTTCAAATAGATGTTCCCTGAGCAGACCAGCATGCCTCTCCCGGTGACCCACAGCTCTCTTATGGGCTGCCCGGCGCTCGCCAGCCCCACCGGCACGCGAGGTTGAAAGTATTCCTGTGGTGTGCCGAGATCGCCGGTAACGTACGTAATGCCATGCAAGGGCATCACCCATTGCCCTGATGCGTTCTGTACCACTCGTTTTTCAAGATCTGTCCGAAAATCCTGCCAGGTATCGAAGAAGAGCGAAGCCTTGCGCGCATATTGAAGCGAACTGTACAAGTTCGGCACACCGTTTCCCGGTTCTTCCGGATCGTATTCTTTTACCTTTCCGTAGATGTCATTCGCGCTGGCATCGAACGATTGCAGGGGCAAGAAGTTGTACCCGTATTTGTTCTGGATCACCCCGGTATACCAGATCGGAATCGGGATCGGCGGAACGCGCACACCACCGATCCAGAGGGCATCAAGCGGCTGCAGACCGCAGATGCACATCTTCCATTGCCGATAGCTTTTCACGACCTTGCCTTCAACTTCCCGCGTCAAGGTCGGATGCATGGCTCCGGCTCCGAACAGATACGTGGCGCCCGTGTTCCAGGGCGGCACCGGAATGGTGAAGGGCCGCCACTCCGTGCCGAAATACGGCATTTCCCAGGCGACAAAGCAGTCATTCCGTGCCAGAAACGTGCTCGCCGTCCAGGAATTGACCGGCGCCGGCCCGTACAAAGCAAGCTGCGCCAGAGATGCAAGCAGACGTACCGGATGGACGCTCAAGGCCCCGACATCCGGAATGAAGTTGAGCAGAGAGACATAGCGAAAGGTTTGCTGATGGCTTTCATACCAGCTTTGAAAACGTCGCTCGGCATCTGAGATCGTCGACGTCGGGCGTTCATATCGTTGCGCAAACTGGTCATATTGGCGCTGCAGGCGTTCTCTGACCTCGGGATTGCCGACAGCAACGGCATCGAGCTGTCTTTGTATCAGACCGTTTTTTTCTTCCTGCTCATCCGGATCGATCAGGGCCACACGCTTTGCAGCGAAGGTATCCTGAAGCGGCGCGGCAGGATTTCGTGCACTGTGCTCAAAATGAGCAATGCAGGTCGTCTCGCCCCCCATCATGGCCATGTTCGAGGAAGAGTCCAGAACCAGCAACACGTCGGTTCCCCGAAACATGCTTTTGATCGGCCCGTCATTCTCATCGAGAGGAGAGCGCATGCCGACCATGGGGCTGCCGAGCAACGAGGTTCGCACATCGAGCGGAATACCGTTTTCCCCATTTGCAAAGTTCACACGGATCAACCCGGAAATTTCATGGGAAGACGTACCAGTTGTATCACCAGGCACCGAGTTGTTCACGTACAAAGAGCCGCCGACGTTGTTGAAGGTAAGACGCTGATTGTCGCGATTCAGAATGAACAAACTGTACATCGGAGCGGGCGGTTCGATATCAACCAGCCGAAAGTCCTTTCGACCTTCGATCGTCCGCACCGTCGCGTGACCGTCCGAGCCGACAATGGTTGCTTCGGAGCGCCAGAGCATGGTTCCGACCTTCTCGATCGAACTGGTTCGGTTCGCCGCCGCTCCCGCAGGCAACGCCCCGGCGGGCCACATGGCTTCAGGACCGCTCGGAAAGGGGATGGCATCAAGCGTGCGGCGAATCGGGTATGCGGGCGGCTGTGCGTTCGGCGCGATGATCCGGTTCATCAGAATTCGTGCCAGCACATCCAGCGTGGTCAACGTTCGCAAATACCCTCTTGTGCCGCCTTCGGCTTCAGGCAGAAACTCATCGAGCTGCTGCCGGAATCCGCCCCCGAGTCCGTTGATGAGCGTCTTAAGAGCCGCATCAACCAGTTCGCAGATGTCGATATGAAACAAGTCGAAACCGAAAGCTCTAATGGGAATCGTGAAGTCGAACAGCACCATATCTGAAGGAAATCGGAGAAAGAAGCTGAGATATCCCTTCCCTTCCAGGAACTCGCGCACATCCTGGCGAATGTTCCAGGGGAGATCGACTCCCGGCACCGGCGGCGTCTGCGGCCCGTCACCGACGACCCGCCAGGCCTCCTCCACTTTGGCCGTGACGCGCACGCTGTAACTTCCCTGCCGACCATCCATCATGAAGGCGAACAGGCTGTCGAGATTCGGCGCGCCGGAGGCCGTCTCAGAGGCGATCAGGTCTGCCCTGGTAAAGACAAACTCAGGCAATTCGGCGACATTCAGCCTGCCCGTCGCCGCATCGGCGACCGGCAGAGGCAGACGCAACCGGACCACCGGATGATCCGCCGAGCCGGAAGGCCCGAACACCGCCGGATCGTTCAGCCGCTCCTGAAAGACACGCAGGGCCCGATTCAACGCCATCTCGGCCAGACAGCGAGCCTGAAGGCCGTCGCGCGTCAGCAGTGTCTGTCGTCCCTGTTCCAGCGTGCTGCTGAAGAGAAACCAGACCCCGATGATCAGCACCGCCGCAAGAGCGATGACGGCACCCAGGAGAAATCCTCGACGGTGTTGCACTCTCATTTCGATACATTCCTCTTATACATGCTTGAATTCAATGGAAGCAATCCTTCCAACTGGGACATTCCGGCTTTCAAGTCTGCCGGCGAAACGGAACCCAACGCGCGGGTCGATGTTCCCCAGTCCGGCTGTTTCAGATGTTCCAGCATCTGTTCCTGAGCCCGCAGAAAATCGCGAAAGGAAACCGGAAAGAGAGCAGACAAACGATCCATGGCTGCAACAAACCGCTCTTGCGCTTTTTTCAAGAGAGTTTCATCTCCCTTCAACTGGTACAATCGGCAGAGAATCGACAGAACCCGCATCTGCAGATACGGATTGTCCGGAGCCTGCGCCAGAAGGCGTTCAAGATCGCTGATCGCCTGATCGGTATTGCCGAGTTCGGCTTTTTCGAGAGCCAGACCGATCATCGGATGTTCGGAAGCCTGGAACAGCCAGGCGGTCTCCTGACTCAACCCCGGCGGCAACGGCGACGACAGTTCGCGTGACACCTCACGTTCGACCACTCGGGAAAAATCATCCTGAGGCGTGACCGCTGATTTCATCGGCTTCGCGGGTGCCGGCGCCGCGGTTCGAGCGGAGGTCGGACTGCGCGCCAGACGCTGGAGAGCGGTATTCGCTCCGGGGTCGAGCGAAAACGGCACCGGCGTGTAGAGCACGTAGGTCCACCAGAAGTAGACGAGCGGAGCAAAGATGAACACGACAAAACAGGCCTTCTTCACCGTCACCGCATCGATCTGGGCCAGTGACTGTCGAAGCCTGGCAAGATGTTCGCGAATGGTCGGACCTTCATGAAACACCCGTTCGACGGCATACACCGGAGGACTCAGCGCCCTTGCCTTTCGGCGCGCCAGATCCTCTTCGCACTGTTGCCGCACGATCGCAACCTCTTCCGCACTCATGAGTCCCAGTTCCAGGAGCATTTTTTCGCAGGCTTCACGCGTGTTGCGAACCTGCACGGCACTCGTTCTGTGAGCGGCACTCTCGATGCGATACAGACAAACGAGGTTTTCTCGGGCCGGGTTCGCCAGGAACAGACAGAGAGATTCGCGCAAAAATACAGCACCGCCGGTCTGACACAGGAAGTCGGTGAGTGGACCGCGCAGCAGCGAAAACTCGAACTGCACCAGTGAAGTGGACAGCAGCCGATGCGTGCGCGTATCAGGCAACCTGATCAAGGCAAGAAGTGCCGAGATCGCCTGCGGCAGATCATATCGCTTCAGAAGCAGAATGGCACGCAGTTTGACCAACGGATGCGGAGAAGCCAGAAATCGCCCCAGTTGCGGATGCACCCGCTCCGGATCCACGGCAGTCAGATACTCGAGAGCTCCGGCAACCAGCCGATGATCCGCATGGAAAAGCCACTTCCCGGCCTGTTCCTCGTAGCCGTGCACCGACCAGGCGGCGGCCGCTCGTAACGCCAGAATCCGGGTATCCGTCGACGCGGCGGCATTTGTCAGAGCCTGGCTCAAGAGATCCAATCCGGCTTCATTTTTCTCGCTGATTCGCAGTTTGGCCAGCTGACGTTCGAGATCGACTTCGGGGGGAACCTCGTCCGCCGCGGATGCGCTCGCCGGAGGCGGTACATTTTCAGTACGCGGGGTCAGCACCCCTTTGACCGCCGCTTCCAGGTGGGGCGGCAGATTCCAGCTCAAACTCTCTTCCAGCGTCCGACGCATGAGCGGCTCAGCGACTCTTGTGCCAAGCTGATCGGCAAGATGTCGACTTGCATCCGCCGATTCTTCAGGAACCAGGGCCAGTAACTCCTGCAGGGTGACACGAGCCGCCAGCCTCCCGCGCCACTCCTCCATACGTTGCGCATGACGGGGTGCCTCTGCCCCAAGAACACCCGACGTCGACAACGCCTCTTCAGCCTGCTGCAGCATCCGGCGAATCACCGGCTTCTGTGTTTCCGGCGCCTGATATTCCGCCTCAAGCAGTCGGAACCCTACATCAGGGTCGGGATTGGAGCGAAAAACGGCCGAGGCCGCTCTCACGAGAGGAGGTTCTTCGACCAGCAGAGCAAATCGCACCATAAGATCGCGAACGAGGGAAAACGGCAGCAGAGACACGATCTGCAATCCGAAACGGCGCAACGCCGGGTCACTGCCCAGAAGCATCAGCTCAAGATGTCGAACCGCCTCATCGGGGTCGATACGCGCCAGGCCGCGCACCGCCAACGCCCGCAGTCGCGGGTCGCGTGATTTCAGCACATTCGGCAACCGCGGCGCCAGCTCTTCCGGGAATCTTTCGATGAGAACGCTGAGGGCCGCCGAGCGAACAAGAGACAATCGATGCGCCAGATACGGCTCGAGAGATTGACGCTGAGCCGGTTCCAGATATCGCCCGATCTGCCGAATCATTTCAGCAAGCGCCAATGGGTTCGTCTCAGCGGCAATCGAGTCGGGAAAGTCTCTCGCCAATTTCTGCCACTCTTCTACGCTTCTGATCAAAAATGATGATCGTGCTGACTCGGACTTTTGCGTTTCTCCTGGGGAGGGCGCTACCGACGTCGCTTCGTCGGCCATCGCGAGGGCATGTTGCAGCATGATGCGACATTCTTCATCATCTTCCAGCGACTCACGCTGTTTCAGGGCATCACGAAAATGTCTTGCGGCTCTCGTGCGCAGAATCTCATCGTAGGCGAACAGACGCACGGTACGAATCGGCGACTCGAGATCGCGCCGGACATCGGCGCCTGTCTCCGCAGAACCGGCAAACGGGGGCATCAAACTTCCTCCGTCGCGATGTTTCAGTTGTCGTTGATCTGGTGAAGGGCCGAGGCAATGTCAGGAGCAGTCCGAGCCGCCGGAATCACATACGCCAGGGTCAACAGATCGGCCATGAACGGCTTCAACGCTGACAAAACCAGGCGACCTTTAAAGTCTTCCGTGATTCGCAGCGTGATCTCGAGCAGTTCGGCCACCCCCATACTGTTGATGGTCGCGCAGTTCTGAAAGTCGAAAACAAAACGACCATGATCAGCACGCAGATGCCGGTTCACCATCTCGGAGAGATCACACCCGGCCTGATCGTTGAAATACCCGTGAATGACGATCAAAACCGTGTCATGACGCAGTTCTTCCGCGAGCGTATAGGAAGCTGCTGACGGGGGTTGCTTTTCAGGCACCTCAGGCTTGGCCACGTCTTCCTCCTGGCAATGTACCACTCAGTGTTCAGTCTATTGTCCTCACGCGTCCGCGTCAAGCCATTTGCGTCGTTCACCGGCAATTCTCGGTGAACAAAACGTGCCTGGCCAGGACGCCTTGGTCCCCTGCCGCTTCACCGAGAACGACTGGCCGCTCACGCAACTCGGCGACCGTCACTGCCGCTTGCCCTGCGTCTCATGCTTGTCAGGCCTGCCGCTCATGCGTTACCATGTCGTTGCAGTCAGCGACGCTCTTCGTCCCGAAGCGCCATCACGCCTTCCCCGTCGCGCACGCCACTTCCAGGAGCTCAGCCCCCATGAAAAAAGTCTATGTCGGTGTCACCCAGCACCCCTGCACCGAAAACGCCATGAACAGCAATCTGTTGAAACGCTGGTTTGCGGCCAACGGCTGGGAAGTCACCCGCCATGCCCCTGAGGCAGACATCGTCATCATCTCCACCTGCGGGTTCAGCAAAAGCTCAGAAGACTATGAGATCGACGAAATCAGACGGCGCATGGCCGACAAGAAGGCCGGGGCCGAACTGATCGTGGTCGGCTGTCTGCCCGAAATCAACAAGGAACGCCTTCGCAAGGAATTCAACGGGGTCTGCATCTCGACCAAGGACATCATGAAGTTCAACGAGCACATGAACTTCACCACCCGTCTCGAAGATCTGGACAACAATTTCATCTCGACCGACGAGTACGAAGCGAATCCGCACATTGCGTTCTGGGTCAAGGCTCGACACCGCATTGAGCAGTGGCAGAAAAAGATTCCGTTTCTGCGCGTGCCGCGAGTGCTGCTCACCACTCCATCCCCCAGCTGGTTCTGCATACGTTGCGCCACAGGCTGCACCGGCAACTGCAGCTACTGCGGCATTCGACACGCACAGGGGTTCATCGAAAGCGACCCGATCGACAAGATCGTGCGACAGGCCGAAAAGGGTCTGGCTCTGGGTTACCGAGAGATTGCGCTCACCGGCGAAGATCTGGGTGGCTACGGTCTCGATCGCAAACAGGATCTCGCCGACCTGCTGAACGAGCTGATCAAGCTGCGCGGAGACTTTACGATCAATATCCGCTTCATTGATCCGTACTGGTTGCTCAAGCTGTTCGACAAGTTGCAGCCGGCATTCAACTCCGGAAAGGTCAAGAGTTTCTGCGTTCCGGCCCAGTCCGGAAGCGATCGTATTCTCAAGGCCATGAATCGCCGCTACACCTTCTCGCAGATCAAGGATGGCGTCAACGACACGCTGCGCCATACGAAAGTGCAGATGATTGCAACGAACATCATCGTCGGGTTCCCCGGCGAAACTGACAGCGACTTCCGAGACAGCATGCGACTCATCAAGGAAGTGGATTTCTCGCTCTATCTGATCTTCCCTTATGAAGAGCGCCCGGGAACCAAAGCCGCCACGCTACCGAACAAGGTGCCCGCTCACATTCGCGATCGTCGCTTCCAACACCTGCAACGCATGGCCGTCAAGAAACAGATTCGGCACTTCATCGGTCTGCAGTAACGGCATGAACTCAGACAAACGGTTTTTCATCTCAAACTCAGCGCATCCATGCACCGAAATCGCGCTCGATGCGAACCGTATTCGGCTGTTTTATCTCGCCAACGGCTGGCAGGAAACATCGGTCGCGGCAGAGGCCGATGATATCGTGGTTTCAACCTGCGCCGTGAACCAGCAGTATGAGGATGCGGCGATGGATGATCTTCAGACTCGCGCGTCCCAGTGCAAACCCGGGGGAAGACTGATTGCGACCGGCTGCCTGAGCCGCATCAATCCGCAGCGGTTTCAACAGATTCAAGGGGCCCTTTCCGTACCACCTCTCGAACTGCAGCAGTTTGACCAGCTTATTCAAGGCCCGCATCGCATGAGCGACATTTCCGGTCATGCCGTGCGTATCGACGATTATCAGGCGAATCCTCTGTTTGCGAGATTGGTACGAATTCGCGGCAAGCTCGAGAAGATGCGCCGTCGTTTCGGCATTGATCTGATCCCTCACTGGATGGCAACCATTCCCTCTCCCGACTGGTACTTTATTCGCGGCTCTTTCGGTTGTCTCGGGCGTTGCACCTACTGTGCCGTGCGACGCGCCAAAGGCAGACTGGTCAGCACTCCGCCGGATATCATTTTGCAGCAACTGCGACAGGCTCTCGCTTCCGGTGCGCGCGAAGTATCACTTGCCGGAGATGACATGGGGGCGTGGGGAACCGACATCGGCAGCAACCTGGCCGAACTGCTCGACCGCATGGCGGCGGTCCCCGGAGATTTTCGCATCAACCTGCGCTTCGTCGAACCCGTGTTTCTGCTGAAACTTCTCGATCAACTGCTTCCCGTCTTCGCCACCGGCAAGATCTCCGCGTTCTGTCTGCCGATTCAGAGCGGCTCGAATCGCGTTCTTGAACGCATGGGCCGTGACTATCGCATCGAGCAGATCGAAGTCGCTCTGCAGCAACTCGACCGCGTGCCCCGACGTCCGCGCCTTTCCTCGATCATCATGGTCGGGTTTCCGGGCGAAACCGACGAGGATTTTGTCGCCAGCTGCCGACTGATCGATCGTCTTCCCATCGATTTGTACCAGATACTCATGTATGAAGGCCGGCCCGACACGCCGAGCGTGAGTATGCCGAATCAGATTTCCCCCGCCGTCAAGCAGGAACGCCACGACCGACTGCTGCGCAAGTTCAAGCTGCAGAAAGTCATCGGCCTGCCCGCTTCAATCGCAGACCGTGCTGCCGGCCTGCCGGTATCCTGAATCATGTTGCTGCAACAAATCCGCAACTTCTGGCAACGCATCAGAGGACTGTTTCACCTTCTGAGCGGACGTCCGGCCCGACAGCTGCCGCGCGCCACGTATTCCAACTGGGACGATATTGATCGCAGTCTTCTCCCATGACGAAAAGCATCAGGCGAGTCGCCCTTCTCGAACCTTCGATCGCATCCGAGTGCGTGGTCACCGAGTTGATGGGGCAGATTCGCTGCGGCTGCCCATTCCTCGCCGGCGCTCTCGTGAAAGCCGGCTACACCTGCCGGGTCTTTGCCGAAGAGTTGATCGACTTCGATCGCCACCTCATGAGCCGCATTATCCGAGAGTATGACGCCGTTGCCATCTCAGTCACTCTCAACACCCTGCACCGCGCGCTTCAGATGGCACGTGCGCTGAAGGCGCATCGCCCCGATCTGCCGATCGCGTTCGGCGGCCCGTCGGCCTCCAACTTTGCCGATCGTTTCCTTGCCGTCGGCGATGCGGTTTTCAAGGGAAGAGGCGAAGTTTCTCTGCCCCTGTGGCTGCGATCACTCAGCGACGGCAGCGATCCGGCCGACATTCCCGGCATCATCATTCGTCGTTCAGATGGGGTCTTTCGAAATCAGCAACCCGGACTTTCAGCCGATGGCGAGACCCGATACGACCTCGTCGAGGGATTCGGACCGAAAACCATTCGTAACGGCCTGTTTGGTCTGCCGAAGGAAGCCGTCTATTCACTTTTCGCCTCGACCGGCTGCGTGCGCCGCTGTCGCTTCTGCGTCAGTGAACGCGTCTGGAGGAATCGCCCTCACGATGATGTGATTAAAGACCTCGAACTGGTACTCAACCTGCACAATCATCACGGAACCGCCCGGTTCATGCTCGTCGACGACTGTCTGTTCGGAGACCTGGACTGGACCAAAGAACTCCTGCGTCGCCTGACGCACGCCTGCCGCGGTCATGATGTCAGCTTTTCAACACAGTTTCACGTTCAACCGACAGCCGACGACGAGTTGATGCGCCTGTTTCGTGAAGCTCGCTTCACCAGCCTGGCTCTCGGGTTCGAGACCACCTCGCAGACAACGTTGAACAGTGAGCGCAAGGGCACTACCACCGCGCAGAATGATCACGCCGTTGAGCAATGCCGGCGATACGGGATCGTGCCTTATGGATACTTTGTGGTCGGCTTTGACACCGATGACGAACAAACCGTCAACGATGTTTTTCGGTACATTTACGATCGGCGTCTCATGGCCCAGGTCCTGCCGGTCGGCCTCATGTGCAGAGACGAAGACGGCAACCCAACCCTCGAGGCTTCGCGCATTCTTTCTGAGACCAGCTTCGGGGCAACGGTTTTCGTCTCACACCGCCCGTCACGCATGTCGGCTTCACGCCTGCAGACACTGATCAACCACGGCTACGAACGCATCTCGAGTCTACGCCGACTGGCTCATTTTCAAACGGCTTACGAGCGGCTGTTTCTCTTCGGACTGAATCGCTGCTTCGCCGTCTGGCGCCCTTTGATGCAGCATCACGTCACCTGGCTGCGCAGCCGTGACGCGTGAACTGTCTCTTTTGCTTCATCCGGCAGACGCGAATGATCACCGCGTAAATATCCGTTACGGCAATTCGCAGGAGCCTGTCGCATAAACAACGATGGTCGTCTATAATGAGCTGCAGCAGGCGATTAAAGACATAGGTCTCAAGCCGTGCCTCTCGATCAGACGGCAAAGGAAAACCACGAATATGAGTATCCACCACCCGGGCGAGTGGAGCGGCTTGCGAGGCAAATTTCACGCCTGGTTTTTCGGCACATGGACACGCAAACTGCTCGAGATTCTCTTCTTCGGGAACTACTGGACGGCCTTCAAACGTGAGATGTTCAAGCGCATCAGGCACGGCGACGAAACCGTACTCGATATCGGGGCGGGTTCGGGGAACTTCAGTCTGCCGATCGCCCGGCGGCTCAAGAACGGCATCATGTACTGCCTCGATTCCTCGCCGGAGATGACCGACCGTCTGCAGTCCATGGCCCGCCGTCACGCATCGCACGACCGGATCCGGGTTCTCAACCTGGATGCCGGTGCCACCGGGCTGGCCGACAACTCGATCGACTGGGTGGTTTCCGGGAACTGCATGCATGAGATGTCCGACCCCGCCCGAATCTGGGCAGAGATCCACCGGGTACTCAAACCCAACGGCGCGGCGTTTATTGTCGACTTCCGTGATCGTCACGGGTACCATGACGACGCTCACGGCCCCTACTCGATCGAACAGCTGCGCACACTCTTTGAGGAAGCACGATTCAAACGAATCAACGTCGAAGCGCAACGGCACTTCGTGATCGGAATCGGTGAGAAGTAATGTTTCCAACAAGGGCGTAAGAGAAGAGGAAATTCAACATGAACACGTTTCACATTGTCACATCAGCGCATGCCTGCACCGAACTCATCGTCGAGACCAATCAGCTGCGCGACTATCTGGTAAAGAATGATTTCACCGAAGTTCAACGTCTCGAAGACGCCGATCTGATTCTGGTTTCGACCTGTTCGTTCAATCAGCAGTATGAGGACGAGGCATACCGCAATATCGTGGAATCCCGTGCCGGCCGTAAGCCGGGAGCGCGTGTCATCGTCTCGGGCTGTTACCCGAAAATCGCCCCCAAGGTGTTCAAGGAGTTCTCGGACGTCGTCGACATTCCGCCGCTCGACATGGAAAAGATCGAGAAGGTGATTCCCCCGACCCGCACTTCATTCCGGGATTCCGTGACCAACAGCGTCAACGATCATGAATACCTGAAAAGTCAGACATTCATGGTCGGACGGCGCATCAAGAACGCGGTCACCAGACTTCAGCAATATGTTCCATTTATCAAGATGCCTGACTGGCTTGACTCTTTGCCCATGAACGACTGGTACTTTATTCAAGGCGGAAACGGCTGCCTCGGCAACTGCACCTTTTGCGCGATCAAGCATGCCCGCGGCAAGATCAAGAGTACCGGTCTCGACCAGATCATGCCGCAGCTGGAACGAGCCGTGCGTCGCGGCTATAAAACCATTTCGCTCACCGGCACCGACATGGGCTGCTGGGGTCAGGACATCGGCTCTTCCTTACCCGACCTGCTCGCCGAAATCGTAAAAGTACCAGGTGATTTCGTCATCGATATGCACTACGTCGAACCGGACTGGCTCATAAAATACATCGATCGCCTCGACCCGATTTTCCAGACCGGGAAGATCCGGTCGTTCGGGTCACCGGTGCAGTCGGGGTCGAATCGCATGCTCAGACTGATGGGGCGCAAGTATGTCATCGAGGATTTCATTCGCGTCGTGAACCACGTGATCGAGCGAACAAAGGTGAAAAGCATGAACTCGATCGTCATGGTTGGTTTTCCACAGGAAACCACGGAAGACTTTCTCGAAACGTACAATCTCATAAACAAGGTCAAGATCTCCTATTGGTGTTTGCTCAAATATGAAGGACGCTATAACATTCCGAGCGAGAAGCTGGACGGTAAGGTTCCCGAGGAAATTGCGGTGAACCGCTTGCGCCGCATCGAGCGCAAGGCCAAGCTCCGCAACTACGTAGGCCTGCCCGACTGGCTGACCGAGAAGATCGTGCGCAAGACCTGCGGCCCGGTGCGCTGAGTCACTGACTGTCGCGTGCCGCAGAGTACCCCGTTGAAAGACCTGTATTCAGGGCCGATCATTGATTTTCATACGCATCTGACCCTTCACTGGAACGCGCTGTCCATGCAAACACCCGCGCTTTCCGGCCGCCGCGCCGACCCTCTCGCGCCCCTGCTGCGTCGCTGGTTCTGGCAATCTTTTGAACGAATGCGCTATGAGCAGCTCGTGCGGCGTCGCAGCCCGTTCGAGGCTCCGCTCGAGCGGATTCTGAACCGTATCATTCGCAGCTTTCACCGCGAGGAATCAGCCGACCTGGTGTCTCGCATGGATCGCGTCGGCGTGACCGAATCCGTGGTGCTCGCCGTGCCGCCCGTCGTCCCGAATGAAGCCGTGCTCGCCGGTTGCGCTCGTTCGCCTCGACTGCACCCCTTCATTTCCCCCCTGCCGCATCTGCCTCCCGAGCCGCAGATCGATCGTCTGCTCCAGGCAGGCGGTCAAGGCATCAAGATCCATCCGCTGCTGCAGGGTGTGGTGGTCGACAGTGACTTCATGACCCAGGTGGCCCGCAAAGCCGCGTCTTATCAAGTTCCATTGGTCATTCATGCCGGCGGCAGCGGTCGCATGTTCGGTCTCGATGCACGTCACCGCACCGAACCTAGCGAGTTTGCCCGCCTGGCCGCGCGGGTGCCTGACGCCTCCATCGTCATTGCTCACTCCGGCCTCTGGGAGAGACCGGAAATAATTCAGGCCGCGGTACCGTACAAGAATCTCTTTCTCGACATCAGCTTCCAAAGCCCTTCAGCCATCGCGGAATTGAAACATCGAATCCCTGTACAGCGGCTACTGCTGGGGAGCGATTCTCCGATGGGAGACATCAGCATTGTGCTGGGAAATTGCGCTCGTGCGGGATTCACCACAAGAGACCTCGAGCTGGTCTGCTGGCAAAACGGGCAGACACTGCTCGGCCGCCGCACCGCCGTAACGAACGAACATCGTACAAGCTGTCCATAGCCTGGCGTGGCCATTTGAGAGGTTCTGCGGTCAGACTATGATATGACCGAAGCATTCCGGGTTATCGGCCTGAAAACAGACCGGCCCGCCGCGATGGTCGTCGCAGCGGGCCGGCTCACCAACGAATGAAGATCAGAGACGATCGAGCAGCCCCTTGGCCACGTAGCTCGAAATCAGGTTGAAACCGTGCATCTGTTCTTTGGCATCAGCGAACTTGCAGCGCATCACGAGTTCATTGCCCTGGGTCGTCACGCTGACGTTGCCGAGAGCAAACTTGTCGTTGACGTTCTCGGTGCGTTTGATTTCCTTGACCAGATGCTTCATGATGTTCTTCTTGACCTTCGCTGCACGATCAGCGTCTTCGAACTTGGCAACCAGCATGGCCGACTTGGTCATCTCACCGGCATTGCCACGCTCGATGGTCATCGTTGCGTGATCCATCTCGTTCAATGAGTCGATCATGAATTCAATCTTGTTCTTGATCACCTTCTGGCGAACACGCTCACCGAGCCGTTTGGTCAGCTTCTTCTTCGAGATGGCATCCTTCTTCTGACCTTCGTAGCGGGCCATGATGCGGGTATCCATTTCTTTCTTTTCGGCGGCGGTGGCACAGAAGGTCAGCACCACGCGGGTATTCGGAGCCGGAGCAACTTTGGCAACCCGCCCCTCGACCACGTCGAGCGTCTGCTGCAACAGCTTGCGGTTGCCGCGATCCGCCGAGCTGATCAACACGGTATCACCGGTCGACAGCGCGATCAGTTCACGGTTGCGCACGGGCATCGGGAAAATGTGCGCCGATCGGCCGAACAACTTGGTTTCCTGAACGATGTAGGGGTTTTCGGCCTTTTCATTCTGCACCCGGGCAAAAGCATCTTTCTTCATAAGCGCCGGAGCGTGTTCATTGCTGTGTTCGGAATAGTGCTTCTTCAACAGATCAAGCAGCTTGGCCTGTTCAAAATCACCCTTGACCACGATCACGCCGTTGGTCTCGGTGCCCTGGCTCTGAACGACATACGCCACCCGAATCTGGTTCTGGCCGGTTCCGGCGTTCTTCACGCCGAACTTCTGCATGTGTTCGAAGAAGTTCGTCACCTGTCCATCGTTGACGATGCCACGTTCAAGGTCATACTGGCGATTGGATTCGACAACCTTGTTCAGATCAGCAAAGGTGAGTTCGCGCGGATCATTCACAAAATACAGAATCGCGTCATTGAGCTCCGAGGCCGGAGTTTCCGCAAACGCTACGCCACAGGCCAACCCCAGACTCAAGCACAGACAGAGGCCGAACAACCGTTTCAACATCGATGTTCCTCCCGGAAAAATTCCGACCAGACACGTCACACTCAGTACAATACAGATGAGACGCGTATTGACAGAATGATACGAATCCGACCGGACATTGTCAACCACAATTCCCACACTTCGCTAAAGGCTTCGGCAGATCTTCACCGGCTCAGAATTTCACGGTGAAGTGTCGCTGTCTCGAGATTCTTCCACAGGCCCGGCGGGTGATTCTGGAATCGGTATCGGCTTGAACGTGTACAGCGCAACCGGAGTAATCAGCAATTCACAGATAAGTGCCGCCGCCACCCCCACCGAGATGAAGACCCCGAAGTAACGAGTCGGCCCGAAACTCGAAAGAGCCAGCACCGAAAAGCCGCTGCACAGAATCACGCTGGCAAAGACCGTCGCCCGCCCCTTGTGAACCATGGTGCGAACCAATGCTTCCCTCTCATCGCGGTCTTTTTCCAGCTCATGCTGAAACTGGCAGATGATGTGGATCGTATCATCTACCGCAAGACCGATGGCAATGCTGGCAATCATGCCGGTGACGGTGTTGAAGGTGGTTCCCGTCAGGCCCATGAATCCGTAGGTGTAGATCATCGGCAGCGTGTTTGGAATCATCGATACCAGGCCGATCTTCAACGACCGAAAGTATCCAGAGATAATGCAGGTAATCACCAGCAGAGAGAAGCCGAAACTGGTAATCTCGTTCCAGACGATGATTTCAGAGACCTCAGCCCACAGAGGCGCTCGCCCCGTGATGGTCGCACGAATCCCGCTCCCGTCAAATTCCTTTTTGGCGATGGCTTCGATCATGCGAAACCCCTCGAACATCTCCCGCGACGTGCGGTCCTGATAGCGCATCGACACATGCGCCGTACGCGCATCGGGAGACAACAATTCTCCGAGAAGCCCTCCCGGCAGAAAGATCGCTGTGGTCGCTGTCTGCACATGCCCCGTTAAAAGTTCAGACGCCGAGGCGAGTTCTGAATCAGAAGCAGTGTCTGATGCCGTCTGCAGTTCGAGCAGGATCGCGCGACTGGCTTCCGCCATTTCCTCGAGTTCGTCGGGGCTGAGCGTGCCTGAAGCGGGGGCCGGCGCATAGAACTTCAGATAGTCGCGAATCTCTTCCTCGGTGCGCGGAATATGATCGGGCTCGCCGGAGAACATGCGATCGAAGTCCTGAATCAGACTGACGTAGGAAAGACTCTTGTCGAGATACGGAACGCCGGCCACCGCCTCCTGAAACCGACGCACTCGATGCACGATATCAGGTTCGGTAAATCGCCTCCCATCGCTCTCAAGAAACAACTCGACCGGGACGATCCCGCTCAGGTTCGTTTCGACATAGCGGTTCGCCTCCTGGATATCATGATCATCAGGCAGGTATCTGATCAGACTTGTCTCGATCGGCAACACGTACAATCCGTATGCTGACACTCCAAGCAGCAGAAAGACGATCAGCCACACAGTGCCCGTGTTTCGAATCATGGCTCGCGACAGGCGATCGATATAGTTTTCGAGATTCTTGATCGTCGACGGCATGACGTGCCCGGTCTTGCGACGAGCCGCGATACCGGCTCCAAGAACCGTGATTGAGAGAACCATCGACACGGTTGTTCCGATCGCGGCATAGACACCGAACTGCCCGATCGACTCAATCGAGGTATACAGCAATGATCCGAAGCCGATCACCGTCGTCAGGGTCGAGAGCATGATCGGGTAAGCAACATGCCGAAGACTGCCCGCCAGAATCGCCGGGTCGAAATCGTCCAGGTCGCGTGACGCCTCGAAGTAGTCAGTGAGAATGTGTATGCAATAGGTGAGTGCAATCGACAGAATCATCGGCGGCAGAATGGAAGTCACGAAATTGATGGAATGACCCTGAGCGATCAGCAGTCCTTTCGTCCAGATGAAAGCGCTGCAAATCGCCAGCAACGGAATCACGAGTCCGAACATCCCTCTGAACAGCAGAAACAGCACGATCGCGGTCAACAGAATCGTCAGTGGCGAAAACATCTTCTGGTCCCGCCGGGTCATCTCGAGAATCAGACGAGTAATCTCGGGAACGCCGGTTAAACGCGTGCCGACCGGCATGCACTCGGCCAGTACGGATTGAATCTGTTGAATCGTCGGCCCGACCAGATCGCCCGTCTCCTGGTCCAATCGAATGACGATGCCGCCGACCTTCCAGTCTGGAGAGATGATCAGTCGTTCGAGGGCCGTCGTCTTCTTCATGTTGTCCAGGTAGCGATCGAGTTGTTTCTTCTCCGCCAGGAACTTTTCGATCTCCGCTTCTGAGGCAATGCCGAACTGCGTTCGCAGCGGACTCACAGGAGAAAGCACCGTCTGAACATTCGGCAGCTCCAGGAGACGCCGTTCCGTACGAGTCAGCATGCGTACCAATGCGGCATCGATCGTCCCGACCGGAAATGCCACAAGAAGGATTCGATCGTTGCCGAACGCTTTGAGGTAGCGATAATAGGCATCAAGAACCTCACCGCGAATCACGTTGTCTTCGAGGCGGTTGTCGATCCGATCGATTCTTGCGTACCGGCCGAAAAAGAGCGTAATGCAGATGACAACAGCCAGAACCGCCCAGGCTAACGGGGGGCGATTGAGCAACGCGGGCAATGACACGTGCAGCGGCTCCTTGCGACGAACATGGGGACGAATCGGCGCAGCAGTATATCACAGGCGAACGACAACCTCTGCCTCCAGCCTGTCCGCTCCAGGGTCATTTCGTTCTCCTTCGTTTTTCCGCCGGCAAGAGCGAAACTTGTGAGCCGTTCGGCAAGAGGCGAACGGAGTCCGAGAGCAGGCTGCCGGATCGCAGGAGGCGATTCGGCCTTGTCGTCTTCGCATGGATGCGAAGTCGACAAGGTTTCAGCCTCGATCTCGAGACGAGAGAGCACTCCCTGCCGCAATGGCGAATCGTTGAGCGATGCCGGCGGAAAAACAGAGTTTCGAGAGAAAGAAATGACCCTGGGTCCGCTCCATGGCCTCTGAGTAACTGCCGACCGCTTCGAGGGATGGCATCGACTCCTCTCGCTGCTTCGTCGAAATGACGGTTGTCAAAAATACGGTGTTTCGCTTATGATCGCTGATCCTGATTCTGTTCGCATGAGGTCGCATCATGAAAGTTCTGGTCACCGGAGCCGCCGGATTCATCGGCTTTCACCTCTCTCGCCGCCTGCTCGAACGAGGCGATGAGGTGGTCGGGTTCGACAGCGTCAACGATTACTACGATGTCTCACTGAAAGAAGCCCGTCTGGCGCTTCTTGCCTCATACCCGCGCTTTCACTTCGTACGCGGCAATCTGGCCGATCGCCCGGCGGTCGAGCAGCTGTTCGCCGCGCACGCCTTCGACCGTGTGGTCAATCTCGCCGCGCAGGCCGGCGTGCGCTACAGCCTGAAAAACCCGCATGCCTACGTCGATTCCAACCTGACCGGCTTCGTGAACATTCTCGAAGGCTGTCGACACGCCCGAACGCCGCATCTCACCTACGCCTCTTCCAGCTCGGTCTATGGGGCGAACACCGTGATGCCGTTCTCGATCCATCACAACGTCGATCATCCGCTCTCGCTCTACGCCGCCACCAAGAAAGCCAACGAGCTGATGGCGCACACCTACGCGCATTTGTACAACCTGCCGGTCACCGGGCTTCGCTTCTTCACCGTTTACGGCCCATGGGGAAGACCGGACATGGCGCTGTTTCTCTTCACCAGAGCGATTCTCGACGGCAAGCCCATCGACGTGTTCAACCACGGCAACATGCGTCGCGATTTCACCTACGTTGACGACATCGTCGAAGGCGTCATCCGCGTCTCCGATCGCATCGCCCCCCCGAACCCCGATTGGAAGAGCGAACATCCTGATCCGGGCACCAGCCGGGCACCCTATCGTTTGTACAACATCGGCAATCATTCACCCGTAGAACTGCTGCGACTGATTGAAATTCTCGAAGAGAAACTCGGACGCAAGGCGGTGAAGAATTTTCTGCCGATGCAGCCCGGAGACGTCCCCGCCACCTATGCAGACGTCGACGACCTGCAGAAAGATGTCGGTTTCAAACCCTCAACCCCTCTCGAGGTGGGCGTCGGCCGCTTTGTCGACTGGTACTGCGATTTTTTCAAGATCAAACGCTGATCAACTGATCATCAAAAACCAGAAGCCTGCCGTTGCTTTTCCGCGACGGCAGGCTTCTGATCTTCTGCAGATTCAGGACGGTGTCAAACCTGCAGTGTCTCCTGATAGAAGTTTTCCCACAGCTCTTTCTCTTCGCGCAACACGTAGAGCGAAAGGTGTTCTTCGACCATCTTCGCGCACACATCGAGAAGAGATGTATTGGCTTGTTCCTGCACCGTGACGTGCAGAAACAGAATTCCCACCAGGCGTGCTCCCTGCTTCAAGGGCCAGGCATTGAGCGTCGTGCCGTCGGGGCCCTGCATCGAAGCCTTGTGTGTCGGATTCGCCACCAGCGCTTTCATGACCTGTTCTTCGATCGCGAGCAGCTCTTTCGAGCGGTTCTGCTCGATGCGAGCGAGCAACTGAGAAGAGCCGTCGTTGTGAAACCGCATCAGAACCCCGTCATTCGCGCCGTGCGCCACGCACAGTCGCGCCAGAAACGTCTGAAACGGCAGTTCTTCTTTGGCGGGCTCGAATTGAATCATCTCGGTCAGCAGCGCCATCTGCGCTTCCAGATTCCCTATCGTCTGATCGAGTTTTTCACGCTGTTGCTCGAGGCTGCGCGTCATTAACGCGTTGCGCAGCGCTGAAGCCGTGTGGTTGAGATAGTAGATCAGCATCTCCATCATCCGATCGGTGTTTTCTTCCGGGCCAAACCGTTCGAGCATCATCATGCCCAGCACTTCACCGTCGAGTCGCACCGGCAGATACGCGACCAGTCGATGCGACTGACCGTTCGTGATCGCCATTGACGCTGCCTTGTCCGGGCGAACTTCCGCGCGAATGATCACCGGTTTGCCGTCATTGAGCACCGGTTCGAGAACTTTCGGGTTGCGACGCGGCAGGTCGAGCAGACGCGGCGAAACCCTTCTCGTATCGAGCAGTTCGGACAATCGCGCTTCACTCGGAGCGGCCTGAAACACATGCAACGAGGCATTATCGAGCTTGAACAACGAGCGGGTGCGCTGTTCGACAAGATTCGTCAGATCCTCGAGATTCGTGCAGTGAGTCAGAAGCCCGGTGATCTCTTCGAGAATCAGATGCTTGTAGCGAAGATCAGCGGTCAACTGGTCATTGTGAGACTTGAGAGCCGCAAGCTCGTCTTTCAATTGTGAGATCTCGCCCTCGTGAGCCGACTTCACGGTTTCGAGCTGTTGAATCGTCTGCTGCAGTTCCTGTATCTCGAGTGAGCGTTCATTCGCGGTCTTGAGACTCTTCATCAACTGCTGATTGGCCTCACGCGCATCGAGCGTCACCTTCTCGAGTTCCAGCTTGCTGTGCTCGAGGGCCTGACGCAGCTGCGTGACGTGCTCTTTGAAATACAACAGCTCAGACAAATCCTCGACAATCAGCAACACCAACGCACGGCCGTCGGCATCGACCATGGGCATCAATCGACAGCAGACAACGTGCGACGTCCCCTCGGGCGACAACACATTCACCCGCTCCATGTCTCGCTGCTTACCGCCGGTCAGCACAGACTGCACCAGATACTCCATCCCGCTCTGCTTGAAGCTGGGAACGGCATCGAAAATGCACCGTCCGGTCAGGGTCGTCGGGAAGAAGCCGGCATACCCGCGCTTGTATTTCAGAATGGTTCCCTGCGGGTCGAGAATGAACCACGCATTGCCGACGTTCTCGGCCACGGCCGCTTGAGCCGTCGATTCACGACGATTCTTCTCCAGCAACTGGTTCAGGAAGAAGATGCGTTCCTTGAAGACCGAGGTCAGGTGATGGGCCAGATAGGTCGAGCCAATCAAGGCAACGGCCATGATCGCATAGCTTGAGAAGGTCCAGCCCACCGATTGGCTGAGATCACCGAACTGCGGGCCATAGAACTTCACATGGGTGATCGCCTTCAGATTTACCAGCAACCCGACCAGAAGATAAGCACTGGAACCGACCATCGCATACAGGGTTCCCTGATAGAAGCCAAGCACGGCCCCCGCCGTGATCACCGGCACAAACAGCAGCATCGGCAGCGGACTTTCCGTGGCTCCGGTATAGCGTATCAGCATCGTGATCGCCAGAATGTCGAGAATCATCTGGCTGTGCATGACGTTTTCAAGCGAGAGCAGGTTCAGGCGAACACCGCGAAGAGCTTCGAGAACCATCAGATACATGGCCCCGCCGGTGCGCCAGAACAGACTCGGCAGACCCATGAAGCCGCTGATGCCCCGACCGCGCAGTTCCTGCAGCAGTTGATTGGTACAAATCATGAGAAAGCGTTTCAACGCCGCCGGACCGTGCCGCAACTGCAACTGTCGCGACAGGACGGAGATGTGAACCGTGAAAAAGATGTTGATGCCTGCCAGCAGGCAGCCCAGCACGTAGATGGGTGTGACGGAAAACGACATGCCGAACAGGCGTATCGCCAGAAAGGCGAACGCCAGCAGGATGGGGATCGCCGCCCAGCGCAGGGCTACCAGACTCTGAGCAATCTGCAGTTCACGCAAGCCGGAGCGACCGTTGTATTCCATAAAGACTTCTCCAGAAATCGACAATAATCCATTTCCTGCTATCGGCACGATGAGGCAATTCCTTGACCGGGGTTTCGAAGCCCGGTATAATTCGACATTGTCGGAAGGGTCGGTATCGCCATAAGCGCCTGAAGTATCGGGTGGGGGGTTATGAGTTCACTGCAATTCTCGCATCATACAGATGTCGGGAAGAAGCGTACACACAACGAGGATTCCCTGGTGGCCGTTCCACCCTGGCGAGACCCCGCTCTCACTTGTCACTCCTGCTTTTTCGGTGTGGCCGACGGCATGGGCGGTCATGCAGCCGGCGAAGTTGCTTCGCGTCTCGCCATCGAAGGGATTCTGCACTGGATGGCGCAGAATCCGATCAAGGAGCTCACCCAGTCACAGATCGAAAACGCCTTTGGCGAAGCCAGCAGCCGCATCTGGAGCTATGCCCAGGAACACCAGGAAAAGAAGGGCATGGGCACAACCCTTACCGGGTGTCTCATCCATGGGTCCCAGGCTCTGCTCGGTCACATCGGCGACTCACGCTGTTATCTATTGCGCGAAGGCAAGCTGCGACAGCTTTCACGCGACCACACACTGGTCGCCGAACAGATTCGCCAGGGCAAACTCACCCCGGAAGACGCCAAGAAACATCCGATGCGACACATTCTCAGTCGAGCGATGGGCGTACGAGAGTTTGCCGAGGTCGACACGCTGCTTCTCGATCTGTCGCCCGGAGACATCCTGATGTTCTGCACGGACGGCGTCTACAACTGGATGCCCGATGATCGTATCGAGAAAGTTCTCACCGAGAATGAGTTTTCCGGAATCGCCAAAACAGTGGTCGCTGAAGCCGTCGATGTCGGTGGTGACGACAATGCCACCGCAGTTCTGGTCAAAATGTTGAGTGTACCGGTGAATATTCCCGGAAGATTCTCTCTTGGAAGAGTGAAAGGCTTGTGGTACGATTGGTGCAACTTGTAACGGATACACAAAGCATTCTGCCGATTGTTCGTCAGGTGTCGGCAGATTGTGTGGTTTGAAGCCAACAGGAGGTTCGGGGTATGGATATGTTTACCATCGTCATCATCGTGGTCGTGCTGGCGCTGCTGGCCATTGTGGCAGTGCTGCTGATGTCGAACAAGTCGGGAGAAACGCAGTCAGCTGCCGCTGAAGCCCCGGCTGAAGAAGAAAAGAAAGAGAACCCGACCGCGAAACGGTTCAAGCAGGTACTGTCAGGCAACGATCTGCAGAGCGAAATGAAGAAGGAAGAGCAGGAACTCCTGACCAAATACACTGCCGGCACCGGCGAAGGTATTGCGGAAGTCGAGAAACTGCTGGTTTCCGACCCCAACAACGTCGATCTGCTCGACTGGCTGGCTTTCATGTATTACAGCAACAACGAGATCGAGAAAGCGATCAACACCTATAAGCGGGCGCTGGCCATCAAGCCGAACAATGAAAACCAGCACTACTATCTCGCCAACAGCTATTTCAAGAAGCAGATGTATGCTGACGCCAAGCGCGAGTGGGAAGAAGTAATCAAGCTGAAGCCCAACTCGAAGATCGCCAAAAACGCCCAGGAGCGCATGGAGTACATCAAGGCCAACAAGCTGGCCTGAGTCCTCGTAACGATCCCATCCTATAGCAGCCCGGATAAGGAATGCCTGTAAACACCCCGGACTTACGCAAGTACAAGCTTCTTGATCTCATCGGCTGCGGCGGCATGGGATACGTCTATGCCGGGTATGACGCGGCCGACAAGCCGGTCGCGATCAAGATTCTTGCGCCCGAATACGCCGATGTCGAGCCGGTTTTCCGGCGCTTCAAGCTTGAAGGAGAAATCCTTCGCAGCCTGAATCATCCGTATATCGTCAAATTCGTCGATATGGGCCAGGAAGGCTCGTATCACTATGTGGCGATGGAATATGTCAAGGGCATCAGCCTTGACTCCTTTCCTCTCAGTCATTCCGCCACGTCATGCGGCGTCGATCAGCCGATTCCCCCGATCGCCGACTATCTGCGGATCTTCATTCGCTGCATGGAAGCCATGGCCTTCTTTCATAAGAAGGGGCTGGTTCATCGAGATATCAAGCCGCAGAACATCATTCTCCAGGGCGAAGAACTCATGCCCAAGTTCATCGACTTCGGCATCGCTCAAAAAGTCGAAGACGATGACAGCGACCCCGACGCCAAACCCGAGAACTTGTACACGGTCGTGTACGCCAGCCCCGAGCAACTGACCAACAAGAGCATCAATATCCAATCCGACCTCTTTTCCTTCGGGGTCGTCATGTACGAGAAGCTGACCGGCAAACTACCCTTCGAAGGCCGAACTGCGATGGAAGTCTTCCTCTGTCACGCCAAGGGCAACTACGCCCCGCCGCGCCAGATCAACTCGGACATTCCGCAAAAACTCGAAGAAATTATCGTAAAGCTGCTGCAGAAAGACCCGAACATGCGGTATCCGAGTGCGACCATGGTCCAGGGAGAGCTCGAGCGCCTGCTAGACGTTCTGCAATCCGGCCAGAAGGGCCTCTCGATGAGCGGGGTGATCGGCGACATTCGCTCCGGCATTCCCGGCATCGATCGACGCGTCGGCAAACGCATTTCGGTGTCCGAGGAACAAAACCTTCTCAAGAAGGCCAGAAACGAGTTTGTCGAGGCAAAAAACCAGCTTCGTGCCGCCACTTCAAAATACAAAACCAATCCGGAACAGGTGCAGCAACTCAAATTACTGTGTCACACCCTGCAGACCCAGTTCGCCAATCTGCAGGAACAGGTGAAGATGAACCTCGGCTTCAAGAGCCAGCCGTTGATTCTCGACCGTTTCAATTCCATCATTCGCATGGACAAAATGGTCTACGAAAAACGCGGCATTTCGTTCGCCATCAATACGATCGAGCAGAAGCTCACCCATACCGACGGCGAAGACATCATCGTCGGCTCGATCAATTTCACCGAGAAAGCCAAGCGTTTCTTTTCACGAAATTATCGCGACTCCTTTCTCACCTGGGACGAAACCAACTGGTTTTTTCAACCCTACGAAGAAAAGCACTTTCCCGTGTTTTTCATGGTCGGTGATCGCTCGATGCTGCACCCGCCGCAAGGGTTTCGCGGTCTGTTCTGGCCCTTCGAATTCCTGATCGCGATTCAGAAACTGGGGCGCACCGGAGTCGCCATCGTCGAAACCTATCGCGGCGTCGATCGCCATGAAAAAGCCGTGTTCGCCACTCACAAAGAAGTCATTCTGTTTTCTCAGGGTCTGATCATGCAGGCCAACGCCATTCTGGCACAGATGTCGAAAAAAGTTCCGCCGAAAACATGAACAACTCACCGGAGATCTTTTTCACCATTATTCAATCGATGACCCGCTTCTGGGAAAATCTCTCTCGAGACAACCTGAGTTTTCTCAATGAATCCCCCGACTCAGCGTCTATTCAAATGCTTCTCGACCAGCGCGAACTGGTACTCGAAGAGAATCGGGCGCTCGAGCAGCGTTTTCTTGAAGAGTGGCGCGAGCGCATGCCCGAACACCCCACGCAACGGCTGAGTGAGGCGCTCGACGTGCTCGGCCGCCTTCATCCCGCCGGCACCGGCGCACTGAACGCCTTTCGGCAGGCACTCGAACAGTTGATCGACACCGATCACCGCGTGCAGGAAAAGCTGCAGCGTCAGCGACAGGATATCGAAGGACAGATCAAGTCATTGAAGCGCAGTTCGACACTGGTAAAGGGGTATAAACAGGCCACCCCGTTCGACAGCAGCTGCTTCATCGACAAGATTCGCTGAAGAGAAAATCGCCTTCAATCCTGAGGAAGAACAACACGTCCCTGCGGACGCTGTTTCCATCAGAACGAAGGCGACGACGTTGCTGACGATCGAGATCTAGAACAACCCTGGAATATTCAGACCACCGGTAATCTTGCCCATCTCTTCCTGCATCATGTCCTGTGCCTTCTTCAAGCCGGCATTGACCGCGGAAAGCACGAGATCCTGCAGAGTTTCGATATCCTCCGGGTCCACCACTTCTTTGTTGATGGTGATCTTCTTCAACTCCTGCGCTCCGGTGAAAACGACGGTGATCATGCCGCCGCCGACGCTTTCTTCAACCGTGCGCGACTTCAGCTCTTCCTGAGCCGCCTGCATCTTTTCCTGCATCTTCTGCGCCTGCTTCATCAGGCCCTGCATGCTCGGGGGAGCGCCCTTGAACATATCTGACTCCTTGCACAAAATTTTGGTGCCGTCGCGGCACGCCGTATTCTACCACATTCCAGGCCGGTTCAGCGCAGAACCGCAAACTTTCCGCGCACGCGCCGTTTTCGGGTCGGAAACTCCAGGGTCGGATCCATCTCCAGATTGAACAGATACACCCCATTGGCCAGACGCCGCGGGAACACCCACGTGAAGCGGTTCTCCCCTTCCTGACCGTTCATCGTGGCCAGATAGATCTCCTCGCCCGATGTATCGTAGATCGTGAGATCGACCTTGCCCGGCATGGCCAGCCGATACTGAAAGTGAATGCGGTCGCCGCGAGCCGGGTTCGGCCAGGGCAGCACATTCGACAAACTGTTCTCCGGCATCCAGCGCGCGGAAACGGTAACACGCGGGTCGGTCGACGAAATCACGGTCACACGATCGCCCGGTTTGGCGATCAGGCGATTCGCCGCACCAAAACTGCTTTTTGCATCAAGCGTCACAAACCCGCGAAACAGCCCGGAATGAATGTCCGATTCCGTTAGTACAAGTTCGATACCGGCAAGATCTGAATCTGAAGTCACTTTTACGCGTGTGGTATCGCTGAACAGCCAGTTGCGATCTTCCGCCGCCACTTCAATGAACAGGGTCGGCGTCTGAAACGTTGTGTCTACGCGCTGCGCGTAATGCTTCTCAGAATACAGCACGGCTCCCGTAATCACCGTCGGCGGCGCATCTCCCGCGGCACGGAAATAGAGGACGCGCGACACATTCGGCAGACTCGGACTCGAAAGCGTGAGCCGCTCACCAGGGACCATCGGCACGGAAAGCGTCGGCAGGCTGCGCGCCGGAGTGTTGATTTCGAGCATACCCCGGAAACGCCGACTGCCCGAAGCCGTATCGAGCATCGCCAACCGCAGCGTGACGGTTGCCTGTCTTCCGGTTACGGCATGAATCTGAATCGGGTTCGACGGGTCGCCGGTCGACAACGGGCCGATCAGTTCGAGATACAGGCGATTCTGCGAAAAAATCGACCCGACCAACGGCTGCCTGAACTGATCATCCAGAAACACATTCAGACCGGCAGTGCCGCTGACGACAAAATCGAAACCCGGCACGACCACTGGTTGTCCCAGAACGTCGACCAACCCGTTGAACTGCGCCGTTCCACTCATACCCGAAGGCCAGCGCGAGAACGGCCCCCACTGCAGGATTTTCGCGGGGCTCGAACCGCTCAACAGCCGAGTCGGCACCGGCGCGCCGCCGACGAGCATCCTCAAGGCCTCAGATGCCGCATCCGGTGACATCATTCGAGTAAAGCTCGCCGTGACAGTCTCGAGGTCGGAGATGGTCGCCGATGCCCCGGCAGGGGTCCGCGCAACGAGTTCCGGCAAAGCGGCGATCACAAACCCGCGCTGCGGCTGCTGCGCGAACTCGAGCGTGGCGGTTGCCGCTGTGCCACGAGCCAACCCCGGATCGAAACTTCCCTGAAACCGCCCCGGCGCTGTCGCCAGTTCGGTCACCGTCGCCATCGCCGAGCCGCCGGACCAGGCAAACCGCACGGATCGAGTCTCGAGACCAAGGTCGAACAGACTGGTGGTGGTGGCAATCATGCGCAGAGGGCCGGGTACCGCCTCGTTCCAGACGGAAACCAGCTCCTGGTCTCGTGGCGGCAACCCGGTCACCAGGTCAAACAAAGCAGGGCCGATTCCTCTGGTCGTAAATTGAAACACGGTCGTGGCTAATGCGACACCATCCGTGTCTCTGATCAGATTCTTCAGAGTCACGGTATGCAGAGTACCGGTCGCCCATTGTACCGTCGGCTTCAATAGCCACGTCTGCTGATCGGGTTGCATTACACCGGTTACGCCGATCGGCAACCCGCCTGAGCCGACCACTTCGATTCCGCTCAGCAGGCTCACGGCAGACATGGTCCGCGAAAACGTCAGAGCGATGGATGCATCCAGACTCAACCCGACCGTGCCCGAAGCAGGTGTCACCGACGACAACGTCGCCCTTGTTCTTACCTGCAATGTCAGCACGAAATCGCCATCCGCCTGAGATACGACTTGTACGGTTGTTCCGGGCGTCAACGCGACGGGATGTACGCAACGATACAGCCCCGTGTTGTATCCTGTTTCGATCAACGTTAGTTCAACGGATACAAGGCTTCCATCGGATGAATCAACTCGGACTCTCGTCGTGTCGACCGTCGCCGATGAGGTATCGACGGCTCGCACTTCGAGGAACAAGGAGCCTTCAGGCACCACGAAAGAACTCTCCGTGTTGAACGACGCATCGGTGTAGTGTTTCAGATGGAGAACCGTGAACGGCGGCGCCGGTGGTGATTGGCTGACGAAGCGAGTGATGAACGCTTGTCCGAGAGTGCGGCCGTCTTCATCACGAACGTCGGCGGCGACGGTCAATTCGTAGTCGGTGAGCAGCTCGAAATGCGCATCAGGCTGAAACGTCACCGTCTTTCGTTCACCTGAGATAGCGATTGTTCCGGTCACCGCCGTTGCCGGAAGCTGTGTCACGGTGAATCTTCCGTTGAGATTCAACAACGGATCGATAGGTGTGGCGAATGTCCAGGTCGGCCAGGCATCAGCGGGCACTTCAATCGCTCCACTGGCCGGCGATACCGATGCGACAACAAAGTTCGGCGGTGTGACCAGTTGTCGCCGCAACGTCGGGTTCAGTTGAGGGGTGATGGTAATCAAGGTATTCGGCGTGGCCGGGATCGTCACCGGTCCGCGGAAGCGTCCAGCCAGATCTTCCGAAAGTGTCTGAGTTGTCGTTGCCAGGCCGTCTGACACCAGCACGTTGATGGAATCGACTTCTCCCGGGCGCGGATCGTTTCCCTGCGCCTGCACGTAAACCGTGGCCCCAGGCAAAACCTTCGCCCCATCTACAAGAACGGTTGAGTACCCGTTGTTTGAATATACCGTACAGGTTGTCAATTGCGGCAATAGCGTCGTAAAGGATGCCCGCAGGAACGGAAAGGCCAGACCGTCGGTATCGAGAATGCCGTTTTCGAGGCGGAGAATCACCTCGCTGAATGTGGCAAGAAGAGCCTGCACTTGAAATTCCTGTGCGTTGACGAGAGTGATGGTGGGGGCAAGGACCCCGGTCGAGTCGATCAAGCGCACGGTTGCCGGGGTCACCGTTCCAGGCGCATATGGCTTGCTGGTTTGAATGACGAACTTCCGGTTCAGCGGCAGGTCGATCGCCCCCGACGCCGGATCAATCAATGAATACATCGGTTTGGCAGGCAGTATGACATCCTTGCGCACCGCCGGATTCGTTTCCGAAAAAACCTGCAAGACCCGGTTCTCTTCATTGAAGATCAGCACGCTGCCGCGAAAGTCACCGGTGTTGACATTCGTTTCCGTCAGCGTGGTCGTGACACTTGCCCCGGACGGAGATGACAAAACGAAACGAGTCGTATCAACAGTGGCAGCGGCAAGATCAGTCGCAAGAATCTGAACGTACAACGTCGTGCCGGGCAACACGGTCGCACCGCTGGCCACCGGCACCGTGAATCCGGCATCCGCAAACATGTTGATCTGATTGATTGTCACCGGCGGAGTCGGCGCATTCGCCTGCGTCGTAAACTCGGAGATGAGCACTCCCTCTTGCGGGTTACCGACCAGATCACGCAGCCCGCTCGCAATGACCGTGTAGGTCTGACTGAACCCGAGACCGGTCGATGGAGTGAACGTAATCGTTCTCCCGACCGGGTCATAACTGCGAGTGCCGGCCACATCCGCCCCACCCAGCAATAGTCGAACACTGGTTGCCGTAATGCTCGTCGTCAGCAGATCTTCACTTGCCTGAACCCGTACGATCGTACCGATCGAAACATCTATCGCCCCGCTCGCGGGTATCAACGGAGTCGCAACCGGATACGTGATCTGCAAGGTGCGCCTCTTTCCGGGCGTCTTCACCGATTCGACGGCCAGAGCGGTGTTGTTGGGCCAGTTCGCATAACTCAAAGGCCCGCGAAATTTTCCTGAATTCGCTGCCGTCTCAGTAAGCGTGACCGTCAAGCCGTTTGAGTATGAGGCAAGCGTCGTATCAATAGTGGTCGGTGAGCCGTCAACCCCGGTCATTTCGACATACAGCGTGGCGGTTCCGAGATAGTCGCTGCCTTCCGCCAGATCAGGCAACGTGTAACTGCTTGTCGTAAAGAGAGAAACCGTGTCGATGGAAACCGGATCAGTCGTTGCCGCCTGCGTCGTGAAGGTAAAGGCGAACGGCTCATGCAGGGGATTCCCCGCGAGACTGCGCAACCCGCCCGTTACGTATGGTCCCTCAACCTTGTATACCGTGGACGGAGTCAGCAAGGCCGAGGGAGTAATCGTGGCAATGCGACCATCATCGCGCACCTGATATGTAGCCGGAACCGGGACTCCCGCTTTCGTAAAGGCCAGATTGGCCGCGGTAACACTGGCTGACGCGATAGGCGGCTCAAACGCAACGGTGATCGGCGTGTCGATTCGTACAGATGTTGCAGCACTGGCATTCGCTGTTCCAGAAAGCGTCTGCACCTTCGTTGACCCGGGCACCCACCACGGAAAGGTGATCGACAGGGTCGCCGTTTTCGGTGTCGCCGATTCGCTTGTCCAGGTCAGCAAAGTCGAGGTTACCGTCGCAGGGGGCAACGGAGGCGGTGGAATAGAAAAGATCGGAAAGCTGCCGAGATTGATCGAACCCGTGAAAATGCCCCCGGAATTCGATGCAATCTCATTCAAGGTGATCGCCGTATCACCTGACCACGGCAGGTTGAGGGTCGCCGTCGTCACGTCTCGAGTCAGGGTGGCCAGATCAGTCGCCGTCACCTTGATATACACTGTCTGACTTCCACCAACCTCTTCAAGTGCCTGATACGGGCTTAGCAAGCCGATATCTTTAAACAGCGACAAGGACAGAATGGTCGTCGGCGGCGTCACCGTGTTCTGCGTCGTGAACTGAAAGGTGTAAGTCGCCGTGGTCGAGACGAACGGGTTGCCCACCAGATCGGTCACCCCGGTGCCGATCGCCACATCGTACAAAGTCTGCGACCTCAAGAACCCTTCGGTCGTATCGTCCGGATCGATGATCACCTGACTGCCGGCCACGCTCACCGAGTAACTGGCTGCAATGCCGGAACGCGACAATCGTACCGTCTGCGTCGTGACGCTTGACGCACCGATCGGCTCGCTGAGGGTTATGACAATCGGCGTATTGATGGCGATGTCGGCAGCACCGTCTGTCGGCGAGTGAGAAACCAGCCAGGGAAATGAAACCCGAAATGAAATCGAAGCCGCCGGAGCAACGCTCTGATAGCGCAAAACGTATGTATGAGTTCCCGGCCACGGCAGACGCGTCTCTGTCGCCGCCGGCACCGTGAAGAGATACACGCTGCTTGCCACAGCCTGACTCATGCTCAGCGTGCCGATCGACGTGCCGTTCAGGTAGTACGAAGCTGTCGAAAAATCGATCGTGTTATACGCGGGGTCGACCGCCTGCAGTCTGAGATACAGCGTACTCGTCGCGTTGATCTCGGATCCGTTGGCCACAGCCGTCGTGTACCCCGCATTGGAAAACGCTGCCAACCCGACCACTTCGCTGGCCAGCACAACAGAGTTCGGCGACTGAGTCGTGACCGTAAAAGTTGCCCCGGCCCACAACTGCGTGCCAAGCGAGTCGAGTACGTCACTGGCCACCGATACCCAATACGCTCGGTCAAAAGCCAGGGCCGCGCTATTCTGAAAAACCACGCTGCTCGCGCCCGCTGAGACGTAAGCTGTCGGCACCGCTGTCGAGGTCGTGCTGTCGATCAACTGTATCTTGTTGCCCGCCCCAACCCAGCTCGAAAACGAAGCCATCATCGCCTTGTCGAACGTCAGGGTGAACTTCGTTCCCGCGCCGGCAATGACCCCGGTCGCGCCTTCCATGCCGGTCGTACCGCCGGCGGTGTTCGCCGCCTGCACCTGACACGTCGCCGTCGCCATCTCGGGAAAAATGACTTTGATATTCACCGGCGTATTCAGTAGCGGCGGCCCCTCGATGTGCAATACCTTCGTCGCACGATCAAACACCGCCTTCTTCGGATACACCAACGACCGCGAGTACAGGGAGAATCTATTAGTCGCAAAGTCATCGCGCAGAATCATCAGAGCTCGATCGATTTGCGACTCTCGCGCATAACAGATCGTCGGAACATCAGTCTGATCAGGAAAGGTAAAGGAAAGCTGGGTTGCTGTCCCGCGAATGGAGTGCTCCTTCAATTTCCACGCGAGATCTCCCACCACGCCCACGGATTCGAAGTTCGGGAACCCCGCGCCGTCATTCCCATCAATGAAGCCGTAAGAGCCGGCAATGGGAATTTCCGTATCAAATGTCCAGGTCGTTCCATCAAAAGTCGCCGGAATGATCCTCGCAAGGTTGCCGGTCCCAACATAGAGAAAATAGATCTTCCGACTACGTGGATTCTGGAAAACCGATACGCAACGCCCAAGAATTTGCAGAGATGGAGAATGCCCCTGTCGCACTGCGGCGGAATAGTTCGTCTCTGGAAAGGTCACGACATTGAAGCTTGTATCAGATGTCTTGTAGGTCACGACGACGAAGTCCCCAGCATCCACGTTTACAAAGGCTCCCCCAATACCGCCGGCGTAATACGTTTCTGCCGACATCGACGTCGTAACTGGATCCAGGCTATTCCCGACCAGAGAGCGAAATGCCATCACTCCTTCGGCTACCCAGAAAAACATCACCCGATTCCGGGTGACCACCTGCGCATGCGCCTCATCCGAAATTCCCACTGCGACAGTTTTGGGGAACCCCGCCATCGGCGACACAAGAAGATCTGCACTGTATGCATACGCATTCACCCGAAGTTCTCCTGCTGTTGCCACCAAAGGCGCTATCCAGGAAAAGTGAAATGTGCCGGTCGCATGTGCGGCTTGTTCGCTGTACACCACCTGTCGCAGCTGAGTCGAAACGAAACTAGGTATCACCGCCGACCGTACAAACGACCAGGGGGCGGTTCCGTAGGTGACCTCCCATGGTGCGAAAGGTGTACTGTACACACCGGGGGCCGGAAATGAAGCCGGAGTGCCGGATGCGTTGAACGCAATCTCATCCGGAAAAAAAACTCGCTCATCGAACGGACCAGCCAACCCAAACGTAAATGTTGCGGTGAATGTCGAGACATTTACAACAGATTCACTGTAAGTCTGAGAAGCCTCCACGGCAGGGAAAAAAATCCCTATTGCGAAAACCAGAGAAAGGGAAAAAATCCCCAGCTTTCGCCGAATCGGGTATTTTTCAAAAAGGAAAAACTGCATCAAATCTAGCATTCAGAGAATATTACCGCCCTGTGGCTCATGCGGTACATGAGTTGCTTGTTTTTCAACGGGCAACAACTTTTGGGGCAAACGTTCAGGAGGTCTGAATATGAAACGCTTAGCACTCTGGATCGTCACCATCGGATTGGCAAGCATGCTTCCGTTCCTCACCGGGTGCTTCACGAGCGGCAGCTTCAACCCCGTTGCCGACACTTCGTTTGCCCAGGCGAATAACGTTGCCCCCAACGTTGCCGGAGCCGTCAACGCTGCCAAAGTCAAGCCCGGTTCCAGTCCTTCCCGTAAGTATACCTTTGCGGCTCCTCCCCATTCCGTCAGCTACTGCCTTCGCAATGGGTCTGCGAATGTGAAAGGCTCTCTGAAAATCTGGTTGCAGAGCCTCACGAAAGCCGATCATATCTATATAACCGTTGATCAGATACGGGTCAAGCCGCGCAGTGGAAAATTCATGAAGTTGGCCGTGCCCGCCCGTGAAATTGATCTGCTGCAAGCCGCGGATGTGTCTCAAGTGATCGGTGAGCTGGCCCTTCCGGCCGGCGTCTACACTCACCTGGAATTCCTGATCTCGAATCCGAGGCTGATCTTGAATGGGAAGCAGGAAAAGATGGTCATGCTCGGCAACCGTGTATATTTCGCCGGGAAATTCGAGATCAAGGATGGTTATCGAACCGATCTTACTTTCCGATTCCTCCACAAAATGATCCATACCAGGGGTTTCTTGAAGAGAGATATCTACTGGTTTGTCCCGGTCGTGAAGATTGCGTCGACATTGACCCCGGTTGCCCCTCCTCCCTCTGTCGTCGATGGCGACGTGAACCTGAGCGTGCTTGATTTCGTGAAGAAGACCCCGCTCTCCGGTGTCACCGCCACCCTCGAAGGAACTTCGTTCTCAGGGACCACAGATGCTAATGGGTTGCTGAGTTTCCTGAAAGTACCCGCCGGAACCTACAATCTCAAACTCACACATCCGGAATATCTCGACAAGGTGTTCCAGGTCACCGTCAGTGCCGGTCAAGTCGCCGATGCAGTTGCAGAAATGAACCCAACGGTTATCTACAGCAATGTCGCGAACACCGGCTGGTTCTCACAGCGCTATCCGTATGCTGATGCCAATGGCCTGTACGGTGAGGTTGCCATGGAAACTCCGGTTACCATCGACTTTGTGAGCTTGAACTTTGTGAAAGCTGAAGTGGCTTTTGAAGGCGAGTATCAACAGAGTTCCGCCGGCGACTTTGCCGCCTATATCAGTGCTTCTCAGCAAGTCTCCGTGTTGACGAACCTCGGCACTTGGTGGGTGGGCAACAACGCCACTCTGGGGAATCTCCTGGGTACTCTGCGAGCAACGAATCCGGCTACCGCCTACAAGTTCGACGTGACTGAGTTCATTCGCTCGAACCCCAACAGCATGTATTTCCTGGCCGCTCGTAACTACTCTCTCGTGAACATGCGCATGAACAATATCCAGCTCACCATCTACTACAAGTAATTCACCGTTTGTCCATAACACCCCAAACTGTTTTCCCCGGCGCAAGCTGGGGAACTTCTTTTTAGGTCGATTGGCGAGATACGGTCAGGCGATGCGTGCCAGAAAAACGGCCAGACCGGCCACGGCCAGCAGCAGGCCGATCATCCAGAAGCGAAGAACGACCTTGGTTTCCGGCCAGCCGCACAGCTCGAAGTGGTGATGAATCGGACTCATGCGAAAGACCCGTTTTCCACCGCTCCATTTGAAGTAGCTCACCTGAATGATGACGGAAAGAGCTTCAGCGACAAACACCCCACCGATAACACCCAGAAATACTTCAAGGTGGGCCGCAACGGCGATGGCCCCGAGAGCCCCGCCGAGCGCCAGGGACCCGGTATCACCCATGAAGACCTCTGCAGGATTCCCATTAAACCAGAGAAATCCCAGACAGCCACCGATCAAGGCCGCAGCCAGAACAGCCAGTTCTTCGATTCCCGGGACGTGCAGGATGCCGAGGGAACCGGTGATCAAGGGGCTTCCCATAAGGTAGGCACAGATCAGAAACGGCACCAGAGCGATCGCTGACGTTCCGGCCGCCAGTCCGTCGAGTCCGTCGGTCAGGTTGACGGCATTCGTGGCACCGACGACGACAAACACAACGAGGGGAAGATACAACCATCCGGCCCCGACAATTCCCCAGTAGGGAAGCATCGTCACGGAACGAGCCTGCACGAGGGGTTGTGTCATCGGAGTCCCGGCTGGAGCCAGCAGGAGCGCCTGCACCTCTGGCCAATACAGCATGGCCAACCCGGCGACGACACCGCAGGTAATCTGCCCGGCCAGCTTCTGGCGCGGGGTCAGGCCCAGTGATCGCACCTTGATCACCTTGGTCAGATCGTCGAGCAGACCGATTCCGCCCATAAAGAGAGTCACCGCCATGACCATGCCGACGTAAAAGTTCCATCGGCACCAGAAGAGAACCGTGATGATCAGCGGAATGAGAATGATGATGCCGCCCATCGTGGGGGTGCCGGCTTTTTTCTTATGACTCTGCACCCCTTCTTCACGGATCATCTGACCAATCTGTCGGGATTTCAGGTTCTCGATGACCCGCGGGCCGATCGCCAAAGCCATGAAAAAGGCCGTCAACAGGGCAAAAAGAATACGAATAAGCAACGCGCTGACAAAACCGGTAAACATGAAATTCGAACCTCAGTGTAAGTCGATGGGTAACGTCGGCCAGAGCTGTTTGACGATCTTTTCGAAGTACATGCCGCGACTCGCCTTGAGCAGCAAAATGTCTCCGGGTTTCATCAGCATCCGCAACGTCTTTGCCGCCTCGTCGGTGTCACGGCACGAATGAACCCGAGAGGTTTCCATGCCGTCTTGCAGAGCCGCTTCAGCCATGAACTGCGCCTGATCGCCCACGGCGACCAGTTGATCGAGCTTCTGTGCCGCAACCTGCCGTCCTATGTCCCGATGCAGTTCTTCCGACATCTCGCCGAGTTCGCGCATGTCGCCGAGAACCGCAACACGTCTGCCTTTACAGATGGCAAGATACTCGACTGCGAGCTTCATGGACGAGGGGTTCGCATTGTAGCAATCAAGGATCACCCTCATACCGTCGATCTGATGCGATTCCATGCGCGCCGCGACAGGGCGGAACTCGGACATGGCCGCCACCCCTTGCTCGAGATCATGACCGCAGCTGGCAAACAACGCCAACGCCGCCAGAGCGTTCAAGGCATTGTGTTTGCCAAGCAACCGCAAATGCAGCGGGAAACGGCGCAACCGCTGTTCAACCTGCATATCGAGACCGTCAGGCCCCATGCGAACGTCTACCCCGCGCAGATCACAGCCGGCACCAAAACCAAAGGTCATGACCCGCGCCCGCGTCTTCCCTTTCAGGGTCGGCAGAAACGGATCATCCCCAGGAAGCACGGCGTATCCATCTTCCGGCATCTGTTCAAGCATTTCGGCTTTTGCCAGAGCGATGTTTTCAAGACTGCCGAGATTGCCGATATGCGCCGGCCCGATATTGGTGATGATTCCGGAAGAAGGCCGCGCGATATCAGCCAGAAAGCGGATTTCACCGGTATGATTCATGCCCATTTCCATGATGGCCGTGGTGCACGCAAGAGGAATTCGAACCAGATTCAGCGGCAGACCGATGTGATTGTTCAAATTGCCGGCCGTTGCCCACAGGGAAGATACGCGCGAAAAAAGATGAGCCGTCATTTCCTTGGTCGTGGTCTTGCCATTGCTTCCGGTGATGCCGAGGAACCGAGCCGTGTGTCTTTTCCGATGCCACTTTGCCAGCATCTGAAGAGCCTGAAGCGTATCCTCCACTCGGACAAACGGAACACCATTTCGTTCTTCAGGAAGGTTCGCCCCACGCGCGGCAATGATCGCCGACACGTCCTTTTTGACGACATCGGGTATGAACCGATGACCATCATGGGTTTCTCCCTTGATCGCAATGAAAACATCACCGGGTTTCACGGTGCGTGAATCAATCGAGAATCCGGTGATGTTCGTCTGAGGCCCGGGCGCGCCTTCGACAACTCCCTGGGTTCCTTCGACAATCTGCTCCAGGTTCCAGTCAGCCATGTTTGCATTCCTTTGCCTGCAGAATCTCGCGAGCAACCTCGCGATCATCAAACGGAATAGTACGATCGGCAAATGTCTGGCCGGTTTCGTGACCCTTTCCAGCAATCAATACGACATCTCCGGGTTGCGCCATCGCGATGCCCTGAGCGATGGCCTTGCGCCGATCAACCTCAACCAGGACCTCGTGCCGTTCATGGGTCGGCAATTGGTCAACCCCAACCATGATCTGTTTGACAATCTCGTGGGGGTCTTCCTTGCGTGGGTTGTCACTGGTGACGATTGTCACATCGGCAAGCATCGCCGACAGACGGCCCATGATCGGTCGCTTGTCTGATGAGCGGTTCCCGCCGCACCCGAACACCGAGATGACACGTTTCGACGTCATGGTGCGAACGGCTTTCAGAACGTTTTCGAGCGAGGCAGGAGAATGAGCGTAGTCGACAATGACCGTGATACCACGATCGTTGGCGATCGACTCGAATCTGCCGGGCACCTGTTTCAACTCATCGAGACCTGTCACGATCGCAGACCATGGCACACCAATAGTACGAGTCAGTCCTGCCGACAAAGCAGCATTAAAAACGTTAAACGGACCAGGCAAATGAATAACTGCCGGATAGCGCCGCCCCTCGGTCGCAAGAACAAACCGGCTCATCGTCGACTGCATATTCAGTTCTTCCACTCGAATGTCCGCATCACGACCGGTCACAGAAACAGTTTTGACCAGCCTTTTCATCTGCTGAAGTTCATGAACAAGTCTGACACCGTAGTCATCGTCGATTCCCACAACCGCGGTTCGATCGGCCGGCAGCAGTTCACAGAAGAGGCGCCGCTTGGCTTGAAAGTAGTCTTCCATGTCCGGGTGGAACTCCGTGTGCTCCAGCGTCAGATTGGTGAACCCGGCGGCGGCAAACGTCAGATCTTCAACACGCCAGGTTTTCAGAGCATGGGAACTCACTTCCATGACCCCGGTTTGTACTTGTTGTGTTAAGGCCTCATTCAGCATAGAAGCGATTTCAAGAGACTCTGGAGTGGTATTTCTGGCGCCGCGAACCGTAAAGCCCAGGTCGTATTCCACTGTGCCGAATCGAAAAGCCCGGCCGTAGTGTTGTTTGAGAATGGATTGCGTCAGATACGTGGAAGTCGTTTTCCCCTTGGTACCAGTAATGCCGATGACTTTCATGCGCGCTGACGGGTGATCGTAGAAGGCTTTGGCAATGAATGAAAGGGCTTGTCGCGCATTTGCAACTCGGACACACGGAACTGATAGGCCGTCAAGAGAACCTTCGGTCACGACGGCCGCGGCTCCTTTGGCAATCGCATCGGCAATAAACGCGGCTCCATCGTGAGCGGCGCCGGGCAGAGCGACAAAAAGCGTACCATCGGAACATCGCCGAGAATCGAAAGCCACGGCGGTAATCGGTGCGTCCAGGTTCCCTCGTGAATCAATGACAGAAGCAGGTAAAAGAGTGCGAAGTGGTTTCATGGTAGACCTCGAAATAGGTGACTGACCTCATTCCTTGCGTTTCGGCGACAGACGCACGATCAGACGATTGACATCGAGTAGAGGTGTGCCGGGTCGAGGCGTCTGTTCCACGACCACGCCGTTGCCTTCCAGTTGAACCGGAATAACGAGGTCGCGTGCCACACTCGCCATCTCCTTCAATGTAGCTCCCGTATAGTCGGGAAGCACTCCGTCGATCCCGGCCTGGGCCGTATTCGATGCGTTTCGCGTCAACTGTCCAGCCGGCAGATCGCCGGTCTGCGTGTTGAACACCAGCGGCAGAATGATGGCACTGCTGGCCTGGTCACCGCTCGTCGTCAGTGATCCGGTGCCGGATGCGGCAATCAGGGGCGGTTGCTTGTCAGGTGGAACTTTCAGGTATTTCAACACTCGATCAGCAATGACTCCAAACGCCGGAGCAGCGATTTTCCCACCAAACAGCGTCTTCACATCTCCCTGAGGCTCGTTCACTGCCACCAGCAGAACAATTCGCGGATTAAGAGCCGGAGCCATGCCGACAAAGGAAGTGACCACCTTGTCCCAGTAGTATCCTCCGCGCGGATTTGCCTTCTGAGCGGTACTCGTTTTGCCGCCGATCGAATAGTCGGCGACGAGGGCGAGTTTTCCGGTACCGTTTTCGACGACTCCGAGCAACAGTTGTCGCAGATAACGAGTCAGCTCGGGAGAAAACACCTCTCGTTTCGTTACCACCGGAACGTCTTCCTGAATGTCACCCGACTGGCTCACGATTCGGCGCACGATGCGCGGTTTCAACAGCTTGCCGCCATTCGCGATGGCAGAGTAGGCCGCAACCAGTTGCAGACCGGTGACCGCCAGCTCCTGACCGATGCACAGTGATGCCATCGAGAGGCCCGACCATCGCGACGGCGGCGAGAACAGCCCCTGCAGCTCACCAGGCAGGTCAATGCCCGTCGGCTCACCGAAACCAAGATCGCGATACGTTCTGTACAGCTGCCTCATTTCCAGCATTTGAGAGATTTGCACCATCGATGCATTGCATGATTCCGCAATGGCCGTCGGAACATCGACAAGGCCGTGATTTCCGTGACATTTGATTTTCTTGCCGTATACTTCACCGTATCCCTTGCAGTAGAAGCGGGTTTGCGGCGTCACCTTGCCGTTGGTGATCCCGCATCCTGTAGCAAAGATTTTCATGCACGAACCCGGTTCAAACACGTCGACCACCGGTCGGTTGCGATGCGCTTCAGGCAGCGATTGCGCGAAATTATTCAGATCGTAGTTCGGCAGACAGGCCATCCCAAGCAGATCTCCCGTGTAGGGGTCCATGACGATGGCCATGGCGTCGATCGGCTTGTACTTCTCCATGAGTTTCGCCAGTTCGCTCTCGAGAATATGTTGGATGAACGAATCGATGGACAGGGTCAAATTCGACCCACCGGTCGGCGGAGTCACCACGCGAAACCTTTCGCCGCCTTCATCTCCGAAGCTCACATCACCTTCTACCGCCAACCCTGGGTACCCGCGCATGGTACGATCGAACACCAGTTCGATTCCTTCGAGACCATGACCATCTGCGCCACAGAATCCGATCAGATTGGACGCCAGATTATTCTGCGGATACACACGGCGATAGTTCTCTTCGAGGATGACACCCGGCAGGTTCATCGTCATCAGCTTGTTTGCCTGCGAGCGCTCGAGATTCTTGTAGATGGGAATATACCCTTTGCGATTGCCGATCTTTTCCAGAATCTCCTGGCGATTCATCGGCAGTACCGTCGACAACGTGTTGGCCAGCTCGCCTGGAGCCTTGACTTCGCGTGTGTATACATTGACCGTATAGGTTTCAACGGAAATCGCCAGCTCCTGACCATTTCGGTCGTAGATGGCCCCTCGTTTCATTTCGAGAACACGCTTGTTCTGATGGTTCTTTTCGCTTCTTCCGACCCACTCGTCATGCTGTATGACCTGCAGTTGTACAAGTCGCGCAATGAACAACATCAGACCGAGAATGATTCCAAAGAAGAGAGAGCCGGCGCGCATCGTTTTGGATCGCAGCAACACGTTCTTCACGGCAGCTTCTCCGCCACTCGCAGTTTTGCCGACCGGGCACGCGGATTCTCACGCATCTCCGGCTCTTCGGCTTCGATCGGCTTTCGGGTCAGAATCTTCAACTGCGGCCTGAACCCGCACGCGCAAACAGGAAAATGAGGCGGACAGACGCAACCTCTCGCCTTTCGTACAAGAAACTGTTTCACCAAACGATCTTCCAGAGAGTGAAAGGAGATGACGCTCATACGACCGCCCGGCCGCAGAATGTTCAAGATCGCCTCGAGCGCACGTTCCAGTTCCTGCAACTCATCATTCACCTGAATACGCAGAGCCTGAAATGTTCGCGTCGCCGGATGCACGGCCATCCGGGCGCGAACTCGTGCCGGAATCGCGCCCTCGATGATTGCCGCCAGGTCCGCACTGTTTTCGATCGGGGCGGTGGCGCGACGGCGGGCGATATGCCGCGCAATCTGACGGGCAAACGGCTCTTCGCCATAGGTTTTCAACACTTCCGTCAGATCGCGTTCTTCCCACTCATTCACGATTTCGCGCGCGCTCACGGGCATGCTTCGCTCAAGCCGCATGTCGAGCGGCCCACCCTGCAACGCACGTCCGCGTCCCCGATCATCAAAGTGAACCGAACAAACACCGAGATCCATGAGAACCGCATCTGCTTCGGCCAGTCCACAGGCGGTCAAGTGGCTTTCCACCTCGGACGCACGGCCGCAGATACGACGAACGCGCGGGTCGAGAGGCTGGTCATCGGTGAGACGAAGAATGTCGGCATCTCGATCAACGCCGATGTAGGCGCGAATCTCCGGGAAACGTTCCAGAATGGCTCGTGCGTGGCCTCCCAGGCCGAAGGTGAGATCGACAAAGGTTCGACAATCCTCGCCGATACCCAACCGGATAATCGCGTCGACGAGCACCGGGGCATGAGTCCAGGTCATGGCGTGCCGGTCCCTTCCTGTATCAGGTGTGGCGGAATCGGCACATAGCACAGCCGCCTCGGCACGACCATGCCGAGATCCTGTTTGGCAACACGTTCGATACGCGCCAGAGATTGCAGACGCGAAATATCCGCCTTGAGCACGCTGTTGTTCGTTTCGAGCGATTCCGCGCGCTTCTCCAGCTGCTGCAGCCTGAACTTCACCTCAACAATTTTAGTCGACTGCCACACATACAGGGTGAACATCAGACTCAGCAGAATCATGGCGGTCAGATATAAGCGTACAAGTCGGCGACGGCGACTCAGGGCTGCCGGTTGAGCTTCCGGCTTCCCTGAGTGCTCACTGCTACGCGGCAGACTGACGTTAGTGATTTTCGGAGCAGGCATTCAGACGGCTACAAAGATTTGAATCGATACGTGTTGAGACGGCACTTTCAATCAATCGAATGAAATTCCCAGATCAACAAGATTGTCCGGGAATATACGCTTTTTTTGTGTGTGGTACAAGAGGCAGGGAGAAACCCAATACGGGTTTCTCCCTGTTCGTTGGTAGAAAAGAACTCAGCGACGCGGCATCTGTTCCTGTGTTCGCGTAAAGTTCACCATGCCCTGCAGGTCGCGCTCCAGTGAAGAAACCGCCGACCGGCTTTCAGGCGGCAGGGCACGAATGGTTTCGAGGGCCCGCGCCGGCAACTGCGGGTTCTGCTCCAGGTTTTGCTTCACCTGCTTCAGAATTCGTTCCTGCAGATTGCCCATCATTTCCGCACTCAAAGCCACATCACGGGCGGTTCGCGACCGCGCGCGAGACCGACTGCGTGAAGCTCCGGCCATATCCTGAATCTGGCCGCTGATCTCAGGACTCATGAAGGAGGCGATCGCCTTCACCATGGCGGCTCGCTGAACCTGAGAGTTTACCGCTTCGATTCCGAAGGCGAAAAACAGCAGGCGATAGCCGTCAACGACTTTCACCGCCGCTCCACCACTGGATTTGATGCCTCTGGTCGGCGAACTCGGCCTGAGATTAGGACCATTCATGTCGGAATCATTCGCCAGATCACGCGCCCCTTCTTCGTATTTCATGATCACCGACGCCCCCGGCAGGGCATCGATCTCGTCGGGCCATTTCTGGTTGTTCGCCCCATCGCCGCCGTAGATCTGATAGGTGCTGCCGTTCAGAAAACCGCCAAGCCCCTTCACCACGTGAACATTGGTGTCGTCCTGTACGAACTTTACCTTGCACAGGGTCTCGAGAAACGGGGTTTCTCGCAGGGAGAACGGGAGATCCTGGCCCGAGATGACCAATCGGCCACCCGTTTTCAGGAATCCGCTCAGGCTTTCAACCTCTTCATTCGCCAGCTTCTGCTGGTCTGAGGAATCCTGGACGGAGAGCAGCACCCAGCCATCCATGTAGCGTTTCAGCACATCGGGGCGCAAATTGCCGTCCAGTGAGCGATCCCAGACGTCAAAGGCAACCCCCGAATCTCGCAACATAGCCTGCAGAACCGGAGCCGCCGGCGAGAACCCGTCGGTGTAGACCAGCAGAACTTTTCCTGCGGACACAAACGGAGACTTGAGATAAAACGTCGTATGCGCTGTAGAAAGCGGAATCTGCTGTCCGGAAAGCGAGGCCGAGAGAGCAACCGGCTGATTCAGCGGCGCATCGGGCTTGATACGGAACTTGAACACCGAGACGATTTTTTCCTTGCGCGGTGCAGGGAGTTCGGTGAGATCCAGGGCAAAACTGGTCTGTTCGATGAACTCTGAAGCCGAATTCAGAGTAATGCGCGCCTTCACGGCGGGTTTCGTGCCGAGGTTGCGAAGCTGCAACCCGACCGTGACCAGTTCTCCGGGGGCAAATCGGCCATCGCGGTTTTCGTCTTCCAGAAGGATGTCCTGAATGCGAATATACGGGAAACTCGGAGCCTCGTATTCCTGTAAAAACTTGAACCAGCCATTCTCTTTCGACATGGCCAGCAGCTTGTACCGGTTCTTGTAGGTATGAAACCCTTCGCGATCAGGCAGAAACACCGCCAGACCATAACTGTTCTTGTATTTTTCTCCCGTTCGCGCACAACTCACCACCAGCCGTTCTTCGGCTGTGCCCTGCAACAGCGACTTCAGATCGCCGAGGGCGCTCTTCACTCCCGACCCTTTCATCTTGGCCGACAGGAGCTGAATGAAATGACCGAGGTCGGCGTAGTCCTTGTACACGTATTTCAAGGCTTCTTCGCGGGCCTGGTCAATGGCATCGATTTCCTGCATTCCCTCTTTCAGGGTTCGAGCCAGCCCCTCAAGCGCCGTCGTGAACTCCTTCACCTTCGACAGATCGATCAATGAGAGGACAACCGAGGTATTGCCCTGGGACCCGGCTTCATAAGACGCCTTGTAACTCGCCACAATGGACTGCCCGAGCTTGCGCCCATCCATGGTCGGAGTGGCGGCAAGTTTCTGCAAAATGGCATCATAGGGCCATCCGCGATCCGGCTCAAGATCCGGGGCACCGACCTGATACCGGGCATAGTCGCGCACTTCGTAGGCGACTTCGAGCATCTGCATCAGACACGCGTCGAACCCGAGTAAATCAAGGGGCTGACCAAGAATTCCGGGAACTTTCGCCATGGTCGCACCAAGGCTCGGAATATCCATCGAGCTGGCAGACGTGTCGTCATACGAAATGTTGTAGGAAATCGAATTCAAAGCCGCGCTGATGGAATCAGGAACATTGCGGCGTCGATCTGTCTCGATCGTGTCATAGGAAGCCATGATCTGAGGGGAAATTTCTTTCCATCCCGTGCCATGGTTCCACATGATGAGAGCATAGCGCTCGGCCGGATAGTTGCGAGCAGCCCAGGTGATAAAGTCGAGCAGCGATTCCGGGGCCGCCATGTCGATTTCACCCAATTCCTGGATGACCGGGGAAGAAAACTTTTTCGGGTTACTGTCTTTCTTGACGAAAAAGCGCTTTGCTTCCGGCCACTTGAACTCTGAATCCTGGGAGTAGCGTCCGATTCTGTCAAGTTGTACGACGATGTTGACGTTTTCCGTTGAGCCGATCGTCTCAAGCTCATTCAGATCAGCATCGGCTGAACTTTCCAGGTTGTTGTCCGCAGCCATGTAGAGCATGAACGTCCACTTTTTCCGGGCAGCGGCGTTTTCGGCATGCAGCGGCACTGCCGCAACGACGGCCAACAGCAGAAGGATGATGGTGCAGCGAATGATAAGGCGATGACCAACGTTCACGAATGGCCTCCAGTAAGGTGGCATCACAAAGCGAGTGCTTTGTACGATTATAGCGATCTCATCAGGGAAGTGTCAATAATTGGCCGGTCTCAGAAAGGACCTACCAGGGGAATCAGATCTTTGATGTGTGCGCCGCGAGAAACATAGCGAACGATGGTGCGCGTCAGCGAGGTGATGCTCGAGGAAGTCAGCTGCCATCTTCCTTTTACCAGGTCGGGCGACGCTGAGGCGACGTCCAGCGCCAAAGCGAGTGATCGCATCGGGTCTTCCGATCTCGGTGATGAATCTCCGAAAGCCGGCCAGCCCTTTCGCAGGCTGTTGATCAGCATGTAAGGCGGGTACGCCCCGACGGCGGCGATGTGGATATTCCACTCAGAGCGCATGTCCGGGGTGCTCCCTCTGCCGGTTCCCGCGGCTTCACTTCGCAGAAACTGCTCGAGAAACACGGCACGAACCGTCGCCAGAAAATTGGCCAGCTGGTCTTGCTCGACATGGGATTGAACGATGAACTCGGCATCGGAAAGCACCGTGACGAATAGACCTAGATCTTCAAACACGGATAGCCCGGCTTTCAAGGCGGCCTGCCCCGGAGCCTGCCCTGCCTGCCGACTGATGAGAACTGCCACCTCCACGCCTGTTCCTGAAGCGATTCTGCAGGCGACAACCGATGGCTTTCGCGACGTTTCACACATGTACCGATGCATCTGTTCTTCCGGCAGGCACAGCCAGTGCTGAAATCGGTTGGGAGGAACCCACGTCATGCTTGCCGGCTGTTCACGAACCGTAACCTCAAAGTGCTGCTCCCAGGCCCTGACAAAGGCGTCTTTGAAAAGATCGTGGCGATCATGGGTCAGAAGCTGCCGCCTCAAGCCGGTGAACTCTGCCCAGGATTCCTGGCAGTCCTGCCGACTGACAACCCTGCTGATTCCTTCTGCCAATGCTTGAAATTCGCCGATGTTCTGCTGGGTTGACGTCGCCACGATTTCAAGAAACGCCCGGCCGGCAAACGACAGCACGTTTCGGCGAACCTCAACCGGCAAAGCGGCCCGCGCCAGCAACTCCGAAGCGAACTGCGCTCGTGCCAGAGATTCCTCTTCGGGGCCGCTCCATTCGGCCAGGCAGACAAGAGCCGGGGGATGAGACGCCAGCACGAGCTGATCCGTTGGGCCATCGACTGACGCAACCACTGGCAGATTCAATCGTTCCGTCCGCTGAGCCAGCTCACCGGCCATATCCTGCAGGCTCCCCGCCGCAAACACAGAAACCCGGGGGTGTGACAACCGACCCGTTTGCGGACTGATCAAACGTTGATAAATCAGGTCATCAAGTTCGAGCGGACCCGCATTAAACGACATCGCCGGCAAACGCTGCTGTAATCTGTTAAAGAACCTCTGCACCCACACACGAGGGTTCGGAAACGAGCGCGGAAAAAACACTCCGAACTGCATCAGCTGCCGATGACACAGAATCCGATAGATTCCTCCGGAATCGGCCAACTGCGCTAACAGCGTGCCTGCCGCGGCTTCCCCGCGTTCGCGAAGGAGTTCCTCGCACATGGAGGCCAGACCGGCGCATCGGTTATCGCCCGTGTTCGCCGCTAGAAGCGGGGCTTCGAACGATACGATCAGGCATGACACGTCGGTTTCCGCGCCGATACACAAATTGCCGCCAACAGGTTGAGCTATCGCCTGATGCGGAAGTTGCAGCAGTGACAGGCAAATCAGAAGGGGGAAAAGAACCCCCCACTTCAAAAACGTCTTCATCGGCATCGATTATAGCCATCTCTGTTCAAGCGGGTCAACGATTCTGTTTACCACGCCGGTGGTTTACGAAAGAAACCTTCCTGCCGATACTGCGGGTACCACGGAAGGAGGTGGTCTACCATGAAGGTAATCGCCACCATCTTGGTCATTCTCTCGGGAGTTATCGGATTCGTCTGCAGCTACGAAATTGCCTACAAGAAGATCACGACCATGCTCAACAAGACTGAGGCAAGACCGCAGATTGCCGGTAGTCAGACGACGAGGTGACCATTGTACCCCCGGCCCGGCCGGGGGTACTCCCTTCCAAATCCTCATTGTCCCGGAAGTTGTATGCCTTGACGGGGTACTGACCCGCTGTTATAATCCCCGCACCTTAATCCGCGGAGGATTGTCATGAGCAAGACTTCTCATTATTTTTTCACTTCGGAATCGGTTACCGAAGGGCATCCCGACAAGGTTGCCGACCAGATTTCCGATGCCGTCCTCGATGCGATCATCGCCCAGGACCCCAAAGCCCGCGTGGCCTGCGAAACCGCCGTCACGACCGGCCTGGCTATCATCATGGGTGAAATCACCACTTCGTGCTACGTCGATGTCAACAACATCGCCCGCAAAACCCTTTGTGAAATCGGCTATGACAACGCCGTCTATGGAATTGACGGCAAGAGCTGCGGGGTCATGGTCGCCCTCGATGAACAGTCTCCCGACATTGCTCAGGGCGTCAACAAAGCCCAGGATGGCTCTGACAAAGATGCCGAACTGAATATCGGCGCCGGCGATCAGGGGATGATGGTCGGGTTCGCGGTTCGCGAAACCCCCGAACTGATGCCCGCTCCGATCTACTATGCGCATCAGCTGTGCCACAAACTGGCCGAAGCCCGCCGGGCCAAAACCATCGACTATCTGCGACCCGACGGAAAGAGTCAGGTCACGATCGAGTATGACAACGGCAAACCGGTACGTGTCGATGCCGTCGTCGTTTCCACCCAGCATCACCCCGAAGCAAGTCATGCAAAGATCACGGAAGACGTGATCGAAAAGATCATCCGCCCAGTCATTCCGGCCGAACTGCTGGACAAGAAAACCAAGTTCTACGTGAATCCGACCGGTCGATTCGTTGTCGGCGGCCCGCAGGGTGACAGCGGTCTTACCGGGCGCAAGATCATCGTCGACACCTACGGCGGCATGGCTGCACACGGCGGCGGCGCCTTCTCCGGCAAAGATCCGACCAAGGTCGACCGCTCAGGCGCTTACATGGCTCGCTATGTGGCAAAGAACATCGTGGCCGCCGGAATCGCCGACCGGCTCGAAATTCAGATCGCTTACGCCATCGGCGTTGCCAAGCCGTTGTCGGTTCACGTCAATACGTTTGGCACCGGCAAGATCGCCCCTGAACAGGTGGAAAAGCTGATCATCGATCACTTCGACCTGCGCCCGGGCGCCATTATCCGCACGCTCAACCTGCGCCGGCCCCTGTATCGCAAGACCGCTGCCTATGGTCACTTCGGTCGCACCGATATCGAGCTGCCCTGGGAAAAAACGGACCGAGCCGCCGAACTGCGCAAGGCCGCGAAGCTCTAATTCACAGTTGTCAAAAAACGGGGAACCTTCCGACGTGAAGGTTTCCCGTTTTCTTTCCGACAACGACTTTATGAAACACTGCTCCTGCAGAAAGAACCGGCCCCAACGGCCGCTTCGTCTGCTTGCCTTTTCCGCACTACTTCTGCTTCTGTTTGCTCAGCCCACCGACCTTTCCGCGCTCGAACGCCTGGCCGTTCTGGTCTACCACCATCTGGAAGACCCGACAACTTCCGATGTGTCCTGCACTCCCGCGCAGTTTGAGGCCCAGATGCAAGGCTTGTTGAAAGCCGGATTTCAGCCATTGAATCTGGCGGAAGCCCGCGCTTTTCTGTTGGGACTCAGACCCAACCTGCGTCGTCCCGTGCTTATCACGTTCGACGACGGCTATGAAAGTCTCTATGATCATGCCCTGCCGGTTGCGCGCCGTCTGAAGATTCCGATGACGGTCTTCGTCGTCACCTCTCGCATCGGCCTGCAGCCTCAGTTTTCTCGATATCTCAGCGGCAGCCAGATACGTGAAATGGCCGACAGCGGCTATTTCGAGTTCGGTTCGCACACACACGATCAGCATACCGACAATATGAGATTGTATCAGGCTTTTTCCACGCTTCCCAACCCGGTCGAAGCCCTCATGAACCAGGACTTACGTGCCTCACGCGACACACTCGCGAACATCGTAGGGAAAGCGCCCATCGCCATTGCCTGGCCGTATGGGAAGTTCAACAGCAACCTGCGGCGGATCGCACAGGCCAATGGTTTCCAGCTTCATTTCACCAGTCTGCCGGGCTACAATGAGCCGGGAACGAATCCGTATGCCATCAAGCGACTGCCGGTAACCAGCCGCGATACGGTCACCCATGTGTTGCGCAAGGCCGGAGGCCTGTAACCATGCAAGAACGCACCCTTGATTTCGACTTTGCCATCATCGGCTCAGGCGTCGCCGGTTTGTACTCAGCCCTGACCCTCGCACGCGAAACTTCCGCTCGCATCGGCATTTTCACCAAGGGCGCCCTGATCGACGGCAATTCATCGCTGGCTCAGGGCGGCATCGCTTCGGCATGGGCTGATGACGACGACCCGGAGAGTCACGCCCGCGACACCCTGGCAGTCGGAGCCGGATTGAACGTGGAAACAGCCGTTCGCTTGCTGGTTCAGGAAGGCCCGGCTCAGATCAGAAGTCTGATCGCCATGGGCACACGCTTCGACACGGACGATGAGCAGATTCGCCTCACACGCGAAGGCGGACATTCGCGGCGCCGAGTGCTTCACGCTCTTGGCGATGCCACCGGCCGGGAAATGGTTCGCGCGCTGGTCAAGCAACTTCCCGACTTTCCGACAATCAGCGTGCAAGACCATTTTCTCACCATCGATCTTCTGGTTTCATGCAATTCCGTGGCCGGTTTTACGGCAATTGATCTCAAATCCGGTGCGCACCAACAGGTACGATGCCCGCGCGTCATCCTGGCCACCGGGGGCGCCGGAGCCATCTTTCCCCGGACGACAAACCCGGCCGAGACAACAGGCGACGGCATGACCATGGCCTGGGCGGCCGGAGCCGCGTTGGTCGATCTCGAGTTCATTCAGTTTCACCCGACGGCGCTCGCCCTCGCCGGACAGTCTTCCTTTCTCATCAGCGAAGCGTTGCGCGGCGAAGGGGCGATTCTGCGCAATCATGCGGGAGAAGCCTTCATGAGCCGCTATCATGCGATGAAAGATCTCGCCCCGCGCGATGTGGTTTCCCGAGCGATTGTCGATCAGATGAAGCTCGAAGGCACCGATCACCTTTTCCTTGACGCTCGACACCTGGGCGAAACCTTTCTGGCCAAGCGCTTTCCCACCATTTTCGACCATCTCGCCACCCACGGTCTCAATCCCGGCAGTCAGCTGATTCCAATCGCACCCGCGGCTCATTACTTCATGGGCGGCGTCCACACTGATCTGGACGGCCAAACGACCGTTTCCGGCTTGTACGCTGCGGGCGAAGTAGCCTGCACCGGCGTTCACGGCGCCAATCGACTGGCCTCGAACAGTCTGCTCGAGTGCGTCGTCTTCGGACAACGAGCCGCGCGCGCCGCAGCGAAAGCACGGGCCGAGAACGCCGCCACCACCAACACCGGCGACTTTTCCAGCTGGACACTCGACACGATCGGCTCTCTCGATGAGATTCGACAACGCATCGGCAGTTGTCTCGGCATCAGTCGGCATGCGGACACACTCACGCCGTTCGTGTCACAGTTCGGACCGGCCGCCGCCATGAGAAGAGCATGTTCGACCGCCTCGCAAACGCCTGAAGCGCTCTCGCGACGCAACCTGGCGACCATCGCCGGACTGATCGGCCTCAGCGCACTGACTCGCCAGGAAAGCCGGGGCGCTCACTTCCGTCTCGACTTTCCTCAGACCGACCCTGCCTGGCAAGGCCGAATCTTCATTACCGGCTCAACGGCGCAGTTTCAACCATTGTCTGAACCGACACCGGCACTCTGACGTTGAGTGGACCAGCTCCCCCCCCGAGATCGCACAAAAAAAGAGAATCGCCCGGCCAAAGTCGGGCGATTCGAGAATTTCAGAGCCTGGAAAAGAGGTGTCAGGCCTCTTCTTTTTCTTCCTTCCGATCGGCGTGCGCATCGTCAATTTCGCGTTCGAGAACAAACATATCGACGATCTTGTGAATGTTTCCGGCGGCTTCGAGCACTTCATCGTTCCCGGAAAGCTTGCCGGCTGACTTCAACCGTTCGAGGCCCGTTTTCACGCGCTCAGAGGCTTCCTTCAAGCTGGTGACCTTGTTGCGCAACCCCATGGTCATTTCATTCATTGAATCAGCCAGATCTTTCAACTCATCTTTCGGGCGCAGCTTGATGAAATTGGTCAAGTCGCCTTCTCCGATGCTGCGAGCCACACGTTCCATACGATAGACCGGGCCGGCAATCGTATGGGTGACGAATATACAGATGAATGCCGTGATCAGAATGCTGATCAGTTCCGCGATGATGACCCCCGGCAGCAAAGCCTGCCCCAACTGAGTCGTATCGATCGGCAGCTTGGCCTCAACGACCAGCTTACTTTCAAGTTTGTCGATCGAAAGGCCGTATACCAAGGCTCCGACGATGTTGGCGACAATGATCACCACGAGAATGAGGATCAAAGTCAGGCGAAACTGGAACCCGGGCTTGATAAATACCCGATGTCTTCGTTGTTTCCGACGCAGCGTTGCCATATTCCCTCCCGATCGTAAATTCCGCCGACGATGCTCTTATTCCTGGAGACTCATTTCCGATGAGATCTGCGTTGTTTCAGCGGAACCCTGATCGGACGATTCAAAGTCGGGATTGAACCCGGCTTCGCTCAGGATTTCCATTGTCGCTTCGCCTGTGTCTCCGGGGGTCTCCTCCGATTCCGTGAACGAGGTCGTTTCTTCAAGTTCGTTTGCGGGCACGAGATCTACCATACTGGCCAGTTCCGCCGGCAGTGCCGGTTCCGCAACCGGTGCAACCGGCACGTCCGCTTCGGGGCTTGTCCGGGCAGAACCTTTCAGAAGAAGATCCAGAGACGTTTCATCCAGGAACTCCCCGACTTTGCCACCAGAACTCTGGAGATCATCGATAATCGGAGCCGGTTCGCCAAACAACGGAAACCAACACCCGAACACCGTGACCGCCAGCACTGCCAAGGCCCAGGAAGGTAGACCAAATCGCGCTCGCGGCATCATTCTAATGGAACGATCAGGGGCTGTCAAGAAATTCCGAGGCAATCCAATCGGCATCACCGGTGGGGTCTCCATTGCAGAAAAATAACGAGTGGTCTATACTCTCTTTCGGCCGATCTCTTCTCATTCCTTAACTGTCCTGTCATGAAGCCCACACCTATGCCGCATTCCGTGTTACGTGTCATGCTCTGCCTGGCGTTGGCTGCCCTGACATGCCTTTCCAAGGAGACAACCATGGCACAGGAAGAATCCGCGTTCCGGCCGACCTATCGCTTCGAGGTCGGCCAGCGTCTGGTCTACCGGGTAAGCGTCACGGGTCACGTGAGTGTCGAAACCCCAGACGGTGTTGCAGTCAACCCGGTTCGTATCGAAATGGAACTCTGGCAGACCGTTTCACGCATCGAAAACGCTCAGGCTTTCATTCAGGTTCTGGTGCGTTCCGCTCGCGCCTTCAGCGGTTCGGAATCCACTCCCCTCCCGGAAGAGGGGCAACGCATGTCTTTCGTGATGAAACCGAACGGTGAGACCCTCTACGAAGATGGAGCCAGCCCATTTCAAGGGGCCGAGTTCGCACAAATGGCGTTCCCCGACCGCAACCTGCGCATCGGCGAATCATGGGAACAAAACCCGGCAGGTGGCAAAACCGGCTCAGGAAGAGGCAAGACGAAGTACACTTATCTTCGCCGCGCAACCTCGGGCGTGCATGACTGCGCGGTTTTTCAGGCCCAGATGAATCTCGAACCAACGAGCACGGCGGGCGGCGGTGAAGCACACGGCGGCGGTTCGACCGGGGAGGTCTGGTTCAGCGAGACTCTGGGTCAGGTGATTCAAACCACTGCCAAGAGCCGGTTTTCCTTTACCATTCCGATTCCCCAGACGTATGCGCTGGCCAAAACCACGACGTCACTGACCACGGAGATGAAACTCATCGCAGCCGGTGTCGGCAAGCCAGAGTAGTCGTCTTTCCGCAACGTACCTGTTGCAACAAGCCCATATCTGCTTGAATAGCAGATAACAGCCATACGCCCAGGAACGGCCCAGGAACGCTCATGTCTGCGATCAATGTCGCGTCAGTCGGTCTGTTGGTTCCAGGAATTCTCAGTGAGAAAAATTGCCGTGTCGGTCAGCGATGGGTTGCTGTTTTTTTCCGGCGTAACACCGGCCCAGCAAAAGATAACAAGGGACTGCCCCCGACACTTGCCCCCGGCCGAGACAGGCACGGAAAGGCAGATCGTTCAGCTCTTGCCCGGCGCTCCCGCATCGACACGAAACACCTGTTCAACGCCCGCCAGCCGTTGCAGAGAGCGAATCAGGCTCTGCAACTGGCTGGTGTCGCGAACCTCGACCGAAAATTCGAGTTGTCCGGTTCCCTTTTTAGTGGTTCGCGCGCTGGCTGCCAGAATGTTCACACCCTGACCGGAGATCACCGTCGTGACCGAGTTCAGCATGCCGGTGCGATCTTCGGTTTCGAGACGCAGGCGGGTGATGTATCCCTTGGTTTGCTCGATCTGCACACCCATATCCCAGTGCACATCGATGACTCTCGCTTCCGGGCTGTTCATCAAGGCCCGGGCATTTGAACAATCGGTGCGATGCACCGTCACGCCGCGACCTCGCGTAATGAAACCGAAGATCGGGTCGCCGGGAATCGGATTACAGCAATGCGAGATCTTCACCATGGCCGAGTCGAGACCACCGACGATAACACGAGGCCCGTGCTTTTCCCGCTTTTTACGCTGTTCTCGATCCGGTTTGGCTTGTACTTTCTCAGCAATTTTCTCGGCCTGTGCCTTTTCGGCCTTTTCCGTCAGCTGCGGAAACAGCTTGTGAAGGACCTGAAGAGCCCGCACTTCACCCGCACCGATGCCGGCGAACATCTCTTCGACGTTCGGAAAACCCAGATTCTTGACTTCCTCTTCGAAGGTGCTCGTCTTGAGAAACTTCTCCATTTCCTTGTCGCCGCCGGCGCGAGCCAAGGCATCAAGGAACTCTTTTTCGCCCTCGGCGATGTAATCATCGCGGAACTCTTTCTTCAGCCAGGCGCGAATCTTCTTCTTCGCGTTAGTGCTTTGTACAAACTTGAGCCAGTCACGCGAAGGGCCTTTCTGCGATTTGCTGGTGATGATCGAAACGATATCGCCGTTCTGCAACGAATAGTCGAGCGGCACGATGTGTCCGTTGACCTTGGCGCCCATGCAGCGATGACCAACATCGCTGTGAATGTAGTAGGCAAAGTCGACGGGAGTGCTGCCACGCGGCAGCTCGATGACATCACCCTTCGGAGTGAAAACGTAGACGTGGTATTGGAACAACTCGACCTTGACGGTCTCCATGAACTCGGAGGCGTCTTTCACATCCTGATACCACTCGATCAGGTTGCGCAGCCACGACAGTTTTTCCTTGTAGTCGGGGGTCGCCTCACGACCGCTGGTTTCTTTATAGTCCCAGTGGGCGGCGATGCCTTCCTCGGCTATGCGATGCATTTCCTCGGTACGAATCTGAACTTCGAGCGGTTTACCCTCATAGATGACCGTCGTATGCAGCGACTGGTACATATTGGGTTTCGGCACGGCAATGTAATCCTTGAAGCGCCCGGGAATCGGCTTCCAGAACTTGTGAACAATACCGAGCGCGCCGTAGCAGTCGCGCACGGAACGGGTCAGCACGCGAATCCCGAGGAAATCGTACAAGCCCTCGATCGGCAGACCGTGCTTCTGCATTTTGCCCCAGATGGAGAAAATGTGTTTGGGGCGGCCCGAGATCTCCGCGTGGATATTCACTTCCTTCAGATGCTTCTGCACCTCGGCCATGGCTTCCGAGAGCTTGGCATCGTCTTCGAGGCCTTTGCTGGTCAGAAAGTCGATGATTTTCTGATATTCTTCGGGATAGAGATACTTGAAAGAAAGATCTTCGAGTTCGGATTTTACTTTGTGAATTCCGAGTCGATGTGCCAGCGGCGCATAGACGTCGAGCGTTTCCTTGGCGACGTATTTCTGCTTGACCTGAGGCAGAAACTGCAGCGTGCGCAGATTATGCAAACGATCGGCCAGTTTGATCAGAATGACGCGCACATCGTTCGTCATCGCGAACAGCATCTTGCGGAAGTTCACCGCCTGTGCCGCCGTCGGAGAGCTGAAAAACATCTTGTTGAGCTTCGTGACCCCTTCGACAAGTCGGGCCATGGTCGGCCCGAACTGGGTTTCGATATCCTGAATCGTTGCCGCCGTATCTTCGACAACGTCATGCAGCAGAGAAGCGCAGATCGAGGTACTGTCGAGGCGCAGCTCGCGAGCGACGATCAGGGCCACCGCATGCGGATGAATGAAATAGGATTCTCCGGAGGCACGGAACTGATCTTTGTGGCAGGATTTAGCGAACGCATACGCCTTTCTGATGCGCTCTTCGTCCGAATCCTGGTTGTACGATCGCACGGCCTTGATCAGTTCTTCCAGCATCGGATCAGGTTCGCCGGGTGTCGCCGGGCGCTCGGCCGCCTTCGCCTGGACGGGTTGAGCCGGGCGCGGTGCTTCGGCTGAACGACGGCCGGATTCAACCGGCGATGGGTGACCGTGGGCGGGATTCCCCGGATTGGTGGTCATGGAGTCTTGAAGCTCTGAACAGCCTCATCGAGAGTCGGCAACACCGAAAAATGGTGCGTAAACTGCGTGATCAAGAACACCCGACGCATTTTCGCGTTGAGATTCACCAGCTTCAGATCTCCCTTTCCTTGTCTGGTGCGCTTGAGGCCATGCACCAGCACGCCCATACCGGCGGAACTCATGTATTTGAGATTGGCGAGATCGATGATCAGGCGACATTTTCCCTGGTCGCACAGCTCGTTCAGCTTGTCGCGCAGCAGATCGGCATTCTCAAAGGTGATTTCACCTTTCACGTCGATGACCACAACGTTTTCTTCACGTTCGACACACTCGATGGTCAGGGTCATGGCGGCTGTCGGTTCCCCTTTCATCTGTTCGGATACCACGGGGAAACTCCTCCATCAGGGGGATTAAACATTCTCGAACAAAGATAACATCGGCTCAGAGCCATGTCAACGCAGTCAAACGCCGTTTGACTTGTACGAATTCAGAAGGCTTTCAGCGGCAGACCCAGCTCGTGTCTGGTCAGGTGATAGGAAAGGTATTCCAGCTCCATCGCCAGATCAACGTTGTGAACGCAGATGTCTCCTGTAGAACTCAGGTTGACGGGGGCAAAATTCAGAACCGCCTTCACCCCGGAAAGCACGACGTAATCGTAGAGTTCCTGAACGGCTTCCGAGGGAACGGTCAGCACGACCATCTCAATCGACAGCTGTCGCACCAGTCGCGGAATCTCGGAGATGTGATAGATCGGCCCGGCATCGCCGACCACCTGACCAATGACGTTGGGATCCTTGTCAAAGAGCGCCACCACTTTGAAATTGCGTCTCTCAAAGCCCTTGTAGAGGGTCAGAGCATGGCCGAGACGCCCACCGGCTCCGACGATGGCGACATTACGCCGTTTCTGCAGGCCGAGAATCTTGTTCAGATGATCGCGCAGCTTGGGGACCGGATAGCCGACCCCGCGCTTGCCGAATTCCCCGAAAAAAGCCAGATCCTTGCGAACCTGCGCCGGGTTGAGATCGAGGTGTCCCGCGAGGTCCTGAGAGGAAATGACTTTGATCCCCCGCTGTTCCAGACCGTTCAGGCACCGCAGATAAATCGAAAGCCGTCGAATCGTTGCCTGAGGCGGTGTTACTCGATCTGCCAGTCGTTCTCCAGCCACACCAGTTCTCCTGTCATCCATTGCCGCACATGCTTCAGCAGGGCTGTTTCGTTTCACCCATGCCCCAAACACTCGTCGTATCAAGGACCATACGCTTCTGCGTCACCGACACAACCGCGCCCGGTAAACTTCGTGATTTTTAGCACAACCCAAGCTGAAGTGCAATCCGCCGGCCGCGTTCAAAGAGCATCGAAGAAAAGGCCGCGCCCGTGCGGCGCGGCCTGTGCGACGCAGCAGAACAACTCAACGCCTAATCGGCGATTCGATAGTCCTTGCCTTCTTTCACGATCTTTTCGTTTTTACACAGGGTATTGATCACCCGAATGAGGCGCTGATAGCTCTTTTCTTTCAGGGCGCTCGTCATGGCAGACAACGATGCTTTCTGGTGTTTTTTAAGATAGTCGAGAATCTGTTTTTCAGAAACGGGCGGCTGTCGCTCTTTGCGGGTTTCTCCCTTGTGGCGCAGGCGTCTGGCCAGAAAGTACCGCCCCTTCAGGGAATACAGATCTTCTTTGTCCACCAGTTTTTCGAGCATGTCGCGCATGAGACTGCGCTTGGCCTTGAACTGATTGGAAAGCTGTGACAGCTTCAGACCGTCGGTTTTACCTTCGAGAGCGAGAAAGACTTCGCGCGGAGCCGGTAAAGACTTTTTCGCCTGCCGTATCAATCGAGCCTTCGCTCTCATCAAACGAATCTTTTTTGCGGAAGGAGAAAGAGGCTTTCGACCGGGTTTCTTGGGTTTCGCCGCCCGAACCGCCATCTTGCGTGCCGGGTTCTTGCCCGTCGGCACGGCGATCAACTCGAGGCTTCCGTTCAGCAATCCTTTCAGAACATTACCGAGACCGCGCAGATTCAGCTTCTTCATGAAAACTCCTCTTCAGTAATTGTCTTTCGAAGGCAGAATACACAATTGGAAAGGTCATGGCAAGCACAATTTTCTGCAACGAAATTTTCGTTGTTCTGCATTGATGGCGGTTTCACATTCATCTTACACAAAGTTCATTTCTTTCTGACAAACATGCTACAATGATGTCGATTCGTAACGACATATTACCGGGGGCACAACCATGATGTTTCGGAATCATCCACACATCTGCCAATTTCTTCTCGTTCTCGTTCTGTTCACGCTCCCCGTCATGGGCCAGGATCTCGAATCCGTGGTCGATGCAACTCCCGAAGTCTCTCCTTCTGCAACGGCAACATCAGATCCGGCCATCCCAGGCACCGAGATCAACTGGGACGAAATTGTTTTCGAAGCCCCCCCCACGGCGGCACAGGTGTTCGCCTCACAGGCCATCGATCTGCAATCGCTTGGCATCACTGAAGGGCAATCGCCATTCGGCATCCTGCTGCAGATCATTCGACATCTGGCTCAGAATTTTTCTCCGGTTCCACCCACCGGAACCACGACCCCGCCGGTGTCTTCGACGGCCGCAACCGGGACTCTCAACGCATCATCGCCGGCCTCGGTCCCGCCCGGCACCGCAGGTACAAGCACGAGCGAAGGAGATTTCGCTACACGCGCCCAGACCATCATTGACGAATTGAAGGCCAAGGGGGCCAAACCCGGCTCGGGCATCGGTGACTCTCCGGCGAAACTGCAGATCGGTGGTTTTCCGTCCTGGTTCGGAGAACTGCAATCATTGATTGTCAGCCGACGCACGTGGTCTGATCTTGAAGAACGCGGCCGCAAGCTGCTCGGTGAGTATGCCGCGCAATGGTCGAAGACGAATGTTCCTCAGCCGACCCCCCATGGACTGACCGAATTCTACAAATACCTCGGGTGCTGTGAAACGAACGATGAGGCCATTCGACAGTATGATGCGACCCTTCCTCGCAGTGGAGACTTTTTCGGTTCAAAAGGTGGTGTCAACTGGTGTGCTTTCGCTTCAAATCGTGCGTATATGCAGCCGATGATGGATGCCGGCTTCAAGTTCGCCGGAGATTACGCCTGGGCGAACAACACCAAGTACATTCCGCAGTATGGCCGCGGACACCCGAAGTTTTCCGTGATGCCGGGCGATTACATCTCCAACGGCACCCATGTCATGACCGTGCTGCAAGTCAATGGTGACAAGGTAACCGTGGTTTCGGGAAACGCCGGAGGCGGACCGGAAAATGGAGCAGGAACAGTACGCATCGAGGAAATCAGTTACGGTAAAATCGAAGTCGTCAAAAAACACAGCGACTTCACGCTTGAAACCCTGCAGAGTCATGCCGATGATGAAGCCTGGCTGAAAGCGCACGGAATCACCCGCAGGTAGCAAGGGAGGAATGCCATGATTCGGTCCTTCATTCAGCAATGCTTTGATGAAGATCTCGGCCCGGCCGGGCGCGATGTCTCGGTACATGCTCTGGGTGATGCCGCTCATCGTCCAGCCGTGGGAATCGTTCGTTCCAAGTCATCAGGCATTTTCTGCGGAGGATTTCTGATCGAGCTGATTGTCCAGGAAGCAGCAGAACGCTTTGCCTTTCTGATGGGCAGAGCGACATCTTCAATTATCATTTCCGAGCTGCTCGCCGATGGCGGCGAGCTTCATGACGGCACTGTAATCACGCGGCTGACCGGTCCAACCGGTGCCTTGCTGATGGCCGAACGCACGATGCTGAACCTGTTGCAGCGACTTTCCGGTGTTGCCACTCTGACCCGCAAATATGTTGATCAGATCAAGCACACGCCGTGCTGCATCCTGGACACTCGAAAAACCACACCCGGACTGCGCGCTCTCGAAAAACGCGCGGTGCTGGTGGGCGGTGGCGTGAATCATCGTCAGGGGCTGTATGACATGGTCATGCTGAAAGACAATCACATTACGGCCATGGGTGGCGACATCTGCCGCGCGATCATGCAGGCTCGACAGCAGGTCGGCCCCACCCTGCGCATCGAGGTCGAAACGTCCTCTCTGGCGCAGGTACAAGCGGCAGTCGAAGCCGGCGCCAACGTGGTGATGCTCGACAACATGAACTGCCAGCAGATGCGCGAATGCGTCGTCTGGGTCAACGGCGGCGTGCCTCTCGAAGCCTCGGGCGGCATCACCCTCGAAAACATTCGGGCCGTTGCCGAAACGGGTGTCGACTACATCTCGGTGGGAGCCTTGACGCACTCCGCCCCGGCGCTCGACATCTCAATGAAGATCACGGTTTCCTGAGGTCGCAATCGCGTTTTTTCGATCGCATCGCGTCTGTGATGTCGCCAGAGTTACGTCGACACATGACCAATTCGTACAACTCGCAAATCCGACAGACCAGCACGAACAGGTTTATTCGAGCGATTGCTTTTCCTGTTGAGCCGGCATGGTTTGGTTCTGCACGAACCGCCCAATGATGCGAATCACCTCCGGGGTCAAGACCGGAAACTTCGGCAGACAGGCGAGAACCGAATCCAGACAGGCATCTTCCGGGGCGTCACCGATCACGATGGTCGGGAGACGCTGATCTCGCGCCCCCTCTACCAGAATCAGGTCGACATGGCCTGCGATCATTTCCAGCAGAGTTTCCCATCTGACTGGGACTCGGACAAACAACTCCGCATCCGTAGGCGACACTCCTCCGGCCGCGATGGCGCCGGCTGCAGCGTACCGGTTCGTATCCTTGACATTGCCCGGAAGATCGAGATGATGACGCGTGTGTTTGATCACGCCAACCCGCAGCGGCTGCAGCTCGCGAATCAGCGATTCAATCAGCGTGGTTTTTCCCGACCCCGAACGACCGAGAATGCGAATAATCGGAACCTGTCGCCCGGTTGTCATGCGTTTTTTATGAAATCACGCTTCGCGCTGTCCAGCCTGAGTGCGCTTATCGATATCATCGGTCGTCCAGGTCAGGTCTGTCGGAAACGTCTTTACCAGCAACGTGTCCCCGGTTTGCAACGGAGCGCCGGCCCGCACACGCACGAAAATGCCCTCGCGCGGCATGACGCAGTCCCCGGCTGTATGATAGACGGCACAATGGGAATGACATTCCTTGCCGATCTGCGTCACTTCAAGAATGGCCCCCTGGCTCGTAAGAATGATCGATCCCAACGGCAACTTGTACAAACACAGGCCTGACGTCACCACATTCTCGGCAAAAGATCCGAAGCCGACCTTCAGACCCTTCTCCTGCATTTTATTGATGCTTTCGATGCCCAGCAGAGAAACCTGCCGATGCCAGTCGCCGCCATGAGCATCGTTCTCGAGTCCGAATCCGGGGATGAGAACCCCTTCGTCGCAGGGGTCTTTCGGCGTTCCCTTTCCCTTGCTGCGAGCAAGCTTCACGACCACGCCGCGTTCGACACCCTCGGCCAGCCAGTCGCCGCTTTTGCCACCTTCCTTGGCCAGAAGCGACACCTGCTCGATCCGTGCTCCGCGGCACACGGCCTTGGTCATGTCGTACATGGTCAGCAACGCGACCGTCGCCGCGGTCATCGCCTCCATTTCGACCCCCGTGCGATCGGTCGCCAGAGCTTCAGCGAACACCGACACTCGCTCGGCGCCCCAGGCGCTCAGATGCACGCGCACGGCATCGAGACGCAACGGATGCGTCAGGGGAATCAGATCAGATGTTTTCTTGGCGCCGGCAATCCCGGCCAGGCGAGCGGCGGCCCAGGCGTCCCCCTTGGCGATTTTTCCCGCGAGCAGCGCTTGCAGGGTATCGGCTCCGACATGCAGAGACCCGAATGCGATGGCTCGTCTTCGCGTCAACGGTTTCTCGCCGACATCGACCATTCTGGCCCGCCCGGTTGTGTCGAGATGCGTCAGCGTGGGCGTTTCTGCCATACAGCGACCTCCTTAGCGATTCGGCACCGTCATTCGGTACAAGTCAGCTCCGGTCTGTTTCAGTCGTTCGACATCTTCGAGGCGGTCAAGCCATCGGCTGGAAATCGCGCCGATGCCGTGAAACGCTCCGAAAATGGCTCCAGCCATGGCCGCGATCGCGTCTGAATCACCGCCGACGTTCGCGGCGGCCACGATCATTTCGTCGAACTTCCGTGGAAAACGGAGAAAACAGTGCAGCGCCAGCGGGACCGCCTCAAGGCAGAATCCGCCGTTTCCAATCTGCTGAACGGCCGCGGACATCTCAACGCGCAGCAGGTCTTTCACCAGTTTCAAACGCCGCATCAGTTCGGCGGCATATACCTGCGCTTTCTCGAGAATAGCGGTCATGACCGTTTCAGGGTTCGGTTCAGCCCCTTCAAGCCCCAGTCGAATCGCCGTCGCCAGAACAATCGAACAGCCGACCACGCGCGGGTCGGTGTGCGTAATGCGACACGACTTGTCGACGGCATCCTTGAGCAGGCCCGGATGTCGCCAGTAAGCCAGGGCCAGCGGCAGAGTTCGCACCACGGCCACGACTCCGGCGGAAGGGAAACCCGCCAGATTCCACGGCGTACCAGCCGCCAGCTTTCTCGCCGCCTTCATCATGGTGTTGCTCGGAAACCGCCAGGATGAGCGAAACTTCTGCGTCTGGTACCAATCGATCAAGCGATGCGCAAAATCTTCGGGTTGGAACGCTTTCTTCTCGAGAAGCGTTTCGGCCATCAGCAGCATGATCTGTGTCTCGTCCGAATATTGTCCAGGTTCGAGATGACTGACAGGATGAGATGGAGCGGCTTTCTGATAATCGACGGTCATCTCGATGCCCCGTGCCGGCTCGCGAACCATGTCTTCAACGGGTGCGGCCAGCGCATCGCCGACGGCAAAACCGACCAACGCTCCCTGGAATTTTTCGATCATTCCTTGTTCTCCTGCACGAGTTCTGTGACTAATTGGTGGCGAATACGCATCTGCCGAAGATTCAGGAATACTCCGGGATTGCGGCGCAGAAAGCGATAGAAATCCATGACTTCGACGGCATAGACCATCGTTGTTTCAAGAGCCTTTAGCGAAAACCAGTTTCTGGTACGCATGGGGGACGAATGCACGCGTCCCAGCCATGACCCGCGCAATGTGTTGACAATCGGTCGTTCCCGCCGCGAAATGCCGACTTTTCCTGATTCCTGCAGGTAGAAATGAGTACACTCGTTGCCTTCCTGGTGAATCACGGTTCCTTCAGCAAACTCGACCCGATTCATGATGCCCTGCAGTTGTGTCCGCTGCGTGGGCGTCAGCACACGAAACACCGGCGATTCGTTGAAGAGTTCCCAGGTATTGTGTTCGCGATTTTCGGCAATGATTTTCATCTGGCGGGCAATCTCGGTGCCGCGAATGAAGTACAGAAAATCGTACTTTTCCATGACGAGTACTTTGAGATCGCTCTCGGCAACCACGTCTGCGGTGCGGGGCACGTTGAGAATCATCGACGTCTCGCCGATGTAATCGTTGTTGGTGTAAGTCTTGATCGCCTTGTCGTCACGAAGAATCGAGGCCCGCCCGTTCACGATCATGTAAAATCGATCGCCGACACTGCCGCGTTTGATGACCAGATCACCCTTGCGATAGGTCTCGACCTTCACCAGCGTCAGAAACTCGCGCGCTTTCTCAATCGGCAGTTCGCAGAACAGGTCGATGTTGTTGAGCACGTTCAGATACTCGAGCGCTTCGTTGGTGGGCGGCGGCATCACCGGCAGCACGATGGTCTCGTCGGGGCCTGCCATCGCCTTTTTCAATCGGGAATCCGGCGGAATCGACCGTTCGGAAACATGAATCAGATACAGGTGTTCTTTCACGCTTTCCGGAAGTTCAGCGAGGTTCTTGAGCGGCGTGTGAATCGGTGGAATTCCCGCTTCGTGAAAGACCACCGTATGATGCCACGGGAAGTTGATCAGTTCGATCATGCGATATCGGTTGATCACTCCCATTTCATAGATTTTCTTGATCGTGGGCGGATCATTCAACGAATCGGATGAATAGACGAAACTCTTGCCGCCGTAGTACACCTCGAAACCAATGGTCGGAATCGAGTGCAGCGTATAGAAGAACCGAAACTCAGCGCCGTTGACCCGGACGGGAATGGTGAGAGTCACCGGCTGAAAATTGAACAACCCCATGAACGTCTTGAGCTGCAGACCGGTGAGCGACCGGTATTTTCGAATGAAGCTGCCCATGATCGTTTCGGTCGTGTACAAGTTGATTTTCTTTTCTTCCAGCAGTTTCTGCAGGGTTCCGGCATCATGATCAGCGTGGCAGTGCGTGAGAATGCAGTCTTCGATCAGACGCGGATTGATATCCATGCTCTTCAACCACAGCGTCGAATCGACCGGCGGATCGACCAGAATGCCGCGACGATTCACCCAGATGATGAACCCTGAGGTCATTTCCTTCGGGTCAAACCCGTGCCCGCTGCCGATGACCGTAATTCCGAACAGCGGTGGTTCGAACGGCTTCGTGCGATCGTTGGGAAACCGGGAATCACCGAAAGTGATGTCGAGCGGCACGTCGGCAAGCACCTCGGCCCCTTCGACCACTCTGATGGTGCCGCCTGAGGTGCGCTCAAGCGCCAGGTGACCGAACGGCACGCGGTTGTTCGGACCCCACGGGATGCCGATCGCGATATCCGAGACTTCCATTTTGCGGCGGCCGCTCAGGTCGCGCGCGCGCAGAAACTCCATCTCGGACTTGAGATTGGGCAGGGTGTCGCGACTGACGCCAAGCGGAAATTCACGAGAGACATCGATGTCATTGGGCCCCAACACCGCTTCCTGTAAGACGTTGATGATGGTCTCGATCTGATGGGTCTGACCGATCAGCTTGACCGGCCGATTTTTGATAAAGAAGTTGTAATACGCCGGAAACTCGATATCCGCGAGCGACACGCCGCGTTCTGAACTGAACAGTTTGTTCGGCAACACGAAGGTATCGGGAACTTCACCTGTCATGGTCAAGGTATCCTTGATTGTTTCAGGCGTCGCGCCGATCTGCAGCAGACCGTCGGGAGTCTTGATCAGGGTGCCGCCGCGTGGCAGCTGAATCACCGATACCGTCATGTTTTCCCCACTGAAAGAAACTGCATCACTCTGAGGCAGAATAATCAAACCCACGGGATTATGCAAACAATACGCGTAAAACTTCGCGAGAAGAAAAATTACAGATTCGAAAAGGCGTCTTCCGCCAACCGGTCCCATTCCTCTGCCGGTTCTGTCGGCCACTCCAGACGAGCGTATTTCTTTTGCGCCAGAACCCGCACCAATGCTTCGACCCGCGCTTTGACCGCAATCAAGCTCTGTTCAGCCGCCGGCTCGAGTTCGTGAGTCTCACGCATCACTTCTGCCACCCTCATCGGCAGCTCATCGACCAGGTTCTGAGAAAGAAGTGTGCCAAGATAGGCGGTTTCTCGCTGTGCATCAGGGTCAACGGTGGTGATGAACACGGGGGGAAGATCACGGCTGGGAGCAATGGGTATCGAGCCATGGACCATCAGCACCCCTCCGCGCACGACACCGGCGGCACCGATCAGCTTGCGATCGCCGACCATCAGTGAGTGGCCCGCGGCCGCCGTGAAACAGTGAATGCGATCTCGTCCCGGATTCTTTTTCGTCGCTGAATCCGGCACAGCCGAACTCGAACATGGGTTGACCGGCTGAGTCGATGTCGCCGCTTCCGGGTTCGTCAAAATGACGCGATCAGGAATCTCACGCGATCTCTCACCGCGAGTCTGCGCCACATCGGCAAAAGCTACCGGAAACCCCTGCCGCCTCAGGGCTTCGGCGATCGGCTCGACCAGACTTCTGAACCAGGCGAGAAATCCTGCCTCGTGCATTGATGTCTGCCGTTGTGCGAGTTTGTCCGTCGGCATGGCACACGAGAAGGTCCATTCGCGATCGTGAAACACCATCTTGCCGCCGGTGGCACGCCTGACCAACCCGAGGTCGGCACGTCCATAGGCTTCAGGAAGCAGCAGCCGTGCGGGTTTCTGAAAATACCCAAATGAAAGTGTCGCCGGCGCCCACCGATAGAAACGCAGAAAACCCGCGAGATACCCTCGACGCACCGCCTGGCTCAGAGCCTCATCCCACGCCATGTTTTCGGCCGGCGGCCGCGCGTCGTGCTTCAGAAACCAGAAGAGATTCGACACCGGTTTGATCCTGTTGCTGCGGCAGCCCGGTACGACATTCAACAACCAGCCCCGGCGCGTGCCGGCAAGAAAAGAAAAAATAGTTGGTGTACCGGAAGTGCTGTATCCATGCGTTCACATCATTCAGTGTCCGTGATTGTCCGAGTTTGTTGGTTGACGTCGCCTCACAAAACGTTAAAAAAATTTCAACTTCGGACGAAAAGGGTGATGGATTTGTTTGCCTCCTTATTAATTTGAGCCGGTGTCACCACACCGGCTCCTTTTTTTGTGCTCATTTCATGCGACGGCGAGCGTTATTTCACATAGTCACCGGCGGTTTCAGCGGTGATACGGGTTTGATCAGGTTGCTGCGAGAACCAGGCAATCGTACGCTTCAGGCCCTCTTCCAGCGATACGGTTGATTTCCAGTGGCAGTCTGCCGCAGCACGCCTGGCGGCACCGATCAGACATCGGACCTCTGAAGCCTCAGGGCGCAACCGCTTCGGATCTGACACGATCTTCAGGGATTTTCCGAGCAGTCGCCCGATGTGTTCAACCACATCAGTAATGCTGACCCCGACCCCCGAAGCCAGGTTATAGACCCGACCGTCAGCGGTCGCCTTTTCGGCACAGGCCAGAAAGCCCGCCACCGTGTCGGTCACGAAATTGAGATCGCGCACGGGGCTGGTATCGCCGAGAAGAATCTCGTTCCCGACCAGGGCCTGCGCAATGATAGTCGGAATGACCGCACGCCGAGACTGACGAGGCCCGAAGGTATTGAACGGTCTGACCGTGACGACCGGCAGATCGAAGGACCGGGCGTACGATGCCGCGAGCATATCAGAGGCAGCCTTGCTGGCGGCATACGGAGACTGGGTCTGCAACGGGTGGGTCTCGTCCATCGGCGTGTAGAGGGCCGTCCCGTAGACCTCAGAGGTCGAAGTGAAGATCACCTTCGGCACCCGATGCGCCCGCGCCGCTTCAAGCACGTTGAAGCCGCCGACGACATTGGTTTCGATGTAACTGCCGGGCCAGTCATACGAGTAGGGAATGGCAATGAGAGCCGCCAGGTGAAATACACATTCGCACCCCTCGACAAAGCCCATCATTCCATGAGCGTCGCGCACATCACCTCGGACAATTTCAAACTCCGCCCCGACCGCTTTGCGTACATCATCAAGCCAGCCGTTGTCGCTGCGACTCGTGTATCGCGCCAGGGCGCGAACGCGGGCTCCCTGTCTGACCAGCATTTCGACCAGATGGCTGCCGATGAACCCGCCGGCTCCGGTCACGGCAACCTTTTTTCCCTGCCAGGTCACGAGCGTACCTCCGCGGTTTCCGCAAAACGGTTCTGATACTCGGTCTGCGCCCGCAGAAAGTCATCCGGCCGGCCGATGTCCATCCAGAACGAGCCGAGCGGGAAACACCCGACCCCGCCTTTGTCACCAGCCATGCGCTTGATCAGATCAGGCATATCGAGACGTTCGCCTGGGACGATTCGGCCGACGACCTCAGGGTTCAGGACATAGATACCGGCGTTGATGAAGACTTCCTGTTCGGGCTTTTCAATGATGTCGAGCAGATCGTTGCCCCGAGCGGTCACGACGCCGTAGGGCACCTGAAAACGGCACTCGCGAATGCAAACCGTCATCGAGCGATGAGACGCGATGTGAAAATCGAGCAGATTGCCGAAATGAATCGAGGTCAGCAGATCTCCGTTCATGACGATCAGCGGCAAAGCCGGCTTCTCGGGCAACAACCCAAGCGCGCCCGCCGTTCCAAGGGTATCGCGTTCTTCGAGATAAGAAACGTCGATATCAAAGGCGTTGCCGTCACCGACGTATGAGCGAATCTGGTCGGCCAAATGGTTGATGGCCAGAAAAACCCGTCGAATGCCGTGTCGACGCAGACGGGTCAGAATCGTGCCGAGCAGCGGGCGGTCGCCCACCGGCAACAGCGGCTTGGGGGTCGATCGAGTCAGCTCTCCCAGGCGGGTGCCGCGCCCTCCGGCCATGATCACCGCCCAGTTTTCGCGCTGCTGGCGCTGAATGAGATCCTGCATCTGCCGTAGACCCACGACACGTCCGCAGGCATCAGTGATCGGCAGATGTTTGATGGAATGTTTCGACAGCATATAGAGCAGTTCTTCTTCGGGAATATGTTGACCGGCGCTGATCGGATGCCGATTCATGATCTCGCGCACCGGCAGATCGAGCGCATGCCCTTTCAGCAATGCCCGACGAATATCGCCATCCGTCACGGTGCCGAGAAGTTTCTTGTCCGCATCGATGACGAGAGCAATCGCCAGCGACGAATCATCGATGACCCGCAGCGTATCGAGCATCGATGTTTCCGGACTGATGAGAATACTTTGCCAATCAGCCATACGAAGGCTTCACTTCGACCTTTCCCTGTCGCAACCTATCGATCTGCCTGTTCGTCTTTCGGTAAGTTTACTCTAGTCCCCTACGGCAATCAACCGTCGGCTCTCTCATGCAGGGTCATTTCGTTCTCCTTCGTTTTTCCGTCGGCAAGAGCGAAACTTGTGAGCTATTCGGCAAGAGGCGAACGGAGTCCGAGAGCAGGCTGCCGGATCGCAGGAGGCGA
>CAYYIY010000022.1:72033-76954 GCA_964472075.1 uncultured bacterium | reverse complement strand
CAAGCTCATTACTTGCGTCTCCCTTGATCTTGTTCCCAATGAACTGCGCTACTCAGGCCAACCTTCGCAGGTTTTTGCTTTTCGCGTCCCCCGTGTCACCGGGGGATTTTCATCTTACCACCGAAGGGGTTCGTTGTCAACAGAGTTTTTTCATTTCTCTGCCGAACTTTAAACCCCGCTTCTCATCTTGATCAGAAGGCTCCCGGTTCAATAAACCCGGCTTCCTGTCCTTTTTCCGTAAGTTTCAACGAGCCGAACTGAATTCCCTTCACCTTCTCCGGGCCACCCTTGAAGGGGGTGCGCAGCCGAAATTTGTTATTCAGGAAATCGAGTTCTTCAAGTCGCGCGATCGCCAGACAATTCTGCTTTTCATCAAGCAGAGCCACCATGAGACCCTTTTCTTCTCCGGCCACATAGTTCACCAGCCGCCCGAGATCTTTCGGCCAGTCTTTCGTCTGTTCAGGCATCAGTTCGCCTGACGTGATAACCAGGGTGCCTTCCCAACCCGACAGTCGCTCCGCATGCAGTGTTCCCTCGAGCTGAATGCGGGTGCCGGTCAGGAAATAGGAGCGATCGGTATAGACCTGGCCGAACGGAACCTCGATGACGCGGGCATCCTTGAAGTATTTCACGCTGACATGCTCGCGCAGAGCCTTGCGTTCCATCTGCGAAGTCGGCGTCGCTTTCTTCGATACCGGCAGACGCACGATGCGATCACCGGGAAGATGCTTCACCAGATGCTCAAGCTCATTGCCGCGCTGCATGAGAATGACCATATCGGGGTTCACCAGGTCGAGCTTCGCCTTCTTGATGGCACGGCCGCCATCACCCTGCACCCACCCCGTCGTGTCGATGATCAAGGCATCCGCTTCTTCGCGCGCCTTTTCAAGCATGTGTGTCAGACCGGTCATCGCCGGCAGGAAGTGGAGCCCGGGAGAGTGGGCGCCCAGCAAATACAGATGCGTCGCGGATTCTTCGCTCAAAAACACGACCGGCTTTTTCATAATGAGCATGCCGAACGTGCCCGGAGGCCCAATATCAGACTGACCGGTATCACAATCGAGAATGGCGGTGCGCTTGAGATGTTCCAGCAGGCGGTTCGCCAGATAAGTGCTGAAGAACGTCTTGCCGGTATCGACCTCGCCGAGAACCATGATGGTGAACAGCTTGCCATCTTTGCGCTGATTGACAATGCGCGTTGCCAGCAGATCCCATTCGTTGGGAATCGATGTGGCTTCCATTTTGGTGAAGTTGTCACCGTCAACATCGAGCTGCAGAGCGGAATCTTCGAGCGCCCGCACAGGCACCCGCTTGCCAAGAGGAACATTGAGCGAGTTCCCACAGGGAAGTTTCGCGCCAATGATCTCGACGGCGCCATTTGACACCGTCAGCTGCGCGGGACCGATCAACAGATAAAATTCGCCTGACTTCAGAGTGTATTCTTTCATCGTTTTTTGTCCTTATCGAAGACCAGCGACGGCCACACTTCTTCGAGAACCGACTCTCGGACAACCTGGACATTTTCCATGTCTTCGAGCTCAAATTCGTATTCATCCTCGAACGTCAGCGCGTAGACGTCTTTCATTTTCACTTCGTCATCGGTCTTTTTCGTCACGGTTCCGACGTAGTAATCGTCCCCGTTTTTCAGGAACACTTTCTGGCCGGGTGTCAGCTCAGTTGCATCAACCTCTTTCTTCACCTGACTGATGCACATGTTCACGATGCCCGGATACAATGGCACCGACTCGTACATCTTGATGAGCTGCAACATGACGTCCTTCACCAGGAAGGGGTTGGATTCCTGGTTGATGAAGGTTTTCATGAACCGAATCAGAGCCGGAAAATCAGTTTCTTTGAAGGTCATTTCTGCGTCCTTTCTTTATGACAGACGGCTTCAGCCGTTGGCCTGCACGTTGTTCAGATAGTCCAACCCCAGGTCGGCTGCCCGCTTCTTGAGCTCAGAGCTAAACGCGTTGTCCTGCACTTTTCGCTGAATGTCGGCCATCTCGCCAAGTCGCCCGAGAGCCTCACTCAACACGGTCAGGAAAGGAATACCGCCGGTACGAACCGTGCACTCGGCCGCCCGCGGATGCCCGCCACCGCTCACCGCGCTCTTGTACTGCGCGTATTTCTGATGAAACAGATTCTGCATGCCGTTACAGAACTTGCCTGAGTGCACCTGATCGCCCGAGGCCCGCACCGAAATATGCGTGTATTCGGGTGAAACCGAGCTGATCATGATGATCTGCGCGAACTTGTCGTTGTTCGCCAGCTTGAGATCGAACAACTTGATCGAACCGATCATGGGCAGCAGCGGAACCTTGCCGCCGACGAACAGATAGATCGCCGTATCACCGAGCTTCGCCGCGCACGTGGATGAATCGAGCAGACGCGAAGCCTTTTCCCAGTCTTCGAGGAAGAAGCCGTAGATCTTTTTCAGAAGATCTTTTTCGGGTTTCGGCAGCATTTTCACGAAATCTTCGAGTGACTTCAACTTCATCAGATCCTGTGCCTGGCCGGCCATCTTCTCGAGAGCCCCGGCAATACAGGCAGCGTGATCAACACCTTTCAGCGCTTCGTCACGATCGTGATAGAAATAAGAGAAGCCGCCGCCGCCCACCGCATGCACGAACTCGGCAACCCGCGACAGCAGGCAGGTACCTTCCCGCTGTTCGGCATCAAACATCGTCGGCCGTTCGTGTGCCACTTCGAAAAGCTTTTTGTAAGCCATGCCGTATTCGACCATGAACGGCTTGGCGAACTCGCCATTCACGCCGAAGCGAATCGGTTCAACCGTCCAATCACCTTTGAGGCCGATCAGACAGAGAAAATCGTCGAATGCGTCGCGCGTTCCGCACAGGGTCGCGATGCCATGAGCCAGCAGAGACGTCGAGGCCGGAATGTAGCTGGCCAGAGCCGGGTTATAGATCGTGCAGGAATCAGGAGCCTGCGGACTCGGGTGATGATCGATCACATAGACGGGAAGTTTTTCGCCGAAGGCGTTGTACGGAGCCAGCGTTCCTTTATCGGAAATGAAAACGGCTCTCGTATCCGAGTGCTCTTTCAGAGCCTGTTCCCACTGCTGCGGCGAGAGCATGAACCCTTCGGGGAGCTTCAGAACAGGTTTCCAGCCTTTGGCGGCGAGCGCACGCTTGAGAATCAACCCGCTGGTGATCCCATCCGGATCATCATGGCTGAAGATCAACGCCTTTCCTTTCGGCGCATTGACAGCTTCGACGATTGCCTTGAGACCGGAATGTTCGGCAAGCTGCTTCAACCATTGATCCTTATGACTTTCGGAAGCTTTCGGCGGATTCTTCATGAGCACTGATTCGAGCATGTTGGTAGCCTTTCCTGTGGGATAGCGGATTCGAGAATTTGCGACAGATCGCTGGAATGTAACCGCGTCAGTATATGGAAGATCAGAGCGAACGGTCAACCTGTACCTGAAAATCGGTTTCGTTTCGCCCACCGAGCCTGACCGAAATGTCTCCGTGCAGATCGGTTCGGTACACCGCGATCTTTTCTTTCTTCAGCTCTTCCAGAACGGCGGTTTCCGGAAACCCGGCCACGTTTCCCGAACCGACTGAAATGCAGGCAAAGGATGGCTGTATCACCCGCATCAAAGATTCGACATAGGCGTCTTGCGAGCCGGACATCGGCATCAGCAAGCCCGTGCTTCGAATCTGTCCGCCCAATAGACCCAGACGCTGCTGCACCTCGCTTTCCGCGTCGCCGGGCAGCAGAAAACCGGTTTTTCCGTACCGCAGAAAAAGCACGACTGAACCATCGTGCTGTTCGATCTTTTTCGCCTTCAGCCATTCTGATGGCGGATGCAGGATCGCGGCGAAGACTTCCGGGCCGAAGTCGAGCGTGTCTCCGGCTTTGACAGTCAGACGCGGCACACGTCGACGGGCACAGATGGAGCGATAATCCTGAAACGCCGGCGTGTCAGGTGTACTGCCGTTTTCCCAGACTCTGTCGACGCGACAATGTTCGACCACCGCCTGAGCGCCTTCGATGCGATCGTTATGGAAGTGCGTCAGCAGCAACCCATCAAGATGGTCGATGGATCTTTTCTGCAGCGCCAGATGTGCGGGGCTGGATTCATTGCGACGATCCCGTTCCCATGGACCGGCATCGACAAGAAATCGCCTGCCCCTCGGAGTTTCGATCAGCACTGATGCTCCCTGTCCGACGTCGAGCACCGTAACTCGCAGATCAGGAGAGAACCGTCGCGGTTCATCAAAAAGAGCGCCCGGTTTCACCCATTGCCGCCAGGCAAGGAGGTTGCCCAGCAACAGAATGAGAAGCAGCAAACGTACAACCCCTGAAGAAAAGGAACGCTGTCTAATGGCGTAATCTGATGTCATTCGAGCGTCACCAGATCGGCGAATTTGTTGAAACCGGCTTCCGTCAGCCCAGGCACTTCCTGCAAATCATCGAGCTGCCTGAACCCGCCAAGCCGGGTTCGCGTCGCAATAATCTCGGCGGCCAGCGTCTCGCCGACTCCCGGCAGAGCCTCGAGATGTTCCGCGCCCGCCTTGTTCAGATTGAGCTTCGGCATGGGGCCGATCGGACCAGGCGGGAAGGTGAAGTATTCTTCAAACAGCTCCCATTGGCGCGCACTGATGCCGTCAATCATGCGCAGATCCGCGAGAGTCGGTGGTCGCTCAAAAGACTGCCTGGCTTTGACCAGCTTTTTAATCGTACCAGCCGCAATTCCAGGAACAGCCATCAATTCCGGTATTCCAGCCTGCGAGAAATCGATCTTGAGACGTTGCGGCGGCCGCGGAAAGGATTTGTCCGTCAGGGCCTGCATTGCGGCAATGTGAGGTTCAACCTTCGCATTGGCCGCGCGAATAAAACGGTGTCGCCACCAGATACCGATCACCGGCACCATCAAGCTGCAAATCAACAG
>CAYYIY010000022.1:66097-71998 GCA_964472075.1 uncultured bacterium | reverse complement strand
ATTTGCCGACGGGCGCGGGAACTCTTTGGAAAACGAGTTCTTCGTTCTCATCTCTTGGCCGACCGGAACGAAGAAAACAACGAATCAGTCAGTGGAAATGGCAATCAACCCGTTCGTCGTGCGCACCCATTCCCGAAAGAGGGTAAACAGCTTTTCGAAGTTCAGGTTTGCCACCTGGGTGAAAACCTTTTCTGCTTCCGCGTCATCGAGAACCTTCATCATGGTGCCGAATCGTTTGAAAAACTTCTCCGGGTACAGGCCGAGCAGATGCTTCACCATGTAGAACGACTGATGTATTGCCAGGGCGCGCCGCTGTGGGTCAGGGATCAGATACACACTTTTTTCGAGAATGTTCGGCTTGATGAGTCGGTCGGCTTTCTCTGCCTCTTGCAGCGAAGCCCAACCGCCGAGAAGATACGGTTTCGTATCACGTCGCAGACGTGAGGAAACCTGAAGGCAGGTTCCTTCGCGCAACCACGATGGACAGCGATATTGGTGCGGCGCAACCTCGCGGTCACCCATTTCACTGTTGAAAATCTGATAGCTGAGATGGCGCGAGATCTCTTCGTCGATCATGTTCGGCAAGCGACAGGAGCAGAGAAGCATGACGTTGTCCGCAGGAACGACGCGCACGCCTTCCCCCTGCATCAAGGGCTTCCCGGTTGCTTTCTCGATCGATGCCGGGTCAGAGTAAATAAACACATCGTATTTCGGCGTTTCAGCCAGATCGAAGATCTTCAGCAAGCCTGGTGAAGCACGATCAAGGGTATTGAGCACCTCTTCGGCCGGCAGGCTGTCGCGTACCGAGAAAAAGATACGGAACGTTTTATACTCGAACTTCTGATCAAGACTTTCAATGAGATATTTTTCCATGAGACCCCTCGCTGAATGAGACTCTATCACAGTGTCGCAGGCCGGAGCAAGTAATCTGACAGAACCTGTTTTTGCTTCGGCCCCTGTCGCCGCAGCGCAGATTCTGCCGTCATCGCACCTTCCCTCTCCAGGTCTGAATCCCTGTTTCAGTAACGATGTGGTGCGATTTGGCCGTAGCAGACTCCAGCCAGAAGGCTCAAACCCCTGACCAGGCAGAAAACAGGAATCGCCGGTATCAGTTCTGGCCGGCTGCTCAATGACTTGCGCCACAAGGGTACACACGTGGTCAACCACGCACACAGCCAGATCGCCAGCCATCGCAGGCTTCGGCGAGACAACAGCAGCAGGGGAAACAACGCGACGAGACCCAGCTGCGCCTTGAGAGAAAGAGGCGTGTAGCTTTCGCGACCGGCCTTTTCGGGGTGTCTTCGGTACACGTGTACCCGCCAGTACCCTCGCCAGAATTTCAGTCTGGCATACCCCCAGAAGCCCTCCCGGTGATAATGCCACACTTTCGCCTCTGGGACAAAAACGAACTTCCCCCCACGCTTCTTCACCCGGAACGAGAGATCGACATCCTCGTTGTCGGCTCGGGGGAACGACGTGTCGAAGCCTTTCACTGCCAGCAGTTCCCCACGTCGATACGCACCGGAATAGGTGTCGACGAAGTCGATATCATCACACTGCCGTAACAGTTCGTAGCGTTCTTCGAACTCGATCTGCGCCAGACGTGCCCAGAGATCATTCTGATCGGTCACATACACGCCCTTGGCACCGGTAACGCGGGGGTCGCGGAACACCATGGTCATGCGCTCAACCCAATCGGGTTCGGGTCGACAGTCGGCATCGGTAAACAGCACGATATCGCCGCGGGCGGCATCAATGCCGGCATTACGCGCTACCGCAGGGCCGGAGTTTTTCTCGAAATTGAGCCACCGCAGCGTCAGGCGCGAGGCAAAGGCCTGCCGAACCGGCGTCAGATCTTCGCTGGAGCCGTCGTTGACCACGATCACCTCGAAGACCTGAGATGTACGCTGGCCAACGAGGGCTTCAAGGCAGCGAGTCAGTTTTTCCCGCGAATTCAGCACGGGAATGACAACGGATACCGTCGGCACCGACTGACTCATCGGTCGCCGAGCAAGTGGCGCACAAAGGTGCCTGCCGCTCGCAGCACGCGAGCTCGTTCGTCCTGGTCGGTCACTACTTGTTTGAGATTTCGCCACAACCAGGATTTGCGCAGATAAAACCGTCTGCGAGCAAAGTTGCAGAACGAAACCAACTGTTCGGGCGAGAACCGCGGGTTGCGAACGACGCACTGGTGCTGACCCGTCGGCGACAGCCAGTCACGAAATGTCGGAGCGGTAATCAGGCCCGCTCGTGCCGCCTCGGAGTATGCACGGGTGCCGGGGTAGACCATGAGCGGATAGAACTGAGCCGTATCGAGCGGCAAGCGCATGGCAAACTGCAGGGTCTGCTGCAGGGTTACCGAAGTCTCTTGCGGAAAGCCGACAATAAAGCAGCCATGCACTTTGACTCCGGCTCTTTGCGCCGCAGCGGCAAAGGCTTCCATCTTCTCGAGCGTGAGCGCTTTGCCCATCGCGTCGAGAATCGTCTGACTGCCCGACTCGAACCCGACACATAACCCGCGCACGCCGGCACGCTTCATGGCGCCAAGTGTTTCCTCGTCGACATCGGCTCGGGCATTTGCGGTCCAGGACAAGGCAAGATTTTCCCGTTGAAGTTTGTCGCAGAACTCGAGCACGCGCTGTTTGTTGGTGGTAAAGGTGTCGTCTTCGAGGAAGACACCGCGCACCTGCGGCAGATGCTGCGCGATCCAGCGAAATTCGGCGATCAGCGAGTCGACCGAGCGTTGCCGATACCCGCGTCCCATGAGCGTCTGCGGAAAAACACAAAAAGAACAGCCGTACGGACACCCGCGTCCAAACACGATGGCAACCATCGGAAAATGCGCGTTCGGATTGAAATAGCGCTCGATCGGCAGAAATTCCTTGTAGATTTCCGAGACAAACGGTCCGTCATCGAGGGCTTGCAGATAGCGCAATCGTTCACGTTTTTCGCCACTCGAGCGCGTCACAATGCCCTCTCCCGTCGGCGTGCGCACCCCACGCGTCAGACAGCGAATGATTTCTTCGAGAGGGACTTCGTATTCGCCGTTGATGACCCCATCGATTTCGGGAGCTTCGCGTAGACAATCTCCCGGAAGAGCCGAGGCATGGGTACCGCAGACATAGACCAGCTTCTCAGTGCCGGTCACTTTGATGCGTGACGCGAAACGCAGGTCGTTCACGACGCTCGGCGTCGCGGTCTCAACCAGCACAACCTGCGGCGCGAACGCTTTCACTCGTTCGATGGTTTCCTGCTCCGACAATTTTGACGCCGGTGCGTCAATGAGCAGTGGCGTGTGCCCCATTCGACGCACATGCGCCGCGGCATAGGCAAGCCACATCGGATAGTACAAGGTTCCACTGCGGGTGACGGCCGGTGAACGCTGCCCGCGAGAATAATCCGGCAGAAATGGAGGATTCACGAGTGCTACGCGCAACGTCATGCTGAGTTCTCCTTTCCGCGCAGGTCGTCAGAGTTTTCCCGGTGCATGATACCTGAATCAGGTTCGGCAATGCGATATTTTCGACGCAACCACGAGCCAAGGTCTTCTTTGATAAGCCAGTATTCGCATGGGCCGCAGATTGGCGTCTGCGCATACTGCCCCAGCAGATGCCGGCGTCGCAGCTCGTTCATCTCGCGCCCGTTCCAGACGGCACTGAACCCACCGGAACCCACGCGACCGACGACGCCGCGACAGTCATAGTCAATACAACAAGGCGACACCCGACCGTCGGCATTGATGATTCCCGTGTACCAGAGCAGACTGCACGGATACCGCGCCTGTCGTGCGTAGGCACGCTCGTCACGTACCGCGCCGATCCAGGTGTGGTAGGGAGTGATGTCGACCGCATCAGCTTTGCCAAGCCAATACTGTCGGAATCGCTCGATCTCGTCTTCGCGACCGCGCCGGCCGACCATTCGCGCCTTCAGCGCCGTTTTCAAGCCAAGTCGTTTTTTCACTTCCCAACAAGTTTCAACATTTGTCACCACGCTCTCAAAGACATCTCGTCCCTTTAGTAACTTGTACTCTTGCGGGTCGACGGCATCAATACTGACGATGACGGTATCCAGCCCGGCCCGTGCCAGGTCGGCAAATCGATCGGCCGTCAGCAGCGTACCATTGGTTATCACCGCGATTTCGCGCGCCGAGCGCTTTTGGCGTAATAAGGCCACGGCTTCGGCGAGGCGTGTATACAGCAGGGGTTCTCCGTCTTTCTGGAGAAACACCTTCAAAATCGGGCCGTGATGTGCCAGTTCATCAGCGAGCGATTCAACCAGCGAAAAATCGAGATCACTCAGGGGACGACGCGATTGTGAGCGCGGACACATCGTACAAGCCAGATTGCAGCGATTGGTCGGCTCGAGGTTGAGAATCGACGGAAACACCTGCGGCAGGGTCGCCTTCAGATACAACCGACGCAGCTCCATCGAACGTTTGAAGCGGTCGAGGTCGATCACTTTCTGGCTCTCTCGATATGACCTTTGCCGAACCCGCCGAGAAGCGCATCGAACAGGGCTTTGGCCAGCGCCACGACCGACCAGACGTTGCGTACTCTGGCAAAAATGCGCAGCAGTTTCCAGAGATGAAAGGCGTAGAACTTCGGCAAATCGAGCCAATGACCGTGCTTCCACCAGAACAGCAGCTTGTTGCGCGAAGTGTAATAGATCATCATCGGGCTATGCTGCCCAACGACCTGGCTGACCTTGTGCCAGAGCTTCGCCCGGGGCACCAGCCAGACCTGTCCGCCGGCGCGTTTCATTCGCCAGCACCAGTCGACCTCATCGTGATAAATGAAGAAGCGCTCGTCAAAGGCTCCCAGGGTATCGATGGCCGAACGTCGCACCAGAAGGGCGCACCCGTGAATGTAGTCGACTTCACGCGGCTTCACCCAGTGCGGATCAGGTCGGTCGCGCCCGATCGGGGGAAACCATGCGAGATCGTTGAAGATGCGCCCGCCGGCCGCCCATACGACATCTGACGGCTGGTGATAATAAATCATCGGACCGCAAGCCATCGCCCTCGGGTGCTCATCCATGAATTGCCGCAGCACATTGACACAGTCAGGAGCAATCTCGATGTCATTGTTGACAAACATGACATACTCGATGTTCGACTGTTTCAGCAGCAGTTCGGCTCCACGATTGTTCGCGGCACAAAAACCAAGATTCTGCGCGTTGGCGATAATACGCACCTGCGGAAAGTGCTCGCGCACCGCTTCGATGGTGCCATCCGTACTGCCGTTATCGACCAGTATTATTTCAGGCACGGGTGATTCGAGTCTGGCCAGCGACGCCAGCCCTTCCAGTGTCATCTCACGCTGATTCCAGGTCAGCATGACCATGCCGACCCGCGCTCTTGCTGATTGAGTCATGTGAGTATCGTACCACCTGTTAAGCGGGAATTCAATCATGCACGGCGCAGTATCATCTGGTATCATATCCGCATCTGATACAGGAGCAAAGCTTCATGCGTATCTTCATCGGCAATCCACCCTGGCGCCAGGGACGAATGTACGGAATTCGTTCCGGCTGCCGTTTTCCATACATGACCGACGAACTGACGAGTGAGGGGGTCCCGACCTGGATCCCCTTTCCATTCACACACGCGCAGACAGCGGCCCTGCTTCAAAAGAACGGCTTTCACGCGGAGTTTCACGACGGGGTCGCGTCAGGCGGAACCCTCGAAGAGTATCTTCAAAAGGTCGTTTCCTTCCAGCCTGACTTGTACATTCAGGAAATCGTCGCGCCGAGTTACCCGTATGACGTCGATGTGTTTCGAAGGCTGCGCGCCGCGTTGCCGAAAACGTTTCTGGCCATCGCCGGAACCATGATCACGGGCTGGGGTTCGCCGATGCTCGAAAAGAACCCGCTCAGCGCCGTCTCCAGCGCGGAGTAAGGCCG
>CAYYIY010000022.1:31640-66087 GCA_964472075.1 uncultured bacterium | reverse complement strand
ATGCTCGAAAAGAACCCGATGTTTGATGCCGGTCTCATCTACGAGTGGGAAGAAACCGCTCTCGAACTTGCCATACGATTAAGAGACGGACTTTCCCTCGACGGTTTGAAGGGAGCGATCCATCGAACCGGAGGTCGCATCGTGGTCGAAGAGCGCCGCGCCCCTCCCGATCTGAACCGCCTGCCATGGCCGGCACGAGACCATCTGCCGATGCTGCGCTACAACGACGATTTCGCCTATTTGCCGATTCCGAACCTGCAGATGATCACGTCACGCGGTTGCCCGTACCAGTGCAGCTTCTGCGTCTGGATCAAGGCGCGTTACGGCGACCGACACGTGCGGTTTCGCGACCCCGATGATGTGGTCGACGAAATTCTGTATTGCACATCGAAGTGGCCTTTCAAAGCGGTCTATTTTGATGACGATACTTTCAATATCTCAAGGGAATACGTCTTGAAGCTGTGCGAAGCAATGCGCCGCAAGGGAATGAAAACACCCTGGGCGGCCATGTGTCGCGCCGACCTCTTCGACCGCGAGACGCTGACAGCCTGTCGTGAGTCCGGGTTGATCGCCGTGAAATACGGCATTGAGTCAGCCGAACAGAGCATCATCGATGGCGTCGGCAAGAATCTTGATCTTCGCAAGGCCGAAGAAGTCATACGCATGACGCGTGAAATGAGTATCAAGGTGCATTTGACGATGATCGTCGGGCTGCCGGGAGAGACCGAGCAGAGTCTGCGCAAGACCTGGTGTTTCGTCAAGCGCATTCACGCAGACTATCTGCAGTTTTCTCTCGCCACCCCCTACCCCGGCACCGATTTGTACGAGCAGGCCGGACGCGAAGGCTGGATCGAAGCAAAGGACTGGCATGAGTACAATGCCGATTCACAGGCCGCCATGCGCACGGCGGCACTCACACGACAGCAACTCGAAAGCTGGGTGCGTTGCTTCAATCTGTTACGCTTCGCCCTGCAATTGCGCGAAAACCCTGTTGCCAGTCTCAGCACCTACGTTCGCAAGGCCGTGCAAAGTCCGCGCAAGATCGCGAATGTGGCGCGCGGCTTTCTCGGTCTGCTCACGTGACAAGTCGGTGGCAGGTCACTTCGCGACAGTCTTCTGTTTCCAGAACGCCTTCCAACGATTCTTGATCTCGGCGAAGGGCACAAATCCAGGTGAGTGCCTCTGAATAAACTGGTACATCATACTATCGGTCAGCAGGACGGTCCAGTTATCGCCGGTGGGGCGAGGTTCGGCCGAACGCCACGACATTTTCGTCGGTTTGTGCCAGTTTTGCGCGAGAATCAGCAGTGATTCTTCTGCCAGGTTTTTGATGAAGTCATGCTTGCCGAGACTTTCCGCAACCCGGCAGAGATCGACGCGAGCGTCCATCCACTCTGGAGCCGAGCGAACCACGTCAGACAGCAGGTTGAATGCATTCTGAACATTGCCCTCGCGTTCACTTAAAAGTGCTTCTCCACGCATGATCTCAACGGGAGGCCACCCCTCGTTGCCTGATCTGTATAGAGTTCTCCAGGCAGCGAGATACTTTCGAGCCTGCTGAAGGTCTCCTGATGCCAAACAACGCCTGGCCTCAAGCTTTACCGCGGTCAGGCACGTTTCAACCGGGGCGGCCGGATCAAGAGTTGAGCTGCCAAGCCCTGCATCGATACCGACGTGATGAACCACAGCAGCATATGCGTCCTTTTGCCCCGGGGTGAAATCGTCGGTTCGAGAGGGCAGCATTTCGAGCCAGGCAGAAGAACTGCCGAGCTCCTCACATCCGTAGATAAGCACACTCAGCCTGGCTCGAACGGAGGTGGAGTTTTCAATGATATTGCTGATCGCCTTCTGCATTATCTGCGGTTCAAGTATTGGCGCAAGCGCTTCAAAAAGCTCTCCGAGCATGTGAGAACGGCTGATCGCCAGCCCCGCGGACTCGTATCTTGCCTCACCTGTATGGGAAAGGGCCAATAGCGCCGCTCTCCGGCCAGACACATCAGGATGAGGGGTATTTAATAGATTCAGGAAAATTCGATTCGCCGGTTGATCGTTTCCCTGAAGTATTTGATTTATTCCCTGGGCAATCCAGGTGATGTCCCAATCAGGCATCAATCTCTGCAGACGACGCAACGCCGTTGCCGCTTGAACGCTCCCCCTTTCACCAAGCTGCCAACTGATCAGCATTTCATACAACGGATACTCGAGCCGTCTCGCATCAATTTCACCGGCAAGCCTCATGGCGTCTGCCGCTTCAGCGGCTTTCCCCTGAGACAGATGACTCCAACCAATCTGCTGCATCACGGCAGCACGTTCAGCACCCGTCTGTTGAATTCCGACCAGAGCAAACGCCAAACAGGCGATCACCATCAACGGCAACGGGGCAGCTCGACGCGCCGGCGATAATTCGGCGGGCAGGTTACACGCATCGTCATCGGCCAGAGCGACAATCAGCATGAGCTGATGAAACGGCGTGTACCAGACAAACTCGAACAGGCCGATGATCAATTGCGACCCAAGCAGCACCAGACCGGTATTGCTCGCGGCACGACGAAACATCACATAGAACAGGAATCCGATAGCCGCGATTCCCATCGGAATGCCAAGGGCAAGAAAGATTTCAAGAAACAAGTTGTGCGTGTGCGGGTAGAACCAATCCCAGATGATATTGCGACCACTCTCGGGAAGAGGTTGCAGGCCGTATCCGAAACCCAGAAACCCTTCGCCCCAAGGGGCATTGAGAATGCGGTAGATTCCCGCTTGCCAGATGTAGAGACGCTCACTGCTGACATATCGGTAGTCAAATCGTTCAGGAACGATGTTCAGGCGAATTCCAACCAGATAGAGTCCGGCCAGGCACAAGAGAACAAGCAGCAGAACTCGATACTTCGACGGCTTCAACAGGCCGAAGGCATGAAAAACGCCGATGATGAGCATGACCGTCTGCAGACGGCTCTGCGTCAGAAGCACTCCGAAACCAAGAATGACCATAGCCGCAACCGTCCATAAACGACCGGTTGAATGTTGATCCCAACTCGTCAGGAGAGCGAGAAAGGCCAGCAGATAGCCGGAGGCAAGCAGATTCGGATGCAATGCTGCAAAAACGAAACGATCGCTGAACAAGACTTCTCCTGCCTGTAGGCGCACCAGGATGGGGGCAAGCACCATCGGAACAGCGGACCAGCCGAGCAGCGACACATGCTTTTTCCAGCCGGGTGTCACCCAAATAAACAACCCACCGAGGATGAAACTGATCTGGTATTGAAGGTGCAACCAGGCATAGACCGGGCGCACAAACCAGCCGGTAAGGCTCTGTTGGTAGAAGAGCACAAAACCAGCAACCAGAATAGACAACCACCTTCTCGCGATCCATCCCGATGACAGGCGGGTCGACACACGCTCGGCCAGCAGCAGGTTGGCAACGCCCGCCTGCCACCCGAAGCTCATCCCCTGCCCAAGCGATATCGCCTGCCATGGAATCATGCTCATGCCAACCGACCAGACGGCCATGGCATCAGGGATCGATTCCGGATCATCGCTCTCGGAACGATTGATCGTAAGCAACATGGCAAGAGTAGCGGCACCGAACACCCATCCTGCCCCTTCAGTAAATGCGAAACCCTGACGAAGTTGCCACCAGATTACGGGCAGCGGGAGCAGAAAAGAACTCCATGATTCACCTTTGATTCCCCGAAACTGACGCCCGGCATGCATGAGAATGCCGATGACCGCACACCCGACAAAATCAAGGAAAATGCCGGCCGTGTGAAATACAAGGCCGATCAATGCGAGAAAGAGGAAGCGAACGAGAAGAAGTGGCATATTCCGTGTCCTATGCTGTTCACTTGGATGTACAAGAGATGGTTGGTTCATCAGAGAATACTGCAATTCGTTTCTCGAATACAATCATCTTCATTTCGTTGGGAAAAACCTGCGTAACAGCTTGACTCAAGGTCGTTTCTGTGATAAGGTGTCTTCTCTTAATGGTTTATTCAAGGGGGTAGAAACGATGTACGCCATTATCGAAGTCGCCGGAAAGCAGTTTTCCGTTGAGAAGGGCACTCGCATCAACTGCGAAACGCTCAACAAAGAACTCAATACGACCTTCCCGGTCGAAAAAGTTCTCATGGTCAAAGACGGTGAGAAAGTCCAGTTCGGCCAACCCTACGTGAAGGGCGTTCAGGTTCTGGCTCGCGTCTCTGGGCATGGCCTGGGCAAAAAGATCGTTGGTCTCAAGTACAAACACAAGATCAATTATCGCAAGAAGTACGGCCATCGTCAGGGGTTCACGTCCCTGATCATCGAGGATATCAAGGCGTAAGTGATTCGGGTTCGCTTCCCTGCGCCGAAGGCGAATGAAACCAGCCTGCTGGTCACCGGCCATTCTGAAAGCGCAGAGAAGGGTTCGGATATCATCTGCAGTGCCGTATCCACACTTGTTCTGACATACCTTGGCGGGGTCGAAAAGACTCTTGATGCCAAGATAGATGGGCAGGTGAGCAGTGGGATATGTGACGTTACGGTTACAGTTCCTACAGAGCATCAGCAGATGTTCGTCAAAGTATCTGAAGTTTTTCGGTACGGGTTTGAACGGTTGGCACGACAGTATCCAACCTTTATGTTAATCGAACGCAATTTATAAGAAGGAGTCGGGCTTCATGGCTACCAAAAAAGGTGGTGGGTCATCAGTAAACGGTCGGGATAGCAACCCGAAACACCTTGGCCCCAAGAAATTTGATGGTGAAGTCGTACGGGCCGGCAACGTTCTGGTTCGCCAGCGCGGCACGCCCATCCATGCCGGTCGCAATGTCGGCATGGGCAAAGATGACACGCTGTTCGCTCTGATCGACGGCAAGGTCAAGTTTGCCACACGCAAAAACCGTCACTGGGTTGATGTTCATCCCATGACGGAAGAAACCGCGAAGTAATTCACTCCGGTTCAATCACCCCTGCTGCGGCAGGGGTTTTTGCTTGTACAGATTTCTTTCAAAATGTCTCAACCATGAACCGCAATATGACGATAGTATTCCTAGAGGAGATTTCCACGGAAGGAGGCTTTCATCATGTCGGTTCAGGAACTGCTGGCTCTCTATCGGTGTCTGGATCAACCAACCTGCCCTGTCTGCAGAAAGATCGTTCTTCGCTATGAACGCTCCCTGAAACTGAGCGATAGCGACCGCCTCCACATGCAGAAATGCATCCTCGAGACCCCCTGAGAATCTTCCTGAAACAAAAAACCAGGCCCTCACGGGCCTGGTTTTTTTGTTTCAGGACGAGAGGAAATCACTTTCCTTCCGTCGCGGCAGGAGCGGCTGGTGCCGGTTCCGCTGCTGGAGCAGGAGCGGCGGGAGCCGGTTCGGCAGCGGGAGCGGGGGCCGCAGCAGGTGCCGGCTCAGCGGCGGCTGGAGCGGGAGCTGCAGCAGGAGCAGTTCCAGCGGCTTCGGTGTATTCTTCAACCTTGATGGCAGCCATGGGGTATTTCGGCGGGTTTGCCGGCATCAAAGCACCTTTCACGGTGACCTGCTTGCCACTCATTTCTTCGAGCATCTTCAGAACTTTCTTGTTCTTGCCGGGCAGCAGTTTGAAGCTTTCTTCGCCAACCTTCAACACGATCGTGCTGTATTTTTCCTTCTTTTCCTTGTTCGCCGGAGTGACTTCGATCACGCCCGTCTTCTCGACCATCTCTTTTGCCACAACGGCCGCTTTAGCCTCTTTCCCAGGCTTGGCAGCCTGAGCGCCCATCGGACAACCAGCTACCAACGCCACTGCCAGACCAACCACTGTAAGAAGTTTCCGCATACTGACCTCCGAATTTGTACCAGTTGACTTGTGCCGCATAAACGCGGTCAGCCATGCATATACTCCCGCCAAACAAAGGTGTCAATTTTTTTTCGTGCATCAACAACGTCTCTCACAGGCGAATGCGCTCGATCGATTTCTGAATATCCGCTTGCCACGCCCTTCCCGACCATGAAAGCTCCCGTGGCTGACAATCAGTTCGCCGCGGGCAATGACCGCAACCGGCCACCCGCCTGTCTGTTCCCCCTCGTAGATCGAATAGTCCGTATTCATGTGCAGCATCGACGACGTTATCGTTGTCGTGCGTCCAGGGTCGTAAACAACCAGATCCGCATCTGATCCGGGAAGAATGGCCCCCTTTTGTGGATACAAACCAAACAGCCTTGCGGGTTCAACGGCAACCGCTCGAATCAATCGATTCACGTTCATTCCTCGCGCCAGCCCGCGGTCGATCACGAGCGGCACCATTGTTTCCACTCCGGGCAATCCCATGGGCAGCCTCGTGAAATCGCCGTTCCAGGTATTCTTGGCCTGCTTCGTAAAAGGGCAATGATCGGTACCAACCGTGTGGATCACCCCATCGCGCAACCCCTGCCAGAGGCCTTCCTGCTGCCCCTTCGGCCTGATCGGCGGACAGCAGGAAAACAAGTGAGCCTGCGGTTCTCGAAACCGGGAATCGTCGAGCAGCAGATACTGCGGACAGGTTTCGGCAAAAACCGCCGCCCCGCGCATGCGCGCCTGCCTGACAACATCGGCGCCATCACCGGAAGACAGATGCACGATGTACACGGGAGCCCCGGCCGCCGTCGCGAGATCGATCACCCGGCGTACCGCCTCCGTTTCCGTGAAAACCGGTCGAGATGAGGGAAAGGCATCCATTCCAATCGCTCCCCGGTCCACACACTCTTTGGTTAACAAGTCGATGACATCACCGTTTTCCGCATGCACGGTCGGCAGAATTCCCTTGGCAGCCAGTATCCGAAAGGCTCTGAACAACTGGTCGTCTGACATCATCAGTCCGGCTTTGCGATAGGCTGTAAACAGCTTCATGCTGGTCAGTCCATTCTGCACGGCCCAATCGAGATCGGCTTCAACATTCGATGAAAAGCGACCGACACACAAGTGAAACGACCAGTCGATGACCGCTCTTCCCTCGGCTTCTGCCTGTCGCCGCTCAAATGATGCCTGCAAACCCTCATCGCCTTTCTGGGAAAGAAAATCGATGATGGTGGTCACCCCTCCCAGTGCCGCCGCGCGCGTTCCTGTGAAGAAATCATCGGCGGACACTGATCCGGCAAACGGAAGTGACATGTGCGTGTGAACATCGATGGCTCCGGGCAAAACCCACATTCCGGTAGCGTCAATTTCCTGCCGTCCGGCGAGGCTTTGGCTGACTGAGGAAATGCGACCGTCTTCCACACCGATGTCGCCCTTCCAGGTATGAAAACCGTCGTGAATTGTTCCATTCTTGATTACCAGTTCAAACATGTCAATCTCCTCGCGTTCGGGAATCGGACCATCAGACCGGCTACGATCGTTGATCAAACAACCGTGTCTGTTGCAGGTATCGCCCATGTGTTACCATAGATAATACTCTATTCGTTCAGGAGATAATCATGGATTTCTCGAACAACCGCGACTATCTTTCCGGCTCGCGCCCTGACGTCATTACCCGCCCCGGCACCCCGGCCTGGACCGGAATGTCAGAGCAGGCGTTCATGACGAAAGTCATTCCATACTTCGGAGCCGGTCTTCTGATAACCGCTCTGGGCGGTCATCTGTCGATGCGTCTTTTCGCTCAGGTGTTCAGCATGCCGCTTATTCTTGGCCTGGCTCTGCTGAACGTCGTCATGTATTTCGTGCTGATGTGGCAGCGCTTTACACCGGTATTGAACGTCTCTCTCTACTATCTTTACACCTTTATCAACGGGCTCTTGCTGGGCCCATTGCTGATGCTCGCCCGCCTCAGCGGAGGAAATACGCTGATTCTGCAGGCTCTCGGCATCACCGCTCTGGCGTTTTTCGTCATCACCGCCTGGGTACGCGCGACAGGGCGTGATTGCTCGGGAATGCAACCCTACCTCATCTCCGGGTTGCTGGTCATCATCGGCGCTTCGATTCTGAACTTTTTCGTCGGGGGCAGCGGTCTGCACCTGGGGATCTCAATTGTCAGCGCCTTTCTGTTCATGGGTTTCATCGCCTATGACATGTCGAACATCATGTTGAAGTACCGCAATGAAGAGTTCATTCTCGCCACCATTCAGCTGTATCTCGACTTTTTGAACCTCTTTATCGCGGTCCTGCGCATTCTGATCTCCCTTTCCAACCGTCGGGATTGATTCGCTCAGACCCTTACGCATTGCTGCGGCGCACCAACAGGGTGCGCCGCTTTTTCGTTAACCAAATCTCGATTCCTGCCGACAATACCACCACCGATCGCGTTGGAAGGGAGAAATCGAGATGCAACTTGAAACGATTGTCGTGGGGTTTGTTTCCGGAGTCATTTCGGGAATACTTCTGCTGGCGGGAACCTGGGTCTTTCTTCTACCGAAAGTACCAACCCTTCTTCGTCGAGAAGCAGTTCGCGACATGAGTCATTACGGAAGAGATGTTGGAAAACGGGGAGTTGGTTACCTCCTGAAACTGCTGCTCCACCGCTAACACATCCGTTTCATCGCGTCCGATGCCGCCGGCAGCTCTCTGCCGGCTTTTTCCCTTCCTCGAAAACCTTGATTTTCTGAGCCTTTCAGGCTATAGTTGGCGGGGTTTTCACCACTTATGCCGATAGAAAAACCTCGCAGCCTCGCAGACCGCATTCTCTTCTTTTTACAGAGTAAGAATCTCCCTGACGGTCTCGAGCTGTTCTACCAGAATTATTCCGCCGAGAACCCGCCCCCAGTCGAATTTTTCATCAGGTTCATCGACGGTTTGCGGGCGTTGCGGGCGCGCGAACAGGCCTATGAAGCTCTGCAGAAGGTCTCCGAGTGGCTTCCTGATGAACCGGAACTCAAAAAACTGCAGGCGGATCTGCAGCGTGAATACTATGACGCTCTCGTCGACAAGGGCAAGAAGCAGTTCGAGCAGACGACTATACGATCAAAGGAATTCAGCGAGCACACATTGACCAAGGTTGATGTGATGGCCCGGGAAAAACTGGAAGAAGAAAACCGGAATACATTACGCACGCTGTATCAGCATGCACTCGATGATTTTCAACGAGCCCTCGAGATCAACCCTATCGGGCTCGCGGCACTGAATGGCGCTTTTCGTTGCTATCTCGCTCTGGGAGACTCGACCAAGGCGCAGGAAATTGAAACCAGAATTCTTGAGCTGACTCAAGCCGAAGACAAAAAGAAAGAGGAAGAAGCCAAGCGGCTCGAAGAGCAGCTCAGAGCTCGAGAAGCCGCGAAAGCCCCCCCGCCGGAAGAACAGATCGTCGATCTGCCGACCCTGAAACGCTGGTATGAACAACAGCGGTATCACGACGTTCTGCGCGGATTGAAAAAGTATCTCGCCAAGCACCCTTCCGTCATTACGGGTTATCTGCTCGGCGCAAAATCACATCTCGAGCTGCATGAATTCCATCAGGCCGAAATGTTTCTCGAACGTGCTCTGAAGATCGATCCTTACTTCGAAGAGACAGTTCAGTTCAAACTCGATTATCTAGAAAAGAAGTATTTGATTCTCAGTAGAGCCGCTACGGAATACTTGAACAAGGGAATTCAACTAGGACCGGCGATCGGTCGCCTGTTTTTCGAGAAAGCGATCACCTGTGCCGAAAAAGCACTTGAGATCTCACCAGATGAACTGATTCTTCTCGATCAGTTGTTTACCTGCAAGATGTACTTGCGCCAAAACGAAGATGCCGGAAAAATCAGGCAACAGATTCTTCTCATCAGCCCGAACTTTGTCACCACCTGGGAACGCAGCGACGAGCAGAGTTGGTGTTTCATCGCCTCGTACGCGTATGCCGAAACCCCGGAATTGGTGAACTCGTTTCGTGAGTTTCGCCGACGTTTTCTGCTTCCGTATCTCGCCGGACGCCTCTTGAACGGTCTCTACATCAGAATCTCCCCATTGCTGGTGCTCCTCGCCCGTCGCAGTCGCATTTCCGGCAACACGGTTCGGTTCTTTCTTGAACCGCTTCGGCAGCTGCTCGACGGCTTGATCTCTTCGCGCGCTGCATGAATCCGACATTTCCTCAGAACGCCTTCGGCGTGACCTCGACCATTCCCATCGAGGTTCCGCTTGCCGCCGGTCGACAGGTCGTTGACCTGAACAACCTGTTCATCACATCTCCAGATCCGCTTCGTTACGTTCGCGTCGCCGAAGCGGCCGGGTTTCCACGCAACTGCTGCAGCTGGATTCGCGGCCTCTACGGTCTGATTCGGGAATGCGGTATCAAACGCGTTATTTTCGTGACCGGCGGTGACTGTTCGAACACGCATGCCCTGATGGAAACACTGCAACCCGATTTGTCCGAGGTCTTCACCTTTTCCTTTCCCTTACCAGGCGAGAAAGAGGCATTATCGAATGAAATCGATCGTTTCTGTACAGCATTTGGAGTGACCCGACAACAAGCGGAACAGAAAGGAAACGACCTGGCCGAGATACGCCGAATGCTCGAGGAACTCGATCGCCGCACCTGGCAAACAGAAACCGTTTCCGGAGTGGAGAACTTTCAATGGCTGGTTTCGGCATCTGACTTTCAGGGCAACCCTGAGACGTTTCAAACATCGCTCAGACAATTCCTCAACCGCACATCTGCATCAAAAAAGCATGTGCGTGCCGTCCGACTGGGACTATTAGGAGTTCCACCGATCCAGTCCGATCTGCTTCAGGTGATCGAGGAACTCGGCGGCAAAGTCGTGTTTAATGAGATTCCACGTCAGTTCGCTCTTCTCGGTCCGTCATCTGATCTGACCGAGAGGTATCTTGAATACACGTATCCGTATGGGGTCAGGCAACGTATCGATGACATCCGGCAGGAAATCCGTAGACGCAACATTCATGGGTTGATTCACTATACTCAATCGTTCTGTCACCGACAGATTCACGATATTGTGTTGCGCCGCGAGCTTTCGACACCGATTCTGACGATAGAAGGCGAAAATCCGGGGCCGTGTGATAATCGCACCCGATTAAGGATTGAAAGTTTTCTCGAAATACAGGAAAATACAGGTCGGCAGATATGACAAAGCGAACCTTCGCCCACCTCTTCGGCATCACGCTGGCGCTGTATGCGATCTTCGCTATTATGCAGGGCTTCAGCGGGGTCGGCTCAATCACGGCCGCTGCTCCTGAACCTGATTTCGACATGCAGCTGCTCAAAATCGGCCTGTTTTACGGTGAGGAACTGAATTTTGCCCGCATTCTCGCTCTTCACGGCGACTGGAAAGCCATTCTCCATCACGCTCCACCGGCTACTTTCAGCGGTCCGCTGCTGTCACAGGAATCCGTTCTCACCATTCCGGAAGGCGAACACCTGTCGATCGAGGTATCGCCACGTGGAATTGTCGGCAAACTCTCGACCGGAGAAGAGTTGAACGCAGGGTACACCGACATCGTTCTCTATGGCGGCGAGTTTGTCGAAATCGAAACCGGAAAGTTACGCACGGAACACCGCGTCTGTACCGGACGCATCGAGGTCGACCTGCGTGAAAAAAAATTGAACATGGTGAATACGCTGACGACCCGGCATTATCTCCAGTCAGCCGTTTCGCGCATTCACAAAATGTCCGAGCCGGAATCGATCAAAGCCATGATCACGATTGCGCGCACGATTGCCTGGTATGCCAAAGTTACGGGGCGACACGCCAGCGATGCCTTTCATCTCTGCGACTCTGATCACTGCCTGCCCTTCTCCGGCTCAGACGAAGACCGTCGCCTGGTCAGCCTGTTGGTCGATCGGACTCGCGATGAGGTCGTCACCTACCAGGGTCGTCCTTTCTGGCCGTATTTTCACCATACCTGCGGCGGCTACACCGCCTCTGCCAAAGATGTGTTCGGGATTTCCGATATCATTCATGTCGCGAAACAGGACCGCATTCCCGGACGCAAGGAAGACAACTGCTTTCATAGTCCGGCTTACAGCTGGATGCGCGAGTTCACCAAAGAAAACATGGCCTACTTCCTCAATATGACGTATGCCGCGGGGGTTCAAGGGACATATCTGCGCTGGGAGCCAGTTCTCCATGATGCGAACGGGCGCATTCTCTCGGTGAAATTGAGTGGTCGCAAAGAGCGAATTCTGACCGGTGTCGAGTTTCTTCGAGACGTGAAGGACTACTTCGGGCCTCGTTCACTGCGCAGTCTGGCATTTCAAATCGAACCGATGAAACGCTCTCTCGTCTTCATCGGTCGCGGTCACGGGCATGGCATCGGCATGTGCCAGTGGGGCAGCGACGGCATGGCCAAGTCCGGGAAAAACTATCGCGAAATTCTTGAATTCTATTATCGAGGGTCGGTAGTCAATCGGATCAACAACTGGCAGGAAAATACCCGGATCACCACAACGGTCAACTCGCCGTTTACAGTTCCCCCCGGGTCGGGCACTGCGGCCGCTTTCGCTTCGCGCATCGCCAGTCAAACCGACGAGTCAGACTAACTCCATGTATCGCGTTACTGTTGAAAAAAGCATTTCCTCTGCGCACTATCTTCGTCAGTATGAAGGAAAGTGCCGCGAACTGCATGGTCACAACTGGATTATCCAAGTCACCATCGAAGCTCGCGCTCTTGACGAACTGGGCATGGTCGTTGATTTCGGACTTGTGAAGAAACATCTGACCGAGATTCTTGAACCACTCGATCACAAGACCCTGAATGATCTTCCTCCGTTTGATGTCGTGAATCCAACGGCTGAAAACATGTGCTGTCACGTGTTTCAAAGCCTCAGTCGGCATCTCAACACGGATCGAATCCGCGTGGCCTCAGTGCGAGCGTGGGAAACCCCCACCAATGTCGCCGAGTTCAGCGAAAACTGAAATCCATCCGCTCAGGAAAAAACCCACGCATACGCGTGGGTTTTTCTGTCAATCAGGAACAGCTTCAGAAGCGAAACACTTCTCCGTCGAGAACCAGCATTTCCATGCGTGAGCGCATGTCGAGCGGATGCCCGGAGAACAGAGCCACGTCGCCGTCATACCCTTTTTTCACCTGTCCGATGCGGTTGCTGACCCCCAGGATCTTGGCCGGGAACTCGGTGATACATTGTAGAGCCCGCTTTTCATCGAGGCCGTATTGAATCGCCATGGCTGCCGTTAATCGCAGATTATCGGCAGGCAGATGCGGGGCATCACTGGCAAAGGCCACTTCGACACCGGCATCGAGCAGTTCGACGGCATGTTCATACGCTCGACCGACCACATCGAACCGGATCGGGTGCATCACGGTATTGCTGAGCACGACCGGAATCTTCTTCTCAGCGAGGAGCTTGGCCGCGAGATGTGCTTCTGTGGCGTGTTCAAGAACCAGCCGCAGATCGAATTCCTCGGCGATGCGGATAGCGGACATGATATCTTCAAGTTGGTCGGCATGCGCCCACATCGGCACTTTCTTCTCGAGCAGGCCGCACAGCGACTCCATTTGCATATTGCGGTCACGCAACCCTTTTTTGGAGTTCTTCTGTTCCAGGTAATCCTGGGCTTTGAGCAGGGTTTCACGGATAATCGCATACACACCCATGCGCGTCGATGGGAACTTGCGCTGTCGGCGATAGTTCTGTTTCGGTTCAATGCCGAACGAGAACTGAATTCCCGCCTGCTCAACGATCAGACCGACATCAGCGGAGTTCCCGTAAGTTTTCAGAATGGAGCACTGCCCGGCGATCGGGTTCACCGGCCCGGGGCACACCATACTTACGGAAACACCTGCCTTGCGGGCATCGAGAAGAATTTGATCACGCATCTTGATGCCATCGAGAGGTCGCAGCTGCGGGCAGATCGGAGTAAAGCGCTCGTTGATGTCCGATCCTTCCCAGCCGTAGCAGGAATCGTTCAGAGAAAGATGCGTGTGCGCATCAATCATGGCGGGAATCAGATACTTTTTGTCTCCGTCAATGGTCAGATCGACGTTCTTGAGAATTTTCGACCCGATGGCCGCAATCTTCCCTTTTTCGATCAGAACCTTCTGACAGGGGAAAAAGGCCCCCGCCGTAAAAACACGGACGTTATCAAATAAGATCGCCATTAGTGCCTCCTCTCAATGACGTCTTCCGTCGTGAGAAAGGCTCACAGAACCTTGACGCCGTCAATGAAGACCATCTCCGCTTTGGCGCGGAGGTCGAGAGGATTGCCCGTCCAGATGACCACATCGGCGTCATAGCCGACTTCGAGCTTGCCCAGCTTCTTGTCCATGCCGAGAATGGCGGCCGGATACTCGGAAATCGCCTTGATCGCGCGTTCTTCGTCGAGGCCGTGCCGCACGCAGAGCGCCGCACACAGACTGAGACCCTCGGCGGGAATGACCGGATGATCGGTGGTAATGGCGACAATGCAGCCTTCATCGAGCAGGATGCGCACGGTATCGATCGTCTTGTTCTTCAGTTCGGGCTTGCAGCGAGCCGAGAAGCTCGGTCCGACGACGCACTTCGCCTTCCAGCGGCCCAGTTCCTTGGCGATCAGGTGGCCTTCGGTGCAATGATCGAACACCATGTCCAGGTTGAATTCCTGGCCGATGCGATAGGCGGTGACGATGTCATCAGCCAGATGCGCATGAGCGCGAGCCTGGATCTTGCCTTCGAGCAACGGCAGCAGGGCTTCAAGCTTCATATCGCGCTCTTTGAAATCCTTGTTCTTCTTCTTCTTGGCGTAGTCCTGGGCTTTGAACAGCCATTCGCGAATGGCTGCCGCCGTACCCATGCGGGTCGAGGGGAACTGCTTCTGTTCACCGTACACGCGCTTCGGATTCTCGCCGAATGCGAACTTGATGCCGGAAGATTCACGTATCGCGGCTTCTTCGACCGTCGTTCCGCGAAGTTTCACGACGCACGTCTGCCCACCGATCGGGTTGGCTGAGCCGGGAGTGATCATGGCGGTGGTGAGACCACCCGCCACCGCTTCACGAATGGCGAGATCGCGCATTTTGATGGCATCGAGGGCACGGACCTGAGGCGTGATCTGGCCGAATGATTCGTTCAGATCGTCGTCACAGTAGCCAACCCCTTCTTCATGAAGCCCGAGATGCGTATGTGCATCAATGAACCCGGGCATGATGAACTTGCCGGTACAATCGATGATCGGCTCGTGAGCCTCTTTTTTGCTGCGCCCGGTTTCAACCTTGGGCTTGCGCGGCTTCCCCGTTGCCAGACTCACTTCCGTGATCTTTCCGTGGTCGAGAACCAGCCGTCCGAGCGGCTGAAACTTCCCCTGGAAGAAAATAGTCCCTTTTTCAAAGATCTTGGCCATGGTCGGTTTCCCCTTTCCTCGTGCGGTGCATTGTGGACAACCCATCAAGCACCTTTAAATTTCGTTCACATCGACAATTCCGTTTTGGCTGCGTATGCACGGTGCAACCGGTCTTTCATTCTCCCACTCAAGATTGGGGCAGCCCCTGCGAATGAAGCAGAACATACTACTCGTTTTCGATGTCTTTTTCAAGTTTTTCTTTCAATCTGGTGTACAACGCCCCGAATCCATTGACACCCCGGCGATCAATTTCTATAATGAATCTGTTATGGCTACTGGAATCAGCGAAAGCATGCTGCGACGCGATTCTGACACCAAATGTTCCATGAACGTTCGGTGCAGAAAGTGCGCGGTAATGCTGATCCTTGTTGCCCTGTGCTTCGGTTCTCTCGCGTGTCAGCAGCAACAGCCGTCTTCCGGCGCCGCGGTTCCGACGGCAACGGCGACGATCTCCGACAATGTGTCGGCTCCCATCGATGTCCCATCTACTGCCTTAAAGGTGTCGAAGGACAGCCCTCTCGAAAAAGCACACAAAGAATACCTTGAAGCATACGAAGCGTATGTACAGGCGTTACGGGAAAACGGTCCGCAGACCATGGAAACACTGAACGCCCTAGCTGATTATCAGAAAAAGTATCAGCTGTATCAGATGATCCTGAGAGCGCAGGATAGATAACAAAACGCCCCGGGGATCAAACTCCCACAGGGCGTTTCAGTTATCGGTTCTTCACCCGAACAGTGTCGCTGCCGCAAACCGGCAGTCGGCAACCCATTACTTGGCTTCCTTTACTGCGGCAAGAGCCTTTTCATAATCAGGCTGCTGGGTGATTTCAGGAACGAGTTCGCGGTACACGATTTTCCCAGACGAGTCGATGACCATGACAGAGCGAGCGACGAGACGCAGTTCCTTCACATACAGGCCGTAAGCCGCCGCAAAGTCCATGGTCTGATGGTCTGAAAGCGTCGTCAGCTTGTCGACTCCGGCTCCACCGCACCAGCGTTTCTGTGCAAACGGCAGGTCGGCGGAAATCGCATAGATCGTGACATTCGGCAGCTTCGCGGCTTCCTGATTGAAGCGGCGCACCTGCATGTCGCATACTGGGGTGTCAAGCGACGGGACCGTCGTCAGGATACGTACACCCTTCGTGTCTTTCAGACTCAGGGGCTTGAGATCGGTGGTCAACAGCGTAAAATCGGGAGCCTGGTCGCCGACCTTGACGGCGACACCTAAAAGAGTCAGCGGGTTCCCTTGAAAAGTGACTTTTCCACATTCTTTCAATGATTCTTGTGCCATGAGCGGTTGTCCTCCAAAAGTAAAAGTAAAGGCGAACACCAAACATAATACCACATATTTCATATCATATCTCCCTTAAAAATTCAGCAGAAAAATTCCGGCTACGATCAGGCCCGAGCCGATGCCCTTGGCCAGCGTCAGTTTCTCGTTCAACAGCACGACGGACAGCGCCAGAGCCACCAACGGATAGGTCGAAGTGAGCACGGCGACCATTCCCGCATCTTCGACGGACTGCATGGCGCGCATGTAGGTGAACACGCCGAGGCACCCGGCAAGAAATCCTCCGGCAACCAGGCACGCAATCGCTTTCCGATCTGTTTCGAGCACCAGACCGGTTTTTCCGGCAGCGATCAAAATGATGGTAGCGCTCACGGCAATCGTGATGCCGCGCAGAAAAATTGCGACGGTCGCATCGGCGTTCACAGCGGCGACTTTGTCGATGACCGGCGTAATGCCCCAGAGAATAACGGTAAGTATAAGGTATGACATAAGTGTTTGAGTTGTGTGTCCTGGCTCGTGGCGATTATTGCGGAATTTGCGAGGAAAGAGTCGAGCAGTTTTTCCCTGAGCGCTTACTGTAATACATTGCCTTGTCAGCCGCCGTCACAAGCGAGTCGCGATCATGGGCATCACCCGGATACGATGCCACCCCGATGCTCACGGTGACACGCAAGGCCCCGGTAGGATGACTGATCTGCAGCTGGTTGATCGATTCGCGCACGCGCTCGGCCGTGCGAAATGCCTCGTCACTTCTCGTTTCCGGGAGGATGATGGCCATCTCTTCGCCGCCGTAGCGGCAGGCAATATCGATGCCGGTTCGAACGGTATCTCTGATGGCCTGAGCCACTCGCTGCAGAACCAGATCGCCGGTCTGGTGACCATAAGTGTCATTGAACTTCTTGAAGTTATCGATGTCGATCATGATCAGTGACAACCGCAATGAGTAGCGTCGGGCACGCAGCAGTTCTTCTGAAAGACGGGCCAGGAAATAGCGATGAACGAAGAGTCTGGTCATGCCGTCCGTGATCGAGAGTTCGTATAGCTTGTTATTCTCGATGGTCACGGCGGCCTGAGACGCGATGAGATTGAGCAGAGCCAGATCGCTCTCGATGAACTGCCCGCCGTTGCGGCGATTGACAATGTTGATAACGCCGATGGTTCCTTCCTTGAACTTGAGCGGCGAACACATCAGGCTCTGAATGTCTTCGACCGGCACGAGACTGCCGAAATCCCGGAACTCGCGGTTCTTGAAGCCGTCATTCGCGATGCGCCCTGTTCCTTCGCGGGCGGCAAGGCCGCAGATGCCGTATCCGAGCTTCACCGGAGAACTCGACAGCACCCGGTATCGGCCGCCCGTAGCCACTTTCACGACCAGTTCGTCGGTCTGATCGTCGAGCAGCATGATCGAACCTCTTTCCGCCTCGAAGATCTCGACGGATTTGCTGAGAATGAACTTGAGCAGCTCTTCGCTGTCAGTCAGGAAGTTCACGGCATTGCTGACCTCGAACAGGGTCTTCAGCTCGCGCATGCGACTTTCCTTGAGATCGCGTTCGGTTCTCAGGCTCTGAATCATTTCCTGGAAGTTACGATCAAGCAGGCCGATTTCGTCATTTCTGGGCGGCAATGCGACACTGGTGAAATCGCCGCCGGCGACACGCGTGGTGGTCTCCGCCAGAGCGGTGATCGGCTGCGCAATGTGCCAGGCGAGATACGTTCCGGTGGCCAGAGCGAGTACCACGGCGAGAACGGCCAGAAAGCCAAGATCGCCGGCAACCTTTTCCGCCAGAGCGACAAACTCGGACTGCGGCAAGGCGATCTCAAGGAGAACAACTTCTGATATCCGGCTCGGCAGGGCTTCTTCGCGAACATAATGATACGTCGTGCCCAGAATTTCCATCGAACCGCTCTTGAGGTCGGCACCCTCGACCGGCCCCAGCTGCCTGGCGTTGAATGGATCCATCAGTGTCGTGAGAACGCGTCGGCCGTTGGCGACGAGACTGAACTGCGCGCCGGTCAGATTTTTTAGACGGTCCGCTGCATCGCGCCGCATCTTCATGGCGATGATCACATGAAATCGCCCGATCGCGCGTGCTTTCACGATCTCGGCCGACGCAAACAGCCAAGGCTCGTGATGAATCATCAGCAGATTCGAGTTCAACTGGGAATGAGCCAGCAGACTCACGATACGTGCAAGATTCTCGTTCGGCACCGTGCCTTCGATGGCTTCGACGCGCCGGCCGTCACGCACCAGTGCGGCGAACTCGAGTCCGGAACGCGCGACCTCACTTTGCAGAACCCCCGACACTCTTGCCGTGCCGGTTCCGTCTTGAACGGTCTGGTACAAATCGAAATCTGCAAGTGTCTTGGCGCGAATGCGCAGGGTTTCAATACGATCTTCCAGGCTCTCGCGAAACAGATTGGCGGCATACCCCAGCCGACGCGAGAAGTCGACGGCTGAAGCATTCTCGATGCGTTTGATCGTCATCACCAGGGACAACGCGAGCGGAACCACCAGAATCAGGAGAAAAGCAAAGAGAATCTTGAATCGAAGACCTCTAAAGGCCGGCACGTCAGTAAACCGCTTCTTTCAAAACAATCTTGCCGCCCCGGCGACGCAAGCCCACGAGAAACGTGCGCCGCAGATCATTGCTGAAGTTCTGCAGCTTGAGGGCCTCGAGAAAAGCCAGTTCGGGGCGGTTGGCCGAGAGGTTTGCGGGAAAAACAATTTTGTAATCTTTGGTGGTGTCGAACAGCCCCTGCCACGGATGGATCAGCGACACCCGTCCATCCTGAAGTTCGATCGAGAGGCCGGAAAAAGCAACCGGATCAGTGGCGTTTCGAACCGCGTATTCGAGAAGAAGCTTGACCTGCCCCCCCGTGACCGCCGCTACTTTCACAGGAACCGCCTCACGAATGTCCGAGGTCAATCGGGCCGCTGAAACGATGGTGAGCGCCTCAGAGGCCTGTAGAAGCGATATTGGCATGAAGGCAAAATCGGAATCGGTTTCCGTACGAAGCACATCAGCAACGAGACGGGCATACTCGCTGTTCACCGTCGGCGTGGCGGTAATCGTGCGCGAAAGACTGGCAAGTTCGATGCTCATGGCCTGCGTTCGCAGCGTCTCATCCTTGTCTCCGACGTCATGAAAGCGGGTTTCCGTCACCGGCGAAATCGTCCCTCGCGCTCGAATGCCTTCTTTCACCGCCTCGCGCAGTAGTCCGATCACCTGCGGGCGCTCGGTCTGAGCCAGTTCGGGCCAGCTGCTCGTCGTATCGACCATGAAGTCGGTCACGGCAACCTGATAGTTTTTGTTCCATTCGAGCGGTTCATCGCCGACCATCGTCTGAATCAGGCGAAAACCCGGAGGGTTCTGACTCGAATAGGTGCAATCGAGGCCCGACGCCTGCAGAAAGCTGCCGCGCCCGCTCAGCCCTTCTTCGATCAAGGCCTCGAGCTGTGCCCCCGTGAGCGTGACCCGGACGATGCTGTTTTCGAACGGAAGAATATCGAACAGATTGCCCAACGAGATTGGCCCTTGGGCAAATGCGGCCTTGATTGCCCCCGAGTTGAGCAGAGCCACCTGGGCGCCGGCATGTTCGCGCACGATGTCGGTCAGCAAACTGCCCATCGTCGATTCAGCGCTGAACGATCTCCGAAAATCGGTCGTGGCTTCGGCAAACACTTCTTCGAGCAGAGTGTCAACACGAGCTTCCATGCGGTTGACCTCGGCAGCCAGCTCAGCATGTGGGGAAACGGCCGCGGCATCGACGATCGTCACAAAACTCTGGCCGCGGCGAGGTTCCCAGGCTCCATTGATGTACGGGATTCGTACAACTCCGAGACCGGCTCCACGCGGATACGCCGTCGCCCCCATCAGGGGTCGACTTCCGTGTTGAGGGGCCTCAATGGGAATCTGATCGCCGATAACGATATCGATATCCGGGAACATGGCCGCCACCTTCTCGGCATCATCAAAACCCGGATGATGAGCCAGCAGAATCATCAGTTCCGCGCCTTGAATCCGTAACTGGGCTGCGGTTTTTTCCACCGCCGTGCGCGCATCGGTGATCTCGATCTGCATGATGTTTTCCTGCCGTGTGTTGCGGGGCAGGTCGGTCAAGCCGAGGCCGATGACCCCAATGCGGCTGCCCGCACGTTCGATGATTTTGCCGGGCAGGAAGGTATTGCCGATCGGGGCTTTGACGTCGCGATAGTTACAGGCCAGCATCGGCACTTTGTTTCGTTCGGCAAAGCGCCGCAGCGAATCGATGCCGAACTCGAATTCCATGTTCCCGAGACACATGGCATCGTAGCCGAGTTTTTCCATGAGCGTGTAAGGCGCTTCTCCCATGGTCAATGAAGCCTCGGCCGATCCGAACAGGGAATCGCCGGTATCGAAAAGCAGCGTGTAATCGCGGGTCGAACGATACTTGCGCAGTATGTCATCGATCATGCCGCCGATGTATGAGAACCCGCCGACTTTCAGATTCTGGTAGCTGCCGGTATCGCCCACGAACGGCTTGAGCTGCCCGCGAAGATTCGAAGTGTAGAAGATGGTCAGGGTTTTCGTGGGGGTGTTCATCTGGTCTTTGACCATCAGCCCCACCAGAACCAGGACCAGAATTGCAGCCAGCGCGCTCAGATGGCGAATCAGCATAAGCTCTCTTTCATGTACCGACAACTCAGAATATGTTCACTGCGCACCAAGTAGAGTTCCCGGAACAGTACCAGAGGAGGAGGCCCCTGTCAAGGCGACGGACTGCCTCAGGAATGAAGTTCCCAACGTTCGAAAGCGGCTTCAGGAATGTCGCTGAGAAATCGCGACGGGCGTGAAAGAATCATTCCCGAAACTCGATCATACCCATACACAGGATACGCGATGGTCAATAGATCTCGCGCGCGGGTCATCGCCACGTAGAACAGGCGTCGTTCTTCTTCGACCGCTTCAGCCGACTCGAGGGCATTGAACGAGGGAAACCGCCCTTCGACGGCCCAGATCAGAAAGACGGCTCGCCACTCGAGCCCCTTGGCCGAGTGAATTGTCGACAGCACGAGTCGATCTTCATCGTCGTTGTCCGTCGCCAGCATATCGTCGATACTGGCCGAGGGCGGTTCAAGCGCGAATTCGGCCAGCATCTCCGACAGGGTCGGGAAACGGGAACACTGCAGAGACAACTGATCGAGATCGCGAACGCGCTTGGGATGATCATCATAGCGCGCTTTCAGAATCGGCAGATAAAAGTCCGTGACCAGCGCGTAGAGTGCGGCAATGTCATCCCTGACCTTGTCGGCCCGTCGCAGCATGAGTCCGAGTCGAACCAGCCCCGTCTTTTGTCTATCAGAGGCTTCGAGCTTTTCGAGTTCGAAGGGAGTCTCGAGTTTCTGCATTGCCTCGTAGAATCGGGCAACCGACTTCGGTCCGATTCCCTCGAGCATTGCCAACACCCGGCTCCAGGAAATGAAGTCGCGCGGGTTCTGCAGCACGCGAAAGAAGGCAAGAATGTCTTTGATGTGAGCGGCTTCGAGAAATTTGAACCCGCCCCACTTTACATACGGAATACCCCTCTTCTTCAACTCGATCTCGAGACCGTAGGCATGAAAGCTTGATCTGAAGAGAACCGCAATCTCTGACAACCGGTACCCTTCTTCGCGCAGTTCGAGAATGCGTTGCGCAATGAAGCAACTCTGCTCGCTCTCATCACGACAGGGAACCAAAGCCGGCTTCTCCCCGGCACCACGATTGGAAAACAGGCGTTTCTCAAAGCGAACCTGCGCTTTTTCCATCAATGCATTCGAAGCATCGAGAATGCTGTTTACACTGCGATAATTTTCCTCGAGTCGCACGATGCGACAACCTTCGAACAGCGCGGGAAACTCGTGAATGTTTCGAAAGTCCGCGCCGCGAAACGAATAGATACTCTGTGCATCATCGCCGACGACCAGCACATTGCGGTGGGCACAGCCGAGCAAGAAGGTGATACGCGCCTGCAGGCGATTCGTATCCTGGTATTCATCGACCATCAGATAGCGCAGTCGGTCGGCCAGAATCTCACGCACGCCGCGATGCTGTTCAAGCAAGGTCTGCATCTCGATGAGCAGATCATCGTAATCCATCATCTGATGCTTCTTTTTGTAATCATCATACTGGACAAACAGCTTCAGCATCTCATCGAGATGTTCGAAAAAATGGTCGAAGTCACGCTCGACGACATGTTCGATCGACAGGCCGCAGTTCACGCTTTTCGACAGAATTTTGCGCAGGGTCTCCTTGCGGGGAAATCGATTCTTCTTCTGATTCAGACCCATCTCGGCCCTGATCATTCCGAGAATGTCCCCGGAATCCCCTTCGTCGAGAATGGAGAAATCCGGGCGATACCCGAGATTGCCGGCAAACTCACGCAAAACCCGCGCGGCGAACGAGTGAAAGGTGCCGCCGGCGACCCGCATGGCCGACGCCCCTCCGAGAGCGCCGGCACGCGAAAGCATTTCATGGGCGGCTTTTCTCGTAAAGGTCAGCAACAGAATCGATTCGGGGGCGATGCCGCTTTCGAGCATGCGAGAGACCCGGTACACCAGGGTGCGGGTTTTTCCGGAGCCGGCTCCGGCGATGCACAGACAGGGGCCGTCGTAATGCTCGACCGCATCGAGCTGAGCCGGGTTCAACTCGCGCGCATAGTCAATGCGAAACGAGGTGGGTGCATGCGGACGCACCTCATAGCGTCGCACCATGTTCAGACAGACCTGTTGTCTGAAGCGGCCCTGGTCGGCACCATCGCGTCAACCCAATCGAGATACTTCTGCAGCCCCATTTCAACCGGCACGGAAATGATCTCAGGCACCTGATACGGGTGCAGGGCCTGAATGACCTGACGCAAGGCATCAAAAGCCTCAACGCGCGTCTTGATGATCATGAGAGATTCGGAACCGGTCTCCAGTTTCCCTTCCCATTCGTACACAGAGGTAATACCGGGGATGATGTTCACGCAGGCGGCCAGTCGCAAGCGAACGAGTTCGGCGGCAATACTCTCTCCAAGGTGTTTTTCCGGAACGGTCACCAGGACAATTCTTTTGTCGGTCACGCTGTGTACCCCATGTCGTCACGACTTGAAATTACAAAAAATCCGCGTATAATAGGCGAAACGAAAGCGGGCTTATTGTACCGGCCGACCAGAAGGCTGTCAAACGGGGGGCTTTACAATCCTTCTTTCGCTGCCGATATTGATCTGGAATCACCTTGAGGAGAGCGATATGGCCATCAATGTTTCACTGGTTTTCGCCACCGTCCTGACCATCCTTCTCACTCTGAATTCCCTGATCGAAGGCTGATCCCCGCGCGAACGGCGCGATCAGCGCCTGTTGATTGCCGGGTTCGACTTCTGCCTCTTTCGCCTCTGTCTTCAGAACGGGCGGCTTTTCACGTCACCAGTCTGAATACGGCCTGCCGTCCAGTGCCGTTGCGGTCGCCAGTGAATATACATCGAACACGTTCAGACCGTCCGTGTAACTCGCCGGCACCGGGTCCGTCGACGAGCGCGTGCCCCATTCACGACGCCCGGTAAAGGGGTCGAGCGGAATTCGACGCAGAGATCTGCTTTCAAGCAGCGCTTCAAGTCGCGCCGGATACTTCATGTCATCAGGCATCTCTGGTGAGCCGCGATGCATCTTTTCGTAGTGCCGATCAATGGCATCTCGCAATTCTCGCAGTGACTCACGCAGCATGTCTTCTTTTTGCGAACGAACGAAGTGCTTCGACAAAGGCAGAGCCGTCATGGAAAGAATGCCGATGATGACCGTACACACGATCAGTTCGATGAGCGTCAAGCCGTTTCTGCACCGCACCGAAAAAGTCATTCAATAGTCCCCGTATGGTCGACCCCTGGCATCCAGAGTCGAATCAACGCCGGTTCCCTGCTGGTTGTACAAGCTGATCAGACCGGTTTGCTTGTCGTAATGAATGATTCCTGATGATCGACTGCCATTCCACGTTTCGCTGACCCGCGGCAGATGTTTCGGGGCAAGCTCGCCGAGCGTTTCCGGAAATCGTCCCGCGGTCTCGAGCACGAACTGATGAATGGCATTTCGATAACTCTGGCATTGCATCATCAAAGCCGCATCCCGACTCCGATCCATCACGATGGAATTCCGCGTGCCGGTCATCGTGATCAGCAGCCCGAGAATGGAAAGAACAACCAGCATCTCGATCAGCGTAAAGCCGCGATTCCATCTTGCCCTTCGCATTCGATGCGTCACTTTCCCTGTTCTCCTCCGGTCAAAGTGCCGAAATGAAACGGATCTCTGACCACGGGTCCAAGATCGCTCAGTACTTTCTGAACAAACTTCACTTCAGGCAAGCGGTTGTTTTCGCTGAGGGTCCCTCGCAACAGGCGCACAGAGCGTTCGATCTCGTCATTGAGTTCCGCGTAGATCGTGACATCGGGGCCGTAGGGCAGATGTGTAAAATCCCAGAGCCGCACCAGCGTATCACGCAATTGAGCCTGCAGCCGTTGGTCACGCGGTCTGGTTATCAGAGGTGCACGAACTTCTCGAATCTCCGACAGCCAGCCCTGAAGGGAATCCCGTAAAAAAGAATGTCGTTTCGCGGTTTTCTCGATGATCTGCATCAGTCGCTCGATACGCCGTGCCGGGAAGCTGGGCTTTTCCACGTCGGGCGGCGCATCGGGAACGACGATCCCCTGCACGGCCCACTGCTGCAATAACGGGTCTCCGAACTCGTAGAAGGCGGTGAAGAAAAACAACAGCAGCAACCAGCGCAGAACGCGCAATTCCTGTTGCTTCTGCCAGGTGGTATCAATGACGTCCTGGCGCGATTTCGCCTGGATGGATGGGATGTTCTTCATGGCTTCACCATTTGCAGAATCTGAATCGTATACATTCCGCCCTTGCTGGCAACGACCTCCACCGGAACCAGCGGTGTCGGCAGGCACTCGACCGCCTGCAGAAACGCGCGCATGGCACGATACTCGGCCTGCATCTGCAGACTGATGAGAATGCCTGAAGGCGTGTATTCGTCGTTGTCGGATCGCCTGCCGCCGTACGGGCCGTATGCATACGTCACCTGTCTGATCTGCACAGACGCATCCTCGGCCAATTCCTGGATCTTGTTGACCAGAGTCGGCAGATAAGACTCATCCGGCATCACAGCATCGATTTGTCCCAGTTGGCTGCGCAGCAGCTCGAGCTGCTCTCTGGCTCGCTCGTTACTTTCTCGCTGACGCAACGAGTTGCTGGCGGCACTCAGGTTCGTCTGCAGGGTCTGCATGGCGCTCTCCAGACTGACCTCCATACCATCACTCATAAAGTACCAGATAAGTACGATTCCGATGCTTATCAGAAAAGGGATTCGGGCACGTTCTTTCAGTCTTGCCGTCTCATGAACGGACATCATGGCCGAACCTCCTTCAAGGGCAGATACTCGGTTTCCATATCAAACGAAGTCAGGATCTCCGTGCCGCTACTGATCTGCGACTGCCGGAGCAGTCGCGGATTGTTGAACCGATCATGGGTAAACAGGGTTTGCAGAAAGCCGGTAACCTGCCCGACCGTTCTGGCTTCACCGCTCATCGACAGGTAGAGGACCGGACCGGGACGCACTCGAATCCTTTCCAGTCTCACCCCCTGGGGCAAAACCTGTTCGAGCAAGGCGAACAGAGGCGTCCATGAGAATTCGAGAATCCGCATCGACCGATAGAGGGCCGTAATTCGCTCGGAAGACTGAGCAATCTCCTCCCGATCGGGGTAGTTTTCCGTGATGACTTTGACAAAATCTTTGTGTCTGGCTTCAAGACGCTTGCTCGACTGTTCAAGATCATTGATGATGTCTTCGTAACCCCAGTAAGCAAGGGTCCAGTAGGTGGCGAACAGCAGCGGTAATGCATACATCAGACCAAGAATCGTGCGATAGATGAAGCTGCTTTGACCACTGAACTTGGTGGCTGGGACAAAATTTAGTAGATGTTTCATGCGTCTGTCCTAGTTTACCAACAGCCCAAGAGCCGGCGCGAAGACCGGACCGAGAGCGCGAACATTGAAACCGGGTTGCGGAACCGCCGACAGCTCCTTCAGCGGATTAAAGCGCCGACAGGTGGTTTCAAAAAACTCGCTGAGGAACTCCGGCAGCCCATCGAACTGGCTTGACCCACCGCTCAAGTACAAGTGCGGAGTCTTCACCACCTTGAACTTGTCCTGATAGAAACGAAACGTGACGGTCAACTCGCGCAACCAGTTTCCAAAAACTTTTTCAAAGAGATGGCGATGAGCGATCTGGCGCACCATCTCTTCTCTCGTCATCGGGAAAAAGATTCGCTTTGCCTTTTCTTCGGCGGCCTTTTCGAGAGGCAGGTTTTCGGCTTCGGCGAGGAGGGTGGTGAATGCCTCACCTCCAACCTCGATCACGCGCTCGTAGCGTAGTATGCCGCTTTCATACGCCTTCACCACCGTGGTTTCATGACCGATGTGACACATGATCAGATCACGATCAATCGTCAGGTCCGGGTGGGTATCCTCAAGCACGTTGAACACTCCGAGAGTCGACGTGTCGAACGCCACCACCGGAACTTTCAGTCTCAGCATAATCTGCGACAGCACTTCGATCGGAGCTTTTCGGACCTGTCCGGCGAGACATTGCACCGCCAGCAGATTTCCTTCTTCGCGAGTCGACAGGACCTGACTGTCCGTCATCAACTCGGTGGATTTATCGAGACTGCCGATGGCTTTTTGCAACCGCCAGTTCATGTAGTCTCGAGATTCGAGCTCTTCTGAACGCACCTGCAACTCGACGAGATGGAGCTTCACCCATCGATCAGGAAGTCCGATGATCAACCCGGATTTGCTTCGCGAGAGTCGGTGAAGCATCGGACCGAGAAGTTGTTCGAACTTTTCGGGTTCGCTGATCTGCGGGTTGGTGAACCCCCCCGTTATCATGCCGGCCGGCAGAACCTTTTCAATCGCATCGGTCACTTCGTACGAGTAGCCATCGGATGAATTCAGCGCCAGAAGCTTGACACTGTAGGTGCCGATATCGAGCGCCGCGTATTCGTGCAGCAGTTTCATTGCAAAACTCCCTCCTCGAAGGTGACGCGGTTCAGTTCTTCGAAGGTGGTTTCGCCGTTTTCCACTCGTTTCCAACCCGCCTGACGCAGGGTGACCATGCCGGCCGAAATTGCCTGTGCCTTGATCTTGAGCGGTGATTCCTTGTTCAGCACCATCTGTTTGATGGCCGGCGACATCTCGAGCACTTCAAACAACCCCTTGCGCCCCTGATACCCCATATCGTGACAGTAACGACAACCCTTGCCGCGCAGGAATTTGATCTGAGCATGCTCACCATAGTCCGGCGTCAGATCCTTGGCTTCCTGGGTAATCGTTTCGTCCGCAATCTTGCAGTTGGGGCAGATAATGCGAACCAGTCGCTGGGACATGATCAGGTTGAAGGAACTGACGAACTCGTACGGATCGATCTTCATGTTGGTCAAACGCGAGATCGCGTCGATGACGTTGTTTGCATGAATCGTGCTGAGAACCAGGTGCCCGGTCAGCGCCGCGTTGATGGCGATATGCGCAGTTTCCGGATCGCGAATTTCTCCGACCATGATCTTGTTCGGATCTTGCCGGAGAATGGAACGAAGGCCGGAACTGAAGGTCATTCCTTTCTTTTCATTCACCGCCACTTGTACAATATCGGGCAGCTGATACTCGACCGGATCCTCGATCGTGACGAATTTCTGCCCGGGTGTATGAACGAACTTGATCGCCGAGTAGAGCGTCGTCGTCTTTCCCGAACCCGTCGGGCCGGCTACCAGCAGCATGCCGTACGGCTTGCGCACATTTCTCTGAAACACCGTCAGATCATTGCCTTCGAGTCCGAGTTTGCGAATGTCGAGGCCGAGCGCTGACTTGTCGAGAATGCGCAGGACCACGGTTTCACCGAAGATGCACGGCAGCACCGAAACGCGAAAGTCAACAAATCGCTCATCGATCTTCAGCTTGAACCGGCCGTCCTGCGGCACGCGCTTTTCCGCGATGTCCAGTTGGGCCATGACCTTGAGGCGCGATACCACAGCTTTGCGCAAGCGCGGTTCGACATCAGAAAGCACCTCGAACAGCACCCCGTCGATGCGATACTTGACCTTCAATGCCGCTTCATAGGTTTCAAAATGAATGTCACTGGCGCGTTTGCGCACGCCCTTCAGAATAATGGAGTCGACAAGCCTGATCACCGGCGCTTCTTCGCCCAATTCCTTCTGGACTGCCACTCCCGGAGGCGGAGCGGCTTCTTCCGCTTCCTTGTCGATGATGATTTCGAGGGGCGGAATCTGTTCCGTGTCCGAAAAAACCATTTTCGAGTCCAGGCTCGTTTCGACCAGAAGCGCGATAAGGCGCTGAATGGATCGATGCGAGGCCACTCTCGGAACAATCGGCAACCCGAGTTTGACTTCGAGCGCCTCGATGGCATCGACGTTCCCGGGGTCGGCCATGATCAACTCGATTTCCTTCTCTCCGCGACGGTGGGGAATAAACGAATAGTCGCGCATCAGAGCGAGATCGATGCTGTTGAACAGAGCATCGTTCACCTGATAGTCGGTCAAATCGATGTATTCAAGCCCCAACTCGACCGCCATCGCCCGGGCGTTGTCTTCTTCCGAGATGAGCTTGCGTTCCACCAGAACCTTGCCGAGATTGGCCGGCATGCCGCCGAATTCGTCAGCGATCTGTTGGGCCGCTTCAAAGGTGATCAAACCCTGTTCGATGAGAATCTCATACAACGGTTTTTTCTTGAACGAGCGTATGTAGGCCCGCCGCAGGTCATCATTCGTCACTGACGGATCTTCGATCAAGGCTTGATCAAATGAGCGGTTTGCTTTTGCTGCCTGTTCTTCGAGCTGCTGCAGATGATCCGGTGTGGCCAGCTTATGCTCGGTCATGAACTGTTTCAAAGAATCCATGTTCGTTGTCTTACCTCACTTGATCTGCCCAGCGGCCGACAGAACGGGCAGCAGAATCGCCACAATGACGGAACCCAGAACCAGAGCCATTCCCAGAAACAACAGCGGTTCGAGCAACGAGGTCAGAGTCGAGGTTAACGAATCGATCTCTTCGTCGTAGTGGTTGGCCAGATTCTCGAGCATTTCACTTAATCGCCCCGACTCTTCGCCGACGTGTACTACCCGAACCATCGCCCTCGGGGCTCCGGGAACCTTTTTCAAGGCCTGCGCAAATGAGTCGCCGCGCTCGATATCGACAACGATCTGCTGCATGTGTACGGCAAGCTCTCGATTTTCCACCACACCGGTGACCACCCGTAGACCTTCAATCAGCGGAATCCCGCCTGAAACGAGCGTCGCCAGGGTGCGAGCGAACTGCGTGTAAGCAAATTTTTCTTCAAGATCACGCAACACCGGTACGCGCAGTTTCAGCCGGTCAAAGGCACGGCGCCCTTCCACGGTTCGGACATAACGCACGAGCAGATACACCGTCGCCACCGCACCGAACACCCATGCCCAGAAGTAGGTTCCGACCAGACGAGAAGCACCGAGCACCAGTTCCGAGAACCAGTGCATCTGAACATTCAGGCTCTGAAACAGGTTTTCAAACTCGGGAACAACCCATCCGAGCAGGTAGATCAATGCGACGCTCGCGACCGCCAGCAGCACCGAAGGGTAGATCAACGCCAGAATGAACTTCTTGCGAACCGCGAGAATCCCACGAAACATGGCGACCAGACGCCCCAAAATCACTTCCAGCGCTCCGGACTTCTCACCGGCAATCACGCTTTTCACATAGACTTCGGGGAATACTCCTGGATGACGGGCCAGGGCCGTGCTGAAGGCGACCCCTTCTTCAACGTCATCACGAACCTGCGCGAGGGCTTTCCCCAGCGGTGAGGTGGTCTGTTCCTCGATCAGCGCATCGAGCGCATCACGCAGCGGCAACCCGGCCTTCAACAAGGTCTTGAAAAGCTGCGTGAATTCAGCGACATCACTGAGTGAAGCCCCCTCGGTAAACGGCAACCAGGAATAGACGATCTCCGCAAAGCTGCGTTGCACAGGGGTTTCTGAAAGAATAAACACCCCTCGTTCGAGAAGAGCGGCGCGCAGCAGCGGGAGAGACTCGGTCTCGAAAACGCTTTCCCGGATTCTGCCTTTTTCGTCAGCGAACTTGATTTGAACTCGGTCCATATTCAGAAACCTACAGCAAGCCTTTTGATGAGCATTTCAGGATATTCAAGCTGTGACATTTTACGCTGGCATTCGACAACCGAGTATCCGACCCTGACAAAGCAAATTTCCCAACTCGACTGTTCCTGCGACAGAATAGCATACGCCGCCATCGGATTACCGTCTCGCGGTTGCCCGACTGAACCAGGGTTGATGAGATAGCGAAAGCGCCCGGAACAATCGAGCGTCAGTGGCCGGCCGAACTCGATTTCCACATCGTTGAAGGTGTTGGTTTCCTGGTCCCATTCGTAGAGGGCTGGAACGTGGGTGTGACCGAAGAAACCGGTTCGGCGCTGTTCGGCGGCAAGCATCTGAAACGATGGAACGGCCGCCGCCAGAGAGAGCAGATACATATCCGGGTCTTCAGGGCTGCCGTGACAGAGAAGCGTCTCTTTATCCGCTTCCAGAATGGGCGGCAAATGAGCCAGCCACTGAATGTGGTCTTCACCGATCTGACGCATGTTTCGGTAGGCCGCCGCAATGGCATGCGGATTGAATCCGACCGGCTGTTCCACCTTTCCGATCACCCGATCGTGGTTTCCCATGATGACCGAGAGGTGGGGCATTTTCTGAACCGCTTCAATGCATTCTTTCGGTTGAGGGCCGTAGCCGCAGACATCACCCAGAACCCACGTTTGGTCTACCGGAGAACTTTGACAGTCACGCAACACCTGAGTCAGCGCGTCAAAGTTCGAATGGATATCTGAGAGTATCAGCGTCCTGGTCAACGGCTTCCTCCCGGTGACGCCCGTCGGCAGTCACTGCCCTCAATTGATAAAGTGCTCGTTCAGTTCCGCCTGTTTTTTTGCCAACTCGACCAGCCACTGTTGCTCTGCATCAATAATGGCCTCTTCAACATTTCCAAACCATTCTCTCGCCTGATTTTTCTCATCGAGTCGCCGGTACAATTCACCAACCAGATAGATGACCACGGGCAGATTTTCGGGGTTCGTAACGGTCGACTGCTCGGCTGCCAGGCGGAGAAATCTCACGGCCAGCGTCTGCATTTCGATTTCGCTCTTTCGGTCGCCAACCGTGCGACAGCACCACGAACCTCTGAGATACAGATTGCCGATGTGATACGGATTCTTGTGTCCAAGCTCGTAGAGTCTTCCGGCGAGAAAGTAGCGGCGGGCCTCCGGAACCAGTTTCTTGGCGAGCGGACTTTCGAGAATCTCGCGAATCTGCTTGATGGTCGGAAGCTTTGCCTTCTCGGCTTCTTCGGTGAAATCTTCCGGGTATGCACAGTATTGGCACTGAATGCATTGAACCAGAAAATACGGAAGCGGGTCGGGCCCAAGGTAATGAGGGAAAAAGTCGGAATCCTGGCCCTGATGGCTGACCGACTCCACGACCTGTCCCTGAAAAACCGCATGACAGACCGGACACTGGAATTCCTGCTTGATCAGTCGCGTCACCGCCTAGTTCCCCGTTACACGTTGCCTTTTTGCCATCTCGATTCACTCACCCATTCGAGCCTGATTATAAGCCGTTGTCAAAAGTAGTGTCAATCATCATCCCGGATTGACCAGGATCCATCCGGTGGCCCATATCGGCCAGAACTTGAACTCGGCCCGGCCCTTGACCTGCTCAATCTCGAGCAACCCCCAGGAGCGGCTGTCATGAGAGTTATTGCGATTATCACCCATGACGCACACTTTTCCTTCCGGAACCAGCACCGGACCATACGTTCCGAAGATGTATTCCTTCACGAACGGCTCGTTGATTCGACGATCATTGCGGTAGAGATACCCGTCCCGCACTTCAATAACGTCACCGGCCACGCCGACGACGCGTTTGATGAAATCCTTGCGGCGATCGAGCGGATACGGGAACACCACCACCTCACCGACTTTTGGTTTATGGAGATGGTAGATCAGTTTGTTGACCATGATTTTTTCACGCGATTTCAGCTGCGGCTCCATGCAGGCACCTTCGATGACAAATCCCTGCATGAGAAAGGTCTGCAGGAACAGAAAAAAGACAAGTGCCTTGAAAAAATCTTTCGTCCAGTCTTTCACCGAGTCATACTCCATGTGAAACGCACCTTCAGAACTTGCAATCTTCGGGTTTCGAGGTACCCATTTCGGACGAATGCGCGGTTCTTGTTAGTCAAAAACGGAAAAAAGAAGTCAGTTTGTGATACCCTGACGGATAAAGTGGACGCTCGACGCCGTCCGATTGACCTGCCTCAGTCTGAGATTGTCGCTGCAGAACTCGAGCAGACTCGTGGTCGAACAATACTGTGAAAATCATGGAATCATTACAAACTCATCTCCAACAGTTATCTGCTGCTTTGAATCGCGTACTCTGCGGCAAACCGGAAGTGGTAGAGCTTGGTTTGACCACGCTGCTTGCCGGAGGACACCTGCTTCTCGAAGACCTGCCGGGCGTCGGGAAGACCACGTTCGGTTCCGCTCTCGCACGCTGCATCGGGGGAACATTCTCCCGCATCCAGTTTACGGCTGATCTTCTGCCGGCCGATGTTCTCGGCTGCCGTGTCTTCTACCGCAGCCAGGAAAAGTTCGAACTGGTCCGCGGTCCGATTTTCGCCAATCTCATCCTGGCCGACGAACTCAACCGACCCCCCCCAAAAACCCAGAGTGCCTTGCTTCAGGCCATGAGCGAGGGCCGGGTCTCAATTGACCGTGAAACACTGGAACTACCGAACCCCTTCATGGTCGTCGCGACTCAGAACCCACGTTGGCACCAGGGTACGTATCCTCTGCCCGAATCTCAGCGAGACCGTTTTCTCATGCGTTTATCCATCGGATATCCGCCTCCGGCTGTCGAGATGACGATCCTGCAGGAACGTCGCCTCACTGATCCTTTACTGCATCTGCAGCCGATCATGAGTCTCGAAACCGTCATCAAGGCCAAAGATGCGGCGCAGCAGATTCCGGTCCCACCACCGGTTTTGCAGTATATCTGCCGACTCGCCGAAGCCACGCGAGTCCATTCCGATGTAGCGATTCCCGTGAGTCCGCGCGCCACTCTGGCTTTGATGAGAGCCGCCCAGGCACTGGCATTGTTGCGTCGGCTCGACGTCGTCGACATTGATCTAATCAAGTTTCTCGCGCCTCGCGTCTTCGGTCATCGCATCAGCCTGAAGACCCCCATCAGTGCGCTGGTCGAGGATTCTTCACAGACTCAGTGGGTTGAACGAGAACTGCTGACACGAGTTTCCGTTGAGTGAAACCAAAGATTTCGACATCACTGACCACCACGGGATGGGGGCTGATTCTGGGAAGCCTCTTTCTGTATTTTTCTGCGCGCAGCAACGACAATAACCTCCTGTACCTGATCGGCGCGGCGACGCTGTCGGTGATCATCGGGCATTTCATCGTCGGATGGAGGAATCTCTCCAGCCTGTCGGTCAGTTGGCTCCCTCCGGAAGAAGGCTTTGTCCAAACCGATCTACATCCGCTGCTGCAGATTGCAGACCACGGTAATCGCGAACACTTTCAACTGTCTATGGGTCGTGACTACCTCGAGAAACTTGAACCGAAGACCTCCTTCTGTTTTCACGGAACGATTCACCTCAAGCAGCGGGGCAAAGATGAGATTGTCCATGAAACGGTGTCCTCTCTCTATCCGTTCGGACTCTCTCGCTTCACCCTCACCGTTCCACCGTTGACGGTCTGGGCGTATCCGACGCCGGTCGATTGCCAGATCGAGGGAGTTCAGGAATCGATGCAGGCGACACGCGCGCCATCCG
>CAYYIY010000022.1:3198-31630 GCA_964472075.1 uncultured bacterium | reverse complement strand
ACACCATGGGCGATTACTGGATGCTCCGCGAATACCGGGAAGGGGAAGATGCCCGACAGATTCACTGGCACTCTTCGGCCAAGACAGACGCCGAATGGGTCATGGTTGTCGCGCAACCTCGCCAGGAACCCTTTCGGATCTGGCTCGACTTTCGCGGAGTTGGAGGAGAAGCTCTTGAAACATTTCTGAGCCGGATATCGGGACTCATCCTGCAGATCAGTCAACATCCGGTAGCTCTGCAGCTCTGGGTCGCGCACCCCGTCTCTCCTCATTCAGCAGGCTGGTTCGACCTTCGAGAAGCTTCGAACCGACGCATCGCCTGGCGATGGCTGGCCGGGCTTTCCTGCGCCGATGCGGAAGATTCGGTCCCCGAGCGAGAGAATGACGGGTTTGGTCTGAAGCCCTCGCATCTGCACTTATGAAGGCGATGTTCACCAGAGTCGCGAGCCTTCTGCCAACCCCCACCGACTGGCGGTTTCTGACGGCACTCTCCTGTTTTGCCGGCTATCTGACATTCTGGACCACCGGTGCCAATAAGAACGTGGAAACCACCATCTTCATCGTGGTCCTTCTGATGACCGCCGTCCGCCCAACCCTGCTGCTGCCGAAAGGCATCGCTCAGGCTGGATGCATCGGATTCGCCATCGCTTGCATTCTTGAGCATTCTGCCGGCACCGCCTCGATTGTGGCACTGGCTCACTTCGCCACCGGGATCATGATTTTACAACTTCTTTCGATGAATAACCCAAGAAGTGCTTCACTGGCTCTTCTTCTTTCCAGCATGCTTGTACTGACCGCGGGCGCCATGAACGTGAACTTTGTGTTTCCCCTGGCGTTTTTTCCGTACGTCATGTTTTTTTGTTTTTCGTTGCAAGCCATTGCCAGAGCACAACAACAATCATCGGCAACAGCAACCTTCGGACAACCTTCACTGATGTCTCAGTCCGGCTTCGTGTATGGACTCCTGTTCAGCGTGCTTTGTGTCGGCTTTTTCTACCTGGTTCCCCGCGGCGACGCCCTCTCGATCGGCCCGTCAGTCGTTCATCAGCGAATCAAGGGATTTTCGCAAACGCTTCGCCTCGGCGAAGTCGGCAGCATTCTCGAAAACAACATGGTGGTTATGCGCATCAAGCCGATCGCCGACTTTCCGATCACCAGACCGGTTATCAGACATCTTCGCGGTCTGCTGTTGCGAGGACGAAGCTTCAGCCAGTTCAACCAGGGGATGTGGACCCGTGAAGGATATAGGACTCTCCCGGTTTATCTCTGGAATCAACGCGGCCTGATTCAGATCGACAAAAAACTTCGGTATGGGAACGTTCAGCTCGTTCTCGATATTCTTCAGGAAAACACTGACCCGCCAGTTTTGTTCGTCCCAGTCAACGCGAAATCCGTCAGCACCAACCGACTCATGGTCTATGCGGACACGGACGGGTCACTTTCCTTTGAGCGGCGAAATGCAGGAGTTGAAACGTATCATGCACATGTCGAGATCGGTGTACCGGATCTCTCGGAATTCGATTACCCCCCTTGGGAACTCGTCCCGTTTTCACTTCTGGACTTTTTCGATTGCGAAGATATCTCTCCACTCGTCGAGGATCTGGCGAGAGAGCTGTCCAGCGGCACCAGAAGCGTCCCGGAACGTATCGAACGAACCATGGGTTATCTTCGGGAAAACTGCGTTTATTCTCTCGAAGAACCGGAATCGCAGATCCGGGACCCAATCGCGAAGTTTCTGTTCGTGACCCGAGCGGGAACCTGTGAACACTTTGCTTCTGCGATGACACTATTGCTTCGTGCCATGGGTATACCCGCCCGCCCTGTCAGTGGTTATATGATGAGTGAGTGGAACGAATACGGCGGCTTCTTCACCGTTCGGCAGAGTGATGCGCACGCCTGGGTGAAGGTGTACTGGCCGGAACTCGGCTGGGTGCCTTTCGATCCGACTCCACCCCAGGACGATACGCTGGTGCAGACTCTTTTCGGTCGCTTCTCGGGGATTCGCGATATTTGGAATCAGTTTGAAGCCTACTGGTTCAATCTCGTCTATCGCTTTGACCGACGCGCTCAGGAAGCAGGATTTCGCAAGATCTGGTTTAATGTGCAAAACAATTCTTCTCTGATCGCCGCAGCACTTTTTCTGCTTCTCGCTCTAATCATCTTTCGCAAACAAGTCCGGAAGCAAATCTCTGGCAAAACTCTCAGCGCGCAGAGGAAATGGATTCCGGACTGGTTCGATCAATGGGAAAAGGGACGGAGACAACCCAGACGCTCCTACGAAACTCCGTGTGACTATCTGTACAGGCTGTGTTCATCGGCAACAGGTATTGAGTGCAGGAAAGAAGACATTGATCTCGTTATCCTTGAGATCCGACAGGCTCTGATTGGCGGTCACACCGATGTTCCCTGTTCTGATGCCTGCCGCGAGTCGCTTCATCGACTGGCTCTAACCCTCGATAAAAAAACGGAAGAGAGCGTGTAGCACTCTTCCGTTATCTTATCGGCGACGGGAACAATTGCCCCGGCTTCGGCTCAACCCATCGTTTCCTGCTTTACCAGCGGGAGCTGTCCACCGGCTTTGAGCATTCTGATGTCAAGGTCACTGAGTGTGTGCGTGACCGGAATCTTGCGACCCTTCTGGGATTCGTTGATCAGTACCAGTTCACCTTTAAGATTACGCACATCCAGAAGGAGTTTGTCGCCTACCTGAATTGTGTCTGCATCGGCAGCATTAGCGAACGTCAGTTGATCAGGTTAGCGAGGTGAATGCGCGCGAAGCTTTTGACAATCACGGCCTTCACGCCGAGATACATCGGACAGAGAGCGGCGTGCTCGCGAGAACTCCCCTGACCGTAGTTTTCACCACCGACAATGAAGCCGCCTTTCTTTTCCTGGGCCCGCTTCGCAAAATCCTTGTCGACGCTTTCGAACACATGCTTGGCATACTCGGGCACATTTGAGCGCAACGGCAGATACTTGCCGGCAGGCATGATATGGTCCGTCGTGATGTTATCTCCAACCTTGATCAGCACTTCCCCGGTCAGTTCATCAGCCATCGGCTTGCCGATCGGCAGCGGAGCAATGTTCGGCCCGCGAATGACTTCCACTTTCTCGCCATTGGCCGGCGGATAGATGATCATGTTGTCATCGATCGTAAACTGAGTCGGCATCTGCACCTGCGGGTAATCGCCCATCTGGCGCGGATCGCGGAACTCTCCATGAATGGCGGCCACGGCGGCGACTTCGGGACTGACCAGATAAATCTGACCGTCCTGCGTCCCCGAGCGACCTTCAAAATTGCGATTGAACGTGCGCACGCTGACCCCCTTGCTGGGAGGAGCGAACCCCATGCCGATGCATGGTCCGCAGGCGGATTCGAGAATTCGGGCACCCGCAGCGACCAGATCCGAGATATATCCATGATCTGCGGCCATGCGCAGCACCTGCCGCGACCCCGGCGCGATGCCCAGCGACACATCGGTATGCACGGTTTTTCCCTTGAGGATTTTGGCCGCTCGTGCGATATCCACAAAACTCGAGTTCGTACAACTGCCGATCGCCACCTGTGAAACTTTGGTGCCGGCCAATTCGCGAATCGGCCTTACACGGTCAGGCATGTGCGGGCAGGCGGCAAGCGGTTCAAGTTCGTCGAGATTGATGCGAATCTCACGGTCATACGTCGCATCAGGATCAGGGGCGAGGGCGGTCCAATCCTGTTCTCGACCCTGAGCCTTCAAGAAGACGCGAGTGTTTTCATCAGAAGGGAAGACCGAGGTGGTTGCGCCAAGTTCGGCCCCCATGTTGGTAATCGTCGCCCTCTCCGGAACAGTCAGCGTCGCAAGAGCAGGCCCCGTGTACTCGTACACATAGCCGACTCCGCCTTTGACCGTTTCACGGCGTAGAACTTCAAGAATGATATCCTTCGCCGTCACCCAAGCCGGGAGCTTCCCGGTCAGAATCACGTTCACCACGGCCGGCATCTTCAGTCCGAACGGGCGTCCGGCCATGGCCATGGCCACATCAAGACCTCCCGCGCCGATTGCCAGCATGCCGAGACCGCCGCCAGTGGGCGTATGAGAGTCCGAGCCGATCAACGTCTTTCCCGGCTTCCCGAAACGTTCAAGATGCACTTGATGACAAATGCCGTTTCCGGGGCGCGAAAATACGATGCCATGTTTGGCCGCCATGGTCTGCAGAAACACATGATCGTCCGGGTTCTTGAAATCCTGTTGCAGCGTGTTATGGTCGACATAGCTGACGGAAAGCTCGGTCTTGACCCGCGGGACACCGAGTGCTTCGAACTGCAGATAAGCCATTGTACCAGTTGCATCCTGCGTCAACGTTTGATCCATGCGGATCTGAATCGGACTGCCGACCTTCATTTCACCTTCGACCAGATGTGCTTTCAGAATCTTCTGTGTAAGATTCAACCCCATGTTATGAATTTCCTTTCCATGATTTGGTGATGGTATGTGGGAAAAGAGCAAAAAAAGCCGCTCTCAGTGCGGCTTTTTTGTTTACGATGCTTGCAGCGGTCATTTCTTCTCCGGGGGCGAGCGCGGAGCCCCGGTCTCGGATGGAGGCGTCCCCCCTGTGACGGGAGCCGTTCCAGAGGCCGGTGCCGCCTTGAACTGCAGACCGGACAACGGCAGATCGACCAGCAGATCTTCATTGCCATCGACTTCTGCCGGCTCGAACGGACTTTTCCCCTGTGAGAGTACTTGTACAAGTTGCTGTTCGTCGTGATCGGGGCAGGTTCCCGGTTCGTCCTGTTCATAACCGCAATCGGGGCAGCGGTAGAGTTCGACGACATGAGACTGGTTGTCAGCGGTTTCGGGAAGAAAGAGCGACTCTTCCTTTTCCTGCTCGTCTTCGGATTTTTTTGCCTCTTTTTTCGTGTCTTTCGCTTTGCGCTCTTTGCTGCGCGAGATGGCATCTCGGGAATCCCGAAGATCACGCCCCTTTGCCGGTGCGGCAACCGTTTCTTCGATCAGCAGGTGCCCGAAGAGCAGCAGACAGAGGCTCAACAGGCGAAGAACACGCATGGACAAGCCTCAGTCGTGTTCCTTCAGGGTTTTGATAACTTCAGACGGACTTTCGGCTTCCTGCAATGCGGATCGAAAATCGTCATTGCGCAGCAGTCGGGAAATCTTGGCCAGCAGCTTCAGGTAAGGGCCGCCTGCGGAAAGAGGTGCCAACAGCAAAAAGACGAGCTGAACTGGCTTGCTGTCGATGGCATTGAACTGAATACCCGCTTTCGAGCGGAAAAAGGCAATACTCAAATCTTTGATCGTCGCTGAGCGAGCATGCGGAATCGCCACACCGCCGCCGACGCCGGTGGTCCCCAGTTTTTCGCGTTCGATCAGAGCCTGACGCAAACCGTTGACGTCATCAACTCCCCCTGCCGCTTCTACCGCTTTCACCATTCGGTTGAGGGCATCGTCTTTGTTTTCAGCGGCGAAATCAAGAAAAACCATGTTTTCTTTGCAGAGTTCTGCGAGTTGCATGACTACGGCCTCCGAGAGTTTGGGGTACCAGAACAGAGGGATTATAACACAAGAATCTTCGTTTGCAAGAAATGCGCACGCACGAAATTTTTCTTTCAGGGCAGCGAAAACATCAGCATCTGAGACATCGCCCCACGAACCACGGTCATACCAATGCGTCGTTGTCGCCCAAGTTTTTCCATCAACGTCTGAAAATCTTCGGTCGAGCGCACTAGAAATTGATTGATCGCCTGAATGACATCCCCAGGTTCCAGTCCGAGGCGCTCTGCCAGCGAATTTCGCGTAACTCCCGTAATGACAACCCCGAAATCGGTTTCCAACCGGTATTCCTGCTGCAAAGCCGGAGTGATCGTGCTGACCTGCACGCCAAGCCGGTTGCCGGGCGCCCCACGCACGACATTTTTTTCCTGCAGTACGAGCACACAATCGCCGGTTTTCCCTTTGCGACTGATTTTCAGGCGAACTGTTTCGCCGACGCCATGCCGATCGATCCGTTCCTTGAAATCTCCCGTGTTGCGAATCGGCTTGCCGTCAATCTCGAGAAGCACGTCTCCGGGGAACAGCCCGGCCTTGTCAGAGGGAGAACCGCTTGCGACGTCGGTAATCAGAATACCGTCACGGGTAATGCCGAGATAATCAGCCAGTTGCTCGTTGATATCCTGCACGGCCAGACCGACAAAGGTTTTACGTACCGCACCGAACTGAACCAGATCCTGGATGATGCGACGCGCCGAACTCACGGGAATGGCGAAGCCGATTCCCTGACCGTAGGGAAGAATGGCCGTATTGATGCCGATCAATTCGCCTCGCGTGTTCACCAAAGCACCGCCCGAGTTTCCAGGATTAATCGAAGCATCCGTCTGAATCAGGTTGCGGAATGTTCGTTCGCGATCGACAGATAACTCACGGCCGAGAGCCGATACGACCCCTGTCGTCACCGTTATTCCGAGGCCGAACGGATTCCCGATAGCAATCACCCATTCTCCCACCCTCATCGAGTCGGAATTGCCCATCGGAATGCTGATTGTCCCTGCCGGAATCTCAGCCTTCAGCACGGCGAGATCGCTCTGCGCGTCCTGTCCAACTACCTGCGCTTTGATTTTTTTGCCGCTGCTCAGCGTCACGATAATCTCGTCCGCCCCGGAGATCACGTGTTGATTGGTCAGAATATGGCCCTGCTGATCGACAATAACACCCGACCCACTGCCGCGACGAGGGATGACATTGTTGGAGTATCCCATTTCGTCATCGAAAAAGTGCTTGAACACTTCATCGAAGAACGGGTCACCGAAGCCACGCGAACGGCGCGCGCGAACATACTGAATCGAGTCGATGGCCACCACTGCCGGGCTGACCCGAGCGGCAATGTCGGCGATCAGCGTCGTGCCGAACAACTCCCCTGCAGGTGCTGCGGCAATCGCGGCGTTTCGCCACGCCATCAGTATACAGACAATAAACAGAACACTCGCGCCGAAACGTGCCGGCCGACTCATCGCGGAGAACCTCCAGGCAGGGTGTAATTGGCTAGTTCAGCTTCAGGAGCTGATTCTGCCGGACTCTGAATCTCAGGGTGCAGCCGTCGAAATTCCCTCATTTTTCGCATGAATTCACGCACATCTTCCTGAGTTACCGCGGCCAGACGGTGATCTGACTGGTCACGCGTTCGTAGAGACGGGATCGAGGCAGGCCGGGCCGTTCTCGCCAGATGCGTCGGCGATATCGGTGTATTCAGCCCGGCCGACGGTGCTTCGTGAACCCGCAGGAGCAGACCGACTCCCGCAGCCAGGCAGGCTGTAGTCATGGCATAGCCGACCGGTCGTACCAATCGGCTCAAGGCGAGAGACAGCCAGTCATCTCCGTCTTCCGGCGCCACGTTACCTTCTTGCTCACTGTCGATCGCCTGCATAATCACGGCATGCAGCCTCGTGGGTTGTGGGGGATCCGGAAGTGTCTGCAGCACCTTTTTCATTAGCCGGTGATCAGCCAGAACCTGCGCACAGTCGGCACATTGCTGAGCATGCACGAGCATCGTGCTCCATTCCGGCGCTCCATCTTCGACATCGTGTTCTTCGAGCCAGACCATCACGGTGCGACATTTCATACGGTTCGTCTCTCCTCCAGAAACGGCTCCAATGCTTCCTGCAGAAGCTTGCGTCCCCGATTGAGCCGCGATTTCACCGTGCCTTCCGGCACTTCGAGAATTCGTGCGATTTCTTCCAATGAATGTCCTTCCATATCCTTCAGGATGACTGGAATCCTGTATATTTCAGGGATTCGCGACACCTTTTCCTGAATCACCTGCTGCAACTGCCTGCCATATTCGCGCTCCACCGCAGTTTCAGCCGGGTCAGGATGATGCGTATCCGGGCTGAACCATCCGAGAATGGCTTCCAGCAAACCTTTCTGACGTCTTTTTCGCTCCTCGGTTATTGAAAGACATGTATTGGTCGCGATTCGATAGATCCAGGTCTTGAATGACGACCGCCCTTCAAACCTCCCGATCGAGCGAAACGCCTTGAGAAACACCTCCTGGGTTGCATCCATTGCTTCATCCGGATCGTTGAAGAATCGGTAACAGACCCGGTACACCTGGCTTTGATAACGGCTGACCAGCTCTTCAAAGGCGATTCGATCGCCCCGCGCAGCCTGCCGTATCAGTGCCGTCTCAACCTCGCCGGCCTGTGACCTCTCTTCAGGGGTCATCGGTATTGACCCGGAAACATCGACAAGGGTTCCCATCTTTTATTACCATACGAACATCTGCAGATTTTCTTCAATCACCGTTCTTTTCCCGGCGTGAATGCCAACCTGAATCGTCTTGCCCTTCCATTTCTGATCACGCGACATAAAGCCCTCAGCGTATCCGCGAATGCTGAGGAAGTAGTAGCCGGGTGCGAGGGAGATATCCGGAAATCTGAACGTTCTTCGGTGCCGGGCATTCTCCACCTGAGCCTCGCTGTTCGTCAATGCTGCCAGTAACTTGTCCTTGGTCCAGACCTCGATACGATAGGGCATGATCGACCATTGTCGAGGTGTCTTTTCCTGGACAGTACGAACGGTCAAAGCCAGGACCCCCTCTGGTTTCGCCGTTTCAGGTTCGTCAATGGAAATGGATGGCGTTGCCGTCAGTGTCTGTTCAAGTGGAATCTTGGGAACGGAGATGTCCTGTGCCATCGCGCATGAAAGGGGGCTTATCAGCGTCAGCACCAATACGGCAACGTGAGCGACGCGCGATACGGGCGTCATTTTTTCAGGTCTGATGCCTTGATGTTCAGCACGCTGGGATCAGCCGCAGCCTTGATGAACAGGTGGGGAGCCGTCATCAGATCGATCTCTTCTCTCTTGATCACCCGCTTGCCGGAAGTATCTTTCAGCAACTTGATTTGAGGTCGAAGCACCGATTTCGGATTCGGACGCAGTACCAGAGCAATCGCTCCATCATTCAGGACGACCAGGCTCCCTGCCGGGTAAATCGAGATTTTCTGAATGAATGCTTTCAAGACATCAGGGTCGAATTGATTGCCGACGCCACTCATGACGATCTTTACGGCATCGTAAGGAGCCATGGCGACACGATACGGCCGATCGGTCGTCAGGGCATCGTACACGTCAGCAATCGCGCAGATGCGCCCAAAGAGCGAAATCTGCGTGCCCTGCAATCCGTCAGGATACCCTTTGCCTTGAAACTTTTCATGGTGTTGCAGGGCGACCATGCGAGCCCGCTCGGAGATGTCATTGGACTTGCAGAGAATCTCGTAGCCGTATTTCGGATGCCGCTTCATTTCAGCAAACTCGGCATCGGTCAGTTTGCCGTCTTTGTTCAGAATCGCCAGGGAAACCTTGAGCTTGCCGACGTCGTGCATCAGGGCACCCATCCCGAGTTCCTGCAGATCGGCATTGCTCAAGCCAAGTTGCTGACCGATCAACACCGAAATCGTCGCGACATTGATGTTGTGCGTGAACGTATAGTCATCGAACGATTTGATATTGATCAGGTTCATGATGGCGTCAGGGTTTGAAGTGATGTCCTCAACCATCGAACTGACGACTTCCCTCGACTCTTTGCCGTCGATGCCCTGGCCCATGCGCACGCTATTCATGACGGTACTGACCGCTTTGAAGGCCATCACCTGCGTCTGTTTCGAAATGACGACACGTTCTCCCTCGGTTATGCTCTTCATCTCAGGGAATTTCTCGAACAGGACTTCACAATTCTCCGCGATGCCCTTGATGTTTTCGACATCTTCGACATCGAGAATCTGAAAGTTATTGACGACGAATTCTTTGCCTTCATCAGTGCGCAGATACAGGTCTTTGCGGATCATGAGCGCTTCGACGTCGTACATGCACTGCAACCCGCGCACGATGAAACGCGAGGTCATCTTCTGATTTCCGATCTTGTCGCCCGGGATCCAGACGAATTCGCGGCACCAGCCGATGTGGCTGTAGCCGGTGAAAATCGAGAGATTTCGCAGGGTGGTACTGTCAAGCATGACTGTGCACCATACTACAGCGGTTTGTGAAAAAATACAATGGTTTCACCATGAAATGCATGATCACCGCTGAATTTTGATTTTCGGTGCCCTGCGCATTTCCGCACGGCAGAAAAGAGAAAAAGGCCGTATCCGAGAGACAGATACGACCCTGTTTCCGCTTACTGACGCGTTTACTTGTCTTTGCTCACGTTCGTCCGCTTCACCTGATTCTCGTCGGTAAACTGAGCATCCATCACGCTCTTGAACGAAGCTTTCTTCATGTCGATCTTCACCGGAGCTGCCGCTGCCGCCCCCGAATTCGAAGTTTGATTCGAGCTGCCCGACGTCGTACCTGAAGCATCGACGCGCGCACCGGGGGTTCCTTGTCGAATAGAGTTCATCAGCTCTTTGCGGCGCGTGGGATCTTTCTCTTTAGCGATTTTCTGCATTTCATCCATGGTCGGCACGAGAATAACCGTCCCGGTCGGAATGGTTCTCGGATTCTTGATGAAGTTCAGTTCAAGGAACACGAAAAACAGCGTTGGATCTTTGAAGAACTTCATGGCGAGATCCCACAGGGTGTCGCCGTCTTTGAAGGTATAGGTTGTTGCAGCCATGAGAGGAACTTCAACAACCAGCGTCAGAACCAGTACCATTGCGATCACCGTACCTATTGCCTTCAAACTCTTGCTGCTCATTTCACACCTCCTGCGTGTGCTCGTGCTTTTGCCCAGTATTCCTCTTCCTGGTTGGCAAACTTGTGAAAAAACCTTGGATATACTACTGCCGTCAAGTTCACTTTGTTTTTCGAAGTTGTCGTCGGTTTCGTCGACCCATCTTCAGATTTTTCGTTGTCGACCTCTACCGTGATTTTAATTCCCTTGTACGGGTCTTTCCCTTCTTCTTCGATCTTGAACTTGTTGACACGAGCCAGACTGATGACTCTCGATTTCGACGAGCCACCCCCGTCCTCGGCTCTGTTCACGGCTTTCCCGTCGAAGGTGTAGGTGACCATTTTCCGACTGCTGTTTTCGCCCAGAATCTGAAACTTGAAGGTACCCGTATTATCTCCAGAAGGAATGATCTGGTGTTTGGAGGCGTCATCACTGGGAACCGTGGCAAGGCGCAGATCGTGTTTGAGAAACTCGAGCATGATGCTGGCGGCACGCAGGTTGGTCAGCTTGCTCTGGTTTTTGTGAAAAGAACCCCAGGTACCGACAAACAGTTTATACATTGTCGAGAAGACGACGATCATCAAAGCTCCCATGGCGAGGATCTCAACGAGGGTGAAAGCGCGACGCGGCATCATCAGTCCATGATAATCGACGAGAGAAACACCTCGTCTTCATGTCCCGATGCCAGACCCTTCGGGAACTTCACGTGCACATGCACCAGATAGTTAGGAACCGAAACCCGATTGAACCACCAATCGCTGACTTGGCCGATCACTCCCATAGGACCGGTTTTGTCGCTTCCATTGAACTTTTTCAGCATGAGCTTGCGCGTATACCCCGGAGCCATGGCAAAACCGTCGGCGAGCAGCTGAAACCGAGTAAAAAACTCCTTGTCCGTGAGTGAGAACTCTTTGGTCGCCGCTTCGGGAATCTTTTGATCGATGATCTGGGTCTTTTGCGTTCGCAGGAAATTGATGATATCGGAGGCATAGTTTGTCGCCTCGATTTCACGCTCATTGCTGACGGTTCCATGGTGTCCGAATCGAAAAAGGTTGTAAATCGGAAGAAAGGCGAAGCTGATGAACATCAGCGCCACCAGGATCTCGACCATGGAAAACCCGCGTCGCATTTGAGTTCAGTGAGGCTCCGGTACAACCACCGGCGCGTCTTCGTACGGGTTCCCTTGCAGGGTCACCGAGGATACGCCCGAGTTTGTCTGGGGGGCCGACGGTTCACCGGCATACCCTGATTCGGTCGCGCCGGCTGATGCAGGCACTGCAGGATGCTCAGGAGCCGTTGCACTCGTTTCAAGCGGCGAATGGGGAACCTGTGCAATCGGGGTCTGTCGAATGTCGACAACTTGCCCCGCCTGCATGCTTCTGGTGCCCTGAGGAGTCGTCAACTCTGCGGCACCACGCACTAATTGCACCTGCACGCTTCCTTGAACCTCACCTTTGAATTTCACGACCGTCCCGCGAATGGTGACATAGCTGTCGCCCACGACCACGCGAAACGGCTTGACCAGTTTAAAAGCAAATTCCGCATCCCCATTCTGCCACAAAATGGCATCGCGTGTGAAGATCCCTGTTGATCGGCCTTGCATCGTGATTTCCTGTCCTGGTTCCGGCGAATAGACAGCCTGCCCCAGGAACTGAGCGAGTTCATTCGGCTTGATCGTCAGCCGCAACCCTGCTTTGAGATGACTGGAATCGAGCATGCAGCCGCCGGCCCCGGCAATGATGGCAGGGAACCCGGGCTCATACGGCCCCCCGGGCAGGGGTTCGCGCATCGGCGGCTCGGGAAGAATCGGTGCGGGGTGTTTGGCGACCGATAACCAGACAGCCAGTGCCACAGCCACCGCGACCAGGACGATGCCAAGTTTGAACAGCGGCGAACGCAGAGGTCCGGCTGTTTCGATTGCCAGCCGAGGCATAACTTTCGGCGCGAGATGCCCCGTGGGCAAACCGGCTCGAACCCGGTCGCGCAATAGCTTTTCCCGCTGTTGATGACGCTCAACACGCCCGCGGCATGACGGACACATGCGCAGATGTTCCTGGAACCGGCCCAATTCAGCTCCTTCCAGGTCTGAGTCGAGAAATCGCTGCAGCAGCTCTATGTATCCATTACACGCCATCGGCGCTCTCCCACTTTTCACGCAGTTGCCTGCGCGCCTTGAAGATACGATTCTTCACCGTCTGCAACGGCACGTCAATGATTTCCGCGATCGCTTCATACGAGAGTTCTTCTACAATGCGCAACAGAAGCGGAACTCGAAATTCTTCCGGAAGATCGAAGACATCCAGAAACAATCGGCGAAATTCATCGTCTTTCTCGACCACCTGTGCGGCATTCGACTCACTCGTTCGCGGAAACCTCTCGAGAAAGGATGCATATGCCTCGGCTTCACGCTTCGTCTGGGCATTCTTTCGATACCGGTCAACCAGCAGATTTCGGGCAATCTTCATCAGCCAGGCCGAGAACTTGCGAGCCGTATCGAAGCCGGCCAGATGCCGATATGCCTTCAGAAAGGCTTCCTGTGAGATGTCTTCCACTTCCTGCCAGTTGTGAACCTGCGGAAGAAGATAGCTGTACATAAGTCGTTCGTACCTTTCGACCAGCGTCTGGAAGCACTGAACCTCGCCTGACAGCACCAGGCGTACAAGCTCGGCATCGCTTCTCCGGCCTTCAGTCATGTCATTCTACCGGCTTTTTTTGAAAAAGTTTCACGGTTAATCTTCAGAGACGACTTCGATGTCTCTCGGACCCATGGCCAGACCGTAGAAAGACTGCTGCTTGCTGAAATTCCCTTTCGATACACTCGTATCATTGCGGTAAAAGCCCCATTCGATGATGCCCCCGACCTTCACCAACTCATCGATTCGATCTGTCGCAATTCCGCCGGTCAGATGGAATGGGGTTGTGGTCTTGATGCGCCCATCACCGCTCGAGTTCATGCAAATCAGGAAGGCATGCAGCTCCGGCAGCTTCCCTCCAGCTGCCGCGCCTCCGAGTTCGACGGTGATGCCTTTTTCAGATACGAGCGTGAGATACCCGAACATGTGCGGGCTGGTCGGAGGGGTCGGATACCCATGAATGAACGGATTGATGATTGGGGCTTTGATTGTGATTTCGCCATTGACGAGGATGATGCCACCCTGTGCCACAATAAACGGCTTATCGATCACCAGATCTCCATCGATGGCAATGACCTGATGCAATGACATGACCGGCGGCGTCCGCGAAAGGTCGAGAATCGCGTCACTGCCGGTAGTCAGGAATGGTATCTTCGACAACTGCAGAGGCTTCGGCAGACTCGGGTCTGAAATCTCGTAGCTGACCTTGTCGCGCAGGTAATCGGCCGGTGGCCTGATGGAGCTGATGCTTCCCGAATAGCAGAGTTCCGGGTCATTCGTGAAGCTGTAACTCGAGTCGAGCAGGGCTTCAGGCCCCTTATCTATGTATTTGAAGCCGGCAAATGCCGCCTGCCAGGACTTTTCAGGGCCTTTCGGGTGCTTGATGTTTTTCAGGCAGGCAAGGTAAGGCTCGTCATCCTTGAGACTGGGTGTAAGCGGTGGAAAACTCGGTGGGAAACCGTTTCGGTATGCGGCACCATCGACCGGGCCGTTTCCTACCGGAGCAGGCCAGATGTTGTTCAAGGCATTTTCGATAGGCAACTTGATATTCCCGCTCGGATCTTTATTCGTCAGCCACTGATCGATTTCCAGTGCCAGCACGCCATTATCCCAATCCGTCGGATTGATGTTACGAATGGGATACACTCGGTTGAAGCCGGGAGCGCTGAACAGGAACCCCCAGGTTCGCATGAATCTTCGTTTCACCTTCCCGAACAACAGCGTAGGAGTGCAGAGATTGGGTGTACCAAACAAATGCAGCGCCGAACCTTTGTCGAACACATCGAGCGAATACTTTTGTTGTAGTCCCGAATACAGTCCCGGTTGTCCGGGTGTCTCAAACAGATACTTTCCACCGAACTGTGCGGTTTTCTGACCGGTGAAGAAGCCGAAATCGTTGTATGCCAGAGAGACGGACTTGTCGGCACCGTTCAGCTGATTGATGGCCGTCGAATAATCGTCGGCGCACAACCACCCGAATGATTCATTCGTAAAATAGCAGTGGAAGCCTTCACCATAGTATCCCGCATCGAATGGTCCGTTTCCGCCGGCAACGACATTCAAAGCGAGGTTGTTCATGCAGTTCGGGTTTCCCGGATTCTTCGTGTCTTTCCAGTTGTCATTTGCCTGTCCGAACCCGCCGAGGTAGATCCAGCCGCTTTCTTCGAGAGCCTGCGAACTGGGAAGAATCGTGTTCGGATCGACAAAGACGTTGAAGAAATCAAGATCGGCCTGATTCGGGGACTTGTCATCGAGCAGGCGATTGAAACACACGAGCGGCAGAGCATCAGACTTACCGTCATCGCCCACGTTTGCCAGACGATTTACATCGCGCTGCGGCACAGAAGCCCCGCGTGAGGCGAACAGCGTGAACTTCCAGAAAGGAGTCGGCAGCAGGCGAACCACGAAAAACGGTTTCTTGATCGTGCATTTCTTGATGTAATTGCTGTAACTGACGGTCACCTCAACCGCGATGTTGCCGCGCTTCTCGAAGTCGTTCTGAATGTTCAACCCGGGAATCTCAGGTCGGAATCCGGCTGCCTCAAACTCAGCGGTACACAATACCTTGTCAATAGCCAGATTTCCTTTGGTGTGTTTGTACTCGTCACGTGCCAGCAAGGCCTTCACCACATCGAGATTTCGAATGGTCGTTGTGTAATCCTTGTTCTTGAACGTTTTCCCCTGGAAAATCGCATCAATGAGTTTGTCTTCCACTGAGTCGTCCATGGCTGAAAAATCTCTGGCCAGTTTTCGCATGGTGATGCGGCCGATAGCCGAAGCGATCTGGTACATGGCCTCATTGACCGAGTTGCGCGCCGTTAATGCGCTTTCGTGACGCACCCGCTGAACCATGCTGGCGAAGATGATCGAGGTGAAGATCAGACAGCCGATCACCAAAAGAAGGACCACTCCCTCTCGCCGTGATGCCATTTTCATTTGCTCTTCCTCTGTCGAAGCTTCTGCAGCAGCCGCGCGGCACGAACATTTTCGGGGTTGAGATCATACGCGCGCTGCAGGTGTTCCATGGCTTCCTGAGCCGACTCGAGTAACAGGTAACACAGTCCGAGGTGAAACTGAATCGCCGGATTGAACGGATAATCTCGCGCAGCCAGTTCCAGATAGCGGCGTGCACCCGCAATATTGCCTTCTTGCGTGCAAAGCGAGGCCAGAACGACACGTGCCGTCTTGGTCTCTTCGCAGTCGGGAAACTTTTCGAGCAGTTCGAGAAGAATCTTCCTGGCTTCCGCCGGTCGATCGAGCTGCAACAAAACCTGCGTCAGTTCCAGCACGGCATTCGTATCGCCCGGGTCGATCTCGAGCGTCTTGCGGTAGTAGGCCAGAGCCTGCTCCCAGTCGCCGCGCAGACGATAGGCATCCGCCAGGTCATTATGGGCGTTTGAATCAAGCGTGTTGAGTTCGGTCGCGCGTGAATACTCTCGAATCGCGTCTTCCAGCTTTCCCTGATCGAAATAGGCGTCGCCAAGCCAGTTGTATAACAGCCCGCAGTTCGGCGCCAGTCGAATGGCTTCCTTCAGATTGAATACCGATTCGGTGATCCTGCCCTTCTTGGCATAGACGTTTCCGAGACCGGCATAGGCAGGAGCAAAGCGAGGATCGACTTCCAGGGCTCGCTGATAATGAAAGACCGCCTTATCGAGCAACCCTTTTTCAAAGTACGCCATGCCGATGGCAGTCAGAGCGCTCGCCTGCGGCTTGCCTTCCTTGAGGGCTTTCTGGGCTTTTTTAATGATTTCGTCAGGGGCAATAATCATGCGGAGATATTATAGCACAGCAGGAACTGAAGAGAGCAGGTCGTCACACCTTCCCGCGCAGCAGGCCGTAGAGGCGCGCCATCCAGGGGCATTCTCGCATCCAGACGCCCACGGCAAACCGAAAAAGGTCTGGTTTCTTTACTGGAAAGCGGCAGATGTGCATTGAATCCGTTCCCGGAAGGTTCGCTCCGGTAGCGGTGAGAAAAGCCAGATTATACCCCGTCGCGCGCGCTGCCTCATCTGATGCGTCGCTCGTCGACCCCCAGGGCCAGACCAGGGCGTGGGTGTCGGCATCATGCCAGGCGGTACATCGATGATGTGAGACCGCAAGATCTTCGGTGATGCGGGCACGAAACTCGACCTCACTTTCCTTTCGCAGGAACGGCCGCATCGCATCCAGACGCCGGCGAAACCACTCGGTATCGATTGCCCGATCCGGAGTGCCGGCCCTCTCTGTTTCGAGATAATGTCGAAGCGCGGAAGTGTCAGGAATCAACGCCGGCCCCAGAAACCCGGAACGTCGACGAAAGACCGGCCAGACCATATCGGTGAGCGCATCGCCATACGCAGAGACGATGCCCCAGTGAGAATCCGTGGTCGGAAAAACCCCCGTGATCTGCTCGTCGTAGAACATCTGCCGATGCAGATGCGAATGTGAATGAACCTCTACCAGGCCCGAACGACGCAGTTCATCGAGTTCAGCGGCAGACAAAAAGTCGGTATGATCGCCGCGCCGTGCGGCCAGATGTGCTTCATTGAACGGACGAAGCTTCTCTGTTGTCGTGCCTTGCGCTCTTAACAAACCAGTACAAACGAAAATCGCCGCCTTCATGCGAAACTGTTGCAGTACAGGGAAGGCATACTGAAGATTGTCTCGAAACCCGTCGTCAAAGGTTATGGCAACAGCCTTATCTTTTACCGGGTGACGCCCCTCGACGTGGGCACGCAGCTCAGCCATCGTCAGAGAGCGATACCCGCGACGAGCGAGAAACTCCATCTGTCGCCGAAAAAGATCGGTCGGCACCGATACGCTGATCGGGTCGGGCGCACCTACCCGATGGTAATAAAGAACCGGAATGCTTCTCACGGAGTGGTCACTCCTAACTCACGGTACGCCGCAAGCGTCTTCTGTACCATCGACGAAACCGAGAATTCCTCTTGTACTCGTTGTCTGAGCTTCCGGCCATTCAAAAGATCAGGCTTTTGTTCCCGCTGCGAGAGCAATGCCCGGGCCAGGGATTCCGTGTTTCCCGACTCAAAAAAATGCAGCGGCACCCTCGACGCCACTTCTCTATTTGCCGGGATATCGGAAACGATGACCGGAACACCCATGGCAAGCGATTCTCGAATGGAACCGGCGAATCCCTCTTCGTATGAGGCATTGACCGTAAAGCGCGCCCGACCGATCAGTCCCGGGACATCGGCACGAAATCCAAGCCCATGCACTCGGCCCCGCAGACCGAGATCTCCAATGCGACTAGCGATTTCGGTGCCGTCCGTGCCGTTGCCCGCAAACACCAGATGAAGTTCAGGCCACTGCGCAGCTACACGGGCAAATGCTTCAAGAATCAGAAGATGACCTTTGTTCCGATGAAAATTACCGATGAGCAGCGCATACGGGGTCGATTCTGCAAAAGGCAGCGGAGCCGCCAGAGGTTGTGACCGGTCAGGGTCGAAGCGATTCATGTCGGTGGCGCTGTATACCACTTTGATTCGGTTGGCATCGATGCGCAGCTCGATGAGTCGATCGCGCACGGCCTCGCTGACCGCAATGTAGCCGCGCACGGCCCGAGAACGATACTTCACCAGACTTACCGGATTGCGATCGGGACGAAACAGTACCCGCCTCGTCACGATCAGGCCTTTGAACCGCTTCTGAAGAGAGACCAGAAGCCACTGGGTATGCGACCAAGCCCGATGCACGTTCACCACATCCGGCTTGAACGCCTCATAGGCTCGAGCCAGGCCAACGAGCGAGAGTGGGTGCACTTCCTTGCGGTAATCATGAGCCTGAATCTGCAGCCCCTGCTCCCGCGCGTGCCGCTCCAGTTCGCTTCCCTGCTGGCACATCAGCAACACGTCGTGCCCCATCTGTGCCTGACCGTGCGCGAGGAACAGAGCCTGCTGCTGACCACCGCTCCAGGCATGGCCCTCGAGGGAATGGATGATTCGCATGCCCCGAGTCTACCCAAGAGTCTCCGCCCGGTCAAATTGACGATGTATTTGATGCGTGCTACAATCCGGCATTCCATTTTCATACCTGGAGCCGCCATGCACGAGGATTTTCAGGTCGAGACCAATCTTCACGAGCGCCCACATGCGCTCCACGCCGTGTTTCTCGCTCTTGCTCTCGGGTACATTCTTTTTTTGCTCGGCTGTTCGACCAAAGGCAGTTCGAGTTCTGACAGCAGCGAATTCAAGGTCGGTGTGGTTCCCATTAAAATCATAGCAGAGGGTGCTGCGACACAGAACGGCATCTATGCGTTTGTTCGCGGTTCTGGTGCTTCGGGTTTTGCGTTAATGGATCCACAGAAACGCCTTCTGAAGAATTCGACATTTTCATCAGTCGCACAAGAGTACAGGTGTGTTATCGCAGATCAGGGCCTGCAGAACGGCGAATACACACTCTCTTATTCCAGCGGCGGCGAGACAAAAGAGTATAAAGCCTTGATTCAGTGGACAAGCATAGTAAATTTTAAGAGTTCACCATCAAAGTTTTTCGACCCTTCCAGAAACGAATTGACGGTCGATTACTCAAGCATAAGCGGCAATTACAAATATAATGTCGAACTTTACGAAATAGCTCCTTTTTTAGGTACATTGTTGGCTCAAACCACACCTACCTTTTATAGCAGTCGCATACAGACTTACGTGAGAGGCGGTGGAGGTTATAAAGCTGTAGTCATTCTCATTGCATCAAACTATTCCAGCGATCAGCTGGTTTCGCAGACCTGGTATCAGTTCGCAGACCCTCTCATGTTATGACATTTTCAAGGTTTCTCCTCGCGCAACTCTTTTCAACATGAGTTATTGTGGGGGGTGTTTTTTTGTGCCCCATCAAACGTGGCGGCGACTCTTGCCGGAAAGTCTTTTCGCGCGGCTGTTCCTGCTGGTGTCTTTGCTCAGCGGCGTGCTGGTGTGCGTCGGCGGATACGGCATTCATCTCCAGACGGTCGAACTGGTTGAACGCGAGGCGAATCATCGGCTGACCGCCGGGGCTTCAGCCATCGCCGCTCATCTCTGGCCGTATCTTTCCGACCCGGGCGAAGCCAATGCGGTCTCGCTGTTTCGCGAGGTGCTTGGCCCCAGTGACGGTCTCGGCTGGATCAAGTGCGTATACTGGATCGACATGTCGGCATCGGCTCCGACCTTTCTCGCGACGCTCTCATTTCCCCTGGACGATGGTTCGCTGCCTGAAATTCCCACTCTCGACCAACTGGAAGACGCGCTGGATGACGGTCTCGACCTTCTCGAAACCGGACGCCCCTTTTTCCCGAACCCGCGGATTCTTTACACCGACCGACTGTACAAGACCATCTTCATGCCGATCATGGACCATCACGGTCTGCTTCACTCGGTGGTCGGCCTCGAGGCCGACAGCTCACTTCTGCAGCTTCGCGCCTCGCTGCGTCAGATGCTGTCGTTTGTCCTTCTCGCCGCTGTGCTGTCGGCTTTTCTCGCTTCATGGCTGATTGCCGGAAGCGTCTCTCGCCATGCCGACCGGCTTATCGCCAACCTCAGACATATCGAAAAACGCGAGCCGGTTGCCGATGACACGTCCGGAATTCGCGAGTTCGAGGCACTTCATCAGGGAATCGTCAACCTGGGAAATTCGATCGTGCTCGGAGATCAGCGTCTGCAGCAGATGTATGAGAAAAAGATGAACGAGTTGTTTCTCACCGGCGCGGCCGTCGCACACCAGTTGAGAAATCCGCTGGCCGCTGCGGAACTGCATCTGGGTCTCGTCAAGCGGAACCCTGCATGCACCGAGTCGCTTCGCGAAATCGAACTCGGACTTGAGCAGATGAAGAATCTCGTCACGCGATTCCTCGGCTACTCGAAGAAAGCCGAGGCACACCCTGTCCGAATCGATGCATCGTCCTGGTTTGCCGAATGGATATCACGCATGAAATCAAGATATCCCGGCATCGAGTTTCAATGTACTGTTGAAGAATCACTCGTTCTGTATGCCGACCCCGACCTGCTGAGTGAAATTCTCACCAACCTGGTACAGAACAGCGTCGAAGCTGTCCCGGGTTCGGTTCGCATCAGCATCGACTGTCGCCGGCTGCGTTCCGACACCATACGCCTGGTCTTTCAGGACAACGGTCCGGGCATTCCCGACGATTTCATTCCGAATCTCTTCACCCCGTTTTCCTCTCGCAAAGCCCGGGGAATCGGGCTCGGGCTTGCACTGGCACGCAAATTCGTCGAAGCTCATTACGGGACCATCGACTATCAGGCAGGCAGCAGCGGCGGCGCCGGGTTCGTCATCGAGTTGCCCGGTTTGCCGCGGTCGCAAGATCGAGATTTCCGTGTCAGTACGAGTTGAATGAATGTCAGGGAGCGACTCCATGAACATTTTGATCGTCGACGACAATGAGTCCCTGGCCCGCGGCCTCGTTGTCTACCTCAAGGGGGAACGTCACGACGCCCGCATCGCCGGCACGGTTCGTGATGCTCTGCATCTGGCCGAATCGAAGGCCTTTGATCTGGTCATCACCGATCTGCGGTTGCCCGATGGTACCGGTCTCGAAGTCATCAAAGCCTGTCGCCAGGCCGAAGATCCGCCCGAAGTCATCCTGATGACCGCCTACAGTTCCGTCGAGACGGCGGTTGAGGCGATGAAACTGGGAGCGCTCGATTACCTGACCAAGCCGGTACCTCTTGAAGAGTTCGCTTTTCGCATTCAGCGAGTGCTGCAGATTCGTTCGGTATCCAAGACCGCGACGGTCTTGAAACGCAGTCAGCAGGATCTCTTGTCTGCCGCCGGCTTCGCCGATCCCCTCGCCGACCTCGTCGGCGATTCTCCGTTGTTGTGTCGTGCCAAGGACCTGATTCAAAAGTCCGCGCCATTTCCCTCGACCGTGTTGATCACCGGAGAGACAGGTACTGGCAAGGAACTGGCCGCGCGAGCTCTGCATGCACTTTCACCGCGCGCCTCTGAACCGTTCATTCGCGTGAACTGCGCCTCGATTCCCGAGACACTGTTCGAGTCCGAGCTGTTCGGTCACGAACGCGGGGCCTTCACAGACGCTCGTGAACGCCGTCTCGGTCGTTTTGAACTGGCACATCAGGGAACGTTGTTTCTCGATGAAGTCGGGGAGGTTCCGCTTCATCTTCAGGCCAAACTGCTGCGCGTGTTGCAGGATAAAGAGATCAACCGTCTCGGCGGAACCGAAACAATATCCGTCGACGTGCGCATCATCGCCGCCACCAACCGCGACCTTCAACAGCTCGCCGCGCAGGGGCGCTTTCGCGAAGACCTGCTGTACCGGTTATCGGTCATTCAAATAAGCATGCCGCCTTTACGAGAGAGACAGCAGGATATCCCTCTGCTTGCCCGCCATCTACTGAAACATCTGTCATCTGATCTCGGACGCCCCTGCCCCACCCTCGACCCACAGTCTGAACAGGAGCTTGTGCGTCACCACTGGCCAGGAAACGTGCGTGAATTGCGCAACGCCCTCGAACGCGCCCTGGTACTTTCTGACGGGCACACCCTGCCGGCATTCCTCCCGTTTTTCACCTCCGCCTCATCAAACAATACGACGCAATCCACTTCGGCTTCTACAGCGACTCTTCCAGCAGACGGACTCGTACACGGACTCGAGCACATCGAGCGCGAATGGATCAGACAGGCGCTACTCATCTGCGACGGCAATAAATCAAAAACCGCAGAGCTGCTCCGGCTTTCGCGACCGAATCTCGCCTTTCGTCTGAAGAAACTCGGACTCGACGAAAAGTAAAACGGCCGGGTCACCGACACCCGGCCGTGTAAAAAAGCTCGCAATCAATTCTTGCTGGTTGCCTCTTTCGGCGAAACCGGAGCATTTGGGTCCGTCGTCCCGGCGGTAGGTGTCGCAACCGCGGGCTTCATTTCCTGCATTTTGTTCTTGCGTTCACTCTTCTGTTTTTCCCGGAATTCCTTGAAAGCCGCTCTCTGCTTCTCCATGTATTCCTTGAACGCAGCCTTCTTCTGCTCGGGTGACAACGCAGTGTCGTTGCAGATTTTCTCGAACTCGGCCATCTGTTCTTCGCGCTGTTTGTCACGGAAGTTCACACCGTCCTGATACTGCGACTCGAAGAAGCTGATCAGGTCTTGTTTTTGAGTATCGGTCAATTTGGTATTGGCCGCCAGGCGCTCCTTGAGCGCTGCCATGCGTTTTTCATGCATCTTCTGATTGAATTCCTTGTTTTCCGCCTGCTGTTTCTGGCGGTGTTCCTTCATGGCCGCTTTGCGCTGATCTTCGGGCAGATTCTTCAGAGATTCCTTGAATGCCTGATTTTCCTTCTTCTTCTGTTCACGATACGCTTTGCGTTCCGCCTTGATTTCCTGATTGAACTTCTTGTTTTCCTGCCCTTTTCCCTTGCCGGGGCCGGCCATGGCCACTCCTGCCGGAATCAACAAACCGATGGTCAAAATCGCAATCGCCTTCTTCAACATGATCTCTGCTCCTTTTTTCAATTTAACTTGGACATAAGCTTCTGATAGGTCTCATCAAGCTTTTTCTGCGCTTCCGTCAGCATCTTTTCGACTTCCACGACGATCTCTTTCTGGGCCGACTCGAATTCTGCCATTACTTTTGTCAGCTCTTCGGCCTTCAGTTTACCACTCATCCGCTCCTGAAACTTCGTTTTTCTCTCATCGAACTTTGTACCCATTTTGTTCTTGCGTTCGGAAATGAGCGTCTTGAACTTCTCATACCGTTCGGTGATCTTCGCTTTCAATTCCGCCTTGCGATCCGTTCCGCCCTGCGCTGCACCTTCAGCCTTCGGTTTTTTCTCCGCGCGGTTCATTCGGTTTTCGACCCGCTCCTCCATCTTCTGCAGACGCTCCGGCAACCGTTCGAATCGCTGCTTGAGCCGCGTGAGAACCTTCGCCTTTCGATCTCTGATGCGGGAAATGATCGCATCGGCGTTTACCTGCTTTTTCCCACCGCCGGCCGCGGGCGACAGATCGAGGTCGTCCTTCTCAGCCGACGCCTTTTGCGCCCACACGGGGATGCACACCAGACACGCGACAACCACCAGAAACGCAATGAGTTTCCTCATACTATCCCTCCTGCTGAATTTTATGGACCAAAGTCATGTGATCCACATCGGGCAACTTATCATTTGCAGGAATGGTGCCATCTGTCCGGTTTATCGAAAACCGTCTTCCGTCCGACGTTTCAACGATGCAGCCCACGCAAAACTCGTTTCCGGGTGTCCAGATATGGACGCCCTCTCATTCCATTCGTCCAGAAATGGGCACCCTAGTTTTTCAGAAAAAGAAAAACCGGGGTACCGTGAAAGTACCCCGGCCGTTTGATGCGGCGTTATCGCTGAGAAGCCCGGTTCTTCAGCTGGAAATAGATTTCCTTGGCACGCTGATAGTCGTTGAAGGCCGCCATGATTTCATTATACGGAGCGCCTTGGCTGACTTTCTGCTCGTAGATCGACTTCGTGTACAGATAGTCCTGATACGCTTCCTGAAGGGTGATGCCCTGAGGAACCGCCGGCGGAGTCGTCGGTCGAGTGGTCGATCCGCTTGAGCCGCTTCCTGTTGAGGTCGAGGAGACCGTCGTCGACTGAGTGCTCTGGGTGGTCTGGGCGCTCGTGTTGGCCGGTGGAGCGCGCCCGGAAACCTTCTGCGCTTCCTCATTCGCCCGCTTGATGCGATCCGTCGTGGGCGGATGGGTGGAGAAGTATTTCGTCACCTTGGTCAGACCGTTGTCTTTGTTGATGGTCTGCAAAAATGCGGACATGCCGTAGGGGTTATACCCTGCTTTCGACGTATACTGAACAGCGCAACGATCTGCCTCATATTCGTCGTCTCGTGAAAACTTCATGTTGGCAAAGAAAGCGGCGACAGCAGCATATTTCTGATACTTTTGCGTCTCATCCTTCAACCCCATTGCTAGAACCACTGCGGTGAGCAAGCCGGCTTTTTCAGCCTGACGGATCCCATGCTTTTTATTGATGTGACCAAGTTCATGCGCCATGACGGCAGCCAGTTCATCGTCGTTCTTTACCGCCTTGAGAAGGCCTTTCGTCACATACACGTAGCCGCCGGGAAGAGCGAACGCGTTCACCTCGTCTGAATTCAAAATCGTGAAACGGTAGGTTAAATCTTTTCGTTCGACAACCGGCACCAATCGGCGGGCAATGGCTCCAACGCGATTCAGGTCGGCGGCACTGTTGTAGAAACCAGGATTCTTTTTGAGCGCTTCGTGACCCTGTGCGCCCATAGTCTTTTCGGTGGAATTCTCGATTCCGCCGAACACCCTGTCCCACCAGCTTCCACCGGAAGCCGCCTGAGCCGACGTCCGACTTGTTTGAGCCGGTGCCTGCGCAGACGCGGGGTCCTGATTCGGGGCGACAATAGGCGGAGTTGCCACAGGCCCGCCGAAAGTCTTTTGTACCGTGCCACTGAATTTGTCGAGCGCATCGTTCGCCTGGTCGAGGAAGTCATTCAAATTGAACGCCTGACCGGTCTGGGCGATGAGCAGCATGCAACACAGGGCGAAGCCAATGAACCAGGTGCGGCCATTACGATTTTTCGCCATGAGCAGAATCTCCTGGAATACGCCACAATCGGCGAGAATTTTCTTCATCATAAGAATCAATCGGGGTACCGTCAATACAAACGGCGCATTTTTTCGAAAGGCAGGAAAGGTGCAGGTGCAGAATCAGCGAATGCCCGTCAATCGGTGCGTCTGCAGACTCAGGCGCCAATCGGGGTTCTCCAGGCAGAACCGAATGGCAGCAGCAACGTTGTTGCGGTCTGATTCATCGTTCCCTGTATGACAGGGTTGCACGAACCGATGCTGAAACTTCCATGTTTCGGCCACAGCGAAATCGAACCCCGTTTGCGGAAAAACGACTTTGAGTTCCGCGCCATTTTGCTGCAGAATCCTGGTTCCCTGCTTGGGACTCACGGTGAGCCAGTCGATTCCGTCGGGTGCCTTCACGGTCCCGTTCGTTTCGCAGGCGATGAAGAAACGGCGACGGTGCAGTTCGTTGAGCAATTCCTCATCTACCTGCAATAGCGGCTCTCCCCCTGTCAGAATCACCATCGGCTGTATCTGGTGGCGGTTCCCGGTGTAGGCAGCCGACAGTGTGTCGGCAAGCAACTCGGCATAAGCATACTCGCCGCCCAGGTCACCGTTTGTCCCGGCGAAATCGGTATCGCAAAACGGGCACGGCGAGGTCGAGCGATCTTCGGGTCGGCCGGACCAGAGATTGCACCCCGAAAATCGGCAAAATACGGCGGCTCGTCCTGTCCAGGCGCCCTCTCCCTGCAGCGAATAGAAGATTTCCTTGATACGGTATGCCACGAATCAGACGGCCCCCCGGCGATAGGCGATCGGATCCTGGACTCCGGCCTCGGCGAACCCTTTCAGGCGCAACAGACAGGAATCGCAGGCCCCGCACGACTCGCCGCTCGGCAGTGGATCATAGCAGGTAAACGTGAGCGCATAGTCGACCCCAAGCTCGATGCCGGTCTTGATGATGTCGGCCTTGGTCATCTTCATCAGAGGCGCATGTATGCGGTAGGTGCCGGTTCCTTCGCTGCCGGCTTTGGTTGCCACCTGAGCCAGGCGGGCGAACTGCTCGATGAACTGCGGTCGACAATCGGGATATCCGCTGTAGTCAAGGGCGTTGACACCGATAAACAGATCGAAGGCCCCCAGCACTTCGGCCCATCCGAGGGCAAAAGACAGAAAAATCGTGTTGCGAGCTGGTACATAGGTTATTGGGACCCCGCCGCCGATTTCGGCATCCGCTCGATTCTTCGGCACGGGAATCTCATCGGTGAGTGCTGATCCGCCGAATTCACGCAGATTGAAGTCAATCACGACATGGCGGGCGACCTGCATGGCTTCAGCTACACGACGGGCGGCTGCCAGCTCGGTTTCGTGGCGCTGTCCATAGCGAAACGACAGCGCATACGGTTCGAAACCCTGTTTGATGGCAATCGCCAGGCAGGTGGTCGAATCGAGTCCACCACTGAGCAGCACAATAGCTTTCTTTTTCATCGATGTATCTCTCCGTCTATTTCCAGTACCAGGCAAAGTAGCAGTCATCAGTGACCAGATAGCCTTGCGATGTCTGTTTCCAAGCCACGGCTCGCTCCTGTTTTTCGTTAAGAACCAGTTTCGTTTCTTCAGGCCCGGTCAGCTGGTGCGTTCCCTTAACGGCGGCGACTCGAGTCAGAACCGGATGAACCTTCACGACAACAATGCCCTTCTGAATCTCGCATTCCCCCTGCGGGAACATCACCTTGACCGAATCCGCGCCGCCGGAAGGCGGGATTGTCTTTCTCCAGCAGCCGCACATACCGCTTTTCAGCTGCCAGGTCTTCGCATCGGGAACGTACACCAGGTGAGTGCGCTCTCGAAGCCGCAGTTCTTCACCAGCCGGGCCGATGAACCAGAGTTGCCCATCTGCACCGGTCTGCAACTCGCAGTGCTTGTCAACAGGCAGGCGAACAACGTCGGTCGCCAGTTCCAGGCCTCCAAGTGTCACCGAGCCGCTTCTTTTCAGAATTTCTCCGGGCAGCCGCTCGGCTTTCGATGGTTCTTCCCCATACAGAGAACTCGAACAGACAAGCAGACACATCAGCACCCGGAAAAGCAGACGGACGGCTCTGCCCATGGCACAGCCGTCCGCACAGATCTTCATGCGTAATCTCAGGGTTTCTGCAATCGAAACAGGCGTATCAGGCGGTTTTCGGCATCGCCGACCGCAACGAGTCCGTCCGCACGCACGGCAACCGAGGTCGGAACCCAAGGGCGAGACCCCAAACGTGGTTCAAGGGTGACAATGCTCTTACCGCGGCTGTCAAACCGGGTGACACTGTGGCCTTCACCATCGGTGACCCAAAGGTAACCCCACGGGTCGACCGCGAGGTAAGTCGGGTCTTTCGCCTTGCTCATGAAGTGAAACTTCAGATGTCCGTTGCGATCGAACTTCTGCACGCGGCCGTTTTCCCCCTCAAGCACCCAGCACCCATCCGGGGTTACGCACACGCTGATCGGATTGTTCAAGCCGCCCGGCAAATCGCTCTTGGAGCCGAAAGCGCCCTGGAAAGTGCCGTCCGCGCCGAAGCGCATGATCTGACTGTTGCCGCGATCCGCAATCCAGAGCTGATCCTGTGTGTAATCGATTCCGTGCGGCAGATCCATCTGTCCACGCTTCGTGCCCCAGGTGCCGATGTCTCGAATCAGAGTGCCGTCAGGCTGAAACAGGTGCACGCAATGGGCCCCCGTGTCCGAGACGAAGACCCCGGGTTCGGCGATCGTGACATCGACCGGGTTTCTCAGCCCGCCCGTCTTGTTCGGCTTGTCCGCGCGAACGCCGAACTGCGTCAGCAGGCTGCCGTCTTCGGTGAATCGCAAGACCCGGCGACCCTGGCTGTCAACCACCCAAAGCGTGCCGTCAGCGGCCCATCTCATGCCCTTCGGCCAGGAATGTGAAGTCGCCTGTTTTTCGAGCAGGGGAATATCACGCAGCGGCACCGGAAGGGCCTGTGGTCCGGGGTCGGCAACAGGTGTCACCGGCTTCAGCGCCACGGTGGGCGTCACCGGCGGCTTCACCGGGTCCTCTTTCACGACGGGGCGTTTCGGCTCGGTTTTGGGGTCCGTATCGGGTTCGTCACCGGGC
>CAYYIY010000022.1:0-3188 GCA_964472075.1 uncultured bacterium | reverse complement strand
TCAGCGGAGCCAAAGCTCCGGGTCGCTTCGTCGGCGATGCCGTCTGCGGAGGTATCGTCACCGGCGGTTCAGGAACGATCGCCGCCGTTTTCGTCGCCGGCGCGGTCTCAACCAGTGGCTCCGGGCTTGGAGTCACGGTTTGCGGCGGGGGTGGCTCGGACACCTGAGGCTGTGCCGGCACATCGGGTTTCACGGTCGTCGGCGGCACCGCGATGTTCTTCAACGATACTTTGCGAAACCGCAGCATCTTTTCTCGACCGGCGAAGGCAGCGTCAAGTGCCACTTCAAAGGTTCCGTCCGAGGTGGACAACCGCGATTTCGGCACCCGAACGGAAAAACGGAACGGTTCTCCCTGAAACACGGCTTCATTTTCCTCACCGACCGGCGGCAGAGAATCGTCCAGTTTCATATTCCAGCAAGGCTTTCCACCGCTGTTAACGCTGATCTCCGCGTTCTCCAACCTGGTCACCTGACCGTCCGCTGACGGATACAGATCGCGCAACTCGCTCCAGGTGAGGTCGATCTTCAGTTCATTGCCGGCATCTTCGACACTCATCTTCACATCGGGAAGCACGGCGAAACGGAACGTCTGATTTTCGGCGGCCGGCGGTGATACGACCTGCACGTGGTAAACCGCACCGGGTTGGTATCGATTCGGCAGAAAATGCACCGCCCGAGCGCCGACTTTGAGCCAGCGCCCTTCGACCATGGCTTCCTGCCCGGCAGCATTAAGAGTGGTGACTCGCAGAACTTTCTCGGGGGCGACATCGGCGGGCAGATCGCCCGAGAAATGCACTTCGACCGGCTTATACGGATCAGCATAACCGCCCGCATCAGGGAACTTGCGCACGACGGACAACCCGACTTTCGCAGATTCCTGAACGGCCGCCACCGGAGAAGGTTGCGTGGGAGCTGCCACCGGCAAGGCTGCCGCCGTATTGAGTGCAGGCGCAACCGGCGGCGTCTGCAGAGCGGGAACGACCGGCGTGCCGGTCGTCGGATTCGCCGTCGGTACTGCCGCATTCATGACCAGCAGTGGAGTTCCAGCCGGTGCATCCGCGTAATCAAGCACGCGAAGTACGAATCGCACTTCCTTGCCGCTCACCGTAGGCATGACCAGAACATCGTAGATTCCGGGTTCGGTGATCTCGACGGCCTGAATGCCGTTATCGTCGCGGAGTCGGGTGTTCCCGCCGGAAGGGGCGACTTCGACCACGCGCGCGGCCTGCGTCACCTGGTTTTTCTCGTCCAGCACCTGAAAGCAGATCTTTCGTGCGGCCGACATCATGACCAGGAAAGGCGCACCTTCCGATTTTTCGGCCGTCGCCGAGAAGACGCCGCTGTAGCGGTAGATCTCTTCAGCCCATGCGACAGAACCTGCCAGCAACAGGCACAGCAACAAGACTCGTTTCATGTTCGGCCTCCTGATTCAACGGCCAGAAGCGTCTGGATGCTCCTAGCGTGTCCAGACCGAATGGGGAAAGATCCGCCGCAACGTGACCCAGACGGCCTGTGCCTCGGCATACGACCCCTGCCGCTGATACAGTTCCGCCAGCAGGGCCAACGCGTGATCGAAATGCAACGAGCGTTTCGGCTGCTTCGATTCTTCGAGCAGCACATTGATGGCCGTCGTCGGATGATCGACCGACAGAGCCGTCGCCACGACAATGCGTTTTTCGTTCTCGCGTGTCGGCAGGTAGAGCGGATACAGGAAATCCTCCACCATCTTGCGGTCGCCAGGAATCATGTCTTTTTCCGACTTCACGAACATCTGATGAGCCAGCGCCTTGTCGTCGGCCAGCAGAGCATACAGCAGGCGCACGGGCACAGATCGGACCCGCAGGTTTTCCGGCATCTCCTTCACCAGCGGCAGAACGGCCATGTACTGACCCTGAAGCAGATTGGCCTGGGCCACCAGCAGCTTGAGCCGCTGGGGTTCAAGTACCGGGGCATAGCCGTTATCATACGGTTTCTTCTCGAGCGCCTGCTCGAGAGAAGTGAGCAGTTCCAGCATTCCCTGGTCGTGCAGTGGGCGCTCGGCCATCTGCTGCAGCAGTCTTTCGATGCGCGCCTTGCCGGCGAACTCAGGCATGGATTCTAGCTTCTTCAACCAGACTTCGGCCGACGGCTCATCGCGCAGCTCGTGCAGGCAGATCAGATACAGCTGGTGCAGGGCTTTGCCCATCAGCTGTGGATCTGCTTCCGGATATGACTTGACGAAGGTTTCGAGACGGCGCACGCGGCCCTGAGGCGATATGGCATGAGTGACCACCCGAGTGCCGAAGAAGCGCACTTCGCGACGATGCACCAGCGGGGCCAGTGAGTCTTCCTCACCCAGAGCCAGTAGTTCAGCGGCGGGGGCTTCTTCAGCGAAGTAACCGACCTCGAGCGCGTTGCGCAGCGTTCTCACGGCGGATTCGCCCGAGACGCGTCCCTCGACGACTTCCTTGAGCGCGGCATTCAGCAGCGCCGTGCCTTTCTGGAACCGCTTCTGGTCGCGCTTGAAACGACGAATCGTGCGTCCGGAATTCAGCTCGGCCAGCATTTTTTCAGCGGTGCGATAGAAACCGGCACTCAAAGCGGTGTCAAGACCGAGGGCTTCGATGTTCACCCTTTTGCTGCCTTCGGTACGAGAGGCCGCATCGGTCAGCAGCGCCAGAGCCTTGCGCTCGTTGCCTTCCGCCGCTTCGAGCAGGGCGAGAGAGATCAGTACTTCGCGCATGCGGGTACCGGTTGGGAATTTTTCGCGGTAGGTTTCCGCAGCGATCCGAACTTCCGGAAACAGGTCAGGCGAGAGACAGCGCGACGCCAGCGCCAGACCGGCTTCCTGCCAGAAACGCCCCATCTTCGGCTGTGTCAGCGTCACGGCATTTTCGAATGCCTTTCGAAACAGAGTTCCTGCATTTACCGGGTCCGTTTCGCTCAATCCAACCGCTTTGTTGATCAGCGCGCGGGTCTCAGCGGCGAGACGATTCGGATTCCGCGCCGCGTAGACCGGAACGATCGCTCCAGCCGCCATCACCAAAAGAACCAGTACCACTGCCAATCTGTTTTTCATAGCAACCTCTCGTGCAAAGGTTTTGTCGTCACACTCAAACAATCGAAACCATTATTGGGGAGCGGGCTCACCGCCCGAACCCGGGCGAGGATGTCCGCCTTTCGATGACTGATCGCGGTCTGGGCGCCGA
>CAYYIY010000021.1:67781-79322 GCA_964472075.1 uncultured bacterium | reverse complement strand
AAACTCTACCTGGAAAAAATCGCTCATGTGTACAATTGAAACCCGGGAAAGTGCGGAATAACAGAAACCGCGTCCGAATCAGCGGCCGTTGCCGCGTCAGAACCCGTTCCCCTCCCGGATCCGGCGGTCATCTTCAAGGGGGTCGAGAACAAGATCGAGCTGTCACGCGACGGCGGCATGTGCACCTGGAGCCTCGATACCGTCAAATCAGAAGAGGTCATCGAACCGATCAAGTCGATCTTTGAGAAAGCCATCAGTGAAGATCGGATCAAGGTTATCGAAAACAAAGCCCAGAACGCTATCGTCGCCCGCTTCATCAACCCGACGGACGGCAGGATTCGCGAAGAGTTCGTCGATGTCATGAAGTCCATGGATCGCCCACTCGAACAGGTTCTGCTCGAGATTCTGATCGTCGAGCTTGTCGTGAACGACATCGGTCAGTGGGGTGCAAACCTGCGTGCGCTCGCCGAAAGCGTGGTCGGCGGCGATAACATTTCCCAACTGATCAACATCTCGCATACCACCGCTCCCATCGAGACCGAAGCGTTGAACAATGAAGGGTTCAAATACTTCATGAACAACGGCAACAAGATCAAGGCTCTGCTCTTTTCGGGCACCACCAAGAACAAGGTTCGTGTTCTTTCATCTCCTCAAATTCTGGCTTCCAATCATCGTCCGGCAACATTCAAACTTGGACGCACGTTGCCAATCATCACGGGTACCCAGATTTCGAACGGGGTCACGACATACTCATACGAGAACAAGGATATCGGCATCAATATCAATCTGACGCCGCACCTGAGTCGCTCCTCCAGTGTCGGACTCGACATTCATCAGGAAGTGAACGATCTGCTTTCCTACGACCCGGACAAGAAGGTCGCCGACTTCGCGCATAAGACTCTGACCTCGCGAGTCACGCTTGGAGACGGGCAGACGGTTGCGCTCGGCGGGTACATTCAAAGCTCGGATCGCGTCAATCGCAAGAGCGTTCCGGGCCTGAGCGATATGCCGCTGATCGGCCGGTATCTCAATCGCGACACCAAGACCCAGGACAAGGTCGAGGTGATCGTCTTCATCACCCCCAAGATTCTCAAGGTTCCGGCCACCGGCAACGCCGAAAGCTATAAAAAGAATGTGTTCAAAAAGAAGGAAGCCTTCGTCGACAAGATGGAAAAACAGTTTGTCGCAGGAACCAGATTTTACGGCAACTCGTCGCTCAAGGCTGGAACAAAGAATAAGCCGGCCGCAAAACCCAAAGCTCCTGCCGAAGAAGCGCAGCCGAAGCGGTCTTCTGCGACCGTTGCCCCGGTGAAATCCGCAACAGCCAATCCACCCGCAGCCTCAAAGAAAGAGTCGGCCACAGACAAGCCAAACGCGGCCTCCACCTCGGAATCCCTACAGACCCTGGTGGACAAGATCAGGAAATCCCATGAGCCTGCTCCACCGCCCGCACCCGACAAATCAAAGACGAATCCTGCCGCCGCCAAATCGTCTTCGTCCGCGAAGCCTGCAGCCATCCGCGCCGAATCTTCCGCAGTCGTCAAATCCAGAACCGGCACCTGATCAAAGTATTCTGCTTTGATCACCCGTACGCATCAAGGGGGCGGAAACACATCCGCCCCCTTGATGCGCTTCGACCGTCTCCCCCTGCGCCTGGCGGTGGTAGGAGCTTCAGATCAGCTAAAGATCTATCTTGAAGGGAGCGAACGTCAGCAGCAAACCGATCACGGTTCCGGCTGTCAGGTCTGAAATAACCATCGGAAAGACGCAGAGAACGATGCCGCACAGCAGAAAGACGGCTCGTCCCTGTTTCTTGCCGTAGATAAAGTATCCTGAGCCGATGGCTCCCCAGATCAGGCCGAGCATGAGAGAAGTGCCGCTCCAGGCGTCGCTGCTGCTCGCCGTATCAGACTTGCCTCCCATCAACTCGTTCGCCTGTTCCAGCTGACCCATCAGGCTGATTTCACGGGCCTTCTGCTTCATTTTTCGTTCGTCATTGGCCGCGGCATATCCCAGACTCGCACACAACAACAGGATCAAGACAAGCAGACCGCCCACGTATTTCATCCACTGCCCCCTCTCCCTTGTATGGGAAACCGCTTCACTGACGACGATCACATTTGCAGCATACGCCGGTTTGGAGGAAATTGCGAATAATCGCACAAATGGATGTGCAAGATGATTCTTGCGTGGAACAGGATTCCGACATACTATGAATGTGTATGCATCGCCACTATCGTGTTCACCTGTCTCGTTCGAAATCGACTCGCCGCGGCACGGCGCTGTTCATTCTGCTGACCGTTGTCGGCCTGCTCTGGATCTTCGGCACCATGTTCATTCGCTACATGACACAGGAACGCGCACAAACGGCCAGACAGAGCGATTCGATCATCGCCTACTACCTGGCCGAAGCAGGGGTCGAGAAAGCGATGGTGCGCATGCGCGAGCTGTTTTCCGAGAAACTGCTCACCTCGAACAATGAGATAAACGACACCCTGCTTTCCCTGCTCGATATCGACCGCGCCGAAAACTTTCATTTCAAGTTCAGCATCCCTGATGGCGACCTGATGAAGAACGGTCGTGTCGATGTTGAGATCGAGATCATGCATCTCAAGCAGACCCCGTTCAAATCCTATATCGATGAGTATGTCGAGGTGCCGCCGCAGCTCAAGATCTATCGCAAGGAAAACCGCGACACCTATGCCGACAAATCACTCGGAGGCTGGGAAGGCCACATCCGCTTCGTCAGCACCGGGTATTTCAAAAACACGAAGAAACGCATCGAAGTCATGCGCGACCTGCGCGTGACCGATCTGACACCCCCGGCCGAGAACTACACCCTGTTCATCTCCGGCAAGAAAGACGAATATCTCAAGGAAGGGGAGTTTCGCCTGCGCAACTGGGCCGTGGTACGTTCGATGAAAGACATGATCGACGGCATCATCAAGGCCATCAACGACGCCGTCATGGCGACACTCGGCAACACCGCCGAAGCCCTGTTCTGGGAACCCAAAGCCGCAAGCCTCATCAGCTTCGAAGGCGATCTGAAGGTCAAAACGCTCAAGGTCATTCGCAAGCTGGTCATGTCGACAACGGATGTGAAAATCAAGGATTTCGTCGACACCACCATTCAGAATCTGCACCCGTACCTGTGGGGAAAGATCAGAACGAACGGCCGCTTGCACGCATATCTGCCGTTCTTTGCCGCCGACGACATCATCAACTACTTCGAAGACAACTCGATCTTTTCGCATCAACGCCCCGAAATCGGGTTTCTGTTCTGCAACAACCAGTTGCACGACCCGTACTTAAGCAAATACACCTATTACGAAGGCGAAGTGATCAAGTACTATCAGAAACTGAAACCGTACATCCTCGGCGTAACCGAAACGCCCTATCCAAGCTCTGATCCGTATACGATCAATACGAAATTCGATTTTGTTTCACGCTATCCGCAGAAACTGCAGCCGCTGCAGCTCGAGCGCATCAAGAAACATGCCAAGGAATTCGCGCACGAGTATCACGAGGGTGATTTAACGTTGAAAGGCAGTTACGCCAAGCCGGCACACATCATGGGTATCATTTTCGTGCAGGGTGACGTCTATATCGGCGGTCGCGTCAGTGGTCAGGGCATGATCGTCACCGAAGGAAACATCTACATCACCGACAACGTCATTCACGACAGTGCCGGCGCGTTTCTTTCCCTGGTCAGTCTGAAAGGGCATGTCGCCTTTGCCAAAGGGATCTCTGCCGCCAAGGTCGAAGCGGCGATCTATGCTTTCAACAGCATCAAGGGCGGCGAACAGATCTCGATTCTCGGGAATCTGTGCGTTGAGAATCTGAACCGCATGGAAAAAGAAGACGGTCCGGTGATGATGCCGAAACGCGTGTTCATCAATTATGACGCCGACCTCAAGAGCCAAACCGGCAACAACGTCTGCTTCGACGTTTCGCGCCAGTACGTCAGCTTTCGCGACCTCGGCCTGTAACGCCTTTCCCCGGTCGCCTCGACACCGCGGGGGTTCTTCAGACAACATGTACAAGTTTGTTGCGAATTATTTATTGATGAACAGACTCTTGACGCGTATCGCCTATATCGTTTTCTTCGTGCTGGTCACGACATCGTCTCAAGGCATGAGTGCAACCGCAACGGCCGACACGGTGCCGCCTGTCGAATTCATTGCTGAGATGCAACCCTGGCCGAGCGAGTTCGGACCGCTCACCGCCGGATTTCTCGATCCGTCTTATGGAGACTCCGTGCGAACTCAGTGGCAGAGTCATGCGGCATCAGTGGCGCAACAACTGACGAGCGAACATCTGCTCGGCATTTCTCGGTGGGCGAAAACCGAGATGGCAACCTTCACTGTTTCGGCCGCGCAGATCGCCAGTCTCACCTTCGGCCCGGAAGCCCAGACTCTGAACCGCGAGCAGGTACTCTATTCCCAGTGCCTCTCCGAGGGCGTTCCGCTGCCGTCGCATCACCCGCTCGTCTTCAGACGCCTCATCATCGCCGCGTCGTTCGACACCGCGACGCGCCGTATCTGCCGGTTCTACGTAACCATCCGCGGCCGGCGCGAAGAATGAGGTAACCTCTGTCGCAAGGGCCCTGAGAGAAACAGACCGCTACAGATGGCGGCTTTCGACGAGGGCGAGACCTTCACGAAAGGAAGAGGCCTGACTCCACCTCATCGCATCTCGTGGGATCCCCTTCGCCAGATGATCGCGAGCGACGAACTCACCATGTGTGTCAATAAATCCATACTTCACCAGACCGGCGACGCCCACGCCTTCTGAGAAAGTTCGGATACTGCTCAGATGATCAAAGACGCGGGCCTGACCCGATGCCACTTCATAGAGACCGGCCCGTGCGATTTCACGCGGATGTTTTTGAACGGTAAAAGGAACGACTCCGTCGGCACAGGATTCGACGGATACCCACGACGGGCGAACGATCGTCCTGCCGGCGCGATCGATCAATCCCCAGAGCGGGTCCTTGAATCGTACCGGTGCCAAACCGTGAGAAAATCGTCGGGCAAAGGAAAAGGGGCCGGGAATCATCGTTTTTCCGGCCGCATCGATATAAAAATACTCGAGTCCGCGCCGCACGGCGGCGAGACCTTCTGAAAAACTGCCGGCCCAGTCGAACTGAGGCGGAATGATCCATTGACCGGTTTTGTCGACATACCCCCACGTACCTTTTCGCGAAGCGACGGCGGCCAGACCCTCGCGAAAATCACGGGCAGGGCAGGGAAGAAAGCGGTTTTCCGAGCGATGCTTGAGAATGTCAGAGGCAGGAAGGTTCGATGTTCGGCCCGCGTCGGCCGGCAGAGGCCGAAATACTCCCTGTCGATCGACGAAACCCCACTGTTCTTCGCGACGCACCAGAGCTACACCGTCGTGAAAGTCTCGTCCTTCGTGGTATTCGATTGGAATCACCATACGGAACCCCTGACGTTCAACGTAGCCGAAGCGGGTTTGCCCCGAATCGCTGATCAGGGCCATTCCTTCATTGAATGTCGTGACAAATCGAAACGGCTTCATCGCCTTGCGTGAACTGAACACAGAACAGCAGGTGTTGGTGTCGTAACAGTCAACGCGATCGAGAATGACGATTCCTTCAGCCGGTAGAGAGACTTCCTGGGCTTCAGGAAGCTTGAGCGTGGTTCCATCGCGTTTCAGGACAAAGACTTCGAACACGTCATCTTCGTAACACTTGCCGCCCCACTCCGGCACAAACCAGGGATACGGCAACTCGGGCCATTCCTCGATTTGCGCCTTGTGTTCCTCGACCGTGGGGTCAGCCGGCTTCGGCTTTGGAACATACGGGGCGAGAGGTTTCGCAGGCTCAACGCCTCTGAGTCGATCGAGTTCGGCTTGAAACCATGCCTTCACCTTCGGGTTACCAATCATCATCAAGATGATCCAGAGCAGGGCGACGACAGCAGCCCAGAACCCATCTGACACGGCATTCCACCTTCCGAAATCGTGAGGATTCCGTTAAAAGATCAAAAGGTCATCCGCCCCTCATACTACAGTATCGCGCGACGTCGCGGCAACGTCGTGCGACGAATCGACGTCAGTGGCCAAACCATAGTCACTTTCGGCCTGAAATCGCCAACATCGGCTCTGAATAACGTTTTTGAAAAGTTGGCACGGTGATTGCTAACCATGTTTGCGTTCGTAACCCAACAAAACATTCAGGAGGTCATATATGAATCTCGTAAAGTTCTTCAAAGACATGGAAGCGCTGCAGGATCAGTTGAGCAGCCTCGTTTCCCGTGAGTTTCGCCGCACACCGCGCATGGCGTTCCTTCCCGGAGAATCGTATACCGACTATCCGTATATGAATATTGCCGAGAACGCCGAGAATATCTACGTTGAAGCGTTGGCCCCCGGGGTCGAACCCGATTCGCTGAAGATCAACGTTCTGCGCAATACGCTCACCATCACCGGCGAGAAGAGTCCGTCGAAGATCCCGCTCGAAGACCATCATCGCGCCGAACGCGCTCCGGGCAAGTTCGTCCGCACCGTCGAGCTGCCGATCGAAATCAACTCCGAACGCGTCTCGGCTGAATACAAGAACGGCCTGCTGTTCATCACCCTGCCGAAAGCCGAAGCGGCCAAGCCCCGCCAGATCGAAATCAAAGTGAACTAACACTGTGAACCACCACCATCACCAGAAGGAGGAACCAACCATGTCTGACAAAACCACTACCAACGCTGTCCAGACCGATACCACCCCGAATCGCGAAGTGACGCGCAATCCGGAACACTATATTTCCCCGCTCGTTGATATTTATGAAACAAAAGATGAACTGTGCGTTGTCGCGGATTTGCCCGGCGTTGATCGCGACGGTCTCAATGTGCGCGTCGAGAACGGGATTCTGACCATCGAAGGTCGCATGAAGACCCATGAGTTGAAGGATTGCACCGTTCGCGTGCGTGAGTTCCGCGCTCTCAACTTCTTCCGCGAGTTCGAACTGCCCGAAGGCATCGAGCAGGAAAAGATTCGCGCCGAACTCAAACACGGCGTGCTCACCCTGAGTCTGCCCAAGCAGGAAAAGCAAAAACCCCGCCAGATCCCGATCTCGGTCGGCTGATTTCCTCTCCTCTACGGGCGGCTGCCGTCAGATGCCGCCGCCCGATACCCGATACGCCCAAAGCCCCCCGGTCACCGGGGGGCTTTGCTTCTTTTCACCAAGTCAATCGCAGACGATGCGGTGCTCCTTTGCTGAGAACGATCACGAATGCGCCTGTACCGGAAGAATGATTTCAAAAGCCGCTCCTCCAAGCGTTCCGCGGGTAAGCTTGATGGTGCCGCCATCACGGGCGATCATCTCATAACTCAGAGCCAGTCCGAGACCGGTGCCCTTGCCCGGCGGCTTGGTGGTGAAAAACGGCTCGAACACTCTCTCACGATTCTCTTCGGCAATGCCCGGTCCGTTATCCTGATAGAAGATGCGAACGGCTCCATCAACTTCATCAGCCTTGATCTGAATGAAGGGGCGGGTCGTGAGGTTTTCGAAGGCATCGAGCGAGTTTCGCAGCAGGTTGAACAGAATCTGCTGCATGCGAATCACTGATCCGTAGATCGGCTGCCGAATACCAAAACTGGACTCAACCGACACGCCCAGCTTGCGAATCTCAGGTTGGAAAAAACGCAACGTATCGTGAAACACGTCGGCAAACAGATACAATCGCAAATCATTTTCATCGGTTCGAGCAAACTTCCGCAAGGCATCGATGATATCTCGCATGCGCCCCAACCCGTGCCGGATATCGGTAAAGACCTTGCCTCGTTCGACCACCTGTTCGGGGTAACAGGCTCCATCGGTTTCCTGCAGCTTTCGCTCACGCGATTCGAGATACTCGATCCCCAGTGAGATATAGTTAAGCGGATTGTTGATCTCGTGCGCGATACTCGCGGACATGCGGCCCAGCGAGGCCATCTTTTCCTGAAACATCAACTGTCGCTCACGCGCCTGAATCTGCCGGGTTTGGTCCGCGATCAAGGTTTCAAGGCCGGCGGTGTGCTTCTGCAGGGCATCGGCCATCATGTTGATGTTACGTACAAGTTCTCCGATATCATCAGCAGCATCAAATCTTTCGATAACCCGAGCCGAAAGATCGCCTGCCGCCATCTGCTTCACCTTCGCAATGATGGTGGTCAGAGGCCTGGTGACCCACAGTTCGAGAAACACTACCAACAGCAGAAATGCCCCCGCGATCAACAACTCCGACACCACGACGTTCATGATGATCGAGCGTAGAGCACGATCCAGCACTTCGTAGGAAAACGTCGTCTGTACATAACCGACGATGGAACCTGACACATTTCGCTCATCCGGGAAGTCGTTCGTCGGCTCAAGAATGATCGGAGTAATGACACGCACATGCTTGTCAGTCGCGACATACCTCGTTTCGCTCGCGAGGGTTATGGAAGCCGCTTCCCCCTTCGCCATCTTCGGCGATGCGAAGTCTTCAAGCAATCGGCCGTTTTCATCAACAAAGCAGATGCCGATCATGCTGGGCAAGCGCAGAGCCTCTGACGCGATCTCACGCAGCTGATCGAGATTCTCTGAATACACGCCCACCAGAGATCGACGGGCAATCTGACCGGTCAGAGTACGAGTCGTGTTTTCGAAAGCGGTGAGAATATTCTGCCTGCTCGTGTGATACTGTACAAACCCGAGAGTCGTCATCAGAATCAGCAGAACCAACAGCAGGGTAATCAGCAAACGCAGGCGAAGTGATTTCACACAGTTTCTCCGCTTCGCTCAGAACACTCGATGCGCCGTTTCGAGAAGGTCAGGCGGAATAACCAACCCGAACTTCCCGGCGATGGTCGAATTGATGATCAGTTCCCAGTTTGGGAACGGTCGACTCGAGCGTTCCCGTACTTCGGACATCTGAATGTCTTCAATATACTGCCAAACGGCACGACTGACTTTGTCCGGGTTGACGATGAAGGCAAACAGCGCCCCTTGCCGCACCTGCGACTCAGAAAAGCCGATGATGGGCGTGCGACTGCGAAAACTTTCCGTGAGCAGACTTTCGAGAAATGCCTGATTCACCAGTCGAGGGTCGACGGGCAACCACACGGCACCTCCTTCTTCCGACAGCTTGCGAAAGAACTCTTTCCAGGAACGCGGTTCAGGCAGATGTTCCTCGGACACTTGCATCGATGATTCCTTCGCTGCCCGACGCAACGCTTCAATGGGAACAAGTTCCTTCGTCGCATAAGGTACGTAGAGACAACTCAAACGCGGACACAGACGTCGCAACAGATTGACCTGTCGTTCGATCGGCGGCTTCATGTCAAGGAAACGAAATCGCGGATCAGGCATGACCGTCTCCGCGAAGAGACTCACGATCGGAACGTCCCAGTTGGTTTTCAACGCTCGCTGCGCTGCCGCTTCACCCAGGGTGATCATGATCTTCGGCGGGTGACTTTCCAGAAAGGTGTTCGACATGGTTTCCAGCGGACAGGGAATCACGTGCGCCCCCGATGTAATCAGGGCGTGGCAGATCGCCTGAAACAACGGAACCTTTGCTCGGTAGATGACCCAGGTTTCCCCAACCGCAGCGGCTTCCGCCAGTCCGGTGAGTCCGAAAGTCAGACAGACGAGCAGAATGCTCGTCAAGCCTGCCCGCGCCCAGCTGCGACCGACGAGCGAGAACGGCGGAGGCCGAATCTCTCTCGTGTTCATTTTTCCATGCGGCTCCAAGTCACATATCCCAGGTCAGCTCAAAGGAAAGGCTGCGGCCGGGCTGCGGGAAGGTGTTCAGACCACCCTCGACACCCGGAGCAACAAAGTCGTTATCCGCATCAAGAAGGTTTTCGGCTCGTACAAGCAGCTCGAGATTCTCCCGCAAAAACTTCTTCTTGCGCACGGTCAGATTCAGTTCGCGAATGCCGCGCACCGCCGGCCTGGCGTCGGCCCAGTTGCGCGGTTGTTTCGCAGTCACCGCGCCGTACACCGTCATCGCCCAATCGCGGTGATGCAGTGAATAACCCGCTGTGACGCGATTGTGAGGCAAACCAGGTGCCAACAACGGATCGAACGTTTCGTTCAACAGCCGAAAACTCGAGAGGACGGCAAAGACCTCCGCTCGGCTTGAGAAACGTCGGCGCAGTTCGAATTCGATGCCGTCATAATCGGTACGATCGATATTACGAAAATCGCGCAACGTCTTGGCACTCATGATGCGATCACGCAGGCGGTTGAAAAAGCAGCTGAGCTTCAACTCCATCCCATGATCGAGATCGGCCAGCATCTGCATCTCGGTGGTCTCGATCTTTTCCGGCTTCAGATCGCGGCGAGTGGTCAATTCGATGAAGTCGGGGTTGCGAAAAGCCCTTCCGTAGAGCAGTTTCGTGGTGAATCGCCGACTCCAGCGATTGATCAACCCCAAACGCGGGGAAAAGCTGCTATCAAATACCGAATGCGTATCATAGCGAAAACCGATACTCAGGCGAGTGCGTGAATTCAACCGCATGTCGTCCTGAACGACGAATCCGCTGGTTCGAAAGGTTTCAGGTGCGGGGTATGCTCCCGGAATAAACACGCGACGCAGCGGCTCATCCGGAAAATCGTACGAACCGAACAAGGCCGATTCCTTCAGTGCAATAATCAAATGCATCCAGTTCAGGCTTAGCTGGTGATTTTTGGTCGATGGCAGGTTGTACTGCAAAGAATACATCTGCGTCGTACCGGCCGACATTTCCGATTCCGTTGCTCCCAACGGGTATGTCACGTTATTGAGATACGTCCCCCCCGGCGAAACCGATTGGGAGACCTCCCGATCCGTCGAGCGATTGAACGAGCCGTGAAAAAGCAGTTCACCTCGATTGCGAAACAGATGGCGATACTTGAAACTGAGCAGCACAAGCTCCCGCTTCATGGTCGTTTGATCGTTGAGATTGTCGTGGTAGCCGACGTAGCCTTCCCTGGCACCGGCGACATTGCTCAGCAGAAACGTCCAACCGCTCGGATTCTCCATCTTCAGAAACAGATCGCGATTGCGGAATCCTTCTTGGGTATGCCCCGATTTCCCATAGATGTCGCGTTCGACGAAACTCGAAGCCCCGTCTGATGACGCACCGGAAAAACCAAAATCGATACTGGTTCGACCCGTGCGCAACGTCTGCGTGAGACCGACTCCGACGGTTCGGTATGAGCCGAAATGCAGACGCAGGGTGTTTTCTCGCCCCCGGTGCTCATGCGTGATGCAGTTGATGACCGCCAGAATGGCATTTGCTCCGTAGACGGCCGAACCCGGGCCGCGCACGATCTCGATACGGCTGAATCGCGACAGGTCGAGCAGGTCATACGACCAATAGGCCGACCCCAGAAGCTGGTTGTTGATGACTGCCCCATCGATCATCACAAGAAAGCTGCGGTTTGAATCGAACACGCCGCGCGGCCCCGGCCACCAGTCGCCGGCCACCGAACGCCAGGGGTTGAATCCCGGCACCGTTCCCAGCAGTTCGGGAAGCGTGCGCACGCCGAGCAACCGAATCTGTTCCTGAGTGATGAT
>CAYYIY010000021.1:59621-67681 GCA_964472075.1 uncultured bacterium | reverse complement strand
AGCGGCGGCGTGGGAACGCTGACGCCGGTGACCACACGACTCGGTTCATAGATGAGGGACAGCGCATCAAGCTCTCGATCCTCGGCCGACACGCCGGCCGCATACGCCGACCAGATGGCGATCAACAGGAACATGAGACCAACAACACCTGCGCGCGCACAAAACCAGGAGAACCGGCAGCCATCGCGCGCCGTTACTCCTCTTCGATCAGTCTTTTCATGCATGGATACATGCTCCGATGCGTTTGAATTACGTTGACGGTCAGTTGCTTGCCACTATCCTGCCGTCAAAGCATTCTGACGTTATTGATTCTGAATGGTACCATGAGTTAGACTTTGGGTTGAAACGAAATTACACCATCTGTCACATAACCTATTCATATCAACGCTAATGGAGTTTTCATGAGCCGGCAGCAGTACGCGGTTCTCTGTGTTGACGATGAGATCGAAAACGTCGAAATGCTGAAACGCATTCTCGGCGATACCTTTACGGTATACGGTGCGACCTCCGGACAAGCCGGTCTCGACCTGTTGAAGAGTTGTCATGTTGATGCGATCGTCTCTGATCAGAGAATGCCCGGAATGACCGGCCTGCAGTTTCTGCATGAAGTTCGCAAGACCGATTCGCGCGTCGTACTCGTCATTCTCACCGCGTATGGTGAATTGAACATGGCGGTCGAGGCAATCAACAACGAACGTATTCAGGGGTATTTTCTCAAACCCGTTCAAAGCGCCGAACTGATTCGATTTCTCTCACGTGAGTTCGAGCGGCTGGCTCTCGAAGATGAAAATCGCGCTCTGCTCAAACAGACACAGACGCTCAATGAAGAACTCGGCAAACTCAACACCATGAAATCGGAGTTTCTCCGACTTCTGTCGCACGAGATCAGAACCCCGTTGACCACGATTCTCGCCTGCCTCGATCTGCTGAAACCGGGCACCGCGACCGAAGACAAAGCCGGTTACGAAGAGCTCTGGCAGCACGCGCAAAGTTCGAGCGAGACCCTGCGCGGCATTCTCGATGACGTCCTCTATCTTCTCGAAATCGAGAATCTCGGCTTCCAGGCGAAACCTCAACCGATCGCGCTCAAGCAACTGGTACGATTGTTGATTGATCGCATGAAGCAGCGGTTCTCGAAAAAGTCGCTCGAGATCAAGGAAGAATTCACCAACGACCCGCAGGTCATGGCCGACCCGACGGCTCTCACACGCATTCTGACCAGCCTGCTCGGTAACGCTGCCGAGTTTTCCACCACCGGCGGGTCAGTACAAGTCGGATTCAAACCTTCGGGTGATCAGCTCAAGATCTGGATCAAGCACACAGGAACCGGCGTTCACCCCGAGTTTCACGAGCGCGTGTTCCAGATCATCAACGAACCCGAGGTCTTCAACGGGCGCTCTATCATCGGAACCGGCATCGGCATGGCCATCGCCAAAGTATTGACCGAAGCCCTGGGAGGCCAGATTCATCTGGAACGCGATGCCGAGCAGGCCGACGCGGTTATCATCAAACTGCCCTACAAGAAAAAAACGACGGCGGCAGATGCTGAGCCGACCCCGAAAAACCGGGTGACGCACTGAGCAGGGCGAATTCAGGCTTTTTCCGTGCGTGACAGGCATTTCGGCTGAAACAAGACGAACCGCCGCGCACGTCCTTCCTTTCATTGAGTCTTCAATATGTCGCCATCGAGTTACGCCGATTCTCATTGCGAAATTCCGGGTTGATTGTCCGGGAATCGGTCGTTCATCTCTCATTCACCCATTTTGTACTTGTTGATTACGAGAGAGAACGTCTTCTGAAGCAATATTCGGCTCAGACAAACTGACTTGCGTCTTCTCACGTTAGCTTCGACGCTTCCGCGCCCGAAGCATCAGCCGGTTCGGGAACAGCTGAGATCATATACATCGCCCAGCACAACAACACAGCGGCGGTAACTTGCACGCCATCGAGAGGACGCTTGAACCAGACCCACATGATGATCACTGACGACAGCGGAAAAATCAGTTCGAGAATCGAGGTAATCGCTGCCGGCAAACGGTTCAGACCGTGATAGAACGCTGCCGTCGCCAGCAGGCCGGGAACAATCGCCATGTAGGCAATATCATCCAGAAGCAGATCTGACGTGTTCACAACCAGGTCAAAGCGCAGTCCGCGACCGCTTGCCAGCGCGAGCAGCGTGGTAAAGCATGCTCCCAGCAGAAAACGGTTCGCCAGCAGAAATGACTGCGGGTAGGTTCCCAGCAGCAGCTTGCCCCAGGCGGTGCCGCCACCCCAGAAAAAAGCGGCCGTCAAGGCGAATACGGCTCCGGACGCCAACTGCCACCACTCGACGTTGAACGGGTTGATCAACGAAAAGGTCATGAAGTAGCTGCTCGCAATCGCAAGAATGGCCAGTGGCCAGAATCGCGGTTGAGGCCGTTCTTTCAGCACCGTGACGCCCAACCCGATCGTGATCAGTGGCTGCAGCTTCTGCAACAGAATGACCAGCGCAGGGTTAAGCCGCCGAAACGCCGCGGTAAAAGAGAGAATGCCGCACGCCGACGCACCAACGCCGATCAACAGAAAGAGTATGGCTTCCGTACGAGTGACCCGGCGATAGTAACGCCGATTTTGCCAGGCCAGCGGAATCACCAATACGGCGTTAACCAGGTGTTCCCAGGCGATCAGCGTCAGCACCGAAAGCGCTTTCAGAGCGCCGATGCGGAAAAACAGATCGGTACTGCGCAGCACGCCGCACAGGGCGACAAACCACGCACCGCCTGACCCGAAGGCTCCTGGGTGCGAACGTGAAACCTCTATCGTCTCCACAGGTTCAGATCCGTGGTTCGACGCCGGTTCACGCACGGTTGGCATGTCGCTCATGATCCGGATTTCAGAGTTCGGGTGGCACGCGACGGCTGAGGATCGACACCGCTCACCGATGCACCATGCCGGAACACTTCCCTGTCAGGCCGCTGCCTCGCGATAGGCATAGCTGATAGCGAGAGCGACGAGCGGCGGGTTTTCGAGGCCGATGACACACACGCGGTCTTTGCCCACCGAATTGATTCGCAATAGATCGATGAAAAGATCCATGCCGGTAATGAGATCGTAGTTCATGGCCAGCGTACGATTTGAGCCGACAAACAAGACGCGCCGAGACGAGACAATCAACCGACCGCTCTCGATTTTCTGCGCCGACGGACTCGAGGTGATGATGCCCCGAAACACATCGAGATAGAATTCCGGCGGAAAGTGCAGGCGCACCCCGCCCCCCGGAGGGATCTCGAGCAAATCGGCCGAAAATTCAAAATAGGCCTTTTCTCCCGGATCAAGAATGACGTCTTTCACCGGAATCGGCTTCAACTCTTTCTGCAGCGCTCGACCGCAGGCCAGAATCGCTTCGATCTGCGGCACCGACAGCACGACCCGAGCGGTCGGCAGGCCGAGCATTTCCTGAATCTTCAGGACAGCTTCCTGCTCTTCATGCGACAACTCGACACTCGCCGGGTCCGCTGATGACGCAGGAAGATCGGCGGTATCCATCGACGGCGGCTTGATCTCCGGCATTGCAGGCATCACCGCCGATACGGGTTTGAGCGGTTCAACCACCACCGGTTTGACTTCCTGCACCGGCTTTGTTTCAACATGTTCCGACTCGGCGGCAGAAACGGGAACAGCAACTGGTTCAGTCTTCGGCGCAGGTGCCACCGACGGCGGGGCCGACGGTATCGGCGATCGCGCAGGCGGCGGCGACACAGGAGGAACGATCTCAGGTGCGGTGGCAGGTCGACGCAAAGTCGGCCGCTCAGCGGGCGTTTGTTCCTGCGGCTTTTTTGTCGATTCCGATGACGGAACCGCCGCCAGTTTCTGTGCCTCGACCAGCGGCTTGTACACTTTTCCAGGGTTCACCCGAAAATTGAGATTGACCAGCTTTTGTCCCAGTTCAGAATCAGGCGAGATTCTTCCCCGATCGCGGCTGCTTCCCGGGGCATGACGACTAGTACGTTCGTTCTTCTTGCCGCGATGTCGCACCTGAATCATGAACCCGACTCCGACGCAGACGACGACAATGATCGTACCGAGTGTGAGAAACGCCATCCCGGCAATCGAGATGTTGCTCCAGATGATTTCCTGAATCATGCGTCTGTCTGCCTTTCCTTCAAGGAACTGAACTCGCGAGCCTCAGCCGCGTTTTTCCTGCTGCTCTGCCTGTTTAGCGGCCGCCTCTATCTCAGGGTCGAGATGAAATTTCAGCTCACGCAGCTCTTGCCCAACGGAAGAGTGGGGGTCGATCTTCTGATTGCCCACCCCGCGCATGCGCCGCATGGCTCGCTTTTGGCGATGCTGCAAAGTGCCGAGCAGATAGACCGTGACCGAGAACACCAGTACGACCAGACCCACCAGCAGCAGAACCAGACTCGCGGGTGACAGGCCCCAGTAATTGATGGTTTCTTCCATAATTTCGTTACTCCCAACTTGTCTTTACTGCGAACACGTCAGGTCAAGACCTTCCTTCATTGCCTGCCAGAGTGTTTCGACCCCTTCGATGCCCACCGACCAGCGTACCAGTCCTTCGGTGATACCACGAGCCAGGCGAGCGTCTTCCGGCACTCCGGAATGAGTCATCGAGGCAGGATGCTGAATGTAACTGATGACACTACCCAGACTCACAGCCAGTTCCATCGGGGTCGTGTAGCCGGCGAAATAGTCCATGAGTCGCTGAGCCGGCTCAAAGCCCCCCTTGAGTTCAAAGCTGATCATCGCGCCCGGCAGGCGCATCTGCCGTTTCGCCAACTCGTACTGAGGGTGCGACTTCAACCCCGGATAAAACACCCGTTGCACCCGCGGGTCTTCTTCGAGACGACGTGCCAGAATCGCCGCGCTTTCACAGGCCTTGTCAACCCGCACGTGAAGCGTCTGCAACCCCTGAGCGTTCAGCCACGAATCAAATGGGCTTGGCGTCGGCCCATGATCTTTCGCCACCGGAAACAGATGCTCGGCCATGAACTGCCAGGGTCCGATGACCACGCCGGCAACCGAGGTCGAATGCCCGTTGGCATACTTGGTCAGGCTCTGAATCGCGATATCGGCCCCAAGGCGAAACGGCTGCTGCAGATACGGCGTGGCAAACGTATTGTCGACCACCAGCGGAATTCCGCGTTTCTGCGTCAACCGGCTGATCGCCGCGATGTCCGAAACCCGCAGGGTCGGGTTGTCGGGCGATTCGAGAAAGACCATGGCCGCGCGAGGAGATTCCTCGAGAGCCTGTTCAACGGCTTTCAGCGATGACGTGTCGACGAATCGGGCACTCACGCCGAACTTGTCGAGCGACCGGAAAAAGGAGTCAGTGCAGCCGTAGACGCTGCCGCTGATGATCTCATCGCCCGACTTCACCAAGGCAAACGTGGTCGAGGCGATCGCACCCATGCCCGAAGCAAACACCAGCGAACCGATCGTCGGCTTGCGCTCGTCAGCCGCCAGAGCGGCATCGATGATGTGCTGGCAATCGAGGTGAAACAGCACCTTCTCGAGATACTCGGTCGTGGGGTTTCCCAGACGGGTGTAGATTCGGGCGTACGGCTTTTCTCCGCTTTTCGACTTTCCCAGAAAGCGACTGGCTCCGTCTTTGACATTGCGGAAACTGAACGTCGACTTCTGCACGATCGGCGGCAACCCGTTGCCGACGCACAGGGAAGCAAAACGGTCGGGCGACAGAAAAAGCTCATCGGTCTGGGCATACTTCTGCTTGCGTTCGATCCAGTTGTTAAACCAGGGTTGTGTCACCGTTTCTCTCCTAGAAGCATTCGTCTGGGTCGCCGCCGAACAGACAGACTTCGGCCGAACCCTGACGCTGCGGAAAGGGTATCGACATCTTCTGATCTTACCATTACCCACATCTCCGGATGAAGTGTTTTTTGTACACTTTTCCCTTGACACGACTTGACGCTTTGAACACATTCTCGCGCCATGCCGCACTTACTTTGTTCGGTCAAGGAGGACGTGTCATGAGATCACGCTACATGCTCTGGGGAGTCGCCGGGCTGATGACGTTGGGCGCCTGGTGGCTGGCCTCGCCGGCGCGGGCGGTCACCGATTCGCCCATGCGCCAGATTCTGGAAAAAGCCTTCTTCAGTGAGCGGCTGATCAAAGATTCGCTCTACCCGAAATCGACGAAGGATGTCTATGCCGTGCCTCAACGCAAGTTTGTCCACGGGTTGCCGCGCATTAACAAACCCTTCATCTACGAACCCGACCGCTACACCTGGGAACTTGCAGAAGAAGAGCATAACAAGAAGCTGCTGGCGCAGGCGCCCGCTCAGAACCTTCTGCCCGGAACCGTCCAGCCGCTTCCCATGTCTCCGACTCCACTTCCGCCCACCGACCCGGGGCAGGTACAGCTCATGCCTCTCGGACCTGATCCGGCCTATCTGAAGCCGCTGCCGCCCGATGCCGACATCCGCATGCAGGCCATTCTCGACCGGGCTCGCATGACCGGTGTCAATCCGGGAACTCCGCTGCGAGCCGATGACATCAAGGCCCGACTGGTGCAGCACATGAACACTCTCAACCAGCCCCCGGCCGCAGTGACCCCGGCCGCTCCCGCGATTCCGCTGCTGCCCCCGACGTTGCCGCGCGGCAAGGTCGGCGATTCCTACGACCCGTCATACGATCGTCAGTATTGACCTGAACAAGACCTCAACACACGGTTTTTCGCATTCCGGTCAAAGGCTCAGGTCGACGCAAACCACGGAGGGTACGTCGACCTGAGTTCTTTGCCGATTCCGGTTACGTGCGTATTTGCCGAGATCCCTCTCGCCCTCGGTTCGGCGATCGCCTCTACTTCCGCATCTGCAATAAAGTCTGTTTGTGGCCGACCGTATCTTCCTGAACGCGAAGAAGCAGCTGCTGGAACTCCTGATCGTCGGTCTCCAGCGCTCGCGCCAGGTTTGACTCGATCAGCGACTGCTCGACGTCGACGATGAAATTGACCGCATACGTCGGATTCATCTTTCCCTGCCGCAACTCCAGGGTCTTTTCTTTGACCGAGCTGCAGATCAGACGCACGGTCTGCGCCTGAAACTTTCCCAGACGCCACCGCGCCGAGTGACACCAATGGAACAAAGGAACGACCGGTAAACGTCAGTCCTTTTCTGAGGAATGAAAATTCAGGATCTTCTTCAAGCCTTTTGCAATAGGCCCCATTTCGGCTTTCTTGAGTTCACCAAGCTTCAAGACAACGCGGTTGGCATCTATGATCTGGATTTGATCGAGCAAAACAATGGAATCTTTCGGCAAGCCACCAACACCGGAAGGGATTTTCGGATACAAGGTTGGTGAGGCATGCACCCACTTCTGGCCTCGGTCAGTGGTCAGCGGAACAACAACGATAACCGGGTAACGAGCCTGACCGGCCAGAGACGGAAGACCAACCACAATCACGGGCCGCAAACCTTCCTGTTCGTGACCAGATGGTACCCTTTGAGCAAGGTTGACGCGGAGAACCCAACCAATACAGGGGTTCACCGCTTCACCTCATCGAAAGACTTGGTTTTCGGATTCCACTTTATCGGTGTTCCCAAGCCGTCAAAAGCCTGAAGGTACTTTTTCAATTCCTTGGGGGGGATATCTTTTTCAACCTCCGCCAATGCTTTCAAGGCGTCTTCCCTGCCGACTTCCAACCATGCTTCATCCTCTGAAGACCAGGCTTCATCGGCCTTTTTTTCGCCTCGTGCTTCGGCAATAGCTCTCTTGATGGCCGTTACAACGAATTCCTTTACCTTCAAACCCAAGTTTGCCGCGATGGATTTCATTTTCCGGTGGAGGGTGGAATCGAGAGGGATGTTAATTCTCGTCATGGCCTTTTCCATAGTGTGCCTCCGAATTGAGTTGACCACAGTATAAGGCAAAGTAACATCTGTAAGCAACGTAACTATTTCGTGGGCAGGGATGCGCCGGGGGAAACTCGCTCAGGCCAAAAAAGCCACGATGACAGTAAGAGGCAACCCGCCCTCAACACACGGTATTTCGCATTCCGGTCAAAGGCTCAGGTCGACGCAAACCACGGAGGGTACGTCGAC
>CAYYIY010000021.1:0-59521 GCA_964472075.1 uncultured bacterium | reverse complement strand
GAGCTGCAGATCAGACGCACGGTCTGCGCCTGAAACTTTCCCAGACGCCACCGCGTCGGAGATTCCTCGATCGATCGACGAATCTTCATAAACACTTCCGCATGGAACTCCTCTTCCTTTTTGAGGCGCTCCCATCTTTCCCGGTTTTCCGGAAACTTCTCCATGCAGGCCCCATAATAGGCCGCCAGCGCAGACTCGTTCGTCAGATACGCCTCGACCAGCTCGCACAGTTCTTTCGCGACACTCATCGATCTTTACCTCCGGATATGGTGAATAGCCGCTTGTTCAGGCAATTCCGTCGATACCGACACCGTTCAGATTCTTCAAGAGGGAAATGACATGCGCAATGTCACGCGGTTTCCGAAAGACGCTTCCATGCTGAGGAGCAATACATTTGACGGGAACCTTCTCGAGCAGGGTCATCGAGTGAAACAGCGCCTTGTTGCAGGGCATGACCTGCTTGTGAAAGTTCAGAAAATCCGGAATCGGACAGTATTCCAGGTGGTTCGGACAGCGATGATAGTCTCCGCAGGTGAAGCACTCTTCGTTCAGTTCGAGAAACAACTGCCAGTTCGAAGCGAAACTGCCGAACAGATCACTGGTGAAGAGGGTTCCGGTTCGCTCGTCGAGCGTCACGAAACTGCCGGCGGAATGTGTGTAGGGGGTCATCATGAACCTGAGCTTCCGCTCACCGAGAGAGAGTTCATGCTTGATGGCATCAATGTCGGTCAGAATGTGGTGATGACTCTTTTCGAAGTAGTACCGCAGAAACAGATTGTTACTGGCCTTTGAATAGATCTTCAAATCAGGATTGTCGCACAGGTCGATGAAGTTCGAAATCGAGCCGCACAGATCGGGATCGTAATGCTGATAGATCAGACCGACGATATTGCGAGGCCGAATACCGGTCTGCAGAACCTTCATCATGATCGTGGCGAAATCCGGTCGACTGCCGCCGTCGATAATGACGGCTTTTTCTCCTTCGATGATAATGTACGAGTTGCAGTGAAGCCGTGCTTCGGGTTCGTAGATGCCGACCCAGAAGATGCCGTCAGCAAAAGGAATCGGTCGGTTGTAGTTCGCGAACGGTTTCATGGTTCCTCCTCAATTCTCTCCGGAACGGCGCCCCAGGACGAAATAGGCTTTCATCGGACGCTTGTTCTTCAAGGCAATCTCTCCGCGTTCTTCGAACTGAAAACGTTGTTCTGCCAGGCGGCGGGTGTTTTCAGAAACATTCACCCGGCCTTTCTCTGCCGAAGATTCGAAACGAGAAGCGATGTTGACGTTGTCTCCGAAAACATCGAACTGCATGCGGTCTCGACCGACCACCCCTCCCATGAATTCTCCGGAATGAAGTCCGATCCGCATCTCGATAGCCGGCGTTCGGCCGGCATTGAACTCGGACAAAAAGGCAAGCGTATCCAGAGCGGCCTCGATCGCTTTTTCCGCATGGTCGCGCAGAGGCAGGGGAGCACCGAACACCGCCATGTACGAATCACCGATGGTTTTGATCTTCGTTCCGCCATGTTTCACCATAACCGCATCAATACCGGAAAAGAGGACATCCAGTCTCTGAATGAGCGCTTCCGCCGACATTTTTTCGGCGAGCTTCGTGAACCCTGCACAATCGGAAAAGAAGATCGTTCCCTCAAATCGGCGGGCCGGGTAGCTTCCGTTGAATTTGATTTCTTCGGCCACCGTACCAGGAAGCGTATTTCTCAACAAGCCATCCACGCGTTTTTCAAGGTCTACGTATTTTTCAATCAGATCCTGCAACAGCCGCTTCTGAATGGCGGAGTCTTCGAGTTGAGCCAGAGCCGCGAGAAAATCCTGAGAAAGCGTATCCGTGGAACTCTGCATAATGTGCAGACTCTGAAGAATCGATTCAATCGCCCCGGTGTTCATCAGCTCTCCTCCTCTTTTCTTCGGGTTCGAAGCAGATCATGTCATCCGCCTGGTCGATATAGTATACCCGCAATGTCAATCGCACAAAACCGATCCATATCGCATGTCCAACCTTTTCCTGCAGTCCTTCTCGCACGGACTCGGAAACCGGTCACGGAAAGGAAAACCGGCGAAGCCTCGTGAGAAGCCTCGCCGGCGCGTATACGAGAGAGATCAGCGCTTGATGTTGTAGAAACCCTTCAGGCCCTTGAACTGCGCGGTCTTGTCGAGTTCTTCTTCGATCTGCAGCAGGCGGTTGTACTTGCAGATGCGATCGGTGCGCGAAGCGGAACCGGTCTTGATCTGCCCGGCGTTCACGGCCACGGCAAGGTCGGCCAGCGTCGTGTCTTCGGTTTCACCGGAACGATGCGACACAACCGTCGTGTAGCCATGCTGTTTGGCCAGTTCGATGGTGTCGAGAGTCTCGGTCAGGGTGCCGATCTGATTCAGTTTGATCAGAATCGAATTGGCAACGCCCTTGTCGAGCCCCATCTGCAGGCGCTTCACGTTGGTGACGAACAGATCGTCGCCGACCAGCTGAATCTTGCCGGCGTTCTTATCGGTCAAGTACTTCCAGCCTTCCCAGTCGTCTTCGGCCATGCCGTCTTCGATCGAGATGATCGGATACTTGTTGGCCCATTCCAGCCAGTAGTCGGCCATCTGCTGCGGCGTGCGCTTCGATTTATCCGACTTCTTAAAGACATAGCTGTTCGATTCCTTATCGTAGAACTCCGAAGCGGCGGGATCGAGAGCGATGTAAATATCCTTGCCGGCCTTGTAGCCGGTCTTTTCGATCGCGGTCAGAATGCTTTCAATGGCTTCTTCGTTCGATTTGACGTTCGGAGCGAACCCGCCTTCATCACCGACAGCAGTGTTGTAACCCTTCGATTTGAGCACGCTCTTGAGGGCGTGAAAGGTCTCCACTCCCATCCGCAGCGCTTCCTTGAAGCTGGGTGCACCGGCCGGCATGACCATGAATTCCTGGAAGTCGACGTTGTTGTCGGCATGAGCGCCGCCGTTGAGAATGTTCATCATCGGGACGGGAAGCACGCAGGCGTTGACACCGCCGATATAGCGATAGAGGGGCATGCCGCTCAGGCTTGCGGCAGCTTTGGCGGCCGCGATGGATACGGCCAGGATCGCGTTGGCACCCAGTTTCGCCTTGTTCGGAGTGCCGTCGATCTCGATCATCAGATTGTCGAGTCCGCGCTGATCCGTGGCATCCCAGCCTTCAAGCTTTTCGGCCAGAATGTCGTTCACGTTGGCAACGGCTTTCTGCACGCCCTTGCCCAGATACCGGCTCTTGTCACCATCGCGCAGTTCGACCGCTTCGTGTTCACCGGTCGAGGCTCCCGACGGGACGGCGGCCACACCGCCGACGCCGCTTTCGAGCACCACTTCCACTTCAACCGTGGGGTTGCCGCGACTGTCGAGAATCTCACGAGCGTGGATATACTCAATGATGGGGGAATCGGAGCAATCACAAGACATGAACCTGGCCTCCTGATGTTGGTATGTACGACCTCTGCGGGTCGCCGAAATCTATCACAGTTTCAACCTGCCGGAAAAGCAACAACCCCGGAAACGCATCGTTCCGGGGTTGTGATGTACATCGTTACTTCCCTGTCGTGGCCGGCGCGGTCACGGGAGCCGGAGTCACCGGTGCAATCGGCGCGATCGGCGCATCAGCTTCAGGGAGCTTGGTGGAACCGGAGGTCTGAATGACGTCGACGCGGTTCGCGGACGCCTTTTCCCAGCTGGGGAGCCAGACAGAAAGGATCAGCGAAGTGATCATGAAGATGATAGCCGCTCCAGTGGTGAATTTGGCCATGATGCCACCGTCGCCGCGCTCGCCGAAGATCGTGCTCGATGCGCCGCCGCCGAAAGCGCCCGCCAGGCCTTCGCCTTTGTTCGCCTGCAGCAGAACGATGACAATCAAACCGAAACACACGATAAAATGAACTGCTTTTACCAGAAAGGCCAACAGCATTCGAAAATGCTCCTTCGCCAAAGATATGCCCCTGTAAAGGTGAGGGAGAGTCTAGCAACGTCGCAGGAAAAAGTCAAACAGTATGTGTACCCCACATCCCATGCGATCTTGACGCCCGCCCCCTGGGGGTGCAGGGCAAACGGCAAGCGCATCGCTTGCCGGCAGGGTCTTTGAGTTCTCGCAAAGAATGCGATGAGAACTTCTGCCAGACCGAGAAAGCGTGAGAAGGCACGGCACCAGAAGACTTTCACGCAAAACACCACAAGAAAGCAGGAACAGAACACGTTTCGAGAGAGATCGGGAAATTTGGGGCGGTTGAATTTCGCCGTTGAATCAGTAGAACTTTTTCAGGGTACTCACCCAGATGCGGCATGCAAAACGGCGTGATTTGCCGACGCGCGTCTCAACCGTCTTTGCCACGCGACACGAAGCGTCGTTTCATTACCGAGAATCCGGCGACTTTCGCTTCTTCTGCGCTGTACGATGTAGTCGCACCCGAGGGAAACCACTCTTCCCTCTGTTCTTTTGCTGTGAATTGTGGTTATATGTTGCTGCTCCGCCGCGAGCCTGTTCTACGGCGGCAGTCGATATTTTCCCGTCCGAGGAGCCTGGTCGCCCATGTATTTGAAATCCCTTGAACTGCTGGGGTTCAAATCCTTCGGTCGCAAGACCGTTTTCGATTTCCAGCCCGGTATCACCGCTATCATCGGCCCGAACGGTTCGGGCAAAAGCAATGTCTGCGACGCCATTCGCTGGGTGCTCGGCGAACAGAGCGCGAAGGCCCTGCGCGGCAACAAGATGTCCGAAGTCATCTTTGCCGGCAGCCCCGAGCTGCGCCCCGCCGCGTTTGCACAGGTCAAGCTGCTGATCGACAACGAAGATCGGGCCATGCCTGTCGATTACTCCGAAGTGTCGCTCGGGCGACAGCTGTTCCGTTCCGGTGAAAGCAACTATTTTCTCAACAGCAATCGCTCGTTGTTGAGTGAACTCAAAGAAATGCTGATGGATACCGGCATTGGTAAGGATGGCTATTCCATCATCGGCCAGGGAGATATCAGCGATATCATTACCCAGCGCCTCACCAGCCGCCGGTCTCTGATCGAAGAAGCCGCCGGCATCACCAAGTTCAAGCACCGCAAGAGCAACACACTGCAGAAGCTCGATCACACGCGGGCGAATATCACGCGCCTGACCGACATCATCGCCGAGATCGAAGGCACGCTGGCCCCGTTGGCCGAGGCCGCGGAAAAAACCCGCAAGGCCCAGGCCCTGTCAGCTGAGATTCGCACCCTCGAAGTCGATCTGATTCTGTTTGATCTGGCGCAGTATTACGGCGAGTTCGACAATCTCGACTCGATGCGACGCGGTCTGCAGGCCAAGATCGCCGAGATTCAGGCGTTTTTAAACGAGATCGGCAGTCGAAAAGCCGACGTTCTGAGCCGCATTGCCGGGCTCGAAGAGCGCGTGAAAACCGAACAGGAAAAGATGCGCGAGCATCAGCAGATTCTCGAAGAGATTCGCACCCGCATCGGCTCGCGCAAAGAGGATGTCAGCCGCTTTCAGGCCCGCCGTCAGGCAATTCAGGAAGAGATGGCCGGCATCGAAAAGAACCTGCTTGCCATCGATGAAGAACGACAGGATGCGCAGAACCGCCTGCATGACGAAGAATCAAAGGAAATCGCCATTCAAAGCCGCATGGCGGATATCGAAACCAACCTGAAGAAGGTCGAAGGCGAGCTGGAAACCCATCTGAAAGAAGTCTCTCAGGACCGCGATTCGCACTTCAAAGTCGCGCAACTGATGACCGACAAACGCAACGCGATCAACACCGCGAATCAACAGGTGACGATGCTGCAGCGCCAGCTCGACAAGACGGCCGGCGACGCCGAAAGCCTGCATAACCAGCTCAGCAAACTGCAGGCCGAGAAACAGCGGGTCGAAACCGAGATCGCGACCATGGAAAAAGAGATCGAGACCGCCGAGACCGCCCTGCAGGAAGAGCGCCAGAAGCTGGCCCGTTGTGAGAAAGATCTGTCGCGCAACGAAGAAGAGCTGGCCGCCACCGATGATCAGATCAAGGTGCATCAGGCTCGACGCAATCTGCTCGAGCAGCTGCGCAGCCGATCTGAAGCCGGTACGCCGCGCGGCGTGCGTGAAGCCCTGAACATGAAAGAACACGAGCTTCCCGGCATCTTCGGCGTCGTCGGTGAACTGCTCACCGTGCCTCGCGGCTACGAAATGGCCTTCGAAACCGCTCTCGGCGGGAGTATTCAGGATGTCGTCACCCGCGATGCCGACACCGCCCAGAAAGCGATCGCCGCGCTGAAAGAACGCAAAGCCGGCCGCGCCACCTTCCTGCCCATCGACATGATTCAACCGCCGCCCCGCATCGAGAACCCGAAAGCCCGGGGCTGCCTCGGCGTGGCGCTCGACCTCGTCGAGTATGATGCCAAGTTCTACAGCATCATGAATCACCTGCTCGGGCGTATCCTGATCTTCGACACGCTCGACAACGCCGTTGCTTACTCGCGTCAGAACCGCAACTTCAACCGCATCGTCACCATCGAGGGCGACGTGGTGCGATCGTCGGGTGCCATGACCGGCGGCTCCGAAGGCCAGAAGGGCATGGGCATGCTCTCACAGAAACGCGAGATGGAAGACCTCGAAGAGAAGCTCAAGACGTTCCAGGGCCGCGAGAAGAAGCTCAGTTCGATGATCGGCAACCTGAAACAGGAACGGATGCAGCTGACCCAGAAGGTTCGCCAGCAGGAAGACTTCATCGCCCGCCGCAAGCAATCGCTCGACTTTTTCCGCCACAGTCTGGTCAAAGTGACCGGCGATCTTACCACCAAAGCCGGTGAGGTTAACCACTTCGATGCGGATCGCGACGAGATGCAGAAGGAATGTGAACGGCAGCGCGCCATCGCAAACGAGGCGCAAAAGGAACTGACGACACTCGAAGAGCAGCATCGCGGCCTGACCACGCGCCTGAACAGCTTTTCCGGACGGGAAGAGGGCATTCAGACCCGCCTCAACAGCCTGCGCAGCATGATGAGCGACGAGAAAACCGCCCTCGTGGCGATTGCCGAGCGCAAGAATGCCTGCAAGCGCGAGATCAACGCGGCCGAGAAACGCCGACAGACCGCCGCCGAGCGAAAAGACCGCGCCGGCACCGAAGTCGAGCAGCTCAGCAAATCTCAGCTCGAAGCCGAGGCCGAAATTGCCGACGACCAGAACCGTTTCCAGGAACTCGACGAACAGCGTCGGATGCTCGAGCAGGCATTGGCAAACGTACAAGACGAGTATCGCAAAGGTTCGCGCGAACTCGAGAATCTCGATCACACCTATCAGAGTCGCGCCAGGATTGAAGATTCGACGAAGAACAAATTGTCCGAGTTGGAAGTGAAGATTGCCGAGATCAAGACGCATATTCAGAACAAAGAAGCGATCTTGACCGGCGAGTTCGGTTTTCAGATCGGCGAACCCGGGCAGGGCAGCAGCCGTCGCTGGGAAACCCGCGAGCAGATTTTGCTGCATCTGACCGAACGCAAGGCGACACGCGAAGCACTCGAACCGGTGAACCCTCTGGCCATCGAGGACTATGAGAAAGCCAAAGAACGTTACGACTTCCTCAACAGCCAGGTAAAAGATTTGACTGAGGCCGCGAACTCGCTCGAGCAGGTCATCATCGAGATCGAGAAGATCTCGCTCGAACGGTTCCGCGAAACCTACGACCGCATCAACCTCGTATTTACCGACATCTTCAAGATCCTGTTTCCCGGCGGTACTGGTTGCCTGCGCCTCACCGACCCGGAGCATCCACTCGAGAGCAATGTCGATATCGTGTGCCAGCTGCCGGGCAAGAAGCAGATGTCGCTCGAACTCTGCTCGGGCGGCGAACAGTCGATGATCTCGATTGCTCTGTTGTTCGCGATTCTGCAGGTGAAGCCGCCCGCGTTCTGTCTGCTCGACGAGGTCGAGGCCGCGCTCGACGAAGCCAACGTGCGCCGCTTCACGCGCCTGTTACGCACCTTCGCCGACAAGACCCAGTTTCTGGTCATCACCCACAACAAAGAGACCATGCAGGCCGTCGACGTCATCTACGGCGTCACGCTCGAAAAAACCGGTATCTCACGGCCGATCAGCATTCGACTCGAAGACCAGGACAAGATTCGCGAATTCACCGTCAACAAACAACGACATCCGACGGCAACGGCCCCGCAGGCCATGGCCGCACATTCGTAAGCTCGAAATCGAGGAGGAGCCGGCATGACCGAAGAACTGCCCCCCACTGATCCGAAACCCGGAGAACACTGGGACGAACCGCGCATCGTCGTCTTTCTGATCGGACTCTGTCTGATCATCGAAGCCGTTCTCATTTATCTGCAGGCCGGCCCCAGCATGGGTATCGTCTCGGGCGTAACCGGTGTTTCCGGTGTCACGCTGCTGTTGTTTGCCTGGCTTGTCCCACTCGATGAAGAGGAAAAAGCAGCGGAGATCGCTGAAAGAGCAGAGCAAAAGCCGGAGCCCGCTTTAAGAGAAGCAACTCAGGAGAAACCCCCGGTACCAATCGTCACGCCACCGGTTGAGCAGAAACCGGAAAAGCCGGTTCCGACCCCGGAGCCGCAACCACCGGTTAAGCCCATCGAAGAAAAAGTCCCGGTCGCGCCGATCGAGAAGCCGGTTGAGAAACCGGTCACACCAAAACCGGTCGAGGAAAAGAAACCCGAGCCGGAGCCGAAGCCTGTCGAGGAAGACGACGCGCAGTTGTCGTGGTATGAACGTCTGCGGCGCGGGTTGTCGAAGACCCGTAACAGTTTCGTCGGCAAGCTGAAGAAGCTGGTGTTCGGCACGACGAAGATCGACGAGGATATGCTCGAAGAACTCGAAGAAACGCTGTTCGAAGCGGATGTAGGGCCGAAGACGACCACCGAACTGCTCGAGATCATTCACAAGGAAGTCGAAAAGAAAGAGGTCAAAGACCCGTCATTCGTCTATCAGACCCTGCGAGATGAGCTGAAGAAGCGCCTCAATCGTTTTGTCAGCCAGGTCAAATGGAACCCGGATGGTCTGACGGTGTTTCTGATCATCGGAGTGAACGGCGTAGGCAAGACCACGACGATTGCCAAACTCGCACATCGCTTCAAGAAGGAAGGCAAGAACGTCGTGCTCGCGGCCGGTGATACCTTCCGCGCCGCGGCCATCGACCAGCTCGGGATCTGGGCCGAACGCGCGGGGGTTGAAGTGATCAAGGGGCAGGAAGGCGGCGACCCCGGAGCATTGGTATTCGACGCGATTCACGCGGCGCGCAAACGCAACGCCAATCTGCTGATCGTCGATACGGCCGGCCGCATGCATGTCAAAGCCAACCTGATGGATGAACTGCGCAAGATTCGCAAGATCGTCGAGAAAGAAGCCGCCGGCCCGCACGAAACTCTGCTGGTGCTCGACGCCAACACCGGGCAGAACGCGATTCAGCAGGCGAAGCTCTTCAATGAAGCTCTTCCGATCAGCGGTCTGGTCATGACCAAACTGGACGGAACCGCAAAAGGCGGGGTGCTGTTCGCCGTCGAAGAGCAGTTGAATGTCCCAGTGAAATTCATCGGTGTCGGAGAAAAGATGAACGATTTGATGGACTTCAATCCCGACCAGTTTCTCGAAGCTCTCTTCGCCGACGACACGGACAAGTCGAAACAAAGCGATTACAACGTGCTTTAATGAAAGAGAAGTCACCTCAACGGGTCTGTTCGCGAAAGCGACAGGCCCGTTGTCGTTTGAACCGTTACGTTGCCTCCCCTATTCGAAAAACGATTTCAGATCGCCCCATTTTCACGCTGTACGACCATTTCGGCCAGATAGAGGCGCAACAGGCGGCGAACCCAGATCACCCAGGGAAAAATGAAAAGCTGCTCTGGAAGCAGCATGACCAGAGCGAAGAGAAGCTTCTGTTCGAGCAGATCACTTCGCGATGCGGCCCCGTCGACAACCGCCATAGACGTCCCTGCCAGGGCTGAGGCGAACACGAAACCCAGAATGAAGCCGTAGACCTGCCACGACAAGAAAAGCACCCAAAACGCCGCGTGGCCGAAACCGAATCGGCGAACCCCATGAAACGCCACCCAGACAATGGGCAGCGAAAGGGCGAACAACCCCACAATCTGCACCGCCCCGCTCGCTGAGCCGCCCCCCAGCAGTTGCCAGAGGCACCAGAGCAGACCAAGCCACGCCGGCCCATATACGATGAGTGCAAAAAGCAGTATCAGTCGCATTCCGGCGGCAGGCGCGCCCGAATCATTTCCTTTTGTTTCTTCCATCTCAAGGCACCTCTCGATCTCAGCTTTCGGGGCCGTTACTGCGGGTCGACCTGCATCAGCAGTCCATGCAGATATCGTCCTTCCGGAAAAGCGGAAGAGTAGGGGTGATCCGGCGACGGCCCGACATTGTACAAGACGCGAAGATTGGCTCGCGCATTTTGAGCCGCCGAAAAGACCACCGATTGAAAAATCTTGCCACTGATCATACCGGTACACGAGAACGTGAACAGCAGCCCACCCGGCTTTACAGCGCGAATCGCCAGCTCGTTCAGATCACTGAAGGTCTTGACCGCACGGCTGACTTCCGCTTTTACCGATGCCAGTTTGGCCGGGTCGGCAATGACCAGACCGTACTTCTTGCCCGAGGCCACGGTCTCTTTCAGATGTTCGAACACATCGAGACAATGGAAATCCATCTTCACGCCGTTTCGGTGGGCATTCTGCTTCGCGATTTCGAGCGCCAGCGGGTCGAGATCGACGCCGACCGCGGATCGAGCGCCGGCTTTCAGGCAATGAATGCCGAAACCGCCGGTGTAACAGTACAAGTCGAGCACGTCTTCGCCGCCACAGACATCGGCCGCCAGTTTCCGGTTCAGCTTCTGATCGAGGAAGTAGCCGGTCTTCTGGCCGCCCGCAAGATCGACCTGAAAGCTCAGATCGTTTTCTGTGATCAGCGGTCTCCCCCCCCGCACCGGATACTTTTTTTCCTCGGCGGCATAGCTGACATGATCGCGAGTACAGGCCTTTTCATCAGAAGCCACATGCACCTGCGCCCCCGGGAACACATCACGCAGGGCTTCGGCAATCGAATCCATGACCGGCCCCTGATACCCGGAACTGTAGGGCTTCACCAGGAAGTGCGACCCGTACTTATCGATAATCAGCCCCGGAAGGGCATCGCTTTCACTGTGAATCAGACGATAGCTGTCGCTGTGAGCGTTGAGACGAAGGATGTCTTCGCGCAGTCGCTTCGCCGCACGCAGACGCTCACGGAAAAACACCGGCCCGGTGGGCGCATCCTGAATCGACAGCACCCGAATCGCTATCGTACTGAGCGGGTTGTAGATGCCGATGCAGGTGAACGAACCATCCTTGTTGAGCACCCGCACGATGGTTCCGGGTGCGAGTTTGCGTTCGGGTCGACGCACCATCTTGGCGTAGATCCATTGATGGAACGAAGAGCGATACGTGCGCAGGTAGACTTCGGGCAGACGCATGGCGACAGACCTCCGGGCCCCTATGGTAACACACTTTTTCGTCGGAAAAAAAAGAAGCGCGCCGTCGCGCGCTCCGTATGGTGATGAAGAATCCTTGCCGAACGGCAAGGGAATTGGGCAATCAGGCTTGAGCCGTCTTCTTCTCGAGCTTTTCGAGTCGCTCGATGCGGTCATCGAGATCTTTCAGACGCTGAGACAGCTCGGCAATGTCACTGTGGGTAGGCATTTTCATGTTCCGCAGCATGGTTTCGGTAATCTGCGTGCCGGCTTTGTACATGTTGGCCAGGGGCTTGAAGTTCTCCCAGGCGGTTTTGCTGCACTGCGGCATATGCATGGCTTTCTCGATGACTTCGGTCAGGCCGTTCGCCCAGCACCGATACAGCTGCTCGTAGCTCTCGGTCTTGTAGGGTTCGGCAGCCAGTTCGAAAAAGCTGCGCGACACATTGGCGTTCATCTTCTGCCAGGCTTCAAACATCTCGTGAATGACGTGGGTATTCTCAGACATGGTGATCTCCTTGAGACGCGGCTCATGAAAGCGGGGCCCGCATGGGGCCCCGTTCTATCGTCAGAGGTTACTTGGTGTTGGCGGCGTCGACGCGGTTGTGGATCTGTTCCATTTCCTTGATCGCATTGCGCCAGGTTTCGAACACGGTCTGCAGATACTTTTCCTGGTTGGTGCGCAGGATGGTGTTCATTTCTTCGACCTTGCCGCGATAGGTGGTGGTGTTGGTCTTCCAGATTTTTTCGAGCTCGGCGCGGAATTCCTTGTTGTGGATACCGTAGGTGTCGAGCAGACCCATGATGGTCTGGTAGGTCTTCTCGCTGTTCTCGATCTGGTAATTGGTGATCTTGTTCACGTTATCGAAGTAGGTTTCGGTAAGCTTTTGAGTAATATTTTCCGTTTCTTTCTGGAAACCAACGGTGTTCTTCACGGTCTGCTGAATGATTTCCTTCAACAGATTGTTGAATTCATTCTGCACCTGCTGATTGGTTTTGAGAGAAGTGTTATACATTTCGCGAACCTTGTCCATCATGTCGTTCCAGTAGGTCATGTGAGGCGTAAACATCGGGCTATCTCCTATTTTTAAATTGATTTTGTTTTTCGTTCATCGGACACTCATATACTAACTCATCTATCGGCAGAAGTCAACATTTTATTTCGCAATTGCGAAGAAATTTTTCATGTTCAGGAAACCGGCTCCACAAGCCGCTTGGCGACCTTGCGATTTCCGCCCGAGCGCTCTTTCATCCAGGCGGCGGCTTCCGGCCAGAGGGTTTTCAGGGTCTTTCCGCTGACCGCCAGACCGATGTGGCCGGTCGGGCAGGTCATGAGCTTCTTGTCTTCACTTCCCAGATAGTCGCCGATCTTCAGGCTGGATACGGGTGGGACGAGCGTATCCTTCTCCGCCACGAGGTTCAGATAGGAGCACGTGATCTTCTTCAGATCGACCACTTGTTCGCCGACGCAAAATTCGTTCTTCATCAGACGATTCTCGCGGAACCCACCGCGCAGGAACTCTTCATAGGCCTTGCCAGGCACCGAAACCGCATCGCTGACCCACTTTTCCATAGCCGTGAAGAGCGTGCGGAAATCGTCATCCAGAATGCCGTCGGTGATGTTGATCATCTTGTCGATCTTGTCGAACGGCTTCATGGCATCGAACCCCATATTCAGAAACCAGCCGGGGCAGTTGCCGAAGGTGTTGACGATGTCTTCGACCGGCAGATCGCGGCCCCACTTCGAAAGAATGTTTTCTGAGGCGCCGAAATCGAACGGCGTGGCCAGCGTCACCAGATTCTTGATCTTTTCCTGGTGCAGCGCGGTATACATCATGGACATAGCTCCGCCCATGCAGTATCCGAGCAGGGTCACCTGCTTCTGACGGCTGAGTTCACATACCTTATCGACCATGCGATCGATATACAGGTTCACATGCACGTCGAGACCGTCATCCTTGTCGGCATCGGTCGGGTAACCCCAATCGATCAGGTAAACCTCGAAGCCGCTCTTCACGAGAATCTCGATGATACTCTTGCCGGGAATCAGATCCATGACGTAGGGTCTGTTGACCAGGGCGAAACAGATAAGAATCGGGGTCTGCGCCACGGTCTTGCCCGTCGGCAGATAGCGCAGCAGCTTGACGCGATGTTTGCGATAGACGATCTCGTGGGGAGTCTGCCCGACGGCGACGTCGAGATCCTGACCGGCCAGCGAGGTTATTTTCGCGGCCTTCTTGAGCGCCTCCACCGTTTGCTCGGCGACGGTCTCCTGCATCTTTTTCACCTTTTCAGCACACTGTTGCATGGGATTACCCCTCCTTGTCGGGTTTCGGTTTGTTTCCTCCCTGGCCGGCGACGCCGAAGCTGCGAATGAACAGGTCGCTCAGCTCGAAGGGAAGCTTGCTCAGATCTCGCATCTCGGTCAGACGCTTTTCGACCAGTTTGCGATGAGCGATATAGGAATCGAACATGGAATGCAGATAGTTCTCGAAGAAGTCGCGCGTCAGGTCCTCATTGGCTCGGATGATCTGATACAGAAGACTGACCGGCAGCAGGTCTTTCTGGTTTTTCTCCTCTTCCAGGATGATCTGCGCCAGAATCTGCTTGGTAATATCCTGATTGTTCTGCGAATCGACGACTCTGATATCATGGCCTTCACGAATGAGTTTTGCAATCTCTTCGAGGGTCATGTGGCGACTTTCCTCGGTGTTGTATAACCTTCGGTTCTGATATTTCTTAATGAGAATCGCTTTCTTTTCTGTTTTTTCTTCTGACATATTCATCACCTTTCGTCAAAATGCTTCCCAATTTATTGTGATATTTTGCGGTCGCTCTTCGCTATCGCGTTTCGCCCAAGCGAAATCTCCCTGACAAAGCGTTCATGCAGCCTTAGAGGACAATGCCGCCGTCGACGCCCAGCACTTGTCCGGTCACAAACGACGACTCGTTCGATGCCAGAAACAGATAGCAGTTTGCGACATCTTCAGCGGTTCCGTGGCGGCGCAGCGGTGCCTTTTCCTTCATCAGGTCGAGAACTTTTTCGGGCATCTTCGCGGTCATGTCGGTCATGATGAACCCCGGAGCGACCGCATTCACCCGAATGTTCTTCATGCCCAGTTCCTTGGCCATCGTTTTGGTCATGCCGATCAGGCCGGCTTTGGTTGCCGCGTAGTTCGTCTGGCCGATATTGCCGCAGACGCCGACAACCGAACTGGTGTTGATGATCGAACCACAGTTCTGATCGCGCATGATCTTCGACACAATCTGCGAACAGTTGAAAACCCCTTTGAGGTTCACATTCACCACACGATCCCACTGCGACTCTTCCATTTTATGCAGCATGGCGTCGGCCGTGATCCCTGCATTATTCACCAACACATCGATCCGTCCGTCGACCCGCATGATCTCATCGACCGCCGCCTCGATCTGCTGACGATTCGTCACATCGACCACCTGACCCCGAACCGCGCCTTTCGACTCCCTATTCAGGGCTTCAAGACACTCCTGATTCTGGTCCCAGGCCCAGACCCGTCCGCCTTCGCGAGCGAAAGCAAGGGCGGCCGCCCGACCGATGCCTGCCCCGGCCCCCGTGATCACACAAACTTTTCCATCCAGTCTCATCTGCCGCGACTCCTGTTCCTGCCGTTGCTCATGCTGTGATTGTGCCGGGCGCTCACCGTTTTCGCGATGCGAAAGCATGCCCGGGTTGTTCCACCCCGCAACCCATAAAACCATGATTACACCTCTTTTTCCGTTTCGTTGCACCGCAAAATTTCGATTCCGTTTTCATGAGAGGAAACACCTGCTCAGATTTTGCGGCGACCTGACTTTTCAAGGCGAAATCTTTGTTTGCACCACAACTTCGCCCCATTTTGAAACTATCACTCGAAGTATCGGCTGTCAAGCGAGAATTTTGCAGCGCAAAATAATCGGGTCACAATTGAGGAGTTAAACTCAGCAAATGTCTCTATAGCCTCGTTTTTCCTCTTCACGGCCTCTGTATTGCGTCGCAAAAGGCTGCCCGGATGCGTAAACCGACCAACCGGATCAGTACCCTCGCAAAATCAGTGTGAACGCGGGAGTTGACACTATTCGATTCGATTCTTATAATTCTTTTAATCACTCGATGGTTTTCCATTGTTTGTATTCATGAGAAAGATAGCTGTTAACGGGTAAAAACCCGCTCAAGGAGGGAAGCGTGAGCCTGACGAGATTGGTCAGTCCTTGCCAGACTCGATTCTTCCGCTGCGTTCTGTTGATCGCGACTTTCTGGTCGCTTCAGCTCTGCAGCCTGTTTGCCTCGTCCGCTTTTCTTCCCGAGCCGGAGGCCGTTTTTACAGGCACCGAAGCCGGAGCCTGGGCACGCGTCGAGCGTCTTTCCGACCCACACCCCGGGTTCGTGCAGGAAGCCTTCTGCCCCGCCGGAGAACAAAAAGACCCCTGGATCATCAAGTGGTTCGGCAGTGATTCAACCCCTCACTCACGTTCGTTTCTGCTGCATTGCGCCAAAGGTTTCGACGGCCGCACGCTGCCTCAGCCGATTCTGCTGGTTCACGGGGCCGGAGACAACGCCAACCGCGCCTGGATTCATCCCTACGTTGGTCTGCTTCCCGAAAAAATCCCCATGGAAGAACGTGGGTTGGCCCTCTGGCTCTCGGATCTCGGCTATGCGGTCTTCGCTGTTACTTTCGCCCACAACCAGGGCTGCAATATCATGCAGGCCGAGCAGGTCGCCAACGCCATCAGTCGCATCCGCTCCCTGATGAAACGCGAAGGTGATCCGAACTTCAAGGTCAACATCGTCGCTCACTCGAAAGGGAATGTCGTCACCCGCATCTACTGTTCTGATGCCCCGCAGATCTTTCCCCAGAAGTCCTTTCTTTCCCCCTTCCGCAATGACGTTGGTACGTATATCGGTATCGGGCCGGCTTTTCGCGGCATCGATACGCCGTTCCGCTACTACGGCTACAACCTGCAGATCGTCACCGAGAAAAACGCCAATGGCCCCTTGGCCTGTGACAGCATGCTGCTCTACGGAATGTGGCAAAGCGTGAAAGATCGCGGTCTGTATAAAGACTCGATGAACTACTATCCCGGCCAGTGCCAGTTGCTCTACAACCTGGTTCGCGATGCCGATGTACCGCTCGGCCCAGAGAGCATGACCCCGGACATGTTCACGCCCTACACGCTGTATTTCGGCGGCATTTCTCCATTGATGACCTCTCGCGGCATCGACAAAGCCATCGACGAAGGCGGGCGCCTGATCTATCGCCTGGAAGAGAAGGGGTTCAATCCGAACGTGAAAATCGGAGTCATTGCCGGCTCCAACCCCCATATCACGTATGTCGATCACAAGCTCATCCCCATGCCCTGGGAGTTTTTCACTCCAGCCGGCGACGGTCTCGTGTATCTCGCATCCGCTCTCTTCACTGATAACGCCGTGAAGCGCGGCGCAAAGCTGATCGGCAAGAAGACGGTCGACCTGAATCACGTCGACATCGGTCGCAAGAAAGAGATTGTCCGCATCATCGACGACTGGTTGCAGACCGAACAGTAAGCAATCACCGTCGACAGACGCAGAAGCTCACGCGAACAAATCGCCCGATACCCATCGGGCGATTTTTACATCAGCCGAGCTTCAGAAGATCGGCAGCATCTCTCCATCGCCGACCTGAAACAGTTGTCGGAATCCGACACCCCAATCTCCTGCGTTGTTTCCAATAGTCCGAGTTGATTTGTCCACATACATTCACTCAATCAGTGTCTCAGCCACATTCATTACTCACTGTTTACGGTGAATTCATTCATGCTATCATGCTGCTCACAACGCCAACGGAGGACACCAACATGCTCAAGCGAATCGACATCGCTCCGCCGCACCACGAGGTTTTCGGCAACCCAGCCCCCCTGGGACTCATCGGCCTGACGATTGCCTGTGCCGCGCTCACGCCGGTCGCCTTTAAGTTCTCGGTCACGCCTGAAGCTCTGAAGACCGCCGCATTGTATTGCCTGCTCTTCGGCTGTGGGTGCCAGTTCATAACAGGCATCATGGAATTCGCCAACAAGAACGTCTACGGCGGGACTATTTTCACCGCCTTTGCCTTCAACTGGCTGGTTACCGGTTGGTCGCTGTATGCTCTCGCTCAGGGGTTCATGCCGGATCACTGGGTCATTCTTGCGGTTGAAATCGCCCTTTTCGTCATCTTTCTCGTGCTCACGTACGGGTTCGGTTTTTTCAGCAAACTGCTCTTTTTCTTTCTGATCGACATTGATCTGCTCTATGTCTGCAAGATCGCCAAAGCCCTCACACATCAACCGGTTTTTGAATTCGCCATCGCGATTCTGACCGTTATTCTCGGCTTCATGGGATTCTGGCTGGCAATGGCCGCCCTCATCAATCCGCTGGCCCGCCAGGAGATCTTCAAGACCACCGGCCCGATGTTCGTGCCACAGCGCCGCAAGCCCTTCGACTGGTCTCTGCGCCGAGCCATCTTTGATGTGCTGTATCAGCAGTGGAAGCAGCGCGCCTTTGAAGAACTCTCGTTCGACGAGTTCCGCAAACAGCTCAAGATCAAGATTGGCGAGCGCAACCCGCTGCCCGATGTCTGGTATCTGAAGGAATACGGCTGCGTCGTGCTGACTACCGATCCCGCCGACTCGCAGAAAATTCTCAGTCTGCGCCTGAACGGCCACGGTATCGATGTTCACGAACAGATCGTCTTCAAAAAGTACGACCCGAATCTGTTCTAAATCCGCTACCAAACAAGAAGCCCGGGCTTCAGACTTGAACCCCGGGCTTCTTGTTTCACGTCGGCTGCTGAATCAGCCGACGTTGCCGAGCCTTTCTCGCAGATAGGTCGGCAGTTGATCGATGCCGATGCGCACCTGAGCCATCGTATCGCGATCGCGGACCGTGACGGTCTTGTCTTCAAGGGTCTGAAAGTCGACGGTAAGACAGAACGGCGTGCCGATCTCATCCTGACGGCGATACAGCTTGCCGATGCCCGCCGTATCATCATACACCGTGCGCCAGCCGCAGTTGCGCTGCAGCATGTTCTTGATGTCTTTCGCGGTCTTCACGATGCCGTCGTTGTTCTTCTTCAGCGGCAGCACGGCCACCTTGATCGGCGCCAGTTCCGGATGCAGGCGCAACACGACTCGGGTTTCATCTTTCACGGTTTCTTCAAAGTACGAGTCGATAAGGAAGGCAAGCGAGATGCGGTCAACACCTGCAGAAGGTTCAATGACATACGGAACGATATGCTGGTTGGTTTCGTGATCGAAATAGGTCAGCTTCGCCACGGCGTGCTCATTCGGAATCACGCGGCCGTCTTTGAGTACGAGTTTGCCACCCTTGCTGTGACAGGTAAGATCGAAATCCGTGCGGTTCGCAATGCCCTCGACCTCATCAAACTGTTTGGCTTCATCGGGGCGATCGGGGAAGAAACGATACAGCAGATCGGTCGTCGCCTTGGCGTAATGCGCCAGTTCATGCGGTTTCTGTTCATACTTGCGCAGATTCTCGGGTTTGATGCCGAGAGAAATGTACCAGTTGTAACGATCTTCAACCCAGCGGCGATGCCATTCATCGTCCGATCCTGGTTTGACAAAGAACTCGATTTCCATTTGTTCGAACTCGCGCACGCGGAAAATGAAGTTCTTCGGTGTAATCTCGTTGCGATAGGCCTTGCCGATCTGCGCGATGCCGAACGGCAGCTTGCGATTGGTCGAATCGAGCACGTTCTTGAAGTTGACGAAGATGCCCTGCGCCGTTTCGGGGCGCAGATAGGCGATATTGCCGTCATCCTGCACCGGCCCGACGACCGTCTTGAACATCAGGTTGAACGGGCGCGGTTCTGTCAGATCGTGTTTGCCGCCCTCGGCGCACTTCTCATCGGCATCAACCTGATCGGCACGGAAGCGGCGCTTGCACTTGCGGCAGTCGACCATCGGGTCCGAAAAGGTTTCCTCGTGACCCGAGTATTTGAGCACCAGACGATTCATCAGAATGGCGCAGTCCAGGCCTTCCATGTCGTCACGCTCGTAGACCATGCGACGCCACCAGGCGCGCTTGACGTTGTTCTTCAGTTCGACTCCCAGAGGACCGTAGTCGTAGGTTCCCTGCAGGCCGCCGTACTGCTCGCTTCCCTGGAAGAGGAATCCCCGGCGTTTGCACAGGGAAATGATTTTATCGAGATCGACCATGACGCTGTTTCTCCTGACCTGCCGTAAGGCATAAAGTGTGGCTCATTATAGATGCTTGTCAGGCGGCTTTCAACATGGTACCGTTGCGACATGCATCAAACTCGCGAATTTCCTCTCAACCCCCGTGCGGTCTGCATCTACTGTGCCTCCAGCCCGAACGTCGCTCCTGATATTTTCGCGACGGGCAAACGCCTGGCCGAGCTTCTCGCTCAGGCCGGACTCGAAATGGTCTACGGCGGCACCACCTGCGGGCTGATGCTGGCTACTGCCCAGGCGCATCAACAGGCCGGAGGCCGCCTCGTCGGTGTCGTCCCGCGTTTCATGGTCGAGCGAGGCATTCATAACCCTCACCTGGATGAACTGATCGCCGTCGAGTCGATGTCTGAGCGCAAGACAGTCATGCAGCAGCGATCGGGCGCCTTTGTCTGTCTTCCCGGCGGCATGGGCACCTATGACGAATTGTTCGACACGCTGACCCAGCGCCAGTTACGTCTGCTGCCCAAACCGATCCTGCTGTTGAACGTCCGCGGCTATTACGAACCGCTGAGGGCCATGCTGCAGCGCGGGGTCGAGGAAAAGATCATCAAGGTTGAGCACCTGCAGCTGCTGACCCTGCTCGACACTCCCGAAGCGATCATCGAGTTTCTGCGTCACCCGCCACCCGAGCCGATCTCGCCCATCGCGGGCGAACTCACTTCCGCGATAAAATAGAAACCTGCGACGGGTGAACGTTTGACAGCATCGTCGGCTGGTACCCACGCCCGATGATCTCATCGAGCAAACGCGGCAGTGCCTTTGCCCCGCTGCGACTGCCGCAGTGCATCAGAATCACCGCTCCCGGCTTGAGCTTCCGACGCACTTTTTCCAGCATCGATGCCGCCGACGGCTCTTTCCAGTCGAGTGTGTCGATGTCCCAGTAGACAGACTGATAACCCAGCTCTGCGACCAGGTTTTCGACACGTCGATTCTGCGCCCCGAACGGAAAGCGGAACCACGGCACCGGCTTCTCGCCCAGCACCCGCTCGAAAACCGCTTCGGTCTGCTGCAGTTCTGAAGCAATGCGCTCTCGACTGAACTGGCTCATATTCGGGTGCGTCAGACTGTGATTGCCGAGTTCATGCCCTTCAGCCTTGATTTGACGCGCCAGATCGGGATACTGCTTCACCCACTGTCCCGTCAGAAAGAAGGTCGACTTCACGCCGCGCTCGCGCAGAGCCGCCAGAATCGCCGGTAATCCATCAGCGTCAGCACCACCGTCGAACGTAACGAAGACCGGCCCACCCGTGTCATGCGGCCGACGCACGACCGGACCTTTCTCCAGTTCCGGTTCAGGCAATGCCGTCGGCAGATGCTCAGGAATCCGCGCAATCGCCGGTGCCGTCCGTTCGACAGGAGCAACCTGTCTGCGGCGCTGGTTCGATTTTGCGGAAGCGGCCTGACCGGTTTCGCTCGTCTGCGGCGAAACCGCCTGAGGAACAGCCGCAACCGTAGCCGGTTCGACCGGTACCGGCTCTCGAACCGTTTCATATACCGGCCCGAGAGGAATCGGCGGGGAAACTGGCTCAAGATGCGGCACCGGGGCGGCTGCCGGCTGCCTGGAACGAGCAAAGCGGCGCAACTGCTCTTCGCGCTCGAGACGCATCAGATGTTCAAAAGCGGGCTGAAACTCGGGATGCAGTGCCAGAGCTTCGCGATGAGCGTGAATCGCCTGCGTCTGATCGCGCAGATCTTCGAACAACAGCCCGAGGTTGTACCAGGTCCAATAGGTGGGCTGAATGTGCAGGCATGCTTCATACCATTTCCGAGCTTCCTGCAAATAGCCGAGACGGCGCAACCCGCCGCCGATATTGTTGTAAAAATGCAGATAGGCAGGGAAGTAATCGATTCCCTCCCGCCAGAGTTTGATCGCGCCCAGCAGATCTCCGCGCTGCGCCAGGTCAATGCCGCGGGCATTCCAGGAAGCGGCTTCAGCCAGTTGCAGATCGGACGATACGCGAATTCCCTGCGCCTCAACCCGAGACGCCGGCGCCGACACGGCAAACAGCGCGAGAACCACCATCAACCGACAGTCCCGCAACGAAAGCCATGTATGAAACAGTCTTAACATCATCTTTCCGATCTATCGACACGTTCAACGGATCAATCGACCTCGAGGAACATTTCCCAGGATTTCCATTGATTCTTCGGTGCAAAGAACAAAGCGTATAAAAGCAACACCCGGAGAACTTTTTCGTCCTCCGGGTGCCGTCAAACCTTACATCTCAATCAAGTTCGGGAACGGGAACCTTGTGCCCGCATTTCGGGCAGACGGTCCAGCGGTCTCCGTTCTGGTCGACCTGTACCGTGTCTGGTTCGAAGATGTTTCCACAGGGGCATTCAACCGTGACGACTTCGATCGGCTCCATGGGGTGACCTCCTGTGTGCAGTTTGGGCGGTGAAAAACATGTAACCGCCTGTAGAGAAGATATCTCAAATAAGGGAAAAAGTCCAACGGTTGCATGGTTTCACGTTCAGGTATACTCTGGATTCAAAGTAATGGAGGGAGGCGGGGTCAATGCGAAATCGTTTTCTATCTCTTTTCGTGGTCATCACGACAATCTTGCTGGTTTCATCCGTCGTTTCGGCTGAAGAAACCATTACCTTTCAACTTCTGCGCGGCCGCGCGGCTCTCAATCGACAAGGTGTGGGCAACTGGCTCGACCTCGGCCCTGAGCCGATCGTCGTGCGCGTACAAGATCGGTTACGCACCGAAAGCGAAACCCGCGGAGAGATGAAGTTTCCTGACGGCAGCATTTTCCGGGTCAAGTCGAATACGATCTTGACGCTCATGGATGGCGGCATTCAGATGCAGGTCGGTGAGGCCATCTTCAACCTGCAGAAGCAGGGGCGCAACTTTCAGGTGGTGACTCCGACCGCCGTCTGCGGCGTTCTCGGCACTTCGTTCGATGTGAATGTCGACCGGTTCGGCAAAACCCAGGTTCGCGTGTTCGACGGCATCGTCGCGGTCAAAACCCACGGACAGGAGCGCCGCCAGCTGGTTTTGCAGCGAGGCATGATGACGGCGGTGCAACGACAGGGCAGCCTCGAAGCCCAGCCGCAGCGTTTCGACCCGACAGCAGCAGAAGGACAGCTGAAGAAGGATTGGGGCGGTGTCACTCCGCTGGGCGTCGGCCCGAATCGAGCGCCTCTGCCCCAACCGAGCCGCCCCGGAACGAATAAAACCTCACCGGCACCAGGGAAAACTCCCGATGCGTGGCAGAATCTTCAGCAACAGCGTCAGGAAGGGCAACCCCCGATGCGTGACGGAGAAAGCCGACTGCTGCCGCCCGTCACCGATCCGCGCCAGGCCGGAGTGCGCGAAAACGTTGAAGGTCTGCCTCCCATGCGTCCGGGAACCACTTCGGCGGGGCCGGGGGATCCAGGGTTCCGACCTTCAACCCCATCAGCAATGCCTACGGCCGCTGAACCGCCGAACATTCGCGAAAACATGAGCTTCTTTGAGACCCTGCAGCGCCAGCAGAATCCGAATCGGCCACCGACCCCGCCTCCACCTGGCCCCGGCATGGTCGGGTATGCCGACCCGAGATTTCGCCGGCTGAATCAAGATCAGATGCAGGAAGGCCACGGTCGTTCCTTCGGCCAGGCCGGACCGGGCATGCTTGTCACTCAAGACAACCAGAGACTGCGAGAAGAACTGAATCTCACGCAGAATCAACTTGTACGTACGAACGAAGAAATCGCTCGCGTCCAGGCGGAAATCGAACAGGTCCGACAGCAACTGGCTCAGGCGGCCGCGCGCTCTCAGGCCACGACCAGTCGCCTGACCACGACGCTTCCGGGCACGGCACCGACGGCCCCCACGACCACCGGCGCGGTGCCGACTGCGCCGACAACCGGCACAACATCACCGACAACGGCGACCAGTCTGACGTTGCTTCAGGATCGACTGCGGGCTCTCGAGGAACGCATGCGCATCCTTCGAGATCAGCAGCAGAAGCTGCTCATACGCCTGAATGACCTGCGAAACCGCCTCCATTGAGAATTTTTTTGAAGTATTTTTCCAGATGGGCTTGACAGGCTGCGCTTGCCTTTGGTACGATGCGTCAAGTCCGTTAAACACTCTATCTCCATCAGGAGGATCCCGTGAAAAAGATCGAGCTCGTGAAAGAAATCGCCCGCAACACCAACCTGTCCCAGAACCAGGCCGCTCAGGCTCTCGAAGCCACCATCGACATCATCAAGAACGCTCTTCGCAAGAAGGAAGAAATCCGCCTCGTCGGTTTCGGCTCCTTCAAGGTGACCACCCGCCAGAGCCGCATGGGTGTCAACCCCCAGACGAAGAAGCAGATCAAGATTCCCGCCACCAATGTCGCCAAATTCGTGCCTGGCAAAGAACTGAAGGACATGGTTAATCATAACCGCAAGTAATCTCTCAGGCGATTGAGAAACCGCCGAAGGCAAGTTGCCTTCGGCGGTTTTGTTTTTCCGCGTGTGCTGCTTGCCCCTGACCTCGAGATGAGGTACCATGACGCTTCGTATGGCTATGGAAAAAAAGAGACTCGGAGATATTCTCCTCGGCTGTAACCTCATTTCTCAGGAACAGTTGGGTCAGGCTCTGGCGTATCAGAAAAGCAAGGGGATCAAACTCGGCCAGGCTCTGATCGAACAGGGTATCGTCACGGAAGATGACATCATCTGGGCCCTCGGGAACCAGTTGAACATCTCGTTCATTCATCTGAACCCTCAGATCATCAACCGTGAAGCGCTGAAACTGGTTTCAGCGGAGTATGCTCGCGACCACAAGCTGATCCCTCTGTACCAGACCGGAAATCAGCTCAGCATCTGCATGGTCGATCCACTCGACTTCGATGCTGTCGAAACGCTGGCGGCAAAAACCCAATGTACAGTCAATGTTTCCATCTGTACGAGTTTTGATTTTGACCAGACCTTCACCGCCGTCTACGGCCCGCTCGAAGTGCAGGAAAACAAGGTCACCGGTGACATCAGCGAAAAGCCGTCGCTCGAGCGAGGTATTCCCAAAGGCATGGAAGGCCCGGAAAAGGTCATCAACTACCTTCTCGGCCAGGCCATCATCAACCGCGTCGATCGCGTGCATTTCGAACCCTCGGAAAAGGGCGTCATCATCCGGTTTCGTACCAACTCGATTCTGTCAAAGAAGCTCGAGATCCCCTTCAAGATGCACCAGGAAGTCATCAACAAGCTCAAGACCCTGTCGCAGATTCCGCTCGGCACCGGAACCCCGGTCAAGACAGTCGTCGGACATTTTCGCGTCACCATCTCGGGCCGACAGGTGAACGTGCAGTCGTTGTTTTATCCGACAGTCAACGGTGAAATGGTGATTCTGAAACTGACCGATTTCGGCGAGAATGCCTCCGACGTCGTACAGCACAGCAAGGAATTCCTGGATCGCGTCGCGGGGTTTCTCAAGCAGAACCATGGCATTCTCTATATCACGGGGCCGCGCGAATCCGGCAAGACCACCAGTGCGTACTACCTGTTGAACAGCTACAACCTGGACAATACCAAGATTGTCACAGTCGAAGATCCGGTGATTGCCAACTTTCCGCGTATGACCCAGATGCAGATCGGACAACCCGGAATCGAGACCTTCATTCACGGCTTCGAACTCGCTTCGCGCCTCGATCCGGACGTCATCTACCTCGATCACTTTCATGGGAAAGCGCTGGCCGAGTCGGTCGTATTCGCCGGTCTCGGCGGCAAGACCGTCATCACCTCCTTCCCGGCGTATGATGCTGCCAACAGCGTCGTGAAGCTGCTCGAGCAGGCTCCCGACCCGGTAACCGCCGCGATGTCACTGGCCGGTTTCCTGTCACAGCGGCTGATTCGACAGCTCTGCAGCAAGTGCAAACAACCGGTCGAACCAGCGCCTGAACTGGCCCAGCGCCTGAAGGACTCCGTCTCGACCCCGACCTGTGCCCGTGCGGTCGGTTGCGATGCCTGTCAGAATACCGGTTATTCCGGCCGACTTCTGATATACGAGTTCATTCCCGTAAGCTCGATTCTGCGCCAGATGATGATCAACCGGCAGAGCTACCAGGACTTTAACCAGTTCGCGCGCAAAGACGGCATTCCCAGTCTCGAATATCAGGTTCTCGATCTCGTAATACGCGGCGAGACCAGTTTTGAAGAATTCCTCCGATTTTTCTAGGCGGCTGACAGACCATCATGGCTGATAAAGACACCTTCTTCGATCGTTTGTTCGGCGGCGAAAAGCCCGACGGAGGCACGCCCGCCGGAACCCCAACCGGTACTCCGACCGCCGCACCGCCTCGACCTCCCGTTACAGGCACCGCTCAACCGCCTCAACCACCGCGTCCGCCCGGAACCCCTCCAGGTGCGCCTGCCGCTCCTGGAGCCGCACCCACCTTTCGACCGCCGTCTCCCGGGGCCGGTGCTCCTCCGGCGGCGCCTCGGCCGGCAACAGCTGCTCCAGGCGGAGCGCCCGCACCCGGCGGCACCCCTGCAACACCAGCCGCCCCCAGTTTTCGACCGCCGGCACCGACCATGGCGACGACGTCGACATCGAGGAAGGGCGGCATCCAGGGCGAATTCAGTATCAACGACCTGTTACAGCTCGTCGTCGAAAAGGACGGCTCGGATCTTCATCTGACCGTCGGCGCTCCGCCCATGATGCGTCTTTCAGGAAAACTCTTCGCCACCGATCTGCCGACTCTTTCTCACAAGGATACGCAGCGGTTGGCATTTGAGTTCCTCAACAACGATCAACGCGAGCGCTTTGAACGCGATCTTGAACTGGACATTTCATACGAACTTGAAAACGTCTCACGTTTCCGCGTCAACCTCTTCTGGAACCGGCGCGGCATCGGCGGCGTCTTCCGCGTCATTCCAACCCGTATCAAATCTCTTGCCGAACTCAAGATGCCCTCTGTTCTGGCTGATCTGGCCCGCCGCAACAAGGGGCTGGTACTCGTGACCGGGCCGACCGGCTCAGGCAAGTCGACGACGCTGGCCGCCATGGTCGATATGATCAACTCCGAACGTCAGGAACACATTCTGACCATCGAAGACCCGATCGAATTTGTGCACAACCACAAGCGCTGCATCGTCAACCAGCGCGAAATCGGACCAAACACCAAATCATTTGCCAACGCTCTGCGAGCGGCTCTGCGCGAAGACCCCAACGTCATTCTCGTCGGCGAAATGCGCGACTACGAAACGATTTCATTGGCCGTCACGGCCGCTGAAACCGGCCACCTGGTCTTCGCCACCTTGCACACACCTTCGGCAGCTCAGTCGGTCGACCGCATCGTCGACGTCTTTCCGTCGCACCAGCAGGATCAGATTCGTACCCAGCTTGCCGATGCATTACAGGGCATTGTCGCTCAGCAGCTGATTCCGACTGCCGACGGTATGGGACGCTGCGTCGCTCTCGAGATCATGATCAACATTCCCGCGACGTCGAACCTGATTCGCGAAAACAAGACGTTCCAGATCACCTCGATCATTCAGACGCATAAGCAGATCGGTATGCAGACCATGGATCAGGCTCTCCTCGACCTGGTCAAGTCACGAAAGATCACTCCCGAAGAAGCCTATCGGCGCGCCTTCGACAAGAAGGCCTTCGAAATGTACAAGCCGAAGTAAGCATATTCAGGCGCTGGAAGATCATTCCTGGAACGGACTGTCGGTGCGCTGATTTTCGATGAAATCGATCGCCTTGGCGATCAGCTTTTCTTCTTCCGCGTCGGTGCAGACATCCAGATATTCATGCAGCATGCGGGCATTGCCCGGCAGAGCCTGAAAGGCCAAGGCACGAATAGCGTTGCGCCTGATCACCGCCTCTGAATCGTACAGCAGCGTCTGCAGCATGGCGGCGGATTCATTGATTCTCACACTCTTCAACAGTCGAATAGCCAGATCACGCTTTTCCACGTCCGAGCTGCTGATCCAGTTTTTCATCTCTGGAAGCAGCTTTTCGTGATCGTATCCGGAAAGAACACGCAGCGCCCCTTCTCTGACTTCAGGCATCGCGTCCGCCAGTCGTGCCGCCAGTTCCGGCAATACATCTTTGGAACCGCTTGCGGCAAGGCTTTCGACGGCACAATCACGCACGGTCGACGATGCGTGACGCAGGAAAGGCAGGATCCGGGCCTGCGCTCCGTCCAATTTCAAACCGGCCAGCGCCGGAATGACGGCACACAGGGTCGCATCTTCATGCGGCTGTTGCAGATAGGTGTCCCAGGCCGGCCAGTCTTCATCAGTCATGAGCGCGCACAGCCCGCTCAACTGATCAGCCGATGGAGATTCGCCAAGTCCGAGAATTAAATCCGACAAACCCGCTTCCAATGATGTTTCCAGATCAACAGGAGTGACTTCCTTGACTGATTCCGCCGGGGGTGTTTCCGAGAGCGGGGGAAGTCCGACGAGGGGGGCTTCCGAACTCACAGGTTCTTCAGCTCGGTCTTGTTGCAAGGGTGAATCCGTCGAGACCGGCGCCAATTCGTCGGGTAGATCCGGCAGGTTCGGTTGCCGTTCGTCGCCATCGACAAATCGGGGGGGCAGATCGGCAAACAAATCCTGAGATGGTGGCCGCTGCCCGGAAACAGTCGTCGTGGAGTCGTCATGACCGTATGCCTGCAAGTCGGCAAACAGGCGCTGTTCAATGGAAGTGATACCCGTCGAAACATCTGCCATGACCGGCGCTGGTACTGATACTTCTTCAGGCAACGGCGGTTCGGTTGGTTGAAGGTCGAGAGTTGGCGACGTCATCAGATCAGGCTCAGAAGGAACCGAATCGAGAGGCGGTAATGCCACTACATCAGGAACAGCATCCAAAACGGTTGTCGGCTGTGGAGAGATAGTACGAAACGGATCGAACGGCTCATCTTCAGCTTCGGCTGAGTCGGCGGGAGAAGGATTCAGTGGATTATCAGACGATGGTATCACCGATTCACCGGCAGGAATCTCGGCAGGCATTTCCGGTTGTCCAGGTTGAGCGAGAACCTGATCTGGTTCGACAAGAGGTTCCAGGCCTGTTGGTTCAATTGATTGCACCGAAGACGCCGAGGGCGTCGGAGAACTCGGGAGAGCGCGCAAGCGGTCGCGAAAGGTCTTGCATTCAAGACTCACCCGCTTCAAGTGATCGCGGGCCTTCTGCGCATGAAACTTCACGTTGACATCCGCTTCCGCTTCAAACCCCTCGAGAGGCTGAATCAGTCTCGCCGCCTGTGTCATCGTCACGTGATGCAGCTCGAGAATCGCCTGCATGGCTTCGATCTGTCGTGCTTTGTCCATTCCCATGACGGCCTGCTGCAGAAAGAGCACCTTCTGATCGATATCCTCTTCCAGCCGGTCGAGGAGACCCAGCATGTCGATCGAATGCCCTTCAGCAACCATCGACGCGGAAAGAGCAACCGCCTGATCACGCATGCCGCAGGCGACGTACACGCGCCAGAGAATCTGTCCCAGATCGGCATCTCGCGAAATCTGAAACGATTTTTCCAGCAGATCCATGCCTTCGCGGCCGACATCGGTGGCTCTCCAGCTGCGCAGCACTTCTGCGGCAAAAGTGATCACCTCGGTATGCTGCGGGCAATACGCCAGATACTTTTTCACGATCGGCAGCATTTCGGGCTTGAGATCGCGTCGCTGCAACATCTGTTGCACAAACTTCTCCAGAATTTTCTTGTCCTGGAGATGGCGGTTGACGAAACGCACGATGATATCCAGCTGCTGCGCGAACCCCTCGGGGCGCCCGAGAAAATAGGACCCGAGTGCATCGATCGCCAGAGGATTCTCGTGGTCGATTTCAAGCGTCAGTTGTGCGTATCGTACGCCTTTGTCCGAAATTCCGGCACGAAAAGCCGCTTGTGTCATCAGTTCATACTGCTGACGCTTCTGCTCGGTTTCACGAATACGACCGATGCGTCCTTCAAGTGAACCCAGAGCAAACGAAGGCGCCACGCGAATCAACATACGGATCCACGGCCAGTACAAGCTTTCGATAAAGGCAAAGATCGTGGGAAGCGAATGAGCGATGATGTAAAAGAGAACGATCAATACCAGCGGAACGATTTTCCAGCCATGCATCTGCAGCCAGAGAATGATTCGCGGCCATCGCAGCGTCGCATGTCCCGGCTTGATCACAACCGCCATGTCGTAGTACTTTCGAGCCGTGACAAAATCATTGCGATTCAGCGCCTGATCCATCAATACCACGGCAGCCCAGAAGCTTTTTGGAAAGCGCTTCAGCAAAGATTCCGCGTCTGCCTGCACCTTATCGGCGTCTCGCAATGCAAGAAAATGAGCACAGCAGAGTCCCATCTCTTCCAGATCCATAACACGTTCAGGAGCGGAAAACACGGGATTTCGATTGAGAAGCCTGCGCAACTCCGTCCACTTCTGTCGATCAAGCAGTGTCTGCGCTTCACGCCACCGCGACTCGATGTTCATGCGTGCGTTCTCGATTTCCGTATCGAGTTCTTTCAACCTCGTCACGTGTTCAGCCGTCGCCATGCCTTGAAAACCGAGTTCTTTCAGAATCCGACGGGCTTCTCCAAAATCCTCTTCCTGCTCTGCCTTGGCGAGTTTCTGCAGCAGTTCTTTCGACGGGACGGCTCCCCCGGTTCGATTCGAGCCGCCGTAGAGATCCTGGCCGGGAACGCGTTGCGTCTCTTCGATTTTCTTTAACAACTCACGCGCACTGCTGTTATTCGGATCAATGGCAAAAACGGATTGGCACAACGATCGACACTCTTCCGCCTTGCCCGCTTTCAGCGCTTCAGCGGCCTTGGTGAGAAGATCCTGAATTTTCTGCACGCGTTCAAGCTTCGTCTGCATCTCCTGCAGCCCGGCGGTTGATTGATCTATCCGCTGCAATGCCGACAGGACGAAATCGGCGGCCGGAAGCTCGCTTCGGCTGATAAGTTCCTGAAATCGCTTCCTGAGTTCCGGCAGACGTTTGCGAATACGTGATTCGAGAGCCTCGAGCTCTTTCTTTCCGGGCTCGCTCTCACCGCGAGCACGCAACAGCCACCACTTTTCAAGAGGGTTGCTTTTCTCGGCAAACCGCTTGTCCCACTCCTTGAGCAGGCGATCCGATCCGGAGATGGGAGCTGATCCCAGGCGATCGTCGAATCGCCGAAAGAACCGATAGGATTCCGTGAGAAAGGACGTCTGTTCACCTGATGCTGCTGCCATCGTTTCCAGGAGCAGAATCCAGTATTTGGGCTGATCGATCTGCAGATCGCGGGCACGTCGCAGATAAGCCAAACAGATGGAAGCCGAGGCGGCCGGCATCTTGCCAATCGTGGTTCCCTGCAACAGTTTGAGTGCTGAAGAAGCCAGTGCCTCGGCGTAAAAGCGAGCAATCTCGACCCCGTTTTCAGGATCGTCCAGTTTCGACTCAAGCAAAACGAAAGACTTTTCCTGATCTCCGGCACGTAAAAGTCTCTCTGCCTGATTCAGAACCGTTTCAGATGCCAGGCTCCCCGGGGATGCTTGCGCCTCAGCGACGGCAGGAACGACTGCCGAGACGAGGAAGAAGAGCGTAACGATCACGCCGACAGCGATCGCATATCGAATGCCGCATCGTTGCATGAAGGAATAACTCCTGATCACATCTCATCTTTCAGCATAGCCGACAAACGCTCAGACCTCAAGCTTTGCCGACGATATTCCATACGAAGGGAAAAGGGGCGGAAAAACCGCCCCCTGACTCGTTTCACGATTCTGTGAACGATCGACTCAAGGCCCGTAACGACCCATCTGCACTCCGCCGTCGCCCGCCGTCAAACAGGGCGAGGTCGTCTGCAGCTGGTAGTTGTACGGCACACCACCGATAAACAGCGGATCTGATGCAATGTTGCCGGAACCTGTCGCCACTGTCAGGCCGTCTGTCGGCAACGTGAAGTTATAAATGTCGTTGAAGGAGATCGTCGGCGTTGCCAGGGGGGAGGTCTGCTTGATGCCGTAGAGTCCCTTCGTCGTTCCAATGTAGGAAATGATGTTGTTGCGAATCGTCGGCAAGCCGGACGGAATCTCGATACCGCTGAACCCGTCAATCGTGTTGTGTTCGAAGACATCATTCCCCAGCAAAGCCGCCGCGACCTGGTTGTCGACGAACAGGTTGTTTCGCACGTTCGATGAGGCTGAGATCAAACCGACGGTGCAATCGCGAATCGTGTTATACCGAATGTTCAAAGCAGCCGACAGGCCGATATCGAGTCCACTGCCGCACAGTCCCAGTTCAGTATTCTCAATAACCGGGCTGGACCCTTCACTGCGAATGCCGGTATCGGCAAACATGATGGTGACATACTTCAACTGATTTTCCGGCTCAATCGTACTCAGGAAACGAATACCGCCCCAGCTCGACAATCTCGGGAAAGTCTCGGCCGATGTGAAGACGATACGTTTGTTCGGAGTGCCGACGGCATAGAGCGCCCCCTGCACGATGAGGTCGGTCATACTGGCCCCATTGGTGTCGGGCAGACTGTCCGTCATGGCGCAACGCACTTCCACCCCCGGCTCAACGGTCAGCACCGCTCCCCCGCGAACCCGCAGATCGCCGTAGAGAATGTAGGGGCTTTCACTCTCTTTCCAGGTGCGGTTTTCAAGCAACATGCCAGGGGTCAGCATGGCCACAACGACGGTGGGCGCGCTTTCATTGCGAGCCGTGTCAACAGCCTTCAGGTAGTAGTAATACTTCCAGCCGATCTTCAATCCTTCATCGATGAAAGAAGTCGCTGAAGCAGAAATCGGGTCGGCATTCACCCGAGTGAAAGGCCCCGCTTTTGTTTCAGCACGATACAGGTTGTACCCGAGCAGATCGGGTTCGGTGTTGGCGGCCCAGTTCAGCGTCAATCGTTCCATTTCGGTGGGCATACTGACAGTAAAACTCGCAGGTGTCGCCGGGGCCTCACCCGAGGGGGTATGGAACTGGTAATCCGACGAAATTCCTTCGTTTCCAGCATAGTCAAATGAGCGAACGCGGAAGTGATACGTCGTGTTCGGATTCAGCCCGGACAGTGTGACCGAGTGTTCTTCGACCATCGCCGAGTCTGAAGCCGGCCAGGTATACGTACCGAGACCGATCGGGCCGAGTGCATAATCGACCAGCGAGTTCGCCAGTTCGTTGGTGTTCCAGAGAATCGTCGCACCGTTTTCTCCGAGTGCATCGACTCGGACATCAGTGATCACCGGAGGAAGTCCATCGACGACCTCAAAAGTCAGATCGGCTCCTTCGAGAGTTCCGCCACGGGGAATTTCGAAGATCTTAACCACAGACTTTTTGTTGTAGGTCGCCACGACCTTCTTCTGCCCCGGCTCGACACCACCGATGTAGTATCGTCCCAGTTCATCGGTTTTGACCGTGTGATCACCACCGTAGATTTCAACAGAAGCACCGCGCAGAACATGACCGTTTGAGTCAAACACCTTTCCCATGATGTTCCCGGTCACCTTCGAGTCTGTTTTCAGACAGCCGGTGACCGCGAGCGTCAACAGCAGAAGAACGGTGATACCAAGAACTCGTTTCATCATGATGAAGGTGCTTCCCGGAGAGATTCTGATTATTTCATGAGAAAGTCGACCATTCGGCCGACCTGATCGGCAGTCGAACTGGCCCAGTTGGGTTGCAGTTCCTTCGCATATTCAAGCTGTTCCGTCGCCTCTTCCGCACGTCCGATCGCGGCGAACGCGTAGGCCAGCATCGCGTGGCACTCCGCATCCGTCACGCCGGTTGGACGACGTGCCGTATATTTGAAATGCGGGTTTTCCTTACCCAGACTTTTGAACAGAAGATCTGCCGCCATCTCAAGATCCGCTTTCGACGATCTCTGAATATAGGCACCTGCCAATCCGACTTTTGCGTCATCCGAGTAGTTGATGGCCTTTTCGAACCACAGCATCCCATCTTCGAGTTTGCCCAGGCGTGATCTGGCCCATCCCAGTCCGTTATTGGCTTCGGCTTCTTCTTGAGCGGTAGGACTGTCAGCCAGCACCTTGTTGAACATCGTGATGGCGCTTTCATACTGACCCTTGGTGATCAGCTCCCACCCTGAGTCATTGAAACTGCTGCCTCGGACAATGGTGGTTCCATTCGTCTGAGAGTACTGGTTGGTGCCTTCACCATTCACCCCCCCGCTGCAGCCGCTGAGGATTACCGCCAGGGGCAGTGCCGCGAGGAAGAGAATCAACGCTTTCTTGTTCATCATGCTCCGTCCTCCTTTGCTCATACGACTTACCGCATCACCGCGAGTTTGCCGCGAGCCTTGAGTGTTCGACCCGCCTTGGTGGCTTCGAACTTGTAGAAATACACCCCGTTCGAGATTCGTCGACCATTCTCGTTCGTCAGATCCCATTTGACTCTGCCGGTCTTCAGAACATTGAAGTCAAAGGTATCGAACTCCGCCACCTTGTCGCCGGCCGCATCGTAGATCTTCAACTTGATGTCGTCAGCGGCCTGCTCAAGGTTGTAGCTGAACCAGACAGCATTGCCCTGCACCGGGTTGGGATAAGAGATAATCTGACCGATGGCGAAGGCACCCGGAGCAACGACTTCGAACGTTTGGGCCAGTACGTTGCCGGCCAGATCTTCAACCGAGAACTCGACCTGATGTTTTCCCTTGACCAGTGCCTGGCGCACTTCGTACCGGAAGCTTCCGTCGGAATTCAGCTTCGCGCCGGTCTGTGCAATACCATCGATTGTGAATTTGAACGAATCGGGTTTGATGCCGCAGCCATAATCGGTGAACGCACCCTCAAACACCGGATTCGGATCGTCCAGTTCCTGACGGTCGGTATGGCTGATGTTCAGCAGAGTCGGAGCTTTCACGTCGGCCATGACGGCCAGACGGCCGGTTCCGGTCAGCGATGCCGTCACGGTGTTTCCACCCGACACCGGGCCGCAGTAGATCCAGCGGGTGCCGTCGTTCCGATAGACACCGACCTTCTTCAGATCGTAGCCGCCAAACTCAGGCTTGATCGTCGCCTGGTATCTGGCGGGCTTCAACAGACTGACCGAGCGAGGGCCGATCTCTTCGAGCGTCTGCAGCTCAATCAGATCACCGCTGGCCGGGGTGTTCGCCGTCGAACTGTAGGCACGATTCGCTTTCAGAACACCGCGCAGCGAACCGGACGTGCTCGATGAACTCGAGGTTTCCACCAGCGAGCGCGGCAGAATGTACAAGTGAGACTTTTTCGCAACGCTGCCCGCATCGACATCGAGAGTGGCGAGATCATCGGGTGTCGTCAGTTTCGCGCGAATCGACGCATCGAGATTGGCGACGATGAACTGCACCGAACCCTGACCGACCATGCCGTAAAGATCGGTTCCGTAGACATCGATGTAGGCTTTTCCGGGCTGGTCGGGGTTGATGCGGTAAGAACCCGCATAGTATTTCTCTTTCAGGAAGTTCATCACCACCGGAACACGATTGCCGCTCTGGGTAACCGCGCAGGTCGGAGGAGCCTGCAGCGCTTCCGTTGATCGGGTGACCACGACGATCTCCCATTCGTGTGCCGGATTCGAGAAGATCTTGGTCTCGAAGGCCGGGCCGGTGTTGATGATGATCTGGTTCGTCGAATCGGTCTGCATTTCATTGCCGGCCAGATCCTTCGCTCCTGAGATCGAGATCACCGCATTTCCGTCATAGAGGGCACTGCTGTTTTTTGGAATAACCGTCGTGCCGGTCCAGGTGTTGTCACGATAGGTCTGCTGCTCGATCTTCATCTGTTCCCCACCCGCTGAGGTAAGAGTCACAGTAGGCATGACCGTCGTATCCATGTTTTCGCTGAAGCGAACGGTGAAGGTCACCAGACCGGACGATACCTTGTTCCCGGTCGAAGGCGTCGGCTGCACCTCGAGCACGCGAGGTTTCACGGTATCAACAACCAGACGCCAGGTGGGCGACCAGTTGCTGATGTTGTATCCATCCTGGCAGAGTTCAAGGGCCGCCACACGCCAGTAGTAGGTACCGTCTTTCGGAGCGGAGAACGCCGCCTGGGTCATGGGTGTCAGTTCTCCGATGATCGTGCCGTAGGTGGCCGGCAACACCTGCGCGGTGTTGTTGAGCACATTGTTGAAGGCGGAATCATCGGCGATCTGAATCAGATACATATTGGCGTCAGTTACCTGACTCCACTTGAAGTTGTATCCGCGCAGGCGACTCGCCGTACCATTGAGCGGCAGAACCAACGTCGGCGCCGCCGGAGGAGTGCGATCGATCGTGATCGTCACTTCCGTCGGCTTCGGAGCGGCAGCTGTCGCATCATCCGGGTCCGAGTGGTTTCCAGCTCGGTCGAAGCTGCGTACCCAGAGACTGAAGTCGCCCTCGGGGACATTGGTAATGTCGATCCAGAATGTTCCTGAGGCAGAATCGGCAGGCAGAGCCGGATCGAAGGTGTTGATCGCCGTCCAGCTCGAGATACCGGTTGCATATTCGACTTTGGTGATCTGCAGATCACTGCTGTTACCGCGATCCTTGGCTTCAACCTGCAGCTGCAGCTGCTTTTTGCAGTATTTCCTGCTGTCGAGCGGCAAGCCGAACGAGGCCATCGGACGCCAGTAGTCAAAGAACGCATTCATCGTGATGCTGGCAGTGTTTGGGGCATTAAGCGACACGTTATCCGCCGTCAACACCTCGACGGAGATCGACGCGGCACCAGGACCGGGTTCTTCCTCGTTGTATTCCGGACCGGCAATATCGTTGATCACCAGGGTGTCAGCACCGCTGGCGACGGCCGGCGAATGCGTGATATCCGTACCAGTAATTGTGAAGCTCGAAGTTGCCAGATTCACGCCGCTGCCCTTGCCATTCTGCCAGGCGGCGTCTTCGGCAGGAGGAGCATTGTTTACCCGACTGATATCCTTCGGAGCGTCAGAGAGCTTCACGTAGGGTTTGGGAGTATCCAGACCGATCCAGCTGTCTGAAGCGGGAGTCGACTCGGCGACAACCGGAGCCTGACTGTCGTATTTGAAATACGATCGTTTCGCGGTGCCGGCGTTTCCGTACAGATCTCGCGGAATAACAGTGATATCATACCGACCATCGCCGCTCTGATTCGTCGGGTGCGAGGCGACCGCCCCGTACAAATCCCAGATCAGACTATTCGAAGCCGTGGTCTTCTGTGATCCGACGACCAGACCGTTATACATGACTTCGATGGTCGATTTCGTGTAGTCCGCGGCGGGGTCATCGATATAGGCCCAGACTTCGTCAGCCCGAATCGGCGGATATGTGTCGTTCACAATCGTTCCGGATGCCGGGTCGAATCGAACCGTATCCGGTGCCGACAGATCGAGCACGAATGACCGTGTCGCGAGCGCGCCCTTGTTCCCGGCTGCATCGATCGGTTGCACTTCAACGGTATAGGTGCCGTTTACCGTCAGCTTGGGGAAGGTAAAGGAGACCGCGCTGCTGCCGAGCGGAGCATAGTTCCCGGTTATCGCCGTGCCCGCCGGATTCTTCAAGGTAAAGATCATGGGCGGCACGGTGAGCACCAGAGACGAACTGCCATTTCCCTTGGTAATGAACGCTGTCAGTTTTGTGACATCGCTACCCACTGTCGGCGGAGGAGTGCCGGCCGGCTGCAGATCGACGGACTCATCGTCAAAGCTGATGCGATCAATCTGCGGAATATTGCGGTCGACGATCAGCAGGCGATAGCCGGTCGGCTGCCGGGTTTCGATATTCGGGTTCGGTCGAGCCCGGTCACCGGAATAGGCCCACAGCTTGTATGCTCCATCGCCGATGCCGAGAGCCGCGACGTCGAGTACCGTCACCCAGTTATTTGAGCCGGGTGCCAAACCGATCGAGAAGGTCGCATGGGTGTTCCCCGGGTTGTTGAATGGTTCCCACCACAACTCGACGAACCCGATTCCAGACATGCTGTCACTGGCGGTTCCACGAACAGTCACCGAAGTCGTGCCGCTGCCGACATAGATCGTATCCATGGAATCCATGGTCGTCTGCGGAGCAGTCGTATCAATACCGAACGGGTTGTTCTGCGTATAGTCATCCATGACATTGCCGGCTTCGTCCTTGGCGCCGGTCACTCTGATGTTCTGAGCACGACCGTCATAAGTCGACCCCTGACCGGCCGGGATGATGATCTGACCGACAAAGGTCGTCGAGGCAATCCAGTTCCCTGAGTTACTGCTCTGCGTGCCACCGGCGGCAGACAGATAACTGATGGTCGGATTCACAGTCCGATCCATGTTTTCGCTGAATGTAACCTGGACGTTATACGTGCCGGGAGCCAGGAAATCGCTGAAGGGCAACGAAGCACTGGCTAACGCCGCCGAACTGACGAGCAAAGTTGACGGCACTGCTTTGTCGGTGTCGTAAATGACGCTGACCGTTGTCGACTGATCCGACATGTTCCCCGGGGAACCGCGAGCGTTGTCTTCCGCGACAACGTAAAAAATGTTCAGTCCGTTGTTATCGGGCTTGAGTTCAACATTGGCGAACGAGAAGTTCCCGCCGGCATCAGCATTGATGGACGCCAGTGCTGCAGATTCACCTACTCGATACAGATGCACTTCAATCGGCAGTGAAGTAAGCGAATCAGTCGAGGTCGGCACGTCAGTCGCCTGTTTTCCCGAGATGGTAATGTTCTTGTTCGAGGTTCTCTTTACCGGAGTATCGAGAACCGGCTTATTGGGTTTGGTGCGGTCGACGTTCATCGCCAACTCGGACGAAACCACAGACTCGTTGCCGAACTGATCTCGAGCCTTGGCGGTATACCGATGTTTGCCTTCGCTGACGCTGACCACCGTGGCCTGCCAGGTCGTTCCGCTTGGAGAGACCACCAGAGCCGGACTCAGTGAGGAACCCTTGTCGAGAATTTCAATGCTGACACTTTCATCGCTGCAGGTTCCGTTGAGGGTGATGTTCTCTGCTTTGGTCGGTGAGCTGACACTCGATGAGGCAATCGAGGGCGCGCTCGGTCCGACGGTCTGAACGCCGAAAACATCCTGCCCCGTACCGGTATTGGCGGTTGTCTGGGGAAACGTGTTGTCTTTACCGGTAACCTGTACCGTATAGTTGCCACCGGTCGCGTCGTTCGGAACGGTATAGGTGTAGTTGACTACCGAACCGGGAATAATGGGATTCACCGGCGTCGCTGCTGCGCCTCCCGGATTGATAACTGCCGTCGGAACCGCTCCGAAGGTTTTGCCATTCAGCGCCGTCACGGTGAATTTCACCGTTCCGCCCTTTCCAACCTTTTTGGTGGCCGAATCAATCTGGACGGACAGATCGAGAGGTGTCGTATCGATCTCCGCGCTTTTATCACCGGTCGCCGTGTTGGGTTTCGCATTCGGTACCGACGTTTCGATGATGCTGACCGAGAAGCTTTTGGCACCCGGACCAAGCGCGGCCGCCGACACGGAGAACTCCGCCGACCCACTGTCGGAGTTCGAAGTGCCGATATCCCCACCTGCCTTGAATGTGGCAGCATAAGGGGGTGTATCCCCTTCCCACGTGGCTTTTAAGCCAAAAGTGGCTCCACCATTGAATTTCGCGCCGGCTGTCGCCCCTGCCGGCAGATCAACTGTCAGCTTGGGGTTGCGAATGTCAGCCAGCGCAGGCTCCACGCCAGTGTTGAACAGCACCAGACCGATCAACACCAGACAGAAGAAAAGCCGGCGAAAGCGAAGTGAGAAGATCGTTTGCCTCATGGTCAATCTCCTATCGGGGCAAAGGACGCCGCCGAAAATGACTTTTTATTCCATCTTAACTTCGGCACTCATGACCACAAACTTGACAGGCGACTCAACCCACTCGACTTTTTTCTTTCTCTTTTGCCTTTCACAGCTCAAACGTCATCAATTTTTCCTGATTTGATCTCCAGAATTGAGCGAATACACCGATATACAGATAGGGTCCTCTGGCAAAGATTCAGTCCAGAGAGACCCACTGAGCTGAAATAACCCGGGGCAACTATCGTGCAATATCGAACCAGACAGATCACCTTCTACGTGCTTGCCGTTCTGGCTGCGTGTGGTCTTTCTCTGTTGACGGGCTGCGGAGGTGTCAACCCAACATCCTCCTACTCCTCGTCATCCGGTCTTCCCGACTGGGCACTCGACCAAGGGGGAATCTCAGGGAAAGTCACGATCGGCAGTTCGACCACGGCCATCGCCGGGGCGCTGATCGAAGCCGCTCAGGCACAAGCCATTTCTGATGCCGACGGGATTTTCCTGATGGGGCCTCTGCCGCAGGGAGAATACCGGGTGATCATTCGAGCCGCCGGATACTCGCCGCAGGTTCGCACGGGAGTACGAGTTCGTTCCGGGTTGATCACTGATTCCATCAATTTTCAGATGAGTGTGGAAACAGCATCAGCAAGTCGCGACTTTGCCATCGTTTCACTGGCCCCGAACTTCGGCACCGATGGTGATGAAATCAGTATTCTCGGAACCGGCTTCGGGACAATTCCGGGGAAAGTGACCATTGCCGGCAAAGATGCTTCAATCATGGATTGGAACAGCAAGCGGGATGGAATCATTCGCGTGCGACTGCCGAGCGAGGTTGAAACCGGCGTTGTGCGTGTGTTCATCAATGGCGAAGGTTCTCACGAAGCCTCTCCGGTCACGTTCACCGGTCGCCCGGTTGCGCTCGAAGTCCGACCTTCAGGGGCACGACCCGGGCAACAGGTCACCATTTACGGCCGCAACTTTCATGAAGTTCCCGCCTTCAATAAGGTGACATTGAACGGGCTGACCTGCACTGTCCTACCCGAATCGAACACTCGCCAGCTGGTCATCCTGGTTCCGAGCAATGCGCAAACCGGCTTACTGAATGTCAGCCTGCAATCGAACCAAATTCAGCTTGACGGACTATCGTATGCTACGCTGACCGTTCCGCCCGAGTTGATCTACCTGACGCCGCAGCGTTCCATTCCCGACGTGACTCTGACCCTGTATGGAAAAGGCTTCGGCTACGATGTCAACGCGGTAAGCATCAAGCTCGGTGACCGAAAACGACTAGGACCGAACGATTTTCTCAGCTTCTCGAACAACAAGATCACCTTCAAAGCCCCTGACAGCACCGTGATTCCACCAGGGGAGACCGTCGACGTCTGGCTCTATGTCAACAATATTCCGTGTCTGACGCCGCTGAAATACACAGCCTACAACCCTGCACTCGAAACACTCGAGACCGGAAAATACGGGATTTTCCGCTTTGCCGACAAGTCGAGCGGCAACACCCTTCGTCTTTCCAAACTGGCCGAGAATGAACGACTCGCCTTTCTTGTCTCCATGTGTGGCGACGGTTCAAGCAATCTCGACGGCAGCTTTCCCTATGCAATTACCGCACGGCTTGGCGGCAACAACACCGAAGTGCCGGCTCTTCCCACGGCGAACCTCACCTCTTCGCTGAAATCGCTGCCGAACCTCACCAGCAGAAAGTCCTATCGCGATGTCGGTCCCATGGTTCGATCCTGGAACCCGCCACGTTCCTCCTCCTCACCAATCAGACCGCAGATTCGTGCCTCGCTTGATGCAGACGCCCCGGCTTCAACCACCTTCTGGCTGGTGAATTTTGCCAGCACCAATCCGTCCGATCCGGCGAATGACGAACTGGCGACAGCAACGCTGTTTGCCACAGGCACACACTGCCTTGTCTACGTCGATAACGCAACCGATACCGCTTTCACCGCATCCAACGCAGAACGCATTGCCGGCTGGTTCGACGGAATCTACGCGACTCTTGCCACAGCCTGTTCCGACGGACTGACCTCTCCCCCTGAAGGGAACGTCGATGCCCAGTCACGCATCGTTCTCTTTGTGACTCCACAAATCAATCGTGGGGTTTCCGATGGACTGGTTACACTCGGATACTTCAATCCGCGCGACAAGAACCTGGCGGCAACGAATTCAAACGGCACCGAGATCCTTTACTTCTGGGATCAGGCCTTCAAAGATCCGGAAAACTTTCGCGGCGTCATGGCGCATGAGCTGCAGCACATGATGTACTACACCCAGAAAGGGATCAACGGCTCAACATGGATCGATGAAGGTCTCTCGGTCTGGGCGCAACAAATCGTTGGCGAAGGATTTCCGCAGGGGAGATCGGCACCCGTTTCACAGGTTGGTGCGTATCTGAAAGCACCGAATACGGTTTCTCTGAATCACTGGCAAGACAACAGTCTTGCAAACTACGGGATGTCGTATCTCTTTGTACAATATCTCTTCGAGCGTTGCGGGCAGTACGGCGCCATCCAGAAACTCGAAAGAAATATCGGTCTATCCGGATTCCCGGATGTTGCGAACGTCCTGGTCGATGCAACATCAACTACCCAATTGAAGCCATTCTTGCAGGATGAATTCGGACTTGCCATGTATTGTGACGGATTATCTCTGCCGACCGCACTGAACGGGTATCTTCCCGCCGTTCATCAATACACCGGCTTCGAGTTGCGCAAAGGCATTTCAGGCATTAACGGCCTGTCCCACCTGTCGCTCAATGAAAATCCGGTGACAAACGAAGCTCTCACAATGCAGGGCTACGGATTCGATGTCGTCGAGTATGCGCGCGGCAACGGCGGTGATGTCGAATTCACGTTGGTCAGCAGTCCCGGCCCGGACTTTCACGTCTGGGTGCTCTACTACCAGAACTCTGATTAGACTGGACGATTCAGTGAGATTGGTTCCGGCTTGATCAAACAATCTCGTACTGTTTGATCTTGTACTGTAACGTGCCTCGCTTCATGCCGAGCTTGGCTGCCGCCTGCGACTGGTTTCCGGCCGTTGCCGCCAGAGTGCGCATGATGATTTCCTTTTCGATCTGGCCGATGACTTCGTCAAAGGTCTTTCCTTTCTCGATCTCACCAGCCACCCAATCGACCGGCGATACCGCCGATTCGGGCGCAAAACCCAACCTCAACTCTTCGGGCAAATTGTCGATATCGATGTATTCGCCCTTGGCAAACACGGCGGCTCCCTCAATGATGTTTTGCAGCTGCCGAATGTTGCCCGGCCACTTGAAGTTCTTCAGAGCAGTCAAAGCCCGAGGCGTCACTCCCTTGATCGAGCGTCCGATTTTCTGCGAGACGACACCCACGAAATGATCAATAAGAGCAATGAGGTCCTCGACACGCTCGCGTAATGGAGCCAGCTGAATGGTGACGACATTGATCCGGTAAAACAGGTCCTCGCGAAACTGCCCCCTGGCAATCAGGGATTTCAGATCCTTGTGCGTGGCCGTGATCAGACGCACATCGATCTTGATCGGATCAGTGCCTCCCAGGCGCTCGATTTCGCGCTCCTGGATGGCGCGCAGCACTTTGGCCTGCGTCTGCAGACTCATGTCGCCGATTTCGTCGAGAAAGAGCGTACCACCGTTGGCAACCTCGAACTTGCCCCGTTTGCGGCCCGCGGCCCCCGTGAATGCCCCTTTTTCATACCCGAACAGTTCGCTCTCGATCAGATTTTCAGGAAGCGCGGCGCAGTTGATCTTGATGAACGGCCCAGACGCCCGGCCGCTTTGACGCTGTATCGCTTCGGCGACCAGTTCTTTCCCCGTGCCCGACTCTCCCTGTATCAACACGCTGATCTCACTGCGAGCGACCTGCTCGATCTGCCCCTTCACGGCCTGAGTCTGCGGTGACGTCCCGATAATGCGGTCCTTTTCCGGCTCGACCAGAAATCGTTCCTCGAGATTCTTCTTCTGCCAGGCCAGGGAAAAACGCTCGCAGGCCTTCGCGACGATGATGCGCATTTCCTCGATATCGAATGGTTTCGTGAAGTAGTCGTAGGCTCCCTCTTTCATCGCCTCGATCGCCAGCTTTTCCGATCCGTATGCCGTCATGAGGATGAACACGGCCTCTGCATCAAGCTTCTTCACAGCTCGCAGAAACTCCATGCCGTTCATCGCCGGCATGTTGTAATCAGAGATGATGACCTGAAATGCGCCCGGTTCGATAATCTTCAAGGCTTCCTGCGGTGACGTCAGCGTTCTGACCAGGTGTCCCTCTTTCTGCAGGGCTGCTTTCAAGCTGAACAGAATGGCTTTCTCGTCATCCACGATCAGGATGTTGTTGCTGCGCATCGTCATGTTTCCTGTTCCTTTCGCTCACGAGGGAGATAGAAGGTGAAGGTCGTTCCTTCACCCGGTCGACTCATGACCTCAATAGTACCACCATGCAGATCGATAATCTTCTTCACGATTGCCAGGCCCAGACCCGTGCCGCGCTGCTTTGTCGTAAAGAACGGCTCAAACACACGCTTCACGACGTCCTCCGGCATTCCCGATCCGGTATCCGAAATCTGGCAGATGGTCCACGGTGTCGCCTGATCCTGCCAGGCCTTCATGGTCAGCGTGCCGCCGTCCGGCATGGCCTGTATTCCGTTGAAAATCAGATTCAAAAATACCTGTTTGATCTTTTCGCCGTCAACCTGCACGACTACATCCTCTGCCACATCCGTGACCAGCGTCACCCGATGTCTCTCGAGTTCATGATGAATCAACGCGGTTATCGGCTGCAACAGTTCCGTCATTCTGATGATGCGGAAACTGGACTCTTCAGGGCGCGCATAACGCAGGAGCTGCTCAACCACGCCGTTCAGACGGTTGACTTCCGAGACAATGACATCGATGTATTCGCGGCGCGTATCTCCCGAGTCGGTTTCTTCCTGCAGCAGTTGTCCAAGCGTCTTGATCGAAGCCAGCGGATTCTTGATCTCATGCGCGACACTGGCAGCCAGCTGACCGATGGAACTGAGCTTGTCCGCGTGATACAGCTGTTTTTCGATGATCTTGCGCTGCGTGATGTCTTCGAGCGTCAGAATCAACCCATAGGCCGTGCCGCGCAGATCGCGCAGGTTCGACAGGTTCGCCTGCATGACTTTGACCCCGTGCGCGGGGCTTTCAAACTCGAGATCGAACGGCGGCGCCTGACCGCCTGTTTTTTGAAAGGCTTTCAAAGCGCTAATGAAGGTGGTGCGCTCTTTCTTCTGCATCCCTTTGAGGAAGCCTCGCAACGACAAGCCGACCAGCGTCGGATAGATCGTGGCCAGTTCCTGCCTGGCGGCCTCATTCACGGTCTCGATACGCCCCTGTCGATTCAGCGTCAGCACGCAGGTGTTGAGACTGCTGAGAATGTCCTGAATGTAACTCTTCAGGGTCTCGAGCGTCTCGATCGATCGCTGCAGCTCGTCATTATTCTGTACAAGTCGATTTCTGTTCTCCTGCAGATTGGATGTCATTTCGTTGAATGAACGAGCCAGATCCCCGAGTTCGTCACCGGTATCGACGGGAATACGCACGCTCAGATCGCCCTGGGCAATGGTCTGCGAACTGTCGCGCAGTCTGCGCAGACGCGAGGTCAGTACGAACTCGGCGAACACGATCGAAAAGATCAGGGCGAGAGTGAGAGCCCCGGCCGTGATGCGAATCGTCTGATCACGCGCTTCTTCGATCATGCCCTGCATCTTGCCCTGGGAAAGAATGGCATAGATGCCGACCGGATCATGTTTCGGCGTCTCTCCCAGATCGATCAGGATGATCGAATGTGGAATGCGATTGATCTGCATCGTAAAGGCATTCTGACTACGCGTGCCGCGATCGTACAAATTCTTAAGAAACTCACTTCGCTGTGCAAAAGGAAGAGAAGTCGCCAGCACTTCACCCTTCACGGCAATCGCGAGGTCAACCTGAAGCATGCGCCCGACTTCTCGCAGCACTTCATCACTGATACGACGACGCAAGGTCAGCAATCCAATGAGATCGCCGAGTTTGAGAATCGGCACGCGCGCCCGCAGTTCCATCTGGTGGTCGATGTTGTCCATCACGATGCGGGTCAGGTTCAGCTGCGGGTCGCGCGGGTCCAGTGCCGATCCGCGAAATGCCCCCTCGGTCGACGCCGAGATGGTTAATCCGGATTTCAGCTGCATCTCGATATCGAAGTAACCAGTACCGGCAATCAGACGACGAATCTCGCGCTGCAACAAGTTATGCAAGCCATACAATGAATAACTGACGACTTTCTCTGACTCGGAGTACAAGCCGGCCGTTCTGATGATCTGCTTGCTTTCACGGTCCCAGAAAGCCCGAACCCCCTGACTGACACCGGCCAGATGATCTTCGAAGGTTTCGGTCATCTTGAGCTGAATCATTTCAGAGGCGCTTTCGGTAAACACCACGGCAAGGATGCCGACCAGCAGAATCAGCAGCCCCATGATTTTGATGCGCAGCGAAATGAACACCGATTGCTCCTCAGTACTCGCCGCGAATCAGGCGATTGTAGAGTTTTAAATACTGCCGGCGTTCCCACTCTCGATCCTGGCGAACTTGTACAGGCAACAGTCTCGCATCCGAAGCCGCCCCCGCACCAACGGCAGAAACCGGTGATCCCGGCGCAACAGTGACCCCCTCAGGCGCAAACAACCGCAGTGACAGCATGGGCACCTGCGGTTCGCCAGTCGGACGCGGAAAGGGCTGAAAAACAAGATCAGGGAGACGTCGACGCAAAGCACTTTCTGCCGAAAGCATCGACGGTAAGACCCACATTCCGGTCATGACACAGTCACCGGCCTCGAACACTTCGAACGCCAACGCACTGTCTGCCTCGAGCGAGAGCGGATTCAAAAGGTTTTCTTCCACGGCCAGATTCAGCGTCGCCAGCAACCCGCCGCTGCCGGGCAGACGGACATTCGCGCGCGGCAGGCTCTTTCCGAGCGCCTCTTCAAGACGGCAGAGCATGCCCGGATCATACAACCCCTGAAACCAGGGAAAAGTCGAAGGAGAGCGACTGCGCAGGCGACGGCACGCGGCCAGAAATGCCGCCAGATTCGGAATCGGCAATGAAGTTTCGCCGATTTCTTCCAGTGGAGTTCGCCAGAGGCCCAGCATCCAGCGCAACTCGACGACAAGCGGCAACGGCATCAGCCCGGGTAAAACGAGAGGGTCTTCGTCATCCACCTCGGTCAGTAACCATGTCCCTGAAGGAATCTCATCGAGGTTTCGATCACCGCTGATCTTGCGAAACGTGACAGACATGGGCATGCCCAGCCGGCGCTCCAGCTCATGCTGGAGTTCTTCGAGCGCCCAGGGGTTAAGCTCGGCCCGGCTCACGACCCACACCGTCGATGCCGGCAGCATGCAGCTCGAAAGCAGTAACATGACCGTCAGCAGCAGCTGCGGCCAACGAAGAATATCAAGCATGAAAGAGGCTGAATGGTTCGGCAAGAGAAAACCCCTCGAAACGGTTCAAACTAACCGGTTTCGAGGGGCATTGCAAGCCTTGCCGAGGTCAGCTCTTCACATAGTAGTAATAGTAGCCGCCCATCTCGTTCGGCGGGATGCGGTTGCAGATCAGACCCGCCACGTTGCAGTTCAAGCCCTTCAGCAGTTCGAAGCTGGTGCGAATCTCGTTCTTGTCCGTGTGGCCGATACCGACGAGATAGAACACACGCTGAATCTTGGTGGCCAGAATCAGAGAGTCAGTGACCAGGTTCAACGGCGGGTTATCGAAGAGCACGAAGTCTGCCTGAGTCTTGAGGAAGTTGATGACTTCCTGGAATCCGTCATTCTGCAGAATTTCAGCCGGGTTCGGCGGCAGACCACCCGCTGCAAGAATGCTCAGACGCGGAATGCAGGTCGGCTGAATCACTTCGTCGAACGGCATGCCGGTCAGCAGGTTGGTCAAACCCTTGTTGTTCTCGAGCCGGAACTTCTTGTGGATGGTCGGATGGCGCAAATCGGTATCGACGATGATGACGCGATAGCCGGCCTGAGCGATGATGATGCCGAGGTTCGAGGTCACGGTAGACTTACCGACGCACTCGGTCGCCGAGACAACCATCATGGTCTGGAACGGATTTTCCTTGTGCTGGTGCAGAATGTTCGTGCGCAGCGTGCGGAACGATTCGGCTTCTTTTGAAGCCGGGAAGAGATGCGTGCAGAGCAGCGGATCAACCGGATCTTTGGTCTGCGGAACATACTTCTGGCACTTGTACAGATCCTGAATCAGACCGCGAATCGGCAGATTCAGCATTTCCTGAATTTCCTGCGTGCTCTTGACCGAGTTATCAATCTGTTCTGCCAGAGAGACCACACCCAAACCGGTCAGGAAGGCCAGAACCAGCGTGAACAACATGTACATCTTGTAGTTCGGCTTCACCGGGAAACTGGGTTCCCAGGGGCGGGCCAGCACGGAAAGGCGACTGCACACTCCCTGTTTTTCAATCAGGGCCTGGTTCTTTCGGTCGATATTGCTTGCCAGGCTCTGCTCGAGAACCTTCTGCTCGCGCACGAGGTCGGTGTATTTCTGTTTGTTGTTCGACAGGTCGATAAAGCCTTTTTCCGCTTTGTCGATCTGTTGCTTGATCATCGCTTTGCGCGCTTCAAGGAAGATCAGCTGGTTTTCGAGTCTGACCAGTTCGCCGACGCTCACCTTGATCACTTCGAGGCTTTCATCGCCGGCCGTACTGAAGCCTTTCAAACTCTCTTCTTCGATCTTCTTGCGAATGAACTCGATCTTGTCTTTGACTTCCAGGATCTTCGGATGGTCACCTTTGTAGACCATGGAAAGGCTCATGGACTCAAGCTCTAAGCTGGTCAATTCCTTGCGCAGCAGAATCACGACATCGCCGGAGATACTCGATTTCGCACCGACCTTGGTGCCGCCGAGCTTGCCACGCAGATTGTCGATTGCCAGTTTGGTGTTGTTGGTCTCGAACTCAAGCTGCTCGAGGTCGCTGCGCGCCTTCTTCTCAGTACTGAGGGCCGTCGCCATCTCTTCAGGGATGGAGATCAGCTTCTGCGATTCCTGCAGTTGCTTGATCTCGCCTTCGATCGACCGCAGACGAATGGTGATATCCTCGGTCTGCGAGCTGATGTAGGAAAGAACGTTGTTGATGCGTTCCTGCGCATAGTTTTTGGCAAACGCCATCAGCACGTCGACATGAGCGTCGAGAAACAGGGTGATGTCTTTTTTGTTGCTGCCCTGCAGCGTGACCCGAAGAACGCTGTTATTGCCGGCATCCGCACGCACTGTGATGTTATTCATGATGACTTCCGGGTCCATGCGCAGGCCGCGGGACTTCAGGGTCTCATCGATCAATTCACGTGAACGGGCTTTTTCGACCAACTGTGTGACAAACTGGGGAGGATCGTAGGCGGTAGGAGGATCTACGAGAAAGGAAGAAGTAACCTGGAACACTTCCGGCTGAGCCAGAGTGAACCACAATCCCAGAATGATCACCACGAAAAACGGAACAAGAAAGACCGTTTTTCTCTTTTTTACAATCTTAAAATAGTCATATAGCGTAAAGGTTTCTTCCGCCACGTTTCCTACCTCAGTTCTAGAATGACGGGTCTTCTACTCTATCGTCATCATTCTCCATACGGTTGACCCACGTGAATCAAATTCAAACAAAATCTTATATGCTTTTCACTTCACTGTACCAACTTTTTTCTTCCCAGACTTCTCACACCTGTCCAGAGCCGCTACTTCAGAGGGCGACAGAAGAAAACCGATGGTTTCCCGGGCACTTTTTCCGTCCGTCGACTTGGTTTCGAGTGTTGCACCTGCTTCAATCAGACTCTGTACGATTTTTTTCAGACCGTCGATATCCTGTGGCGAAAGCACTTCGCGCATGCGCTTGGTGAAAGCCTTCTGAATCGCCGCGTGCAACACCGTGAACCCTTCTCGATCCTGGCGTTGCGGATCGCCACCGGATTTCAACAACAGATCGATGCTCTCCTGATGCAGTTGTCGGGCCGCCACATGTAACGTGGTCTGCATTCGATCATCGGGAAGATTCGGGTCGGCCTTCGCTGCCAGCAGATAGGTCATGGCGGTGCCGTTTCGCGTCGCTGCCGCTTCATGCAAAGGTGTTTCGCCCTGATGATTTCGTGCGTTCGGTACTGCTCCCAGTTTCAACAATCGAGCCACCGCCGCATTGTTTCCATGCAGGGCGGCAACGTGAAGCGGCGTATCACCATTCTTGTCCTCCACGTCAATCTTTGCTCCACGGGAAACAAGTTTCTCGACCGCGACGGCATTGCCACCGAGAGCCGCCATGTGCAAAGGGGTCATTCCTGCATCATCAGGTCGATCGAGAGCAGCTCCGCTGTCGATCAGCAGATCGCACATCGACACTTGTCCGCGCAACGCCGCCATGTGAAGAGGGGTGATGCCGTTACTGGTCCGGCAGTTGGCATCCGCTTTCCGCTTCAGCAGTAACCGAGCAACTTCGAGATGCCCGGTACGAGCCGCCCAGTGCAGAGGGGTCATCTGATAGTTGGCGGGAAAGATGCCGTAGCTGGCAGTTGAGTTTGCATCCGCCGGGCGCGCATCGAGAATTTTTTCCAGTTGCTCGACGTCACCAGTCTTCGCGGCTTCGTGCACCTGATCAAACGCCTGAGTCATCGTGGAAATCAAGAGCAGCAGTGCCGCTCCCACCAACTTCCATCGCCGCCGTTCCGTCATGACGCTCATATTCCGGTAAGTCCGAGTTGCAACAATGACTGATAGATCTGGTTCACCGATGAAGCCGAAGTCGGGTCAACGGAAGCACGAGCGGCATTGATCTGTGCGCGTGCTCCCGCAGAATTGCCACTCCAATAGTAGGCGTAAGCCAGCATGGCATGGACTTCGGCGTTGGTAACCCCGATCGCCGTGTGTGTTGGCACAAACGGTTTCAGTGGGTCACCCATGCCGATGCTTTCGAGCAGTGACACCGCCTGAACGATCTTCGCCGGGTCGGCAGACTGCACGTACGCCGCCGCCAGCCCGACGATACTCTCGGGAAGCGCTCCAGCCTGGATAAAGTCATTGGCACCGGCGGCGATGCCGTAGTTCTTGCCCTTGGCCCAGCCGATGCCGTTCAGCGCTTCGGCCTTCTCAGCAGAAGTTGACGAAGCCAGGCCCAGTACGGTCTGAAACTTCTGCTGCGCGGAAGAATAATTGCCGTAGCCCATATCGATCCAGCCGTTGATGATGTACGCTCCAGGGGTTGCCACGGGGGTCGGCGTCGGAACGGGGGTCGTCGAAGTGGCGGGTGTCGTGGGCGTCGTAGGCGTTGTCGGCCCCACCGGATTTTCGCCGGGAAGAATCTGGCGTCCACCACTGCTGTTCGCCCCACCGCCGCAGCCGATCATCGAGACCACGGCCACCAGCCAGAAGAGCGTCAACAGACCGAATGTAACCGAAGACATCCGGCGGGGGCAGGTTACCCAAGGTTCGTTCAATCTTTTCGAGGTCATGTACTCCACCTCAACACTTCATCAAGCTCGACGGATTCGACATTCATCTTCAAACATCTCAGTGTCAGCCGATTTCACTCTGCTTCAACCCGGACGCTTCCAATGCATGCCTGAACCCGCCCGACCGAAAGGCAACACGAAGGGCTTTTCTGTGTATCGACCGCTTGAAAGAATTCCGCAAGGCTTTTTTTCTCACAGTCGAGCAGAGACGCACGAGTGTGTTACCATGACAAACATGGCGGATTCCAACCAGACCCCATTCGGCAAGATCTATTCGCTTGACCTGCTGCTGAAACCGGCTGCTGATGTGCCTCGCAAATTGTCTTTGCGCGGACGCGGCACCGCCGAACTCTATTTCATGACGAATGAGCAGCAGTTGGTGACGATCGCCCCCTACTCCTGGGGACGCGGCCCTAACCGGATTCTGGTCGAGCGACTGCCTGAAGCCGGTGACATGTTGATTGCAGAAGGATGGCGCTTGAGCGACCGGGATTTCACCTTTCCAACCGGAGAAGTGCAGCCTTTCGACAAGTCCAGATGGCATCTTTCGGCGCTTCTCGAGCCGGTCAAAGAGTTTCCCGGCCATCTGCGCAATGCCCTTGGAAGACTGCAAAAGCGGTTTTCTCCCGAACTCGACACTCGCCTGCAGAACCTGGCCCAGTCGCTTAAAACTCCATTAGCTGAATCCGTTGAACTCCCTCTGCTGCAGGTCATCGGTTTTGGTGGGGGCAACCACCCTGACGGCGACGCCGCACTCTGCGGCATGCTGTTGACCGCACGCGCCATCTCTCTCGGAAAACGTCTGAAAGTGCACTGGCTGCCGCGCCTGGTTCCTGAGACGCGACGATTCCTGCATCGCACGCCGAAGATCTCCGCCTGCCTGATTCGTTTTGCCCTCGAAGGACGCATCACGGAACGCCAGGAGCGGTTCTTCACCGCCATGGGCCGCGACTACGAAAGCTCTGTGGAAGCAGCTCTCGCACAGCTTCTCGAAGGGCCTGAACAAGGTTCGCTGGCCTATTTGAACGGCGTGAAGACCGCCCTCGAAATGATTCGACAGGACATGGACTTCGACCAACCGCGCCAGGGCAACCGCTCGGCAGGGGGGCGGTCTCCCAAAGCCTGAACGCCGCTTTTCACAGCACACATACAGGCTTCTATGCCGGAGTTCTTCTCTCTCTTACTGCGTGAAACCCAGCGCCGGCCGACAAATTTCTCATGAGCATCATGGACTGTTCTCACGAGGCATTTTCGAGTATCATATCGATTCGGTAACTCATCCGACATGATTCATCCCGGAGGAATCTCATGCAACTGCGCTCTCTTTCCGTTCTCGTGGTGTGTTTTCTGTTGATGGCCGGGTTCGCCGCCATTGCCGGCGATGACTGGCTGAAAAGCATCGACGAAGGGTTGAAACAGGCCAAGGCCGAGAACAAACTGGTCATGGTCGACTTCACCGCGACCTGGTGCGGCTGGTGCAAGAAGCTGCAGACGGATGTCTTCGATCGTGAAGAGTTTCAGAAATTTGCGGCTCAGCATCTGGTGCTGGTTTCCATTGACGCAGATGTAAACCGCGAGCTGGTTGCCAAATACAACGTCGAAGGATTTCCGACCATCGTGTTCTTGAACGCCAATGGCGACAAGGTGCACGAGATTTCCGGGTATCTGCCCCTCGACGGATTCATGTCCGAGTTGAAAAAGCTTGAAAGCGGCTCTAAAGGCGAATAACAGATAAAGTTAAGCAAAAAACAAACGCCGCCTCGGCAAAGAGCGCGAGGCGGCGTTTGTCATTTGTCCTAGGCAGTAACTTCTGTTACCCTTTTTTGATCGATATCCGGTCTCTTGAGAAAAGAAGATCGAAAGAACAGCTCTACCGGGCTGTTGCCGGCAGGGTTCTGAATCGGCATGAGTTCGGGTGTGAATCCCTGACGCTGTTCGTTGCCCATCCAGATCTCCTTGAGTTGTTCGATCAGACGTCTCTGGTTGGCACTCCCCGACATCTGCAGCATCGGGTTTTCCTTGAGCATGCCTTCGATGTTCAGCATTTCTTCGCGAGTAAACCGGGCGGGAAAACTGCGAATCAGCGAAAGATTCGTGCCGTTGATTCCATTCTGCGCCAGTCTCGAGGCTAGTCCGTTGGCAGCCATGGTTGCCTGATCCTGGCGCGGCAGAGAAGAGATGAGGTTCCAGAACGACAGAGTCGGATCAGTGGTCGACATATTGGAGTGTTCCATGCGGCGGTCCTCATCCGATGCGGCCGCCATCGCGAAGTCGAATCCACGCTGTGTTTTCGTGACATTTTCCTGCCGGTTCCAGGTCAGCGGGTTGCTGCTGATTCTCATACATTGCCTCCACGAAAATTTTCCACTTCACTAGGACTATCGGTCGATTGCCCTCCCTGCGAAAGAGCGACCCCGACAATAAATTGCGCAATTCTTATACATTTTTTTATCACCCCCTTGTGAGGTACGTACGCCGATGTTATAAGGAGACAAAATACGTTCTTAATGAGCTTTTGATAATGACAGGCGGCAGACACATGACAGGTGAAGATCTCATCTCACTTACTCGCAAGCCGCGCCGACTCAGGCGCCGGCACTACTCATCCACATTTTCCACGTTGAAATGCCCCCCATTTTCGGGTGGCTTTTTTCTTTGTCCGGAGGGTCGAGGTCAAGCGGTAACCCAGGGCGGCAGGTAAACGCCCGGGTTTCGCGGAACGTCTTTCTGCAACAGATGGCACCAAAGAGAGTGTTCCCGAAATTCGCGGTTTTCCGTCTTTTGTTTCGAGGAACGGGAGCCTTGAAACATCTCACTGGAAGCACCTTGGGCTGACGCCCACCCTGGACCCGGGGCCACCGGCAAGGAAACCCCGGCACATTTGCAGATGCATCGAAAGAAGGGAAACATGGAGGAATCACAGTCCGCCGGGAGCCTGCTGCGGCTCGCTCCCACCAACGAAGTGAAGAGGGAAGAATGGTCCGACTGGCACTGGCAGATGCGCAATCGCATCACCACCGTCGCCCAGATTGCAGGCAAACTGAAGCTCGACAGCCGGCAGCTCGCAGCCCTGACCTGCGTCGAAGACCGGTTCCGCACCGTCATCACGCCGTATTATCTTTCACTGGCCAACCTCAACGACCCGCACGACCCGATCCTTCGCCAGGCTCTGCCCGATCCGCGCGAACTCGAAATGGCCGGCATGGGTGAGGAAGACCCGCTCGACGAAGAAAAAGACATGCCCGTTCCCGGTCTGACGCACCGATACGAAGATCGTGCCCTGATGGTCGTCACCAATGCCTGCGCCATGTTCTGCCGTCACTGCACGCGCAAGCGCATCTGGCACTCGGACGACGCCAACGTATCGGACGAAAACGTGAACGCGATGATCAGCTACATCCGTCGCACACCCGGCATCCGAGACGTCATTGTCTCGGGCGGCGATGCCTTCACGTTGTCGACTCCGCGACTCGAATCGATTCTGAAACGGCTGCGCGCCATTCCGCATGTCGAAGTGATTCGTATCGGCACGCGCACTCCCGTGACCATTCCCATGCGCATCGACAACGAACTCTGCGAGATGCTCGACCGGTACGGACCAATCTGGGTCAACACGCAGTTCAACCATCCGAACGAGGTCACCGAAGAGTCAGCCAAAGCCGTCGATCGTCTGATTCGCCACGGCATCTGCGTCAACAATCAGTCCGTGCTGCTGCGCGGCGTCAACGACGACCCCGAAACGATCCGGCGTCTCTGCCGCCGTCTGGTGCAGATCAAGGTGCGCCCGTACTACCTGTTTCAGTGCGATCAGATCGTCGGTGTCGAACACTTTCGCACCCGCATCAGCAAAGGCATCGAGATCATGGAGTCGCTGCGCGGCCACACGACGGGCTTCTCGATTCCGACCTTCGTGGTCGACGGGCCAGGCGGCACCGGCAAGATTCCGGTCATGCCCAACTACCTGATCAGCCAGTCCGAGCAGATGGCGGTTCTGCGCAACTTCGAAGGCGCCATCATCGGCTACCGCGAGGCCGGCGAACAGGTGTTGCGCCAGGTGCATCGCACGTCGACCGGAGTCGCTGGAATTCTCGCCGGACATCGTCAGACACTCGTACCGATGGAAAACCGTCGGATGACGCGGAGGAAGACCCGTGCGGCTGGCGCTGGCCTGTAATCGATCTCACCTCTATCAACCGGCAGACGGTCAGCCCGAAGATCAGTTCGAAGAATTCGACGCTCCTGAAACCGTAGACGCGATCGCTCAGACGATCGCGTCTTTCGGTCATACCGTCGAGATCCTCGAAGCCGACCACACGTTTCCCGAAACCCTGAAAAACGGCAGGTTCGATGTCGTGTTCAATATCTCTGAGGGTTTCAAGGGCCGATGTCGCGAGTCTCTGGTACCGGCCGTCTGCGAAATGCTCGGCGTACCTTACACCGGCTCAGACCCTTTGACCATGGCCATCTCGCTCGACAAGAACATGGCCAAGAAAGTCCTGGCTGACAAAGTGCCGGTGCCTTCCGGTCGCGTGTTTTCGTCACCTCTCGATCTCGATCGCTCCGACGCCTTCGATCATATCGTGTTTCCCGCTCTGATCAAGCCGAACGCGGAAGGTTCCAGCAAGGGAATTCGCACTTTCTCGCGCGTCGAAAACGTCGCGCGCGCGCGCGAAGTGATTCTCTGGGCACTGCGGGAATACAAGGGTCCGGCGCTTCTTGAAGAGTTCCTGCCCGGGGTCGAATGCACGGTCGGTGTCGTCGGCAACGCCCACGCGCGCGTCATCGGCATCATGGAGATTGCCCCCAAAAAAGTGTCACAGGAAGAGTTCGTCTACTCTCTTGAAACCAAGCGAGACTATAAGAACCAGGTTGAGTATCGGGTGCCGCCGCACCTGCCGGAAAGTACGAGAAAGGAAATCGAAGAAGTTGCTCTAGGGGCTTTTCACGGCCTTGAATGCCGTGACTTTTCTCGCGTCGATGTTCGTCTCGGCACCGATGGTCGCCCCCGGTTCATTGAGGTCAATCCGCTGCCCGGCCTTTCGCCCTTCAAGAGCGATCTCGTCATTCTGGCACGCGGAATGGGCATCGAATACCCCGAACTCATTCGTATGATCCTGGATTCAGCCTTCCAACGACTCGGACTCCGTTAGCCTGTTTCGCTCATGAAGGTTCTGATCCTGACGAATGCCGCGGCTCCCAATCAACGATGGGAAGGCGAAGAGCGATCGGATCGGGGAGTGCTTGAAGCGGCCGCGGCCATTGCGGAAGCGCTGCAGGCCGGCGAGCATGCCGTTTCCACCGCCGAGATCGGCGCACACCCGGGTGACCTGCTGCGATTGATTGACCAGCATCGGCCGCACGCGGTGTTCAACCTGTGTGAAACCATCTGCGGCAACAGTCGACTGGAACCCGCGGTTCCGTTTCTGCTGCGCTGGTTGAATATTCCGTTCACCGGCAATGGGCCGCAGACGATCTCGATTCTGCTCGAAAAAGCGACAACCAAGCGCATTCTGCGCGATATCGGACTCCCAACCCCTTCTTTCCTTGAACTGAACAACGCTAAAGATCTTACGAACTGGGACATCTGGCCGGCGATTCTCAAACCAGCCGCCGAAGATGCCTCTCTCGGGATCGATGCGGGGAGCGTAGTTCGTGAACGTTCCGAGGCATGTGCGCGATTTGAACTTCTCGCCGATCGTTTCGGCACGCCTGTGTTGATCGAACAGTTCGTCGAGGGGCGCGAACTCAACGTTGCGGTGCTCGAAACGGCTGACGGTCTGCGCATGGGCATCAACGAGATCGATTTTTCTGAAATGCCCGCCGGAGTACCGCACATCGTGACCTATAATGCCAAATGGGTCGAAGAGTCGGCCGAGTTTCAGAAATCACCGGTGAAAGCCCCGGCCGCCCTGCCTTCTCAGATAGACGCCCGAGTTCGAGAGATTGTCGCTCAAACCTTCAAGGCCCTTCAATTGGCAGGGTATGCGCGTGTCGATCTTCGACTCGACGCTCACGGCCGTCCCTGGATTCTTGAAGTGAATCCGAACCCGGACATTTCACCCGGTGCCGGTTTCGTGAAAGCGTTACCCGAAATGGGTTTGTCCTATGCACAAGCGATCGAACTGATTTTACAGAGAGCCTGCCAAACGGAAGGAATACCTCGATGAATATGATCATACGTGAACTTCGCTCAACTGACCGACCCGCCATTGCCGCCATGTTGCAGCAACCCGACTTCTTTCACCCGCAGGATATCGACGTCGCTCTGGAACTGGTGGATGACGCGCTGAAAAACCGCCACGATTCTCACTACACCTTCGGCATTGCTGATGTCGAAGGCGAAGCCGCCGGTTATGTCTGTTTCGGTCAGCGCCCCATGACCGTCGGCACGTATGACCTGTACTGGATCTGTGTCAACCCGCACAAGAAAAACAACGGTGTCGGACGCCGACTCATGCGCTGGGCCGAAGAGCAGATCTTCGCGCGCAACGGACACATGGTCATCGTTGAAACCGCCGGAAGAGCAGGCTACAAACCAACCCGAGAATTCTACCTGCGCGTCGACTATAAGGAAGAAGCACGCATCAGAGATTTCTACGGCCCTGATGATGATCTGGTGATCTACGTCAAACGCAACCCGGCCCTGCAGAAGAACCGTTAGCTTAGCGCAGAAACGGCATAACGGTTTCGCTGTTTTTCGAGTGTACTAACCACTCAGTTTCAGAATACAGTGAATAATCTGCTTGTAAGCCGCGGTGATATCAACCCAGTTTTTGCAGCTGACCCAGAATCTCGCGTTTGCCCAGCAGGACCAGATGGCTGCGCGGACGGGAGAACGCCACATAGCACAGTTCCTCGAACGTGCTCATGCGACGAAACTCCTCGTCGATCTCGACCACGATCACCACGGCACTCTCAAGACCCTTGAACCTGAAGATATTCGAGTAGGAGATATCCTTCTCGCCCAGGCATTTTTCCTGACGCAGCTGGTACCCGTTACTCAGGGTGATCTTCGTTAGTCGGGTTTTCTGCAGACTGCGAGGGGTTAACACCACCAGCCGATTGGCGCGCATGTCAGCGTGTCGCATCAAACCAAGAATGGTCTGATCGAGCAGACGCGCCATTTCCTCGTCTGATTCGTAACTCAACATCTTCACCGTCGGGCCGGCGGGGGCGCGACTGATCGAATCCTGTGCGCCACGATAAAAGTGAGTCAGCTTCTGATGAATGTTGCGCGTGTTGCGCACATTCTCACGCAGCAGAAATCGCGGCAGCTCCTGCGGCACATGACCGCGTTTTCCTTCGAGCAGCTTCTGGTTGTCATCGTAGAAGACGTAGAAAAACGATTCCTTCGGATCTTTCAACGCCTCCTGCAACGGCAGCCACCAGAGGTCGTGAAAGTCCTGCCCCTCGTCGACGATGATGGCATCATATTTCCACTCCGGGTGTTGTTCCATTGCCCTGAGCATGAGATCGGGAAGTTCTTCATCAAAGTACCTGCTGCGGCGATTGATAAAGTCACGCGGGTCTTCGTCTGGAAGTGCTTCAATCTTGCGAACCGGCAGGCCGGCGCATTCACACAGCCGGCTGCAGAGCCTGGTAAAGTGTTCGACATCGATGCCCTTGCCGGCGAGCCTCTTCTTGAGTTCTTCCGCGATCATCTTGTTATGGCAGGTAAGCAGAACGCGTTGAACGCCGAGCATCTTCAACTGCAGAGCTTTTGTACAAGCCAGATACGTCTTTCCCGAGCCGGCACAGCCGAAGATAGCGGCATGTTTCTGCCAGGCAAGCAGATCAAGCGTCCTTTCCTGCTCTCGAGTCAGCTCTTCGATCGCTTTTTCCGCATCGCTGATCAACAGGCCAATCGGCGGTCTCGGCACCAGTACGCGATCGAGCGACGCAAGAACACCGGCTCCGTTCGGGAAACCACGCGGGCGCTGCCCGGACCAATGCTTCAGAATGTCGTTCAGGCGGCCAGGCAGACGATCGAGGTCACGTTGATCAATGATGATGCCGCGCGGCGCATGAACCGGCAGATTCAGGGGTTGTGTGTCGGTTTCGGGAAACGCCACCGCGTAGTCGGCGACGTGTCGGCCCTGCCATTCGGGTTGTCGTTCCATCAGAGACACGAGCGCGTGCAGGTTTTTTGACGACTGCTCAAAGGGATCCTTGATGCGATGTTCGCGTCCGAACATATCACAGGAATACCAGTCTTCACCATCGAAACGAATGGATCCGCCTTTAACTTCGATGACCAGAATTCCCATTTCAGGGTGACCCACAAGAAAGTCGATCTCTCCATCTTCGGGGGCACGGTTGCGCCACTTCGGTGCCACGAACTTGCGACCGAAGTACACCACCCATTCGTCGGACAACTGATCTCTGAAACCGTCGTACAGCTGTTTTTCCGCACGACTGAACGAACCTTCGTTTTCGCTGCGGGGGAACTTCGCCGGAAACATCCGTGCCATGTCTCACCTCTCGCGGGCAGGTTTCTCTCTGCATACCCGAAAACCCTCTGGTCTGCAACTCAGGTCGATGCATTACAGGTTCATGTAATTCTCTCGAAACTGTGTTTTTCCGCCGGCATCGCTCAACGATTCGCCATTGCGGCAGGGAGTGCTCTCT
>CAYYIY010000020.1:72787-82333 GCA_964472075.1 uncultured bacterium | reverse complement strand
TTCATTTTGCACGACGGGCGAAACCAGCGCCAGAAGGGGTTGTTTAGACGCTTACGATTGATTCACATTTTTGGCGGCCTGCTTCATCTTCATCTCTTCCCAATCCGTCTTGATATCGTTCACGGCGTTGGTCAACGGCGCCTCTTCCTTGCTCGGTCCGGTTACCTCGGTCCAGGCGGCTTTCACCCACCCCCAGAACGACTTTGCCAATTGTCCCAGTGAAGTGAAGAACTGCTTGATCGTTTGTCCCAGTTCCTTGCCCGTGCTTTGATTTCCAGAAGGGGCTTGCGCACCAGTTGAACCGTTCTCGCTGGTACCGGGAATGACGATACAACCGCCGTCGCCGGCGACGATGCCGTTGGCTGACTGAGCCGCGCTGTTTCCCGCGGTCTTCAGATCGGCTGCCAGTTTGTCGATCGTCTTCGCCAGGTCATCAAGCCCCTTGCTGAGCGAGTTCATTCCATTCTGGAAACGCACGTCAAAGTCTGTCGCCGTTTCACGCACCGTTCCTTCCACGGATGACACCGTCGCTTGAACCTGATTGAGAGTCTGATCGACAGCAATGTTTACCCGCTGAACATCGATGTTATCGCGATAGGGAGTCTCCGCCTGGAGAAACGAGATCGCTCCCAGAAATAGTGCTGATAAAAGGCAGAATCGAATCATGCGTTTCATCGGATTACCTCCTCAATGATTTGTACATACTACGCCGGCAGTGAAAAAAAGTTTCACGCGACCGTGTGACCATCATGCTCCTCCGTTCGCGACAGAATTCGAGCCACGGCATTACGAACCATATCGTTCGCATCTTCCCGGCACGACTCCACAATCGTTTTCAAATTCGGCAGCGGCAGCTTGCCAAGGGCTTCAATGGCATTGAGCCGGTTGAACCACTCAGGATCGCGCAGAAACGGTGTCAGTGAGTCGGCAGCTTCTGGGAAACCGAGGTCGCCAAGCACGTCAAGTGAGACAAAAAGCGTGCTGCGATCGGTCAGCGTCTTAATGATCGGCGTCAGAACCGAGCGGTCTTTCATGGCACCGAGCGCGCGAATCAGACCTATTCGTCGTTCGCGACTCGTCGTCGACTCAAGCTCTTTCACCATTCTGGGAATATCATGCCTTCCAACCTGCGACAATCCTTCAATTGCACTGGCACGTACTTGTACTGATTCATCAGCCAGCGCTGAAATCAGATAGGGCACGGAATCCGGACAACCGCATCGTCCGAGAGCCACAACCAGTCTCTTGCGAATGAACCATTCCGGGTTGTCCAATTCCTTGCCGATAATCTGGGCAGCCTCAGAGGAACCGATGTTGCCCAGCCCTTCGATGCAGAACAGGCCGAAGTCATTCGGTTCCTTTTTCAGGGTGGTGGAAAACAGCTGCAAGGCTTGTGAAGCACCTGTTTCGGCGAAGTATTTCAAGAGCCAGGCTTTTCGGAAGCGATCCTGGGCGGAAAAGGTCGGCAACAGGCGGGGCACCAGGTCTTCTTTCAAAGGCACCAGAAAGCGCAGAGAGGCTGACAGAAATACCTCGTCGCGGCACGTGCTGAAGAACTTGATCAATGAAGCAAAAGCATCTTCTGTTCGATAGCGGGCTACTCCCTTAACGGAGGCAATCACCACGGATTTATGCGTACCGGACAACCCTTTTATGAGAAGCGGCAACGCCTGTGGTTCGAGCATTTCTCCCAGAACCTCGGCCGCCCAGAAATACCGATCGACATTGCCCTGCGAGAGATACGGCAGCAGCGAACCGGCCGCGCGTGCTCGCAGCGGGCCGAGAAACACATCGGCAATCGCGCGTTTCGCCGCCATTTCCGTTGTATCGAACACCTGTATCAGATGCGGAATGCAGCTGTCGGCATCACGGGCTAGGAACGGCTCGACCATGGTCAACAGCGACTGCGGATGGGCGATCGCCTGCTGCAGAACCTGCAGGAACTCTGTGGTTGCGGCTCCAGGAGAGGAAGTCGACATGATCGAAATCAGTTGGTCAAGGAAGGCGGTTGTTCGAACTTCTCAACGCGCAGCGTCTCCTGGCCGACGATCTCGTCATCGATCAGGAACTGAAAGACGTAGTCTCCCGCTTTCGGGAAGACGAAACTGTTTAAAACAATCATCGATCGGGCGACAATACCACTCTGACCGCGAATCTCAGCTTTCGGCTGCACCTTCGGCAGAGTCACCCCTTCTGGGGCGACAATGTTCAAGGTCACCGTCACCCGACCGGTGATCTCACCCCACTCAATGAATAGACACAATTTCGGAAAAAACAGCGGAAAATCCTGGACATACAGCTTTGAGCCGAGCACTCCCATGAGGCTGACCCGTCCACCCGTCTCGTGACGAATATCTTCACAGATCAAGACACAGCGATACGTTGGTTGTGGCATGTGATTCCTTTGTTTGGTCGACGTATTCCGCAGGCATTGTACCAGAACACCTTCATGCCTGCCACCCCGTCATGCCGTCATTTTTCCCGGCCTGACACGAGCGTAACAGACCTCACTCGCGAGAGACCGGCAAGGTATCAACCGCTTCGCCTCGTTGCCGCCGGCCCGCCAGAAACAGCTCGAGAATCTCCGCGGCAGCCCAGGCGTCGATCATCCCACGACGTTTCTCTTTTCGCACCCCCTCTTCGGCAAGTCGCCCCGCAGCATACTGCGTGGTATGGCGTTCGTCTTCTAGAAAAACCGGGCGAGACGTCTGAGCTTTCAAGCTTTCGACGAAGGAGCGCACGCGCTCGCAGGCATCGCGTTCAGAGCCATCCGTTGATAACGGCAGGCCTACCACGACGGCATCTGCTTCTTCCTTGTCGATCAGAGTGGCAATTTCACGCGACGCCGACGCGCCGGCCCGCACCACGCACAAAGGCTGCACGGTCATCTCGAAACGATCGCACGAAGCGACTCCGATGCGCCTCTGCCCGACGTCGAGAGCCAGAAACTTCATTCCGGCCGTTTGGCACGCCGGCTTTTGGCCCCTCTGACGCTGACCCAGAAGCCCAGCCCGAGAAAGACGAAGGACGCGCCCATCAACATCGATGCCCACTGCACCAGGCTGAGATCCTTGGTCTGGTCATAGACATTCTGGGCAATCGACTTCATGAAGCCGATCAAGTGATACACCACGACGACGCCGATAAACCCAAGGCTCATCGCGTTTCCGCGCCCGATACCGACAATCAGGTGGGCCGCAATGATCAGACTTTTGTTGGCATCCCATACGGTAAACTGAAGATCGGGATAGAATTTCAAGGTTCCCCCGGCCACGAGGGCCAGAACCATGACCGCCATGAGACCCCAGAAATGGTACTGGTTGCGACCGATTGTTTCGTCGATCTGTTTCGAACAAAACGCATCGACAAAAAACAAGCCCAGAACCAGATACGGAATGATGAACGCCGGATTATTCAACGCCGCATTGGCTGCAATCGCGTCCGGATACACGTTTGCGATCGTCTGAATCGGTACAATCAGAAACGGAAACAGAAAAAGCACATAATACAGCGGACTCTCATCGCCGACCAGTTCATTGGGAATCGAGTCCGGCACGGCTTTCTGCTTCCAGCCCCGAATGATGACCGGGATCTGAATCAGGGCCGCAACCAGCCAGATGAAGTACAAGTCGGAAACCCCGGAAAAGTTGGACACACTCTTCACGCCCTGCGACGCCAGCACTTTGAATGAACCGGCAGTTCCCACCCCGTCAACGGCATAATACAGGTATTGAGGCCCGAAGTAGATCGTGGCAAACGCGGCCAACGGGTAGAACAGCCAGTGCGGTGGAATCTGCAAACGCAGATACGTTGTCACGGCTATCAGCTTTGCTGCTGCCAGAACCAAATATCCGCCCGAGATAGCCCAGCTTTTAAAGGCCTCTTGAGAAGAGGCACTCATCGAGGCAATGCGCACCTGATAATAGGTGAGATCAGCGAGAAACAGCAGCTCGAGTGCCAGGAGAATCTTGCCATGACGCGCATTGACCCGGTTGGCGATAAGATAAATGGCCATGCCGACCATGATGATTTCGTAGACATTCTGCACCCCGAAAAAGGCCACAACCGTCGCGAGAGTCGCATCGGGACCGACTTGTCCAGGCACTTGATAGCTGGCCTTGCTCACGAGCAGCAAGCCGCCGAACATGAAAATAACACTCAACAGATAGAGCGGGTTGTTGTCGATCAGCCAGTCGAGAATGCCGCCGCCCTCGGATTCAGGTTCGGAAGTCGGTGATTCGTCCTGGTTCACTGGAATCGTTTCGAGCTTCTGATCTTTGTTTTCCAGAATGACTTCTTCTTTGCTCTTCTCAGAACGTTTCATTCGTTTCCTCCCCCAATCAGCTTACGCAGAAAGTGCAGCCGATTCCGGCTGCACTTTCACGTTACATCAATCGAATTCCCATCATCAACGCGCGGCGGCGCCTTTGGTCCAACCGCTGAACAGCTTTTCTGCCACGGCCAGTGCCTGGTCGATCTTCTCCGGTTCCTTACCGCCGGCAGTTGCCAGTTCAGGCTTTCCACCGCCGCTCCCACCGGCCTCTTTGGCAATCTCCTTCACGAGCTTCCCTGCATGAAAGCCCTGTCCGACCAGATCTTTGGTGCCCTTGAGCACGAAGTTCGCTTTTTCAGAGGCGGCAGCGAGAAGCACCGCCGTGCCTTCCTGTCCTTCGACCAGCTGGTCAGCCACTTCCTTCATTTCGTCGACCGTCAGCCCATCCGTTCGCAGAATGATCGCTTTCATCGATCCGAGGGTGCGCGCCTGACCCCTGGCCTGCTGCAGCTTTTCCTTCAGTTCCTTCTTGCGCATGCTCTGAATCTCATGTTTCAGTGCATCCAGATCCTGCTGCATCCGAACGATCTTGTCTGGAAGATTCTTGGGGTCGGTTTCGAGCAGCGCCCCAAGGTGCTGCAGCTCGGAACGCACCGCCTCAAACCGCTGAAATGCTCCTTCACCAGTCACGGCCTCGATGCGGCGAATGCCCGCAGCCACCGAGGATTCACTCAAAATCGTGAAGAAGCCGGCCTCAGCGGAGTTCTTCAAGTGCGTTCCACCGCACAGTTCGCGCGAATACCCGCCCACCTCGACCATGCGCACCCGATCGCCGTATTTTTCACCGAACAGTGCCATGGCGCCGCGTTTCACGGCATCGTCATACGAAGTGGCGATGGTGTTGACCGGTAGCGCCTCGAGGATGACCGCATTCACCTTTTTCTCAATCTCGAGCAGCGTCTCTCGCGAGACCCCCTCGAAATGCGTGAAGTCAAAACGCAGACGATCGGCGGAAACCAGCGATCCAGCCTGTTTGACATGCGAACCGAGGGTTTCCTGCAACGCTTTGTGCAGCAGATGCGTCGCGGTATGATTGCGCATGATTGCCTTGCGAATCTGCGGATCCACCTTCAGGTAGACGCGGTTCCCTTTGGCGAACCGCTGTTCATCAGCCCACTTTCCCTTGTGAACCGTCACATGCTCGACCTTCTCGGTCGCCTCGACATGGAACGTCGCCCCACCCTTGAGGGTGACCGTGCCGACATCTCCTACCTGACCGCCGGAAGTACCGTAAAACGGCGTCACGTCGGTAATCAGAATGGTTCCGGATTCAGTTTCAATGATATCGAGAACCCGTCCCTCTCCCTCGAAGGTTTCATAGCCTGTAAACGTGGTCGCCGGATACTGTGACGGATTGATGTCGGAAAAGTTCACGAAGGCCGAAACCGCATTGGCACGGCCTCGCTCACGCTGTTTTTCGAGTTCGGTCGCGAACCCTTTTTCATCGACGGTCATCTTCTCTTCGCGGCAGATTTCGCGCGTCAGATCAAGCGGGAACCCATAGGTGTCATGAAGCAGAAATGCCCGCTGGCCATCGAGTTCCGTCTTGCCCTCTTTCTTCAGACGACCAATGAAGTCCGCCAGAATCTCCGAGCCGGTTTTCAGAGTGACCAGGAATCGTTCTTCCTCACCGTGAATCACGCGCGTCACATGGTCGAGGTTCTGCTGAATCTCAGGATAGACATCGAGAATGCGCGACACCGTCGGCACGATCTGATACAGGAAAGGCTTTTCCTGACCGAGATACCGGTACCCGAAGCGGGCCGCGCGACGCAGGATCTTGCGCAGAACATACCCGCGTCCCTCGTTGCCGGGCATGGCACCGTCAGCCAGAGCGACGGAAAGAGCGCGCACATGGTCACCCACGACCCGCATGGCGGTGCGCACCTGATCTGAATCTGCATATCGCCGATGAGTCAGCTCTTCGACGTGTTTGATGATGCCTTGAAAGACATCGTTGTCATAGTTGTCGGTCTTCCCCTGCATGATCGCAGCCAGACGTTCCAACCCCATTCCGGTATCAATATTCTTTTTCTCAAGCGGAGTCAGTGTTCCATCTTCGGCTCGATTGTACTGAGTGAAAACCAGGTTCCAGAACTCGAGATACCGTGCACAATCGCAGCCTGGGGCACATTTCGGATCTCCGCACCCGAGAGCAGGACCCTGATCGATATAGATTTCCGAACAGGGACCCGATGGGCCTACACCGATGGTCCAGAAGTTATCCTTGTCGCCCAGCTTCACGATATGGTCCAACGGAACACCGATGTCCTTGTTCCAGATCTGCAAGGCCTCGTCATCGCTGTGATGCACGGAAACATACAGCCGATCTTTCGGCAAGCCCAGTTCCCTGGTAATGAATTCCCACGCCCAGGCGATCGCCTCTTTCTTGAAATAATCGCCGAAGCTGAAATTGCCCAGCATCTCAAAGAATGTGTGGTGTCGGAACGTGTATCCAACGTTGTCGATGTCGGTCGTGCGGAAACATTTCTGGCACGTGGCGGCTCGCTTGATGTCTGTCTTCAGCCCGAGGAAATAGGGTTTGAACGGGGCCATCCCGGCACTGATGAACAGCAAAGTCGGGTCATCCTGAGGCAGCAGCGAGAACGAATGTTTCACAACATGCTGTTGTCGACCAAAGAAGTCGAGGAACTTCGAGCGAATGGTGGCAGTATTCATGACAGGGCTCCTTGGGAGTGTATCCGGGCAGTTAATCGAATTTTGAGTTTAAAACACGTGAATAAATGCGGGTTCGAAAGTTGCGTGACTTGACCGGCTTGCCCTGAGCATCAAACAACTCGATCATGGAGAGTTCAACCTCGATGCCGCGCACTTTATCAAGACTGCGCAGTCCGTTCGGCGCATTGTTTTGTGGGTGGTAGAAGTGAGATCGCAGATAGTTCGCATACGCACTATTGCTCTCTTCGGCCAGCCGATTGCGGAAAATGGTGCCATCCGTTCCCCACACCTTGAGGTAGGACATTTGTCTTGTGATCAGCGCCTTGCGCTCGCCACCCTTTTCCTGACGATAAATGAATTTCGGAATATTTCCTTCCTGGGTGTAATTCTTAGGACCCTGGTAGGTATAAGTGACGGTTGTCGTTCCGGTGGCCGCCCGTCGGTCTGGTATTTCAAGAGTCATGGAATAAAACAGGGCATTTTCAAGATTGAAGAGGTCGTCCTTGAAGACCGTGTCCAGTTCGATCAGTTTCGTCATTTCGCGCAGATCACGCTCCATGACCATGAGAAATGTGCGCGCTTCATGCAGCGTATCGAGAGATTGTTTCTGCCGATCGATGCTCTGCAGTGAACGCTGCAAAAGCGTATAACCCAGGGTGAGCACAATGCCGAGCAGCAGCAGTGAGATCAACAGTTCAACGAATGTGACGCCGCGATGTTTCCGAGTAGGGAATGAAGCGGTCTTCTTCATTTGTTGCCTCCGGTATTCGGCACCGGATTGGTAAAGCTCGTATTCAGCCCGGAACCCAGAGTTTCATCGGTCACGATAGTCGACATTTCGAATGTCTTGACCCGCTTTTTATCGAGAACCATCTCGGTAAAGTCGACGGCGACCCGAATGCGAATCCGACGCTTCTGAAGCTCAAAGTCAACAGCCGTCACATCGGGGTTCGGAAACGGATAGAACGAGAGGGCCGCTTCTCGGGAATACTCGACTCCGGGAGTATTCCATTGATCGTTGAACTCACGCGGCAGCTTCACTTCGGCAAACGGCCCGTCGACCGGGTCGGGAGACTGTGCCTCGATGATCTCGCGCAGTTTCTCAAACGGCCGAGACTTGAGTTCCTCGATTTTCTGGAGAGCCAGATTACTGGCGACAACCTCGTTGATGCTCTTGTACGTGACCTTTTCCGTGACCCCGAACAGTAGAATGATCGGCAACATTACCAGTGAGGCGACCGAGATGGCTACCAGGATTTCGACAAGCGTGATGCCGCTTTGGCCAGGCTGGCACGATTTTTGATTTTTTTCCGCGAACGGGCATAAAGGTTTGCCAACGAAACGTCGATAGGTTTTCTGAACGACAGGAGATGCAAACAACGAGGTAAGGCCAATGAAAATCGATCGAAAAAACATGGGACTGGTTCTGGTTTCGTTCATCGCCCTATCCTTTAACAGTCACTTCGCCCAGGCTGCCAAGAAGACTCAGGACATATTGAAGCCCGCGAAAGTGTATGCGTTCAAGCGTGACGGCCAGGCCTATTCGCCTCTGCAGCCGGTGAAGCCGCTGCCTATCACCGTTATGAAAACCGGGGTGCGCATGGACCGCCAGAACATCTACATCGGCGGTTACGTGGTCAACTCTTCCAGTCAACCGATTCAGCATGTTCGCATCTTCCCGACCTTCGTGACCAAACCCCAGAATTCTGACAAACTCACGGACCAACTGATTCATGACGTACTCAACCTGAACCCCGGCGAACTGCGCCGCTTCGTGATCATGCGCCCGATCGCCCAGGTGAAAAATCTTCTCGAAAACAACGTTCCGCTGGCTGAAAACTGCATTCTCAATTGCCAAGTTTTGTAGGATCAAGTTTTTCGAACTCGCTCATCGCATTGTTCCACTCGGGCTCCTGTTCTACAGGGGCCCGTTCCTTCATCAGGCGAAAGTAGTTCAGATACGCGTCTCGCGCCTTTCCCTTCATGTTTTTCTTCGAGTAGGCATCGCCAAGCATCTGATAGGCGAAGATCAGCGTATCCATGTTTTCCTGGCGGGCGCCGCCTTTTGCCATTTCAGCGTTCAGCATACTTTCAATACGCATAATGCCCAGATTGTCCGCTTCAAGGAGATCCTGGATAGCGTCTCGAAGCGTTTTTCCGGCTTCGGTGTTGCGTTTCATCTGTTCGTCGATCAGCATCTGACGCCGCTGTTCGGCCTGCTGCCGCCCGCCTTCATACTTCTGAAGTGCATACAGGCGACGCTTCTCGCGCTGGTCTTCGGCCTTCATGCCGGCAAACACCCGACGACTCTCGGACGAAATGCCCAAGGCATCCATTTCTTCTGAGGCAACGTCGAGAGAGATTTTGTTTGAAAAGATCGATTTTCCGAGAGATTTGAAAAAACCTGGTTTGCTGTCGGCTGTCGTGTCTCTCACCGAACCGCGCGAGATGAAGAGATGATGGCCGACCGCTCCGAGAAACGCTGCGGCGAGGACCACAATCCCGCTCAGCAACAAGGTAGGGGCCTTGCGAGA
>CAYYIY010000020.1:0-72777 GCA_964472075.1 uncultured bacterium | reverse complement strand
TGATTCCTTTGGGGCCGTGGAAACCGGTTTTCGTTTTTCAGCAAGAGGCTTGATCATGTGTGCGCACTGCTCCGATGCAGACTGTCACCTCGCCGGCCGTCGCGGACAATCGAACCAGATCGAATCAACAGGTCTCTCTCTGAGCCGATACAAGGGCTGCGGCAGTATAACAGACCACCATTCGTCTGTCCAATGGAGAAGATGGCATTCGGGGTTATCCAGCCCTTAATGACGAGAATCGTTTTCCCCGCCCGGCATCGCTCAACGATTCGCCCTTGAGTAGGGAGTGTTCTCTCGCCTCTAGATCACGGCTGAAACCTTGTCGACTTCGCATCCATGCGTAGATGACAAGGCCGAATCGCCTTGTGCGATCCAGCAGCCTGCTTTCGGACTCCGTTCGCCTCTTGTCGAACGGCTCACAAGTTTTGCTCTTGCCAATGGAAAACCGTAGGAGAACTCATCGGCCTTGGGCATGTTGTGATGGTTGCCAGATGCAAAGTGGTATGGTATAGTTTGCCGTCGTTCGTCTCTATTCCCCCATTCTCCGGAGTACCGCGTGATTCGTTCCAATACCATCCAGGCCACTTACGATCGTTGCAGCTTTTTGTACGATGCGTTTTTCAAACCCTGGCTGGAGTTCGGTCGTCGAGCCGCAGTTGAAGCTCTGGAACTCAATGGAGGCGAGCGAGTGCTGGAAATCGGCGTCGGCACAGGACTCAGTCTGGAACACTACCCTCCGGATGTTGAAGTCATCGGTATGGATTACAGCGCCGGCATGCTGCAGGGTTCGCGCGAAAAGATTCAACGCAACGATGTTCAGTGTCGCGTCGATCTTCTGCAGATGGATGCTCAGGCTCTCTCATTCCCGACCGAGACATTCGATCGCATCATGGCCGCGTATGTTCTGACGGTTGTTCCGCACCCCGAAAAGGCGATTGAAGAGGTTCTGCGAGTGGCGCGTCCCGGAGCCCGCGTGGTTCTCATCAATCATCTGCGCAGCGACAACCGGCTGTTCGCCTGGCTGGAAGACCTGTTCCATCCGCTTTTTGCCACCATCGGGCTTTTCAATCTCGACCGTAACCTTCTGGAGGTTCTTCGTTCCTGCGGCATAACGGATATCGTGTGCCAACCCACTTCTTTCCTGGGTCTTCACCACGTCATTTCATTCACCGTCCCGGAGAAGCGATCATCCGTTGTCATGCCCTGAAACGGGCTGCATGACCATTTTTCCCCGGCGAATCCACGTGTTCGCCATGTCTCGAGTTTTTCGACGATGCCGGCCGCCAGTTTCGGTCGGATTACCGGTATTGTGTCTTGAAAAGCTCACCCAGACCGGGCTTTTTCAGCTCCCGGTCGCAACAACCATCATTTCGGAGTAGTTTTTGTGCCAAGAAAGCCCCCCACCCCTCGCGTCGCTGAACCCTCAACCGAGGAACTTGATCGACAGTACCAGCAGATCCGGCAGGCGATTCAGCAACGTCCCGAATTCGTTGAAAATCTCATCAATCAGAGTTTTCCCAGCCCCAAGTCATACCGTTTTTTCAGCGCTGATTTCGGTCTGGCCGATTCCGGCGAAACCATCGATCTGGTCTTCGTCCATTCTGACCCGGAAGACCTGCGCTATGTCCTGATCGATATGGCCATCCCTTATCTGAATCGCGGCCGCAAATACACTCTCGAAGCGAAGTCGAAGCGTTTCGTGCAACAGCAGAGTATCACCACCTCCAAAGTCAAGAAGGGAATCCTGTTGGTGAAGCGTTCAAGTCAGGCGGTCACCACTTTTTCCTCACGAATTCACGTCCCGATCATTGAAATTGCGGTTGAAGATCTCATTCCTGAAACCAAGACCACGGAACCCGCGTCGGCGCCACCAGCTCCTCCGATTGCTCCAACTCCGCGTGTTGCACAACCGGTGCCGGCAGCCACAGCAGACGTCCCCGTCGCCCCTGTCGTTGCCCCTCATGTTCCAGCACCGACTCACCCTCGACCAGCTCAGGTACGTGCCGAAACCCCGGCACCCGTGTCTGCCGGCGGGCCTGCCACGCTCTCGCCCCAGATTCTCGATGACCTGAAGAACACGATCGTTCAGGAGTGTCTCACGACACTTCACAAGCGTCGCAACAAGTACATTCGTAAGGGCCTCTGGAAGTGGATCGAGCGCGAGATTGTCGACCCGAACACCCACTTTTTTCTGGTCATTTTGTCCTGTATTTACCAGGGTGATGTCGGGGAAGTCCTCAGTCGTCGGTTCAAGTCCTGCGATGAATACAGTAAAACCCCGGAAGTGATTGCTGATGCCATCTTCTCTCGCGATGCCGGTGTCGCCGGGGAGATCGTCAAAAACTCTGATCGACATCGCCGCGCCCTCAAGAAGTTTCTTGAATGCTTCAGTGCCACACCGCCGTTCGATTATCTCCGCAGCTTGTTCCTCAAGGAATTTCGCACCAATCACGACTCGATCAAGGCACGCACCGCGGTTTTCGATACGTTGAAAGAACTCATGCAGAGATGCGGCTTTGAAGGGGAAAAGGAAGTGCAGTATCCTCTCGAAATTCTCGATGAACTCGGCATTTTTCAAGGGTTTATCATGGGCAACTTCACGGAACTGCGCGTCGACAACGCCGGCAAGAAGCTGCGGCAGCTTGTTCCCGGCATGGAATGGACTCCAACCGAGATCTATCGCCTGCGGGACCAGTTGGCAACCCGCCTCGACCTCCCGCCGTCAGAGTTCAACCTGAATGCGTACCTGCCGCAGAAGTTCATCAGTTCACGCAAGGATGTCACCAGCCTGCTGCAGCCGCAACCCCGGCCGCAGCGCGATCGCCAACCCATGCCGCAGGGTCGGCATCAGCATCAGCCCATGCCGGTCGCCGCACCTGAGGCTCCGCCCGTCGATGCTCCGCCAACGCCGGCACGCCCTCGAGGACCGGTTCAAGGCCTGTTTGCCGCCGCCCCCGAACGGAGCGTCGAAGACACCCCCGCCTCCGCCGACCCGATCCCACAATTGCCTGCAGAGCCGGTTATGGCTCCGCCGCGGCCTCCCCGGCCCCCGATGCCGCAGGGAAATCAGCAACCACGGCCGGCAGCTCCAGCTTTCGTGCCGACGCCGCCGCGCCCCATCGTTGACCCGAATGCGCTGGCCATCATCACCGGGCAGCCGCGACGCCCCACTACCCCGGAAGACCTTGAAGAAGCGCGTCATCGCCATTTCGACCTCTTCGGCGGGCACACACAACCCGACCCCGAGATGACCCGATTCGGCATCGACTACGCGCGTGCCGCACTGCGCGACCAGAAAGCCCCCGACACGAACGAACGGGAACAGGTGCCGCAGAATAATCGCGCTCCATCACAGCAGCCATTCGATGGGCCTGAAATGGAAGAAGAAGCCACCCCGACACGGAGAACCCTGGAAATGCGGGAAAATCGTCTGGATCGGCCGCCCCGCAACCAGAAGCGCCGACGTCGCTCAGGCGGTGGAAACCGCCCCCGACCGGCAGGGCGCGGGATGCCTTTTGACGGAAATCGGCGATGAAGGATTACGAATGGAAACGAGCCTTGTTCGTCGGCGGCGTGATGTTCCCCGTGCTCATCATCGCGCAGTATCACGGTCTCGATTCCATGTGGCTCTCTGCCGTGACAGCCGGAGTCTCTTCGGGGATCTCCGTCATCCTGTTCCCTAACCCGGACCGCAAGCCGTGACGACGATCCTGGGCCTCGATCTGGCCCAGAAAACCGGACTCTGTATTCTCGAAGCAGATGGGCCGCGCCTGATCTGGAGCGACAGCGTACACCTCGGCGCCGGCGATCCCGGAAAACGGTTGATCGCGCTGCAGCGTTTGCTGTCTGAAACGATCGAGCGGTTCCACCCCGATGAGATCGCCCTGGAAGACGTGTTCCTGCCGGCAAAAACCTCGCCGCGTACCCCGATCTCGCTTGGCGAACTTCGCGGTATTGCCCGGCTGTGCGCCGCGAAGAGCGAAATTCCCGTGGCCTTCTACGCCCCCCGTCAGGTGAAAATGACCATTACCGGGAACGGCGCCGCTTCGAAAGCCGATGTCATCCATCTCATCGAGTCGGAGTTTCATGTCCGCCTGAAGGACGACAATCAGGCCGACGCGATCAGTGTAGCCTACACACACGTCCTGACTCGCCGGTTTAGAGACCCGACGAACGCAAAAGTATGATTATTAGCGGTTTTTTCTGTTGCATTCCCGGCCCTGCTATGATAGTATCCGGTCTCACTTCCGGCCGACCTCGCCGGAAGTTCGTTCAGTCCTCGTTCTCAACCAACGTTTGTCGATCAATCAGGCAAGGAGTTATCGTAGCAATGCAAAGTCGTGTCAAGTGGTTCAACAACGCCAAGGGTTTCGGTTTCATCGAGAATACCACCGGTGAAAAGGACATCTTCGTCCACTACAAGCAGATTGCTGGCGAAGGCTACCGCTCACTCGAACAGGGCCAGACCGTTGAGTTCGAGATCGAGATGGGTCCCAAGGGTCCCCAGGCCGTCAACGTCCGCAAGATCTGAGCGAACACATTCAAAAACCGGAAGGGGCGACGGCCAAGGCCGATTCGCCCCTTTCTCATTGTTGAGCATTTTTCACTCGAGACAAGGAATCAAACCATGGAAGAACTGAACCAAGTGCAACGTCAGCGACTCGACGTCATCGAAGAACTTCGCCGCGAAGGACTCGAACCCTTCGGCCGACGATTCGAGCGCACACACACGAATGCCGAAGCCAAAGCCGCTTTCTGCCAGGCGGAAGCAGCAACTGAACAGAAAGAGCATTTCGAGTTCGGCCCGGTAACCGTCGTCGGCCGTATCGTTGCCAAGCGAGAACAGGGAAAGGCTGCCTTCGCTCACATCATGGATCAGAATGACAAGATCCAGGTCTATCTGCGACAGGACGTGATGGGCGAAAAAGCGTTCGCGATCGTCAAGCGGCTGTATGCCGGAGACATCGTCGGCATCGAAGGCCCGATGTTCCGCACCCGCACGAACGAGGTCACCGTGAAGGCTCAGAAACTGACGATTCTTTCCAAATCCGTCAACCCGCTTCCCGAAAAGTTTCATGGCCTGACTGACGTGGAACTGCGCTACCGCCAGCGTTATGTCGACCTCATTTCAAATCCCGAGGTTCGCGAAACTTTCATCAAGCGCAGTCGCATCGTACAACTCGTGCGTGAATTCATGAATTCAAAAGGGTTCCTCGAAGTTGAAACCCCGATGATGCACCCGATCCCCGGGGGAGCCGCGGCACGACCGTTCATCACCCATCACAACGCGCTCGATATGCAGCTGTATCTGCGAATCGCCCCCGAACTGTATCTGAAACGGCTGCTCGTCGGAGGGTTCGAGAAAGTATACGAAATCAATCGCAATTTCCGAAACGAGGGCATCTCGATCAAGCACAACCCCGAGTTCACCATGATGGAAGTGTATCAGGCCTACGGAGACATGGAAGTCATGATGAATCTCACCGAAGAATTGGTCACCAGCGTCGCCGCAAAGATTTCGCCCGACCTGAAAGTGCCCTTCCAGGACAAGACCATCGATCTTTCCCGCCCCTGGAAACGACTGAAGATGATCGACGTCGTGCGGGACATCACCAAAACCCCGGATCTCGACTTCAACAGCCCCCGCGAACTGGCGGCCGAGAAGGCAAAGGCTCTCGGCATCCATATCGATCCGAAAGACAGCACCGCCGCCATTATCGTGAAAATCTTCGAAGAAAAGATCGAGTCGACGCTGATCAACCCGACCTTTATTTATGAGTATCCGAAAGAAATTTCGCCGCTGGCCAAGGCTTCGGCCGATGATCCGACACGAGTCGACCGCTTCGAGCTGTTCATGAACGGATGGGAAATGGCGAATGCATTCTCTGAGTTGAACGACCCGGAAGAACAGAAGCTGCGGTTTGAAGAGCAGCTGACCCAGCGCGAAAAGGGGGACGAAGAGGCTCACTGCATGGACGAAGACTACGTCAATGCCCTGCGGTACGGCATGCCCCCAGCAGGCGGACTCGGGGTCGGCATCGATCGCCTGGTCATGATTCTCACGAACTCTCCGTCGATTCGCGACGTGATTCTGTTCCCGACCATGCGCCCGCGTGTTCAAGGCTCTTCCACCGACGCCGCCGATGCGATACCATCAGAGGCGAAACCCTCCTGAACGAAAAGGAAAGGAGCTCGCCATGACCCGTCTCCTGCTGCTCTGCGCCCTGGTGCTGTTGATCAGCCCGGCCACGGCCGTTACCCCGGACATTCGCCTGCCGGAGTGGCACCGGCTCGATCTTCTCTTGAAGCCGGCAGCCAAGGCTGACTCACTGAACCTGGTCGTGCGGTTGCGTGCCCCGCTGACGGATGTTCGCGATGTCAGCGTTTCCATGCGGCTGCCCAACGGCCTGTCCGTGACCCCGGCAGAATTGAAGCAGCCGTTGATCAGGAAAGGCGACACGTGGGAAGCCGTGTTCACGACCGGCATGAAACCCGGAACTTCGGGCTGGGTTGAGATCGCCGCCGCGGCACGACCGGACATTCCGCAAATGGAACAATGGCTGAAGAGCGTTGCCACCTATACGGCGACCGCTCGTTTGATACTTCAGGCCGAGATTCAGCGGTTCACTGACCCAATGCAGATCGGCCGCATTTTTCCGATCACGATGACTCCGGAAGTGGCCGCGCTCCTGCCTCGCGAGTTCCTGTTTCAAAGCCTGCCGCTCGGCACCGCAAACCGTGTCTTCGTCTGGGCACCCGAGGGCGAGTTTTCGTTACCGGCTCCGAAGCGCGCTCTGCGCGAACTGCGGGCACTAATGCAGCGCGAAGAATGGAGCAAGGCGGCAGCCTCGGCGCGGAGTCTTGCTAACTGTGTGCAAACCGCTTCAGAACTCACATTCATGGCTCAGGGGCAGCGACGAATGACCTTGTCGAAAGAGATGATCGAGAAGGCTATCGCCGCTTCCATTCCGGCTCTCGAGATCCTGTCCGGGAATCACGAGGCAGCGGGCAAAGCCCTCGACGCACAGGTGGCCGAGACACAGGAACAGCCGTTTGGTGCGTATCTATGGGCCAACCTCGGCGCTCTGCATGCAGCGAACAACAGAAACGCCGAAGCTCGAGAAGCTCTGGCAAAAGCACTTGCCCTGCTCCCAACCTGGACGATTGTCCGCGACCGTCTCGCACAACTTCCGCCTGGAGGTGAAAAATGATCTGGTTTTTCATGTTCACCGGCCTCGGCCTTGTTATTGCCCTGTTTCTGCTCATCACGAAAGAGTTGTTACAACTGTCCGCGCGCCGTATCGTCGGGGGGGCACTTCTGGTGTCTTTGCTGACAGCCATGATTCGCTTCAGTCAGATCACCTGAAGCCAAGCAGTATATAAGCAGACGGGCCGACCCTGAAAGTCGGCCCGTCTGCTTTCCACCCAGTTCTCCGGAGACTACCAATTCGGCGAAGGTGTTTCCAGATCAGGATCTCGCAGGCTCGGGTTTTCCCAGAGACCGCTCTTCGGCTTGTCCTGCTTGAACGGAACCCGCGGGGTCACCAGAATGATTTCCACGCGTCGGTTCTTTGATCTGCTGGTGTCATTGTCATTCGGATACAGCGGCTGGTATGAGGCGAATCCGCGAACGCAGAAACGCTTGGGATTGATGGCATGTTGATCGATGAAATATCGCGCTACCGCTGATGAGCGTGCCGAGCTGAGTTCCCAGTTCGAAGGGAACTGCGGGCTGTTCAATGGCGCGTCGTCCGTGTGGCCGTCAATCTGAATGTCATTTTCGGGAACCTCGGCCAGCAAAGGCGAGAGAGCGTCGAGAAGCTCTTTTGCCTGCGGCTTGAGTTCCGCCTGCCCACGTTCGAACATGACACCTGACGGAACGCGAAGGCGCACATCCTGCTTGCCTGGCACGACTTCGATGTTATCCTTGATCGAAACTTTGCCAAGCAGCTTCTTGGCACGCTGCACGATCTTCGGAATCGGCCAAAGGTTGGCGGGGAATTTCACATCGGTCAGCCCACGGCCACCCGTAATGACGCGCTGGGCGCTGCCTGCCGCATTGTTAATCGAAAAAGTCGAACTGAACGCTTCATCCAATGACTGTTTTACCGCGCGAATTTTTACGGCGTCAACAGTAGACATGGCGAAGAGAAGAACGAAGAAGCAGAGCAGCAGCGTCACCATGTCGCCATAGGTGAGCATCCATTCCGGTGCACCCGGTGGTGGTGCTTTCTTCTTGCCGGGCATCAGCTTGTCTTCCGGTCGAGATCGATATCAGCCACTTTGGCTCGTTCTTTGGCCGGGAGGTAACTGATCAGACGTTCCGAGATAATGCGGGGGTGAACCCCACCGGCAATCATCATACACCCTTTGCCGACGATTTCCAGATACAGAAGTTCAGCCTGACTTCTTCCAGCCAGCTTTTTGGCCAGCGGGGTCAGACACAGGTTGGCCATGAGACTGCCGTAGAATGTAGTGACCAGCGCGACCGCCATGTTCGGACCGATCGTGGTCGGGTCGTTCAGTTCACGAAGCATTAGAACAAGTCCGATCAACGTTCCGACCATACCGAAGGCCGGCCCGACCGAAGCCATGTGCTCGATAACCGCCTTGGTATCCTCATGACGTGAGCCGCGCGAATCGATTTCCGTCTGAATGACATCCAGAATGATGTTGTTGTCGATCGAGTCGACAACCATACGTAAGATGCGCACCATGAACGGGTCTTGAATTTCGTTTAGCTTGGTATCGAGAGAGAGAAGCCCTTCTTTGCGGGCCACTTCGGAAATCCCGATGATATCGGTGATGGCTTTGGCGTAGTCGTACTGCTGGGCTTCGCGAAACGTCGATAACATCATCTTGAACGTATTCAGAACGTCTGCCGAAGGGTAGGCAACCAGAGCCGAAACAGCTGTACAGCCGATGACGATGAACATCGACGCATAGTCGATGAAGGCGACGACTGGTCCCGCCAGCTTGATTCCGATGATGAGAATGATCCAGGTGCCAAAGAACCCGATTATTGTGGATCTATCCACGGTTTTTCATCCTGTTCTCGATGATTTGAATAGGGGAAGTCCCCTCATGCTCATCGGCATAATCGTCCCGCAAGCTGAGGGTACTCGAGAGTGCATTCCTGCGAGTGCCGCCATCGCCACGCGTCAGATGGGTGCGGTGCCCCCGAATAGATGCGGTTTCAGGGCAGGTTTTCGGCCGACGAAGCGGGAGCGACCGGTCGAAGATCGATGACAATGCCAAGCATGATCAACCCGGCACCGACGATCACCGCCCTTCCCGGAGTTTCACCGAGAATCAGCCAGGCAAGCAGACCGGCGGTCGGCGGCTTGCAGAAAAACAGCAGACTGGCCCGTCCGGCAGGGAGCACGGCAAGGGCACGATAGAAAGTGACATACGCGAGACCGGAAACAACCACGCCGAGCCAGGCGATTCGCGGCCACTGTTCCGCTGACGGCCAGACGGTCGGCAGTCGCCACCAGAGCACCGGAAAGTATGCGAGGCAGGCGAGGCCGAAACTGTAGGCGGCGACCGGCAGACTGCCGAAACGCGCGACCAGAGGCTTTGAGACAACCGTGTAGAGTCCGAACGTCAGCATGGCTGCGACACCGCACACGATGCCAAAGAGAGTATCGACATGAGATGCCGGTTTGAGGCAGATGAGCGACACCCCCACAACCCCAGACAACAGAGCCAACCAGCGTCGCACATCCAGTTGTTCGCCCAATAGAAGCCTGGCAAAAAGGTTCGTCGCCAACGGATTACTCGAGATCAGCACGGCGACTGTCGAGGCCGAAGCGTACTTGATGGCCACGGCGAGGGCTCCCATGCTGATGACGACATTCAAAATGCCAAGCAGCAGGAGCCGGCACCAGTCGTAAGCCTGCGGAGATTGATGCCGGCGAAAATCCCCAAAAGCACTTCCAAGAATCAGCAGACAAAGACCGCCGAGGTGAAATCGCCAAAAGGTCAGCAGAAGCGGATCAATCGAGTCACGAATCGGGTGAGACACCACCTCGATCGACGAAAAAGCCAGGATCGTGAAAACGAGAAATGTGATGAGCTTTGATGTCGGCATGACTGAACGGCCGTTCTATCACGTTCTGCAAAGCTTCACAACAAAAAAACGCCCCTCGTCGGGCTGTGCCGACGAGGGGCGTTTTGTACCGGAGGTTACTTCGAAGAATCGAGTGGGATGCTCTGTTGAATGGATTCGAGGCGTTTCTTCGACGCTTGAAGTGCGGCAAGAGCCTGTTTCACTTCGGGAGAATTGATGTCTGATTTCGCCAACACGTTGTTGTAGGCCGCAAACGCCTTGAAATACTCTTCCTGAGCCTGGGCGATACCTTCAGGCGACAGCGGCGTCAAGGCACTGGAGACACTGCCGGAGCCGGCAGAACTCTGGGTTCCGCCCGCCAGCGGAGCGAGAGCGACCGAACCGTTTGACGAGACGCCGCTGGGGGTGAGGGCATTCGAACCCGTATTCACACCGGCTGAACTTGCCGCTGTCTGGGCCGAATCCTTTTTCCCGAACAGGCCGGCGAAGAGGTTCGAGAAGAAGTCACCAATGCGCGACCAGAAGCTCTTCTTCGTGGAAGTCGACGAATTGTTCGAAGCAATCGAGGTCGAACGCGATTGCAGATACTGATAAAACTCATAACTGACGGAATTGCTGCCATTATTCACGTAGTCGAGCAGTTCGGCCTGCGAAATCTTTCCCCAGCTCAATTTATCGAGAAGTCTTGCCAGGTTGATCTGATCACCGGGGTACACGCTCAGGTAGGCACGCGTAAAATCACGCAGACTGTTGTGCGGGCCGGTGCGAGCCAGAACGTCGTAGACTTTGTCCTGTCCTGACGGGAAGGTTTTGCAGACATCGTAGAGCACTTTACCGATGAACAGCTCGTTCCGGGTCATCTGTTCAAAGGTGTTGGCCTTGAGAAAAGCGACGATCGAGTCGGAATTCATATCGAGCGAGAACACTTTGCCGTTGTTCTTGAGCGCCGCGAAAGCGTTCGCCCAGCCTTCGACCCACGCGGTCTTCGTGTTGGGAAGAATTTCATCCATATAGTGAACGCCGTCGCTGCCGTAGTTCAGCCCGGAGAAGTTGTACGAACCGGGGTAGGAGTTCAGCATCGCCACATGGCCCATCTCGTGTAGAAAGATGAATTTCTTCGAATCTTCGCTGGAGTATGAGCGGGCATGTTGAAACAGGGTGATGTGGTAGCCATCGGAACTCTTGGAGGAGTTGGACACCGAGTTGCGATCGCTGAGCGTGATATTGAGCGGCTGATTCAGATATCGGGCCACTTCCGCTGAATAAGCTAAAAGATCGCGACCACCGGTCTGCATCAGCAGATAGCTGCGCCACGGGCTTCCGTATGGGAGATCGCTGACAGAGCGGATCGTTTGCAGTTCGGTACCGAGAATGTTTCCCCAACTGTCGGTAATGACCCGCTCGTACACGACGTTGAGCGCTGCAGCACAGACCATCGACTGCATGGAGGCCAGAACCAGCAACAGCCACAGGGTTCGCAGCGCAAGCTTTCGAGAAAATGACGGCATATCCCGCTCCCTTATCGCGATGATTAGATTCATTATAGTGAACGATCCGCCAACCGTCCAGAAGCCGAATCCCAAAAAAATCTTGATTTTCTCTTCGACCGAGAGCGTACACCCCTGTTTTCACGGACGAAAATCGACGTGGCTCTTTGATATTCGTCGGCTGTTCCATCGCACGGCCGTACACCCGATACTAGCTGCCGAGGCTGCGCAGGAATTCTTCCCAGGCCTGGATGTACACGGGGTCTTCCCACACCGGGTCGTTGTGCCCGTATGAGGTGAGTTCGAGAAACTGCTTGTGCGTCGACGGACAGGCGGCATGCAGCACCTGTGAGTCTTCGAACGGAATGACCTCGTCTGCACGGCTGTGAATCAGCATCAACGGTCCCATATACTCAGAAAGAATTTCGGTCGAGGGAAGGTCGGTGCGAAGAATCAGAGAGCCAAACAGCGGGATGCGGCAAGCCGCCCGCCATTGCAGCGAACGAAAGCCGCTTTCGAGAACCATGCCGGCCGTGCCGCCGCGAATGTACCGGTAGACCGTCGTTGTCACGCCCGTTCCGATTGATTCGCCGTAGAGAATAATCTTGTTTCGCGGAATGCCGCGAATGTGTTCGAGATAGTCAAGAGCCGCCACCCCGTCGAGAACGACGCCGGCTACGGTTGGTAGCCCCGCGCTCTGCCCGAAACCGCGGTAGTCATAAATGAAGATGTCGACCGGCAGACGGCTGAGCGCGGCGAGACGATGCCATCGATGCCAGAGGTGCCCGGCGTTGCCGTGTGAAAACAGAATGGTAAGACGCGGCGGCAGAATCGGGGCGGAACCCGATTCAGACCCGGAAGGCGCAAGCTCAGCCGCGGCTGTCGCTGCACCAGTCGGGGCGTTCGCGTCGATCGCCCGGCCGATGAAGAGGCCGTGCAGGGTCAGACCATCGCTGCTGCGAAATGTCACTTTTTCCTGTACCCGGCCGGGAATCGGCATCGGTTCGGGCGCAACCTCGAGTCGATGCGGAAAGAAGATCAGCTTTTCCTGAAAGAGCCAGGCGACAATGAGAGCGATCGGCACGACCACGACGAACGCACGCAACAGACGCCAGATCATCGATGAAACCTCCGCAGAATCGATACCAGATCGACATGCAGGCGCCCATTCGAGGCGACCATTTCTTCCGCGTCCAGGCGCAGGTCCCCACCCGCGTAGTCGGTAATCACTCCGCCTGCCTCGCGCAGAATCACCGTGCCGGCGGCGATGTCCCAGGGCTTGAGGCCGACTTCCCAGAAGGCATCAAAGATTCCGGCGGCAACCCAGGCCAGGTCGAGTGAAGCGGAACCGAGTCGACGCACGCCGCGCGACCGCAGCATCATTTCGCGCAACGGTTCGAGAATGTCGTCGACGCACTCCCGAATGCGATACGGAAAACCAGTCACCAGCAGGCTTTCTTCGAGTGTTTCGTGCGTCGTCACCTGCAGGCGGCTTTTCTGTTGGCCACGTTCACACCAGGCCCCGCCGCCTTCGCAGGCCCTGAAGAGTTCATCGGAGACAGGGTTGTACACGGCACCCGCCCGCGGGATGCCATCGCGGCACAAGGCGATGGAAACCGAGAAGATCGGCAGACGATGAGCGTAGTTCGTTGTTCCGTCGAGCGGGTCGAACACCCAGACACGACCGGCCTGCGAACTCGAAGCGCCGCCCGCTTCTTCTCCGAGAACGGCATCACCCGGAAACAGACAAGCCAGTTCTTCGCGAATGAGGGCCTCTGAAGCAAGATCAGCCTCAGTTACCAGATCAACTTTTCCCTTGAAACTGATCTGGTGCGATTGAAAGAAGCGATCACGCAGAACCTCGCCGGCCATGCGTGCCATACGCACCGCCGCAGCCTCTTCCGCTGCGTATGTAGACCAACCGGACTTTACCCCGGAATCACTCATGCAGATGTTATATCGCAAAGACCGCCTCATGGGAAGTGGCGTTTCGACACGTAATGCCGTAGAATCGCGACACCATGATCGTGTTCACACCGTATCGGCGGGGAATTGTTAAGGTGGCACTGGCAGCCGGCCTCTGGGGTGCCGCCTACCCTCTCACCAAGGGAGCGTTGGCGCACGTACACCCCATCGGACTCGGAACGCTTCGTTTTCTGCTGGCCGCCGTGCTGCTCATGATTCTTGCTCGCAGTCGGCCTCTGCAAGGCATAGAGGCCGCAGATCGTCCGACGGTGGTGAAACTGGCCTTCTGGGGGGGGTTTGTCCTGATTCTCGGCATGAACTATGGTCTGCGCTGGGCTCCCGCCACGGCCGCCTCAATTATCTCCGGCATGCCACCGCTCTTTACCGTTATTCTGGCAGCACTCTGGCTGGGCGAACCGTTTCGTCGGCGTCATCTCATCGCCACCACGACAGCCCTGGCCGGTCTGGCCCTGCTTACCAATGAGACAAGCACGGCTTCCGGAAATGATCTGGCCTGGCTGGGCTGTCTGCTGGTACTGCTGCCGCAGTTCGCGTGGGCCATGTACGGCGTCATCGGCAAGTCGCTTATCGAACGCATCTCCTGGCAATACGTGTGCCGCGACACGTTTGCCCTCGGCGCCCTGATGCTGGCTCCTTTCGCGGCGATCGAAACATGGCTGCAGGGGCAAGGAAGCTGGACCCCGATGGCGGTCGGGACGCTGCTGTATCTGGCCTTCGCCAATTCCGTCTGCACCTATGGGCTTTGGAACAGCGCACTTCATGATATTCCTGTCTCGACGGCCAGTTTTGTCCTGTATCTGCAGCCGGTTTCCGGAGCCGTTCTTTCGTGGTGGCTGTTTGGTGAATCGCTCGGGGGGCGTGGAATTCTCGGCTCCCTGCTGATATTCTCCGCGCTGGCCCTTGTGTTAACCCGGTCTCACAGCGACTGAAACAATGATTTACAGCTCTGCACTCTCTGACGTTCGTCTGCGGGTTCACGGGGCGCGTGGCCGAAAAAACGCGATGGCTCAGTGTTCTTTCCAAACCGAGCAATTTTGAGTACCATGCAGGCAAGCAAATAAACGGAGTTTTTCTTATGACTCGGTCATTGTTCTTCAGCCTGTGTGCCGTGATTGCGGCCCTATTAAACCTGAATGTCCTGATTCCGTGCGTTCACGCCCAGGAATCTTCGGCGTATCAGGACTTTCCGACGTACAATCAAGATCCGCGCGCGTATGAAACAGAACCGGATGAATCCCCCGGATCTTCCGAGTACAGCGCATACGGCATCGACGATGACGACATTCCTGAGACACCTGCTGAACCTGCCCCTGAGGCAGGCCCGGCTCCGGTGCCGCCGAGGCCGGACATCGACCTGACGAAGAAAACCATTCTCATCGGAAGAATTCCGTATCTCAGCCTGAAAGACATGATGCAGCAGGTTCGCCCTCTCCTCGCCCATCTGCAGAAAGAGACGGGGGCGAAGGAAGTGCGTCTGGTGACCGCTAAGGATTATGCCGGGGTTCTCGAGGCTCTGTCTCGCGACCGAATCGACTTCGCCTGGCTTGGGCCGGCCGCTTATGTTCAGGCGCGAACGCGCGATCGACTCATGGCGATCGCCCGTGCCCGACATCACAATGCAGCGTCCTATCGAGGTGTGTTCATCACCCGCAAGGACAGCGGGATTCAGGGACTCGATGATGTGAAAAAGCGCACGATCGGCTTTGTCGATCCCGAATCCGCCAGCGGATATCTGTATCCCCTCTACCTGCTTCACCGACTGAATATCAATCCTCACAAAGCCTGTCGAAGCGTCCAGTTTCTCAAACGGCATGATGCGGTTCTGAAAGCGGTGCTCGACCGAAAGATCGACGTCGGCGTCTGTCTCGACGCCACGTTGTCGGCTCTCGGTGACAAAGCGCTTCTCAACCAGCTGCTGATTCTCGGTCGCACGGATGAGGTTCCATCTGATGTCATCTGCTGCCGCCAGGACATTCCTGCAAATCTTCGCGATAAAGTACAAGCGGCGCTTCTCAGCATCAAGCCAATCAAGCTGGTTTCCGGCAATTCATTTTCCGCACCGACATTTGAAGCGGCAAGCGATGCCGATTATGATGAGGTGCAGACGGTTGTGCAGACTGTCACCCCGCTGATCCCGCCGCGTTGAGTCTCTCCCATGCCGGCATGTTTGCGGTTCAACATTTTCACGAAAGTCGTCAGGTTATCGGCCTGACAACCTCGGCATTCATCACGCGCGGCGACGCGCAACCGGCGGCTTCTGTTTGAGCTGTTCGAGATCGGTGTGACTCTGCAGGAACTCGGCCAGGGCCAGAAAGTCGCTGCGCGGATTCGAGCGGCCGCCGAAGGCGCGAAAGGCAAGCTGCGGTTCGGCTTCTTCGATGATGGTTTCGTATCCCCAGTAGAGAAGCTGTTTGCTGTAGCGAATACAGACGTCGTCAGGATCGATGTAGTGACAGCGTGAATCCGCCTTCGACCATTCCTTGAACTCGCGCTTCATCAGGGCGTTCAAGACCTGGTTCCGTTTCGTCTCGAGCGGATCGTACCCATTGATGAGAACGAACATTTCCGTTTTGCGATTCAGGTTGCGGATCTCCTGAAACGTCTTGCGGATGATGAACCCGTTCTTGTTCATTCCGAGAGGGTTCAGCGTCGTCGGAATCAGACAGTAGTCGAATCGGCTCATGAGTTCCTGCGGGTTCTGCGAGAATTCAGGGTTGCAGTCACAGATCACGATGCCGGTCTCCGGGTCGCGCGCGTCATCCCACTCATGGTGATCGAGAACCGTGATGGTCGTGCCCGACTTCTTTCTCGGATGAGGCAGATAGATGCCCTCGCCCATGAGCTTGCGCAGATTGCCCTGTCGATCAAGATCGACGAGAACCACGTGATACCCGCACAGCGCGAATGCGCCGGCGAGATGCGCGCTCACGGTGGTTTTGCCGACGCCGCCCTTGCAGGTGAAGACGCCAATGTAGCGTTTTTCGCGCGGCTGCTGCGGAGCTTCGGCAACGTCGTCAGGATACCAACGCAGTTTCCCGTTCTCGAAGGTGCCGAGATGGATGTTGTTGATGCCCTCAGAATCGAGGTAGGCGTAGACGGTGTGCGCAAAACCACTGGTTGAAATCAGAAACCCGCGCGAAAACTTTCCGGCCTCGGAAGAGTTGAGAAAATCCTCGAACCGCCTCAGCTGCGGCAGATAGACACGCGCTTTCTGGCTGCGAACCTGGACAGCGACCTTTTCCGGTCCGCGACTGAGTTCGAGATCATATCCGAATGCCTCATCGTCCGGAAGGGTCGGCTGCCAGCCGTCGGTCACGAACGATTGCATGACCGATGATACCAGCGTCTCATGAAACTGTTGCGCGAGATCCGTACCGGTTATCGTCGATTCATTCCCGCTTTGAGAAACGGAATGAGCCGATTCCATTTTCGTTGCATCATCGACCGACTCGCCCCCCGTCTCGCGAGGAGGATTCGACACACCCGTCGTGACTGGGTCCTCACGGCGCCGGCGACGATGCCGAATGCGCTCGGCGAGCGGGCCGATAAGATTCTGCAGAGTCGTCAGCGAGAACCAGCCTTTGTCATTCACGTGTTCATCGGCGTTCGAGCGTTTTCGATCAGTCATGCTGCCTTACCCCAGGTTGTTGGCGGCGAGCCAGCGTTCGGCATCGAGAGCGGCGATGCAGCCGGTACCAGCGGCGGCGACGGCCTGACGATAATGCGGGTCGATGACATCGCCGCAAGCGAAGACGCCTTCAACCGATGTATACGTAGAGGGGTGTCGAACCTGAATGTATCCCTGCTCATCAGCCTTGAGCGCCCCTTTGAGAAAGGCGGTGTTCGGCTGGTGACCGATGCCCATGAACAGCCCCCGGCAGGGAAGATCGCTGATCTGTCCGGTTTTCACGTTCTTGAGCCGGACGGTCTTGAGAGCCTGGTCGCCGGTGAGTTCCTCGACCACGCTGTCCCACCAGATCTTGATTTTGGGATGTTTCTGCGCACGCTCCGCCATGATCTTGCTGGCGCGAAACTGATCGCGCCGGTGAATGATGTGAACTTCCGAGCCGAAGCGGGTGAGAAACAGCGACTCCTCGATGGCGGAATCTCCACCGCCGACGACGGCCAACGGCTGATTACGGAAAAACGGCAGCGCGCCGTCGCAGGTCGCGCAGGCCGAAACCCCTTTTCCCCAGAAGGTTTTCACCGACGGCAGATCGAGTATGCGAGCGCTGGCTCCGGTGGCAACGATAACAGCATGAGCTGTCACTTCACGCGCTGCGTTCTTCAGGACGAAGGGACGTTGCGACATATCGACCGTCTCGACGTCTTCGGTCAGAATCTCCGTGCCGAACCGCACGGCCTGCGCCCGCATTTCCATCATCAGATCAGGACCCATGATGCCTTTCGAAAAACCGGGAAAGTTTTCGACTTCAGTCGTGGTCATCAGTTGTCCGCCTGGCTGACCACCCATCTGCAGCCCTTCAAAAAGAAGCGGCGCGAGACCGGCGCGAGCGGCATATACCGCCGCGGTCAAGCCGGCAGGCCCCGAACCGATGATTACGAGTTTGTGCGTCATGTCATTCCCTCCGATTGTTTGTCTGATCAGATCTCGAGCAGCCGATAGCCGATGTAGAACAGAATACCGGCACCGAACATTTCGACCCGCTTGCCGAAGGTTTCGCTCAGGCGCGTGCCCAGGCGCAGACCGGCATAGGTCATGGTTCCAGCCATGAGGCCGATCACAATACATGGAACCATGAGCGGCGTGCGGGCCATGCTCAGACTGAACCCGACACCGAGCGCATCGAAACTGGTCGCGAACGACAGAGCCACGAGCGACCACCCGCGCGTCGGGTCCCGGCGTGCCTCATCCGCCGTCTCTTCTTCATGCGAGAAGCTCTCTTTGAGCATCTTCGCCGCGATGATCCACAACAGCCCGGCCGCGATCCAGTGATCATAGGCTTCGATATAGGCAAGCGTCTGACGCCCTATGTACCAGCCGATCAGCGGCATGAAGAACTGAAACAGCCCGAAATGGAACCACAGTCGAAACCGGGCGCGAAAATCCGGGCTGCGCGTCCCTACGGCGAGGCCGACGGCCAGAGCATCACAGCCCAGAGCGACCGCGATGCTGAAGACGACAAACGGTGAGTCGAAAGCCATGGCGGCGAGTATATCACATCAGCCGGCCGACGCACCCCGATGCTGCAACAGAATCATGGTCATGTCGTCGTTCTGCGGCACCGTGCCGCGCATCAGATTGACACGACGGTAAACCGCCTGACATCGTTCCAGGGCATCCGCACCGCGAGATTCCTTCAGAGACTGCTTGAAGAGGTCGTAGCCGAGCTGTTCCCGCCCCTCGCAGGCGCACTCGGGAAACCCGTCGGTGTAGCACCAGAGACTGTCTCCAGGCTGCATCTCGATCTTCTTCTGTTTGAAGGCCATGGTCTTGCGCGTACCCAGCGGATAGTTCTCGGAGGTCAGCTCCTCGAAGCGCCCTTCCCGGGCGTTCAACAGGAATGGGCTGTTGTGACCGGCGTTGACGTATTCGACCTCCCCCGTCGAAGTGTCGACCAGGGCATAGAAGAAGGTCATCATGCGTTTCTTGCGCATGGCCGAAAAAATCATCTGATTGACCACGCCGAGAATATGTGCCGGGTGCGGGTTGTTCCGTGTCTCGACGGTGATGGTGGCCTTGGCCATGGCCATCAACAGCGCCGAAGCCGTGCCGTGTCCGGCGACGTCGCCGATGAGAATGACCAGACGCTTGTCATCGAGAGCGAAATAATCGTAGTAGTCACCCCCCAGCTCGGTCGCCGCCACCGACTGGCCGAACACTTCCATTCCGCCCAGTTCGAGTTTAGCTGCGGGAAACAGGCTTTCCTGAACGGTACGAGCCACCGAAAGTTCCTCGAGGCGTTCCATGGTCACGTTGAAGGAACTCGATAATTGTCCGAGTTCATCATCAGACAAACTCGGCACGCGATGCTGCAGATGACCTTCGTTAATCGCCTGCACTCCTTCGGCAAGAGCGGCAATCGGGCGCAGAAACTGACCGGACAGCATGAAACCGACCGACATCGAAAGCGTCAGACACAAGAGGCCGAAGAGGACCAACTGGGTCGTCAACCGATTTTTCATTTCGGCGATTTCCGCGAGGGGCAGAATCTGAACCAGGCAGAACTGATCAAGCTGACTCCCGGGAATTCCCGCGACGAGACACGGTTGTCCGTCGATGGACAATTCATCACTGACCGCACCACGTCGGCTTCTGACGCGATCTGCGAAGTTCATCAACCAGGACTTTTTCCGATTGTCATCCGGGACATCCATGCGCCTGTCGTTTTCATGAACGGCGAAGAGACGACTGCTCGGCACTTCGCGCTGCCGAACCAGCAGGTATTTTAGAAGATAACTGTGAAAGATCCTCTTCGCCGGAATGGACATGAAATAGATACTGTGCGCCATCCCCCGGTGGTCCTTGAACACGCTGAGATACAGAAATTTGTCCGATTTTCCGAACGACACCCGCGAGATCTGATCCATGTTCTTGAACAATCCATGAACAAGTCCGATCGCATTCTTGTCACTCAGCATGGCGGCTTCGACAGAGCGAGCCGTGGGAGCCTCGCTCTCTTCCTTGAACCCCATCGCCTTGTTGAATCGCGACAACAGCTCGAGACCGAGCGCCATCAGGAAGCGGTCGACATTCTTGCGGTCGCGTTCGTCACGAATGATCACCCTGCCGTTTCGCTGCACGATCAACGGCATGTTGTAGCCAAGCTGGTCTTTGCGCTGTATTAGTTCGTCATAAAATTCGAGCATCTGGCGGCCGTCGTCCGGCGAGGTGATCTTTTTCTGCAGGCGCTGAAAAAGCGCCACGTAGTCACGGGTGATCTGCGGAAACTTCTGATCGAGGCTCTTCACCGATTCCTGCAGATTCGTCAGCGCATCAGCCTTGAGGTTCTTCTCGGTGCGCTGCAGATAGTCATACCCCGTAACAAACAGTACGACCAGCGGCAATCCGGTGGCTATTGCGAACAGACCGATCAGTTTCCAGCGAATCGAGAACCACACCCGCCACTCGAGAATCAACAACCCGAAACTCAGAACCGCGCAGAGAATGAACAGCAGAATGGAGTAGACAATCGCTCGATGCTTCCAGACGCGACCCTCCCATTCCATGTTGAGTCGTGCCAGCCCCCAGAACTTGCTGTTCGAGTCGAGCGGCATGACGCGAACCAGGCAGTTGCCGACGACAAACCAGTCGCGACTCGAGTGATCGACGTTTGCCAGACACTGATTGACGATGGCGAACTCATGATTTGTCAGGCGCGACTCGTCACCGACCTGCTCGCGATTGTACAAGCCAAAAACCGACTTTTTTGTCTTCCGATTGGTTTCTTCGGCCAACAGAATTACCGGGAACCAGGGGTCTCGCGCACCACGATGCACCTGCGCGAAAATGCCGCCGCGACTGCGAATCTTGCCGTACAGAAGTGAGCGCGTTCCCATCGGGTAAATCTCGGCCATGCGGCGACTCTGCTCCATGGTCGCAAAGTCCTCCTGCTCCGGGTTATCGCCGAGAAAGTACCAGAGGAGTTTGCGATTCTGGTCGAACACCTTCAAATCGGGGATCGCCTGAAAGCCCTCGTGCAGCTTCTTGACCACAAAGCGACTGACTCCGGGCGGCAACTCATACGGATAGGTCATCTCGCCGCGCGCATTGGTAATGTACAAGTCAATAAGACCGGAATATCGTTTCTTGAAGTTGTCTGCGAGCTTTGCCTGCAAGGAAGGTCGATCGAAAGTCTCATACAGATGCGCCGCGCAACGGTCGATCAGTTCATAATAGAATTCGCGCGCTTTGGCGGCTCGCAAAATTGCCTCCATGCGCATGGTCACCTGTCGCGCCTGAGATTCCGTGTACAGGTCCCATTGTCTCTGCAGGCTGAGTCCCAGTCCGTAATTCAGAAGAATCAGCGGGAATGCGGTAAAACAGAGACAGAAGATCAGCCAGCGCAGCAATCTTGAGAGAATGGAGTCTTTCATGGGTATCGTTACCGCTCTATGCTATCACGGCCCTGAAATGACCGCATGCCACGGATGACGGATGCCGTGCTGGCTCCAGATGCTTTGAAAGAAACTCGGACAGACCACGTCAAACATGTCACATACTCCATTGCCGGCAACACTCCGATCGCCCGAGCGCAAGCGAAGCATCACGCGAAACACCTGAATCTGTTCGCCGTTTCCCGTGATGGTTTGGGGCCGAATACTCAAGGCAAGAACTCTCTCGCTCAGCCGTTTTCCCTGGCGATTCGATTGTACAAACGCCGTACCGGAGGCCGGATTGACCGTCTCTCGCTCCAATGCATAAACATCTTCCGAGCCGTTCTTCGACAAACGTACCAGTCGCCAGATCACGCGCGACGCCTGCCGAATGCTTTTTCCGAAGCGTCGAATGGGGGCCGCTTCTTCGAGTGGCAGATCTCGCGCAAAGCTGAGAAAGGAATACGTCTGCCCCCGCTCGTTGAAGCCGTGTTCGAGCGTGTCAACCAGACTCGGTCGGAACTTCCCGCCCGACAACGGCTGACAGCTGAGTCTGAGATCCTCTCGCAGCTGATCGAGAATCAGACGGGCCTCGAGCGCGGTCTCAGCACGCAGCTGCACGGCTCTGGTCATGCGAGTCTCCACCTGCAGCATTTGAAACGCCAGCCAGCAGACGAGGGCGGCCACGCTCGCTCCGACGAGCAATTCGAGTAGGGTCAGACCGTCTCTGCATCGTCGGTTCATCGCGGTAACTCCAGAACCAGCGTTTCCGCCGTGATCTGACTTCGGCTCAACGCCTTTTCAGCCGCGCTGCCGGCAAGCGGAGAAACCTGCACTTCGACCCGACAGGCACGCATTCCCTGTTCCTCGACCGGGGTCACCCGGACCCGTCGCTGAAACTGTTTGAAATCCGCGGTATACTCGTCTCCGGCGACCGGACTCTCGATCACCGGCTTCCAATCAAACCCCAGACCGGGCAACGGATGCTCGGCATACCGAGAAACCCAGTCGTAGCCAAAGGCGTGCAGCAGCTCGACACCCTCTTCGGCCAGCTGTGTCGCCTGCAATTCGACGACGGCGTCTCCCACCGACTGGCGCGACTGAGCGTTCATCTGCATGACGCCCAGGAACAACAGCGCCAGAAGGAACAGCCCAAGCAGCGCCTCGATCAGGCTGAAACCGCGATGCGGCAGAGTTTTCATGGCGAATCCTCGCGCCGTTCAAACAGCACCCAGCGTGCGAGGGACACCTGAAGCTGCGGCTGCTGAGGGCGAAACACCGGATCATACCGGATGACCCAGTCGCTCGGCTCTGCGATCATCTCAACCTGCCCCGTGCTCGGATCATACGATGAATTCAGGCGATCGACGGCAAGACTACCCAGAATGCGCAGGCGATGACGCGGAATGACCCGCCCGTCGCGGCGGTCATTGACGGCCACGAGTGCGGCCTGCACTTCGTCTTCGGTGTCAACGCGAATCGGGCCGTCCCGGGCGACCAGCACGCAGATATCATCGGCGCCGGCTTTACGCAGCCCGCAGCGCAGACGAATACTGCGCGCCATCAACACGCCCTGCCCCCTGACGATCAGCGGCTGATCCGATTCATCACCCAGTTCGAGGTAGTCTCCGGCCCACATCACCCCGTTCAGCAGAAGCTCACGTGACTCTCTCCGCAAAATGCCGAGGCTGCCAAGCGTTTGCCCTGACTGCAGATCGCGATGAATGAGGTTGAAGTGGTTGAAGGGGCGAATGCCGTTGACGCCTGTTTCTCGCGCATCGATCATCTCACTGCGTGAGTTGTACAGTCTCGGCTTCGCAAAGGCCGCCCACGGCTGGCGCTCGCTCCATTTCTGGCCGCCGCACAGCAGAAAATCCGCATTTCCGGCGTGGGTCAGCGGGCCCAGCCGTTCCTGATTCCAGGTCTGCAGACGAAGCCAAAGATCACGCATCTCCGGCTCGCCCGTCACTGCACCGAAGCAACCGAAATCGAATTCCAACCGGTTGTTTGCACCAGTCATACCATCCGTCGAAGGCAGCGGTGATCCGATCCGCGAAAAGTCGAGAGACAGTCGGGTCTGATAGAGGAACCGTTGTCGCACCGCGCCTTCCAGAACGTTCTCCGCCGCCGGCAATGAGGCAAGTATCTCAGGTTCCAGCAGCAGGCACGGAGGATCGAAATTGCGCTCGGCGCCCTCGAGCCCGGCCGGCACAGTCAACGGTATCGTCTCATGCCGTCCGTCCTTCTCAACGACCGGCAGGGGCTGCAGGCGAACAGAGCCTTGCAATCCGTGAAGTCCGTCCCGGAATGGGGCGAGGCGCGGCACCAGCCTGAGAATCTCTGCAGACGACAGCGGCATCTGCCAGGGAGTGCCGTTTTCCGGCAGCAGAAAGGCATCGGATGCCTGAACATTGAGGAAGACATAGTTTCCATGCGGGGTTTCCCCCGGTCGAGCCGAAGAATAGACCTCCGGGTCGCGCGTTCCCCCGAAAAACACTTTCCCTCGCTGTTCCGGCGGCAGGTGAGCAAGTTCCAGCCGCAGCGAACGCTTAGACCCGACCGGTGCGTGCAGACTTGCCCCCCGCGTCTGCCTGAACTCGTTCAGGCCGTCGCGCACAAACAGCGCATAGTCCTGCAGAAAAGCCCCGAAGTATCGCTCGCGGGGTTCCAGAGCCGTTCGCGGATGCGCCAGCGAAGTGACCCGCCACGGATAGTGTCGACGCAGTGTGCGGCCGCGCCGCTTGCCGTCTGAAAAGCTGATGGTGGCGGCTATTTCCAGGGTGCCGACCGCCTCGCCCGTGAAGAATCGGTTGCCCCGGCTGTCGGTGGTGCGACGATCGAGCGGCCGCATGACCGCCGTCGCCTGCACATCGCCCTGGCGCAGACTGCCGCGACGCGTTATTTCATCGGTCGTCAACGGCAGATCGAAGGCAAACTCCGTCGGCGGATCGCGCAGGAGACACTCTCGGGCCGGGTGACCGGCCTTTTTCAGGTCAGCTTCAAGCCGTGCTAACGCTTCATCGGCGGCCATCTCGGCCCACCTGTTCACCCAGCGGCTCTGATCGCGACGAAAGGCAAAAAACTGTGCCTGTGAAGCCGAGCGGGAAAACAACAGGGCCGTCAAGCCCAGCAAAACGGCAACACCGAATAAGAGGGGAAGCAGCAATCCACCGGTGACGGAACGGCAGCGGGGGCTATTGAGAAGGATCGCTCTCGACCGCTGGGTTCTCGCGAATTTCTCCGGGTGTGCCGGCATGCGCGGAATATAGCATGGCAGCAGTCTGACCGGCAACCAGAACCCGCTCAGGGCCATGCGTCGAAACGATTCTGACTTTCCCTTCCTCGACGCGAACCAGCGTTTCCTGCTCCGTGACCCGACAGACGAAGATGGTTCCGAGAACCGTAATCTCGCCATGCGGGGTACGACCGGTAAAGGTCGTCTGCCCGGGCTTCACACGTGCGCGCACCGTGCCGCGTTCTATCGAAAACCCGCGTGAGAACGCCTGAGCTTTCGCCGGACCGGTCAGCGTCAACTGCGAGCCGTCGGGAAGAGCCAGCTCGACCGTTTCGGTGGCAATCGAAAACAGGTCGTGAAGCGGTCGCGTTTCGACCGTTCCATCAGCACGCGTCAGACGGAATTCCTGACCACCTGTCGTCTGGACCGTACGGCTGACAGGGGACACTCGGGTCGACCAGAATACGACCGCGAGCATCAATACTGCCAGAGCGGCGGCAAGGCCAAGCGCCCGAACCGACAACAGGGCTTCCCACCAGGGCACCACCGGTTCGATGCCTGTCTGCGAAACATCGCGCCCGCTTTGTGGACGGGGTTCCAGGCGCACGCGCTCGACGACCCGGCGACGCAAGCCCGAGAGATCGAGGGTCGGCCAGGCCGTCTTCTCGCTTCGCAGCGCGCCAATCGTATCGGCCGCCCGTCGGCAGGCCGGGCAGGTTTTCAGATGCGCGGCAGCTTCCGCATTCAGGGGGGCTTTCCCTGACAGTGCGTCGAGATGTTGCAGGCACCCATTATCGGTTCTCATGCTCGCCTCCGACCACCGCTTTCAGCCTTAACCGCTGCATCAGCCGATGAAAGCGTACCCGCAGAGTCGTCTCCGCCTCTCCGGTCAGTTCCGCGATTTCCGGGAAGGAGAGGTCGCGATAAATGCGCAGTTCGAGCAGCAACCGGGCATCGTCCGGCAGGCTCTCGAGCAGTTCCCGTGCCGACTGTCGTTCGATGATCTCGTCCTCGTGAGACGGGGTCGAGCGCTCGATATGTTCGATCGGCACTTCTGAAAACGAGCTGCGACGCCGTTCGTCAAAGTACAGATTGCGCCCGATGGTCAGCAGCCAGACCGAAAACGAGCGAGACACATCGAATAAATCAAGTTTGCGGAACGCCCGCAGAAAGGTCTCTTGAACCAGGTCTTCCAGGCGGCTCGGGGGCACCCGCAGATACCGAAAGAACCCGACCACCGCCGACAAATGACGGTCGACCAGCAGGTCGAAAGCGCCGATTTTACCCGCCTGTGACTCGCTTACCAGGTCGGCATCAGAACGCTCGCCAACCGACGCGCGACCGACGACAGGCGGCAAACGATCGACGGGGGAACCGTTATCTTCGGGATGATGAAAGATGATTCTTGGCGTCACGCGGCGTTCCTCGCTTTCACCATACCCAAAGCCGAGCAGAACAGGCAAGTTTCCCGTTCCGATAATCAGCTCCGGCGTCATTTCCTGTGCGATCGACAGCACGACTTCAACCTCCCGCTTATCTGTCTTACGCAGAGAGACGATGTTCCGTTACAGACGGTTCGGAGTATAATCACGCAGCATCAATCACGTGAGGCGAACCCCATGTTCCTCCCCGTCGAACGCGGCCATCTATTTCCCGTCACCCGCTCCTGGGTCTATCTCAACCACGCGGCCATCGGTCCACTGCCTCAACCCGTCGTTGCCGCAGCCCAAAGCTATCTTGCCCGGTGTTCGGAGCAGGGCGAGCACCACTGGGAACACACCGGTCTGCTGCTCGAGCGCTTGCGCGGCCGTCTGGCGTCGTCACTCGTCTGCTCGACCGACGAAGTCACGTTCACCCGAAATGTCTCTGAAGGAATCAGCTTTCTCGCCTCGGGCCTCGACTGGAAACCGGGTGACAACGTCATTCTGCCGGCCATCGAGTTTCCGGCCAACGTGTATCCCTGGCTGAATCAGGCGGCTAACGGGGTTGAAACCCGATATCTGCCGGTTCGTGACGGCGTATTTTCTCTGCCCGATCTCGAAAGACTCGTCGATTCGCGCACGCGGGTTGTTTCCGTCAGCGCGGTACAGTTTTACGGCGGCTTTCGCGCGCCGCTGCGCGAAATCGGAGCGTTCTGCCGGTCACGCGGCATCATCTTCTGCGTCGATGCCATTCAGTGGCTTGGAGCCGGCTGCCTCGACGTGGCCGCCGATCAGATCGACTATCTGGCCTGCGGTGGCCACAAGTGGCTGATGGCCGGTGAAGGCATCGGATTCGTCTACTGCCGCGCCGACCTGGCCGAGCGTCTGCGCCCCGGGGAAGTCGGCTGGCAGGGCGTCAAACAGTGGCTCGACTTTTCCGATCTGCGACTCGATTTCCAGCCCGGGGCACGCCGCTTCACCACCGGAACCGTTTCGGCGGTCGGCCTGCACATGCTCGACGCCGCCTGGAGCTTTCTCGAGTCCATCGGCTGGCCCGCCATTTCAAACCGCGTGATCCATCTTGCCCGGCACACCGCGACATTGGCGAAACAACGCGGCTGGCAGCCGGTACTCCCGCCGGAGCAAGTCGCCTCGGGCATCGTCTCCGTGCGCGTCCCCCATCCCGACCTTGCGAGACTCGTGACCGAGCTGCGCGATCGCGGCATTCAGATTTCCGCTCGCGAAGGCGCTCTGCGCATCTCGCCTCAGTTTTACAATACCGATACCGAGCTTGAACAGCTGTTCAGCGCCCTCGACCGACTCGTACCCTCGCCGGCCTGACCTGTTCCACCGGCAGAGATAAGCGACAGGCGAAACCACCTATTTCATTGTTGCGAAAAAGCAAAGCGCTCGAAGCTTCTTGAGAAACAGCTTCGAGCGCAGATAAACTCGGACTTACGCGAAACAGCCTTCCTGTTTCAGAACCTCGGCGACCTGATCGAGTTTCGCATACAGGGTCTTGCCCGAAGCGCGAATCTTGATCTCAGCTTCGCCTGATTCCTTCCACTTCTTGCCGATCAGAATCATGGACGGAATACCCATCAGTTCGAGGTCTTTCAAGCGAACTCCGACCGTGAGATCGCGATCATCGAGAAGCACGTCAAACCCCTTGGCCTGCAGATCGCGATAGAGCTGATCGGTCGCGGCCACTGCGGCCTGATCTTTTCCGGCGAGACAGGTGACAGCGACATGGAACGGAGCGATCGCTGCGGGCCAGACGAACCCCTGCTCGGTCGCGGTCTGCTCGACCGCGGCAGCGGCGAGACGTGACACGCCGACGCCGTAGCAGCCCATGTGGAACACAGCCTGTTTGCCGTCTTTGCTCAGAAACTTCGCCTGCATCGGTTCGGAATACTTGGTGCCAAGCTGGAAGATGTGCCCGACTTCGATACCCTTCTTCACGATCATCGGCTTGCCTTCGACCGGGCCTGGGTCTCCGGCCACAGCCATGCGGACATCGACATACTCTTTCGGCGTGAAATCGCGATCGATATTGGCATGCAACGCATGCTTGTGATTCTGATTCACGCCGCAGATGACGTTGCGCATGCCACGCACGCTCTCGTCGGCCAGCAGGTGGAACCTGGGATTCAAACCGATCGGGCCGGCAAAGCCCATCTCGGCACCGGTCAATGCCTGAATTTCTTCGCCGGCCAGCATTTTGACGGCCAGACAACCGAAGTGATTCTTCAGTTTCACTTCATTGATTTCCTTGTTGCCGCGCATCAATACCGCGCAGTATTTCTCTTCTTCCGCATACATTAACTTGTACAAAATGGTCTTGATCATGCGTTCGACGGCAAACCCGTCGAAGAAATCGCGCAGCTGCTCGCAGGTGCGAATGTTCGGCGTATCGCGAATCTCGAGCGGTTTCAGTTCATCGCCGGCACTGACGGGCGGTTCGAGGCGCGACACGGCTTTTTCCACGTTCGCGGCATAGCCGGTGCCTTCCTCGATCAGAATGGTGTCCTCGCCGGTGTTGGCCGCGATCATGAATTCCATCGAACCCGATCCGCCGATATCGCCGGGGTCGGCTTCCACGCCGAGTGCTTCGAGGCCCATGCGTGAGAAGATGCGGAAGTAGGCTTCCTTCATGGCCTGATAGGATTTTTCCATGCCCGCCTTGTCGATGTCGAACGAGTAGGCATCTTTCATGATGAATTCTTTCACGCGCAGCAGGCCGAAGCGCGGGCGAATCTCGTCACGCATTTTCGTGTGAATCTGGTACAGCGTGAGTGGAACCTGACGATACGACTGTACCGTGGCTTTGACGAACGCCGTCACGATCTCTTCGGCGGTGGGGGCAAGGCCGAACTCGCCGCCGTTGCGGTCTCTGGTGAACAGCATCGTGCCCGAGGCCTTGTAGACCGCGAGGCGACCGCTTTCTTCCCAGTATTCGACCGGTTGCAGAATCGGGGCCTGAATCTCGAGTGCTCCGGCGCGGTCGAGTTCTTCACGAACGATGCGCTCGATCTTGCGCAGAACGCGCCACATGATGGGCGAGTAGACATACAGCCCGGCGCCGACTTTGACGATGTAGCCGCCGCGCAGCAGCAGGCGATGGCTGGGAATCTCGGCGTCGGCCGCGTCTTCGCGATACGTAACCAGATGAGAGCGTGATGCGAGCATGCTGAATCTCCGAAGATGATGATGAATGTGTCGTCCCGCACAGTATCAGAACTCGCCCGGAAATGCCAGTCTCGAACATCCGTTCGCATGCTGATCATCCCGACACGAAACCGGCTGTTTCCCGCATTCGGGGCTGACCGCTCGATGTTTCGAGAGTCTCAGGCGATCTAGAGAAAACGGAGTTTGAAGACCGTGCGGCCGGCAACGCCGACCCAGATGCCGGGTTCACAGGGAATCAGGCGTTCACACAGGCCGCCGAGTTCTCGCAGGTTCTGCTGTTCGGGCCACGTTTTTCCACCGTCCCGGGTACAATGGACCCTCGCAGAGTGAGTGCCAAAACATCCTCCGCTGTAACTGCGACCGAACACATACCCCGTTGATGCGCTCGTAAAAACGATGGCGTAGGTATCTTGCGGGCTTCCTTCCAACTGGCTCCAGGTCTCGCCGCCGTCATTCGTGACCCGAACCCCCATCTGGCCGCTGAGAAAGCCGGTCTTGTCATCGACGAAACACCCACCGTACGGGTGCCCGTCTCCGGCCACCGATACTTTTCGCCAACTCATGCCCGCATCCGTCGTTTTCATCACGTTTCCGTCGAGGCCAAGAATGAAGCCGATCGTATCACTCACCCGCACGAGCCCTGTGGCGCGCGGTTTGAACCCCTGGTCGAACGACTTCCATGAAACACCGCCGTCATCCGTGCGTAGAGCCATTCCGAGACCGATCACGGTGGCCATGCGGGCGTCGAACCAGGTGATATCGGTGAGTTCCGCCCACCCATAGGGAACACTCTGTTCCGTCCAGGTTGTTCCGCCGTCATTCGTGCGCAGCATCGTCGGTCCGGGCACCTTCTTCGGGTCCTCCATGCTTTTCGCGCTGCCGCCGACAATAAAACCGGTCTTCTCGTCGATGAAAGAAACATCGAAGAGTGGGACCTTCACTCCGCTGGTGATGCTGGCCACCGGGTTCAAGTCGGCATCGAGCCGGGCAATCACGCCATCATACCCGACGACCCAGAAACTGCCGTCCACGTGACGGGTCACGCCACGCAGGTTCGCGTTCACCCGTGTGACCTTCACCAGCTCGACCAGCTTCGCTTGCGGAGCCTGCGGCTCTTCACCACCCGATTCGACCGCAAGGGACGGCACCGCTCTGCTGCTTGCGCCAGCTGTTCCCATACTGAATCCCAGACAAATCACCAGGGCCAGAAACATCCATCCTCTGCGGTTCATCATTCTGCTTGCTCTCCTCGATGTAATTCAGTCTCCTTCATCATACACGAGATGGAACAACCGTGAGCGCTTCGCCTGCGAGACATCCTCCCCCTTGAGTTTGCTGGAGATTCGGGTGTATCAATTTACCCGCAATCCGATTTTGCATTTCTGCGTTTGTCGACCGTTCGCAAGTAAGGAGGCAAGAATGAAAAGACTCGTCATGGCTTTAACCCTTTCCAGCTTTTGTCTGTTGTCTGGCCTGGCCCCGCAGTCAGTGTGGGCAGGCGCGTGGGAACAATTGCAACAAATCGGCGGGCCGCCACCCGATGTGCCGATGCCATCTGCGCCGACTCCGGTCGAGCCGCAGCCCGACAACTCTTCGTATCAGAACAATAACACGAGTTATCAGGATAACAGCAGCTACAACTCATCTTCTTCAGATAACAATTCCTCATCCTCAGGGTATTCCGGCTCCAGCAGCAACTCAGGGAACTCCGGCAGCGGTCGGGTTCTCTGGGGTCTGTTCGATCCGCCGACTCCCGAGGAACTGGAACGGCAGCGCATCGCCCGCGAGCAACGTCGTAAACGCCGCAAGGAAGCGGCGGAGAGACGTCGACAGCAGCGTGCAGAGCGTCAGCGCGAAGAAAAGCGGCGCGAACGTAAAAAGCAACAGCAGGAAGAAGAAGCCGGCAAAGTGCCCTGGCCGAAAGATCTGCCCAAACCTCGTCCCGTCTCACCCTCGACACAACGAACACAGCCGACGATCATCCAGGTGCCGACCAGTAATGTCCCACCCGGCACCGAGGCGAAAACTCTTCGTGATTATCTTCTCCGCATTGCCATTCTGCGCAAGAAGTCGCCGTTGTCCGCCCTGGAGCAGAGTCTCCTGAACGAGTTGGAAAACGCGGCGCGTGAACTCTGGATCAAAGCAAGCGCAGTCGCTGGACTGACTCCGGAAGAACGTACGAAACTTGTCATGTCTATTCCAACCGCCGTCACCGACGTGTGCAAGAGCATCGGCACCCTCACCCGCGACACCCTGGCCTCGTGGAAACGCAAACTCGATGAGAACAAGGTTCCCGAAGATGACCCGATGGTTCGATTCAATACCGACAAAACCGTCGCTCTGGTCGAATATGAAGGCAACGAGTTCGCCGAGAAAGTTCTACCGGAAGAAATTGCCGAGAAATACGACGTCATGCTTGGAGCAGGCAAAATCGGCATCGCATTACGCAAGGGCGATCGCCCCGAGGCGGTCAGTGAATTCATCGACCTGCTGGTCGGCAAAATCGGCATTCCGCAGGCTTCCTGGGCCGTCGAAGGCGGACGCATGTATGCCGACTTCGGTTTCAAAACTCTCGATCGGTTCATGAAAGATGCGATGGCAGCGGTCGGCGTCGACTTCGACACGAAAGAATTCTGGAAACAGTTTCACGATGATCTGACCTTCGGCCAGAAATGCGTCTACAAGTGGATTGGAGGCCCCGATGTCGAATAAATCCCTGATCTCATTGTTTTCGGTTCTGTTCCTGGTCTCTGCAGCGGTCGGCGGATTCGCCCAAACAGTCGCTCCCACGCGCGAAGCCCTTCCCGAATCGCTGATCGCTCTGCCGCTCGACAGCGGCATCAAAACCCGCTGGGTACTGCCGCCGAACCCGGAGCTGGCGGATTCCGTGCGCCGCAACTCGCCCGCCCGCAACGGCCCTGAATACGCGTTTTCGGTCGATGCCGCAGGCAACCCCTGGATCGGCATCGATGGGCAACGCCTGATCTGTCCGACGAAGTCGTTCCGCGCCGTTTTGTCCGAACCATGGCATGGCTTCACCCACCTCGACAATGGTGGAATGCTTCTTTCCACCGTTCGCCATCTGGGGTTCATCGGCATCGACAAGGAAGTGAAGGTCGACAAGAACGGCTGGCCGATCGTGCCTTTCCAGCCGATTACGGCTCTGCCCGGGTATTACAGCCGCCTCTACGGCGGATACGGAGACAGCGTCTACCTGGTCAGCGGCAACGCCTCGACCGGCAAATCGACCCTGTTTCTACTGCAGCCCGAAACGGTAAGCTCAGCTTCAAAGAATTCTTCATCAGCCGTATCAAGGTATCAAAAGCTGCTCGAAACAGAAGAACCGATCACGGCGGTTGCGGGCGACGGCGTCAGAACGTTTGTCGCCTTCGGTCGCCTGGTCACCTGCATCGAGTCGCAAGACAAGAGCCTGATTCGCTGGCCGACGGCCCCGGCAGAGGAGATTCGCGACCTGGCGTACCACCCGGATCTCGGTCCGATCTACGCTACCGATAGAGGTATCGGCTATCTCGGCTTGCATCGCCACCTGCCGTTGCTCAGGACTCCGAATCCGCGCATCTGTCTCCGGAACGGCACGCTCTATATCTTTTTCCCGAAAACCTACGGCGTGCTGGCTCTTGATAACATCGCCGACATCTCCAAAAGCAATCGTCCCTGACCCTCGCGGTTCACCGGCACCGTCATCGACCCCGTGTTCGGTGACGGCGCCGTTCCGTCGGGCAACTGCGATTCAGCATCAACAGACGTTTCGTTTGACAGGCGGCGCGTGTCAGGAGTAACCTGAGCCGTTTTCAACGAAGTCAAACACCCATGTCGCACGCATCTGACAGCGCCGCCGTTACCGAATCCGCCTCCCCGCAGGCGCATGCGCTTTTCCGCGACATCTGGCGGCAGTATCGGCGCCCGATCGGTATCGGCATCGCCTCACTCGCGGTCACCGACGCCATGGACATTCTGCCGCCGCTCATCATCAAACGCGGCATTGACGGTCTCGAGAAGGGTGAAAACTGGAATCTGCTGCTGTGGCTGGGGGTCTTGTACATCATCACCGCCTGCATCCAGGCGGTGTTTCGCTATTTCTGGCGCACGTACTTCATCGGTACCAGCCACGTCATCGCCTGCGATCTGCGCGGGCGGTTATTCGCCCATCTGCAGAAACTTTCCTTCGGGTATTTCAATCGCACCAGGACCGGCGAGCTGATGTCGCGACTGACCAATGACATCGAAGAGATACGCCAGATGTTCGGCCTCGGCATGCTGCTTTCCATGGACGCGCTGTTTTACTTCATTTCGGTTCCGTTCATCATGTTGTGGCTGTCGCCGAAACTCGCGCTCTACGTGCTTCTGCCCATGCCGCTGATTCCGCTGTTCGTCGTCAAGATGGGCCGACTGATCCATCATCGCTCGAAGAACGTCCAGGAACGTCTCGCCGACCTGTCAGCCAAGACGCAGGAAAACATCTCGGGCATTCGCATCGTGAAAGCGTTCTGCCGTGAGGAAGAAGAGATCGCTTCGTTCAATAGTACAAGTCGAAAACTCGTTAACGAAACTCTCGGACTGGCTCGCATCGAAGCGGGTTTTCACCCATCGCTCGAACTGGCCATGGGCATCGGCATCTTTCTGCTGATCATGCTCGGCGGGTACGGCGTCGTCCGCGGCGAGATTTCCATCGGGTCGTTTGTCGCCTTTCAGTCCTATCTGTTGAAGATGGTCTGGCCGATGACCGCGGTCGGCATGACTATCAACTTGTACCAACGGGGCATGGCATCACTGACCCGTTCGGCGGAAATTCTCCATACCCTGCCCGAGATCGCCGACGCTCCCGCAGGCTCTGCCGCCGAGTCGTCGGTAGCGGCACAGGCGGCCGCCGACCCAAGCATCGTGATCGCTCCCGAGGCGGCCGTTTCGTCCATTCGAGGAGATATCGAGGTTCGCAACCTTACCTTCACCTATCCCGAATCCAATCAGCCCGCACTGCAGGAAGTCTCGTTCCAGCTGCCGGCAGGTCGGACCCTCGGCATCGTCGGCCCGGTCGGTAGCGGCAAGACCACATTGCTGCACCTGCTGTTACGCTTGTTCGACCCGCCCGCCGGCACGGTGTTTCTCGACGGTCGCGATCTTCGTTCGTATCCGGTCAAGCATCTGAGGCAGGAACTCGGGTTTGTTCCCCAGGACTCATTTCTGTTTTCCGACTCGATACTCGAAAATATTCTGTTCGGCATGAAAGAGAAGCCTGACCCGCAGCGCGCCCGCGAATGCCTGCGCATCGCCCAGATCCTGACAGAAGTCGAAGCGTTGCCCCAGAAACTTGAGTCTCTCCTGGGAGAGCGCGGCGTCAACCTTTCCGGCGGTCAGAAGCAGCGTCTGACCCTGGCCCGCGCCGTGGCCCGCGACCCACGCGTCTTACTGCTCGATGATTGCGTCAGCGCCGTCGATACCGACACCGAAGACCGCATTCTGGCCGAACTGCGACAGGTCATGCGTGACCGCACCAGTATCATCGTGTCGCACCGTCTGGTCAGCGTGCAGCAGGCCGATCAGATTCTCTTTCTCGATCAAGGCCGCATTGTCGAGCGCGGCACGCATGTGGAACTGCTCGCGGCCGGTGGGCGATATGCCCGCATGTGGGAAAAGCAACGAATCAGAAGCGAGCTGGAATCAGAGGCAAGCGCATGAGCAGCTCGTACTTTCAAGAAGACGAAATCGTCGGCAAAATCTACGACGCCCGACTCGTCAGACGGATTTTCGGGTATCTCGCTCCCTATCGCCGGCGTGCGGCTCTCGCCGTCTTTTTCGTCATCTGCAGCATGAGTCTGTTCATCGTGAACCCCTGGTTGTTGGGCAAGATCGTCGACCAGGGGATCAAGAAAGCCGACCTCCTGTTCATTCGCAATCTGTCTCTGCTGTATCTCGGCATCGAGATTCTGGTCTATCTCTCGACCTGCGCCGGCCACTACCTGCTGCAGTGGGTCGGCCAGAACGTCATGTATGATCTGCGCTCACAGTTGTTCGCTCACCTGCAGCGACTGCCGGTGGCCTTCTTTGATCGCAACCCGGTCGGCCGTCTGGTCACGCGCACCACCAATGATGTGGCAGCCATGTCCGAGTTGTTTTCGGCCGGAATCGTAGTGGTGGTCGGTGATGTTGTGCTGATCGTCGGCATCGCTCTGGCACTCCTGTGGCAGCATCTGTTTCTCGGCGTAATGACTCTGATCACTATTCCGCTGCTGATCGCTGCCGCCTGGTTCTTTCAAAGTCGCATTCGCGATGCCTATCGATTGGTAAGAGTCCGTATCGCCCGCGTTAACGCTTCTCTCTCAGAGGGCATCTCCGGGGTGAAGGTCGTGCAGATCTTTAATCGCGAAGCGCAGCAGATCGAACGGTTCGACGTTCTCAACACGTCGCATCGAGAAGCGCAGCTGCAGTCACTGTTTTATCATGCCGTCTTCACGCCCGTGGTGACGGTCATCAATGCGATCACCATCGTCATCATTCTGCTGATTGGTGGCGGCATGGTGCAACGGGGTGAAGTTTCACTCGGCACCCTGGTCAGCTTTCTCGCCTACGCTCAGCATTTCTTCTTCCCCATTCGTGACATCAGTGAAAAGGTCAGCATCTTTCAGAGTGCCATGGCCTCGGCCGAGCGGGTGTTCGGGCTGCTCGAAGAAGCCGAAGAACCGATCGACGAAAACCCGCCGGTCGCTCGAGCATCAGCTGACACAGACACCGAACCCCGCGAAAAATCTTCAGACACACCGACACTCAAGCCGGGGTCGCCCGACTCGGCCGCGGCCAGGACCGACGTGAAGCCGACCACCATTCAGGGAGGCATTACCTTCGAGAACGTTTCGTTTGCGTATGTGCCGGGCGAACCGGTTTTAAAGGGCCTCTCCTTCTCGATTGATGCGTGTCAAAGCATCGCTCTGGTCGGACACACGGGCGCGGGCAAGACGACGATCGCCTCACTGCTCAATCGATTCTACGACATCCAGGAAGGGCGCATTCTCATTGACGGGCGCGATATTCGCTCGTTCGATCGACGGGAACTGCGGCGGCAGATCGCCCTGATTCAACAGGATGTTTTCATCTTTTCCGGCAACGTGCTCGAAAACATCCGCCTCTGGAACCCAGGCTATGACGAGACCTGGGTCGCTCAGGTTGCTGCCGAGGTTCACGCCCACGATTTCATCTCGCGACTTCCCGCCGGGTACAAGTCAGAAATCTACGAACGCGGCACCAATCTCTCGGCCGGGCAGCGCCAATTGTTATCGTTCGCGCGCGCGCTCTGCACCCGGCCGCGCATTCTGATTCTCGACGAAGCCACGTCTTCTGTCGACAGCGACACCGAGAAAGCCATTCAGGATGCCATTCTCAAGCTGACCCGCGGACGCACCTGCCTGATCATTGCGCACCGGCTTTCGACCATTCGGCACTGCGACCGGATTCTGGTGCTGCATCAGGGTCGTCTGGTAGAATCAGGCACCCATGACGAGCTTCTTGCCAAGAAGGGAACGTATTACAAGTTGTACGAACTGCAGTTCAAAGACCAGAACGGGAACGGTCACTGATGGCTGAGATGCCCCCAAACGGCGTTTCGACCGGTCATGACCTGAAAGCCTGTCATCACTGTTTTTCGATTCAGCGACTGCCCGATCACGTGCCACCGGGTCACGAGGTCGTCTGCTGCGGCTGCGGAGCCCCGTTCCTGACCAGCGCTCAGGTCAATCGAGCCTGGGAAAAAACCTCGGCTTTCGCGCTGACCGCCCTGATTCTGCTTCTTCCGAGCCTGTTTCTGCCGATCATGGAACTCGAAACCTTCGGTCACCGGCACGCCAGTGGCATCATCGCCGGCGTCATGTCGCTGTTTCAGGAGGGTCACTTCGTGCTCGGCGGGCTGATTCTCGTCTGCTCGGTCCTCTTTCCGCTGGCAAAGCTCTCTCTGCTGCTCTTTCTCAGCCACTCGCGCGATCGCCTCTCAACCGGGGGGCAGGTGCACCTCCTGCATCTGCTCGAGACTGCCGGTCGGTGGGGCATGCTTGACGTGCTGCTGATCGCTATTCTCGTGGCCGCCGTCAAGCTCGGCAACATGCTGCATATCACGCCAGGGCCGGCAGCCTTGCTGTTTACTCTGGCGGTCTGCTGCAGCCTGCTGGCCGGGTCGGCGGTAAACCCCGACCTGGTTTGGCACTCCACGCATCGAAAGGAATCTGACGATGTCTGAAACGCCCGCTCCGTTTGGTTTATCACCATCGCCCGTTCCCGTTGCCGTCACCCGTGCGGTCTCTTCCGGTTCGTGGGTGCGCTGGCTGCCTCTGCCGGCCCTGATGCTGGTTTTCGGGTTGCTGATCCACTCCTGGTGGTCACGCGGCCCCGCGGTTCAGATCGAGTTCCGCCAGGGGTATGGGCTCAAATCCGGTGACGTGATCCGCTTTCGCGGAATCGCCGTCGGGGAAGTCGAACGTGTGGTTCTCGCGCCGAATCTGAAGGGCGTCGTCGTTCACGCGCGTCTGCGAACCGATGCCGCGGGCCTGGCCCGAGACGGCACCACGTTCTGGATCGTTCGACCGCAGGCCAGTCTCTACGGATTTCAAGGGCTCGAAACCCTGATCGGGGCCAACTATATTGGGGTCCTTCCCGGTACCGGCGCACCCGCCTTCTCGTTTTCCGGCAGCGAAGAACAACTCGCGGGCGATCATGCGGGCGACCTGTTCGAGATCACGCTCGAAGCGCCGACCTGCGCCAACCTGCGACCCGGCATGCCGATCAAGTATAAGAAGTTCAACATCGGTCGCCTGCTCGCGATTCGCATGAAGCATGATCTCACCGGGTTTCGGGTGCGCGCGGCGATCGAACCGGCGTACCAGTCGCTGATTCGCGAGAAGACTGTCTTCTGGAACTCGAGCGGCCTCAACTTTTCGTTTACGCTGCGCGGCGGCATTCAGCTCGACGTCGATTCCCTGCAGTCGATTCTCGCCGGCGGCGTAACCATAGGAGTTCCCGATGACCCGGGTCAGCCGGTACCAGCTGGGCATCTCTTTCCTCTGCTCGAAATGCCCCCTTCAGGCTGGGAAACCTGGAACCCACCCATAACTCTGCAACCCTCGCAGCAGCCATGAAGCCGGACCATCCGCCCATCATCTTCGAGGAACTGCCCCTGGCGCAGAAGCTCGGCCTACTCGCCTGCGTTCTGATCTGGATTCCCGTATTCTATGGCATCTGGTGGTGGTATACGGCCGAATCAGCCAGGACATTTGAAAAGCCTGAATATGCACTGACGGTCACGCTCCTCGAACAGTCCGCATCTTCAACCCGGATTCTGGTCGAGAGCAAAACCGCTCAGGGCGATTTTCGCCGGGTAGAGGAAGTCGACCCGCCTACCGCGGCCACCCCGTCGTTTGCGCTTCTTCCCCAGGGATGGCACAACATCGGCAATCGTCTGCAAGTCACCATACCATGCATACCGACGCACTCCACGCGACGACTGCGCATCGAGCGCGGGTCCGAGGCGCAGACCGTGACCGGCAATCGGTGGAAAACCGACTACCCGGCACTGAGTCTGACGTTCGATCTCGTGCTGACATACGCTCCCGCTTCGACGACTCTCGTGGACATCGGCTTCGAGAACTTCGTCTTCTTGAAAAACGGACAACCCGCTTCGTATACGATGCACCTGAAGTAGAAAGTCTGAGTCTCAACCGTTACTGTTTTGCCGGCGTTTGCGTCGGGCGCAGAAAGATCGGGTTCGAGAAGATCCAGGGGTATTCGGTTCCGAATCGTGAACGCCGGTACACTTCGGCGCGATAGACGCCCGGGCCTTCGGTGCGGCAGCGCAACAGGCCGCCCTTTCCCTCGGCAAACACCTGACCGTCGCGAATCAGGCGAATGCGCGATCGTTTATCGACCCGAACGATAAGCTCGATATCCTGCTTCCACACGAACTCCGACCCCATCTCGATTCGGACGTTCGACCCCGACTCACCATAGTAGTCAAAGTTCGACGGGTCATCGATGTGGTCATGTGCTACGTAACTCGAGCCGTCGGCAAGCGCTTTCAGTATCTGCTTTTCGGCCACAGATGATTCGGACGCAAGAGGTTCGGACAGCAACACATGCATGTTGATCGAGCGAAGCAGGTGCGGGTACGGAAACACTTCGAACTTCAAACCCACATAGCGATAGGTGTCACCGTGCCCATCACTGCCGCCAATGGCAACAACCTTGCGCCGTTTCGCCTGATCATCCCATGCCGCGAGCGTTTCGGGGTACGGGCCGGGCAATGTCAGCGTCGGGTGCAGAAAGTGTTTGAGAGCGCTGGCAAAGTCATTTGCTTCGCCCTTCCAGGTCGACATGTAGTTCCAGATTTCGATGCCCGCGTAGCCGGTTACGCTCCAGTCGGTCCAGGGACAGCCGCGAAACCCGGGCATCAAGCGACACGTACGATCATGCGGGTGGGCGGCAAAGCAGGTCCCACCCTGCGCGACCACGGCATCGACAACCGCCTGCGGGTTCGCCTCGTTCGCCGGCACCTCGCGCTCGATGCCGAAAGCCAGCACGTGATGTCCCAGATCATTGATTTCCATACCGGGAATCAACAGCAGGCCGTCGTGCCAGCCGGCGATTGTCCGAGCTGCCAATGTTCCATGATCAGTCGGGCAGAGAAAATCGAGCCTGGCCTCTTTCGCGTGACGAATGATATCGGTCATGGGCAGAGTTCCATCAGACCAGACCGAATGAAGATGAATGTGACCCCGAAGTCTACGCATGACTAGGCGGCATCAGCCATCGTCCGCAAGGGAATCTCACCCGCGAACACACTTCCCTTGCCTTCGTTGCTCTCGACTTTGATGTTTCCGCCCAGAGCCTCGATTTGTCTCTGAACGATCGTCAGTCCGAGTCCGACTCCGCCGAACTTGCGATTGCGACCTTGACTTACCTGATAGAAGGGCATAAAGATGCGTTTGAGATGGTCGGCCGCGATACCGATGCCCGTGTCGCTGACGGCAAAGCACAGCCGATCGTTTTGAAACTCCAGCTTCAGGGTAACTGAGCCTATTGGAGTAAACTTGAATGCATTGTTCAGCAGATTCACCAGAATCTGACGCAGCATCTGCGGATCGGAGGAAATCGTCTCGGTCCGACCTTCGACCACCAGACGAAACTCAACGTTTCGCGATGAAGACTGTGATTCGCCGAATGAACGCAGAAACTCGATCAGTTCGCTCGCCGAAAACTCTTCAACCCGCACCATGATCTTTCCCTGTTCGATGGATGAAAAGTCCAGAATACCATCGATCAACTTCTTCAGATGATGAGAACTTGCGAGTATGCGTTCACCGAGTTGCGTCGAGGGCGGAATCTGACCGCCGAACTCTTCCGGATGCGCGAGCATGTTGGCATACCCGATCAGCATGGTCAACGGCGTGCGCAACTCGTGACTCATCATGACGAGAAAGCGCGACTTGGCGAGGTTGGCTTCTTCGGCACGCTCTTTTTCGGCGGTGACACGTTGCAGGGCGTCCTCCGAGGTGCGAATACGCCCGAGCAGCTCATCGTAGAGCCGCAGCCCGAGGTCTTCGCCGAAAAAGTCTTTCAGGAGTTCCGTCGCGGGAAGGCTTTCCATCTGCACGGCGAATGACTCGACCACTCGACTGCCCATGCGAAACACACCAAGCCCGATGGTCACATACGAAAGAGCAAGAATGATAAAAGCCGGGCTGGCCCAGGCCTGCAACTCATCCATGCGAAAGCGCACCTGAACGGACGCGTAGATACTGCACCCAAAGCAGAGCAGAATGGTACCGGTCGAAATCAGCTGCGCCGGGTAACGCAGTCGCCCGCTTGAATCAAGACAGTTGTGCAGCGATACGGCCGCAATGATCGAGATCAGGATGGTGAAGACAACGTGAAACATGATCGAGATGCGGTGCGTTTGCATCATCACTTCATGAGAGTACAAGTCGGGCGAAAGCACATACGACAGAATCAGCAGGGTTCCGAGGGTTCCGATATAGTAATACAGCGTCTTCACCCCCAGCGACACGTGAGCCAGGCGGGCCAGTTTGAACATGCCCCAGACACCGAACACGATGGAAAAGAGAAACAGAATGAATGGGACAAGTCGGTACGGGCCGTTGACGGTATGCAGCGTCATCCACATGGCAAAACTGAGAACATTCGAAGCCGCGGCGAACCAGATAGCGGTCGACACCCGCATGGCGGTCTGCCTGACCAACCCCTGAAGCCTGATCCAGCGGAGTCCCTGCCAGCAGAGAAGAGCAGCGCTGATATTGGCGAAAGCGAACACTCCGGCGTTCACCTGAGCTCTTGCCAACGTTCCGACGGCACAACCCCAGGCGTCACAGAGGAGATGCGTCAGAATGAACAGTATGGCGATCGTCCAGAGAACAAACAGCTCGAACCCGCTTCGAAAGAAGGGAGATAACGCGACGGATTGTCCGCCGAAATGGTATTCGTCTTTTCGTATCAAATCATCCATACGTTCTCACGGTCTCACATGCCCGAGGCGCCCACGCCACCGCATCAAGCCATGACTCAGCCCTTGCCGACCTTTCCTCGAAATGACAACCAGTACAACACACTGCCCACACCGAGAAACACGAGATAATCAACCGGCACGCGCAGATACCAGTTCTTGTGCCACGGGACGAACGCAGGCTGGAACTTGCTCCAGCCGAAGGCGGGATTGATCAGGAACCAGAGAAAGTCCTCGATGATCCAGAACGCCATCAGCAGGGCCAGAATCCGTGCTTCCAGACGCCAGTTCCAGACCCCGGCAACGAAGATCGGCAGGTGAAAGACCAGAGCCATGAACGAGAAGACCCAGGCGTGGTATCCGGTCATCGGCCGGCCGCCCCAGAAGATGTCGAGCAGCCAGTGTTTCTCGATCTTCCAGGTCGGCAGGTTCGCTGCCCACCCGTTCGCTCCCTCGATCTGGATCTCGACCTTGGCGAAGAAGAACGCCACCAGAGTCACCCACAGCAGCAACAGCCATGGGTGCCACCGTTCGGACATTTTCCATTCCATGAGGTTCAGCCCTCGCGGGTCACCAGTTCGAGCACGCGTTTTGCGGCTTCGGGGCGTCCGATGCGCCGCGCATTCTCGCGCAGAGCCTGCAGCCGACTCGGGTCTTCAAGCAGCCGCTTCATGCGGAACTCGAGCGCCGCACCGTCGTAGGCCTTCAGGGCCGCGCCGTTCTCGAGCAGATAATCGGCATTGCGTTCCTCCTGACCCGGAATCGGCGACACCACGATCATCGGCAGCCCCATGGCCAGACACTCTGAGGTGGTTAATCCACCCGGTTTGGTGATGGCAACATCGCTCGCCGCCATCATGCGCTCGATCGTCGTCGTGAACCCCTGCGGAAAGATCTTTTTCGGATGATCCGCCGCCAGCCCCTGCAGCTTCTCGAGCAGTTCCTGGTTCTTGCCGGCCAGCGCGATGATCTGAAAGTCGCCGGGCAGTTTCAGCAGACGCTCGGCCAGCACTTCGATGCCCCCGACGCCGGCCCCACCGGACATCATGATCGCCGTGAACTTCGCCGGGTCGATGCCGAGTTCTTTCGCACAGGTTGTCCGATCCAGTTTTTGGGAAAACGCTGGCATGATCGGAATTCCCGTCACATGAATTCTCTCGCGTTCGAGACCGCGATCGGCCAGGCGATAGGCAATCTCATCACCCGCCGCGAAGTAGCCGGTCATGTGCTGGTGAATCCACATCGCGTGCACATCGAAGTCGGTGACACCGACCCAGACGGGTGCGGCGAACTGTCCGTCGCGGCGAAGACGTGACAGAAGCTCGGCGGGCAGAAAGTGCGTGCAGACGACGTAGTCCGGCTTCAGTTCGGCCAGTTTTGCTTCAAAGCCCCGCGTGTTGAGCCGCTCGATCGCGCGGCGAATCTTGTTGAGCACCGAATCGACCTTTTCGCGGTCGGCTTTTTTGTACAGGTAACCCCACAGCGTCGGATGATTCTCGACCAGCTTCAGATAGGAATCCGCATACAGTTTGCGAAACAGGTCAGGAACCAGATCCATGATATCGATATGCTCGGCCTTCAGACCGGGAAAATCACGTTCCGCCGTCGCCTTGATCGCCATTGCCGCGCGCACATGACCGGCCCCGGCCGAGACACTGAAAATCGCCAGATTTTTCATCCGTCGCATCCTTCCATCGTGCTTGTCTGTTTCACGTTCGATCTGCCGCTGGCAGATGAGCGTTTCTCCTTCCTGATTTACCACACAAACGCGGCTCCGAAAAGCGATACCGAAAAAGGCGCAAATCATTTTCGACCAGAACCGACTGTGATACTGTGTCTCTCGTCGCAATTCTCTTGTTTCGTTCGGAGTTCACACGATGCCCGTCTTCCCCTCGCCGCCCCGCGCCATCATCTTCGACCTGGACGGCACCCTGTTGAATACGCTGGGTGATCTGACCGACTGCATCAATGAAGCGCTCGCCCGATACGGTTTGCCGGCCCACCCGGAAGCCGCGGTACGGCGGTTCATCGGCGACGGTCTGCGCACGCTGGTCACCCGCGCGATCCCTGAAGCCCGACGCACCGAATCGCTCATCGATTCTTGTTTTCAGGCCATGCACGAGTTGTACAATCGGCATTGGGCACGCCGCAGCCGTCCCTACGACGGCATCGAAGCCATGCTCGCCGGTCTCGTGCAGCGCGGCCTGCGGCTGGCGGTGCTCTCGAACAAGCCCGATGATTTCACCCCGCGCGTCGTCCGACACTTTTTCCCCGATGTGCCGTTTGAAGCGGTGCTCGGCGCAGGTCACGACGTACCGCGCAAACCCGACCCGGGCGGCGCACTCGAGATCGCCCGCCGCTTCAACCTCACCCCCGCCGACTTTCTCTACATCGGCGACTCCGGCACCGACATGAAAACCGCCGTCGCCGCCCGCATGTTCCCCATCGGCGTCCTATGGGGCTTCCGCGACGAACCGGAACTGCGCGAAACCGGCGCCCGCCTGCTGCTGAAGCACCCTTCCGAACTACTGCAAACTTTTTCGTGAATCCTCCAGTCGAGCACGTCAAAAAATCCCCCCTCTTCGTCTCAACTCCGCTGGTATTTCAACGGTCGCCGATTCCCGCTCCGAACCTACTCGCGCAATCGCCAAGGTGAAGGCCCCAGGCGCAGGAGGGTGGTAACCAGAGGCTGACAGGCAATACCGGACACCTGTCGAGGCAGACCAGCCCTGGTACAGATGACACTGTTTCGATACTTCGATGCCTGTTTAAACTCATGCGGGCGGAGTTGCCGGGTCCATTTGATCTCCACCGGCCAGAATCGCTTATCCCGCACATACGCGATATCCACTTCTCCGGCTCCTTTGATGTAATAGGTTGGAAAATGCCGGTGAAAATGTGACACGGCGCAGGATTCGACCAGTGCCCCGCGCGCCTCCGGGTCGGCCAGCAAAGGCAGCACCTGCTCTTCATACGGATTCTCGGCGTCGTAAAGCCAGGATCGCACCGCGTGGAAAACGAACGGGTCGGCGAAATGCACCTTGCGGGCTTTTTTGGGGGCACCTGACAACATGTCCTCGCGCAGCGCCAGTTGTATGATTGCTGCATCCATGCGGGCCAGCAACTCCACATAGTCCGCCACAGTCGCCGGGTGGTCAATGGAAAGTTCGCTCACCAGAGTGTTCCAGGTGATCTGACTCCCCGCCCGCTTCAGCACTGCGCCAAGAATCTCGCGCAGGAAATGCTCACGCTTTCCACGTTTCAGCATATCCCCACGAACCCAGTCGGCATAAGTGGCGAATGTCGACCGACCGATGGTTTTGTGGGTCTCTAACTCGTTGATGGCCGTGAGATACCCTCCGTGAGCGAGATACGACTCGAACAGTGCCTCGAGGGATGCCAACTCCCCGGGATCAGTCGTGTCGGCGAGATCCTTGATTTCTTCGTGGGAAACCGCCCTCTTCAGCGCAACATATTCAGCGAAAGACAGAGGAAAGAGGTGAAAGTCGACTCTGTCTGCCTTTCCCCGCCGACCCGGAAAGCGCATTCTGGCGTCACGAATGACAACGGTGTCCGAGCCTGTCAGCAAAAGAATGGTGTTTCTGAGCATTCCCGCGTCGGCAAGATATTTGATACCCCTGTCCCAGTCTTTGATATAGGTGACCTCGTCCAGAAGCACAAAGAACGGCCCCGCAACGGAATCTAGGGAGTCAAGATACTCGCTGAATAATCGAACCAGAGTATGATGATCGTCAATCATCTCACCGGGCAGATAGACGATGGCCTTCGCATCGACTCCGGCATCCAGCAAGTCGGCCATCCAGGTCTTCATCAAGGTTGTTTTCCCAACCTGACGTCCGCCGCTCATCGAATAGATTCCCGGAGTCTTACGAGGAAGGATCTTCAGCAGAGGGAAGCGATAGACCAGGGGAGATTCCTGAAGACGGCTCAAATGCGGATCCAAATCCCGAAACTGCATCGGCTGGCGCCAATGCGGGTTATGCGGTCTAAACCTGATATCCACGAGCTGCCTCCATTTTTAATCACCAATCATTGAATAAATTTATTCAATAATCATTGTTCATATTACACGAGTCTATCTGCGCTGCCAATTTCTTTTCTCGAAGACTTCTCCCTCACTGTGACGAGAATGCTCCGATGAGTGATTGCCAACCGACCTCAGCCCGCACCGGCTGCAAAATACTAGACAGGTCTAGCATTTTTACTAGACATGTCTAGTATTTTGTTTTACCTTTGGGACATGGGTCAGACATTCGAACGTGCGTTTGTCGAACAACTTGCCGGACGACTTCTTTCCAGGCGGGCTCTGATTCAAGTATTGATCGGGCCAAGACAGGTCGGAAAGACCACCGGTATCAAGCAATTACTCGAACGCTATCCCGGTGTTGCGCACTATGCGAGCGCCGATGATCAACTCGCTCCAGGCAGGTCCTGGCTGCTCGAGCAGTGGCAGAAAGCCAGGCTTCTCGGCAAAGGGACACTGCTCGTGATTGATGAGATTCAGAAGGTCGCTGACTGGTCTGAAGCCCTGAAATCCCTGTGGGACCAACACCCTCACGATCTCCGAGTCGTCGTTCTCGGTTCCAGCTCCCTGCAGATTCAAACCGGGCTCACGGAAAGCCTTGCCGGGAGATTTGAGCTGATTCGAGTCTTTCACTGGACCTTTGCCGAGTCGAGAGCCGCCTTCAGATACTCGCTCGATCGCTACCTCACCTATGGTGGCTACCCCGGGGCGGTGCCGTTCGAACGAGACTTCGACCGTTGGTATGCCTACCTGAAAGATTCCATCGTCGAGTCGGTCATCGGCAAAGACATTTTGCTCAATCGCAAAGTCGGGAATCCCGCGCTGTTTAGACAGGCGCTTGAGATCCTCTGCCGGTATCCGGCCCAGGAAATCAGTTACACCAAACTGCTTGGACAACTACAGAAGGCCGGCAATACAGACCTGGTCAAGTATTACATCGAACTGTATGCCGGCGCATTCCTGGTTTACCCCTTGCAGAAGTTTTCGGCAAAGGGGTGGTTGTCTCGCTCGTCGAGCCCCAAAATCCTTCTCGGGTGCCCGGCCCTCTTCTCCATGCACGCCGGTCCTGATGTGGTCAGCGATGCGGAAACCCGAGGCCATCTCTTCGAGTCAGCGGTCGGCGCACAGTTGGCACAGCTTCCTGGTGAACTTTTCTACTGGCGTGAAAGGAACAGCGAAGTCGACTTTGTGTACAAGTATCGGAATCGCATCTACGCGATTGAAGTGAAGTCCGGAAGGAAGAAGTCGCAGAACGGACTCGACGCTTTCTGCTCGGCTTTTCCGAACAGTAAAGCATTGATTCTCACTCCAGAGATGTTTTCGAAGTTTTCGGAAAACCCGAGCGGCTTTCTCACGACGATCTGACCAATACTCCTATCGCAGTGAGCGTCAGGTCGACACCTGCCTCAACGACTCAGGCGGGGGTGGCGCTTTTCTGAAGTTCCTGCTGGAGGGTCTCGCGTTGTACGAGTTGCCAGAGATGCCCCTTCTTTTGCAGTAAGGCTTGCGGGGGACCTTCTTCGACGACGCGGCCATGATCGAGCACCACGACGCGGTCGCAGCGCTGCAGCGTGGCCCAGCGGTGCGAGATCATCAGCAGGGTGCGGCGCTGCGGCGGCACAAGCAGGTTCGACCAGAGTTTCTCTTCGGTGCGCGCATCGAGGGCGGCGGTCAGGTCGTCGAGCAGCAGAATCTCGGCGGGGTGACCTAAGGCGCGCGCCAGGGCCACGCGCTGTTTCTGGCCGCCAGACAGCGTCAGGCCGCGCTGGCCGACCTCCTGCGCATACTTCTGGGGAAACCCTTCCACTTCAGCAGCAATCTCGGCCTGCGCGGCCAGAGTCGCGATCTGCTCGTCGCTGAACGGCCGCTCAAACGCGATGTTGGCCCTTACGGTATCAGTGAACAACAGGGCTTCCTGCGGCACCCACGCATATAACCGGCGCAGATCGGCCGGATTCATATCGCGAATGTCCGTGCCGTTGATCAGCACCCGACCGCGCTGATCGCCTTCAGATGCCGGTACAATCGGATCGGCGAAACGCAGCAACAGCTGCATCAACGTCGACTTGCCGCTGCCGACTTCGCCCGCAATACCGACCACCTCGCCGCGCCGAACAGCAAAACTCACACCGTCGAGCACCAACGGCATTTCCGGTCCGTACCGGAATGACACATTCTCGAGACGCAACTCTTCGAATCGCTCAACCTGGACACCCTGCGCGGGCAACGTGACCTCGACCGGCGCATCTTCGAGTTCGAGGAGACGATGAATCGCCACCAGTGCCTGTTTTCCACGGGTAAAAAAGAAGCCGATCGACACCATCGGTTCGATGACCATATGAATATAGGTGGAAAACGCCACGAAGTCGCCCAGCGAAAGCGTGCCGTTCACCACCATGCGGCCGCCGAGCCACAGCACCAGCAGAATACCGACGCTGTTCATCAACCCGTACGTCTGGTGAATGCCGGCGTCCAGTTTCGCCAGGGTCACTTCGGCCTCAGCGCGAGCGTCGACCGTGACACCGAAGGCCTGTTTCTGCCAGGGTTCACACCCGTATGCCTTGACAACGCGAATTCCCGAGAAGCAGGTCTCGAGAAAGGTGTTCACTTTCGACACCGATTCCTGCAGGGCGTGATACAAACGATGCAGACGACGTTCGACCCCGAGAAACACCAGCGTGATCAACGCCAGCGGCAGAAATGTCACCAGGGTGAGCTTGTAATTCATGTTAACCAGAATCAGCACCATGAACGACAACACGAAAATCGCTTCGAGACAGCGAAAGATGCCACTACAAGCAAACCAGCAGAGTTTTTCGTCTGACAGATCGTCGAGTAGACGAGTCACAACATCGCCCGTCGGATACGTGCGAAAGCAGGCCAGATCTTTCTCGAGCACCTTGCCGAAAACCCGATCACGCATCATCTGCTCCATGCGGAAGTTCATCATGGCGCGATTGGCCTGCAGCAAAATGTAGACCGCCGAGGAACCGACGCCGGTCAGAATCAGGCCCAGTACGTAGTTTCGCAATCCATCCGCCGTCAGCCCGCCCCGAATGCCGTCAACGATCCACTTGAAGAAGATCGGATAGGAGAGAAACAACGCCGTCTTGACCGCGGTCAGGAAAACGATCCAGGCCATGCGCGCCTTGTACGGACGCCAGAAGCTCCATAACCAGACGACTTCACGGGTCATGCCGGCACCCCCGCTTCCGTCATTCCCATGACCGTCTTGACGCCTGACGAATCCTGATCGCGTGTCTGCAACTTGTACAACTTCGCATAGTGACCATCAAGCGCCGTCAGTTCGGCATGCGTGCCACGTTCGACAATCTGCCCGTGTCTGAAGACCAGAATCTGGTCGGCATCGAGAATCGTCGAGAGCCGATGCGCGATGATGATCGAGGTGCGGTTTTTGAGCAGACGCGTCATCGCTCCCTGAATCAACGATTCGGTCCGTGGGTCAACCGCCGAGGTTGCCTCGTCGAGAATCAGAATCTCAGGGTTGCGTGCCAGGGCGCGAGCGAACGAGATGAGCTGCTTCTGCCCGACCGAGACATTCTCCCCACGCTCGGCCAGCTCTTCTTCGTAACCTTTCGGCAGTCGGGTGATGAATTCGTCGGCAAACACCTGCCGCGCCGCCTCTTTCGCGTGATCCGGGGTGATCTCGGGTGCGCCGAGAGTCAGATTTTCGAGCACCGTGCCGGGGAAGATGTAAACATCCTGCAGGACCAGCGCCATCAGCCGGCGCAGCTCAACCGTCGGGAAACAGCGAAGATCAATACCGTCGATCAGAATCGCCCCGCGCTGAGGGTCGTAGAAGCGCAGCAGCAGATTGATCACCGTGGTCTTGCCGCCGCCCGTATCGCCGACGATGCCCAGCTGCTGACCGCGCCGCAGCTTGAACGAAACATCGCGCAGCACCCAGTCTTCGCCTTTGTAGGCAAACCAGACCTCGCGAAACTCGAGCGTCTGAAACGGCACGGGCACGCTCCTCGGCTCTGACGGCTCGGCCACCTTCGAGGGCGTGTCGAGTATGCCGAAGATGCGATCGGCCGAAGCAAACGCGCGCTGCATCATGTTGAGTTCTTCGCTGAGCGCCATCAGCGGCCCGAAAAAGCGCTGAATGTAGTTGAGGAACAGCACCAGCGTGCCGAGGCTCATCGCTCCGGCCATTACCCAGTAGCCACCCACTCCGAGCACCAGCGCCAGCCCGAGAACCTGCACCATCTGAATTCCGTTGAAAAACATGATCACAGCCTGCTCAGCATAAAACGCGGCCTCGAACTTGACGGCATTCACGGTCGCCAACCGGCTCTGAATCTGTCGTTCAACCCCAAAGGCCTGAATCAGACGAATGCCCCCCACCCTCTCGGCCACGAACGCCGAAACCTCGGCCGCGAGCTTGCGCACCTTCTTGAACCGGGTGCGAACACTCGTCTGGAACCAGTAGACCAGACCGATCAGCACCGGCAGGATGACCAGGGTGGCGCCGGCCAGCCGCCAGTCTGCCCAGAACATGACCCCCAGCATGCCCAACAGCATGAGCAGGTGTGAAGCAATCTGCAGTGCCGTCTGCGACAGCAGTCGTCGCAAGGTGTTGGTATCGCTCTCCACTCGCGAGAGCAGTTGTCCGACGGGGTTGACATCGAAAAAGTCGACGGAAAGACCCAGCAGGTGAGAGAACAATTTCTTCTTTAACGTCGCCATGACGGCCTGCCCGACCTTTTCGAGCATGACGGCCATCAGGTAGTAGACGAGAAGATTGCCGAGCTGAACGGCGATAAAGAGGAACGACGTCCATTTGAGTCCTTCCAGGTCGCGCTGCGCAATATTCTGATCGATGCCATGCCGGATAAGCAGAGGCCCGGCCAGACCCAGTGCGACGGTTGCCGCCATCAGGACGGCCGCGATCAGCATGCGCCCCAGATACGGCCGCACGAACGGCACCAACCGGCTGATCAGCTCACGATTGCCGTATTGCCGTTGATCAAGTTCGTCGCTCGCCCCGTCTCTGAACATAGAGGCGCCATCTTATGCGATACCGCACCAGCGGCGCAAGCGAAACGCTTTTTTCGAGCAATTCTCAGTGAGAAATACGCGCCGGACCAGGTATCTCTCTGCGAATGGCGGCGTCGTTCTCGTCGACTTCAGCTCGTTCGATTCCTGCTTACGGCCAAACGAGACGAGCGGGGCGATTGCGAAACTCACGCAGCAAATCACGACGGAAGAGCCGACTCCACTCCGCGGTCAGCGCGCGCACGTCGGGATCACGCGGCGCAAGGTCCCAGGCCTTCGCCAACAGGGAAAACGCCTCTTCGGAAACCGGCCGACCCTTCCGATCGACTCCCAGGCGGCTCAACACGGTTGCAGCCAGACTCAGCAGAATGGGCACATTGGCGGGCGCCAGATCAAGTGCACGCCGCAGAAAGGCCTCGGCTTCCGCCCATTGCTCGGCTCGTTTGTACAAGAGACCAATTCCGGCAATCGCCTTTACGTTCGACGGATGCCGCTCCAGTTCCTCGTCAAACAGACGCCGGGCGAGAGCCAGGTTCTCTGCAGGCTTCTTTCCCTGCCGGGCGAGAGTTTCATACGCTCGCCCCAGATAGTACCGCATATCGAAGGCATCCGGAGTCGATTCGAGCTGCTTCTTCAACAGCACGACGGCGTCTTCAGCTCGCTGCTGAAGTTTCTCCCGTACGGCGGTCAATGTTCCAGTCGCATCGAACCCGCCTCGAATCGGCATGGCCAGCAATGGTTGCATGGTTTCAGCCTGGACAAGCGTCAGAACCACCTCACCCGCCTTCTGCACCAGCCCCTCGGAAAACTGTCGCCAGGAGCCATGCAGAATCGTTTCGAGCGGAACCATTCCGAGATCGAGATCGGCGTTCCAGATCTGCAGCACGGGTTCGGAAAGACGTCGCTTTCCTGTCCAATCCAGCTCCTGAAGGTTCTTCAGAACGAACACATCGAACTGCGTCCCCTGAAGGTGTGCCAGAGCCTCTGTCTCCCATGCCGCCGGGACAATCAGACCGATGACCGGAAAGGGCAGAACCGCGGGTTCCCACGAGAGAAAAGCGATAACCGGCAGCTCACACTTCTCCACATTTTTCTGCGCAGGATCGGCCGATCGACGGCCCCGCAGATCATCGATCGCATGATGAATGAGCGTGCACAGGTCTTGCGCATGCTCGTGGCGCAGGAACTTCTTCATTGTTCCGAGCGCTTTTTCCGTTTTTCTGAAACGGCGCAAAACCGGGTCTTCTTCCTGATTTCCGGTGTCTTCCGCGCTCAAGGCGGTTAATCTGCGACGATATTCCGCCTCGGCACGCCAGTACTGTTCGTTAAACGTCTGCTGATCGATCGCCAGGGCTTTCGCGGCGCGCTTGATCAACATTTTCTCCTCCGCAGTCACGCGTCCGTCCTCCATGGTCTTCAGCAACAACCGGTACAGAAACTCATGCGCAGAGAAGTCGCGATTCAGGCGAGTCAGTTGTCGATTTCTGATTCTGTCGGCAACGTCGCGAAAGATCTGCTGGTACTGTGCCTCGGGAATCTCGAGATATGTTCGCAACGATCTGAGAATCTCGGTCTCCTCGCGAGTGACCACCTCGTCGGCGAGAACCTCTTCGAGGGCAAAGCGAAAGACGGCTTCGATCGTCAGCTCCTCGTTCCCCAGGGTCGGTGCGGGCGAGGCCGCAACAGGGGCCTGACCGGCACAGATAAGCCTTATCTTTTCCTCCAGCGGCTTCCAGCCGGGAGTCGACGCAGCGGCATCATCCAGCCAGCCGATAATGACCGCGCCTGGGTCTTCTTTCGCTGTTCGCATGGTTCCGGCCGATTCAGGCGAAATCGCCTGTCGTTCCGTCGAGTAGCGGGCCAGAAAACCGGTCACGATTTCAGGCAACCAGGAACAACGCTCGGCGAACCCGGATAATCGAGCGGCCACAAAGAGTACGAGTCGCAAAAGCGCAAGAAAGGCTCGAGGGCGCTGATGAAGCAGATAATAGACCAGCTCCTCTTTCCAAAAGTCGCACCGATTCAACAGCCATTGTTCGAAGGTCTTGCATCCACCGGCCGAAAGAAGGCTCGATCCGGCCAGGAAGTCCCGCCAGCACCCGACCGCGCGGGCATACGCTGAATCAGAGGGAAGCAGATCTCCCGATTCCGGGTCGATACGGCGATGACTGAGCTGGGACAAACGCCCGAACCAGAATGTCAGGGAATCCACGGGAAACACCGACCAGTCGGTGGTCGAGCGCCATCGTTCAAGCGCTGCCTCCAGAACGGTGAGAAACCTGTTCCAGAAACGGTCGTCATCGCAGGCGAAGCTTTCTTCAAGCGCAGCCGTCCAGAAAGCGGCCGCGGACGCACCGGGCGGGAACAGTTCACTCAAGCCCGGCACCCACCTTCTCGCCTCACCGCCGACCAGCACATCGCGCGTCTTCTTTCGTACAAGCTCATCAATAGCCTGAAGCTCACATGAAGCAGATGAGGGCGAGGCATGAACATCACTTCGCGCTGAGAAGGTCGTTTCTTTCATGCGCCCGTTCAGATCGTCGCGCAACCCCTGCAGAGCAGGGCTGCCCGGATCAAGTCTCAAGCCCTTCTCGACCGTTTCCAAGGCTCGATCAAGGCTGCCGGACTCGACGAAGATCTCGGCAAGCTCAGCAAACGGCATCGGATCAGGTTCCGCGCGTCCTTCACCCGCCAGGGCGCAACAGCGTTCAAAGTATCCGATCGCTTCCTCCCGACGTCCGAGTTTGCGACAGCAGAGACCCGCGAACAGCAAGGCATCGTGAAGGTCCGGGAGTTCCTCGAGGACGGTAAGCAGGCACCTGAGGCCGGTTTCCAGATTGCATCCTGGGGTCACGGCATGGTGTCCGCCCAGCTTCAGATTGATACGCAACCACAGCCGATGAATCTCTTCATGAGCCGGACAGATGGTCTTCGCTTCACAGATCAGGGCAAGAGCCTCATCAAACCGACGTCGGCCAACCAGAAAGTCGGCATACGCCGCACGGTACAAACCACTTTCGGGTGCCAGTTCGAGAGTCTTCCGCCAGACCTCTTCGATCCGCTTCAGTTGTGTTTCGTTTTCCTGCAAGGTCGAGAGAAACAGCATGGCATTCTGCATCTCGAGAGCTTGCGCCAGATGCATCAGAAAGAGCGGCGTCTGCGGGTCTTTCGCCACCGCCTTTTCCAGAGCGGCAACCGCTTTGTCCGCGGCCCCGCGAGCCTGGGCGGCACGTCCTCGCCAGAACCACACCACAGCGGTATCCGGCGCGCTGCTCTCCGCGGCATCGAGCAGTGCCGATAACTCCTGCCATTGCTGCCCGGAGAACAATTCCTCGGCCTGAAAAAAGAGTGCTCTCTCGTCCACGTCTTCGACACCTCATGTCACACGGTTTCGGCTCACCGACATTGTACAGCAAACCGACATCCAACGGCGCCGGTTTGTCGGGTGCATAATTCGTGTAACTCGCGCGTCTAGAATCAGGCTGCCGCAGGCCTCCGCACATGTGCTCCTTGTTTTTCACCTGAATTCAGCGATAGTTTAGAAAGAGAGAGAGATCTGTTCTCGTCGTTTCTCGCATTTCTTCCTGGAGGCACTCACATGCGCACCCGAATCCTTTTTCCGGCCCTGCTCGCGCCGGATGGGGGCGGCGCCTGCTCGCGCTGCTCGTTTTCTGCAGCACCGCTCAGGCCGATCTGTATCTGTCGTCCGGCAAGTATCAGTTCAACGTCCGGGTCGAAAACAGCTGGTTCAAGGATGTTCGCGACGCTCGCGGCATGGTCTTCGTTAACGGCAATACCGCCCGCATCAGCGTCGATGCGCCGGGCTATCGCAGCGGCTACGAATACGTGTATCTGAACCCGAATCAAACCTACTACTATACCCGCGTGCGGCTTGATGAGCCGATGTGCACGGCAACGGTGCTCGACGACTCCGGAAGAATCGTTTCCGGGTCGACCGCCGACACGTACAGCCAGTCTCTCTACTGGGGTGACGAGTTCGGCGTGCGCGCCTCCTTCCCCAAGGCCGGTTTTGAGAAGCTGACGGAACGTCTCATCGACGTGCGCGTGAACGGCCTGTTCGCCTTCGCCCCGCGCGTGTATCTGAGCGATCAGAAAGACCGCTGGTATCTCGAAGTGGTCGTTCGCCGACGCGACATGCAGAGCTTCTCGAACCGCATCGACATCGTGGTCACCCGTGACCCGGCCGCGCCTGGTCGCAAGGTCGAGCCGCTCATTCTGGTCGGCGATTACAGCGACACGCAGAAGCTGGCCGAACAGTTCGCTGCGCGAGATGCCGATCGCGACATTCTCAGCCGCCGCCTCGAATCGATTGCGCGCCAGCTGCGCGAGATGTTCCCGACCCTCGACGCCGGTGAGCGCCACAGCCTGCAGGCGGCCCTCAGCGGGATTCCGTCACTGGCTCGCGATCTGCAGAGCATCGAGAAGTTCGAACAGCTGCACCGCTGACCTGTATTGGTGTCAATGACGCCCCCGACAAACGTCGGGGGCGTCGTGCTTTAGCCGATGCCCCCGAACGGCTCGCGTGCGACACCACAATCGTGCATTGACGGCAGGCGCCGGAAAATGGTACTAATTGGGTCACTTTTCTGCTGTATTACCGGAGGCTCTCTCGATGCGTCACTCGTTTGTTCGTATCGCCCTTTTTCTGGCGCTTGCCGTTCTCCCTGCCGGTCTTTCCGCCGAACCCGGTGTTTCACCAGACATCCCAACCGTTGCGACCGCATCATCGATTGAGCCGCTTGGAACATCGACCTCCATGCCGACGGCCGTCACCCCCGCGGCAACCCTCACGCTGGCTGAGGCGGTGCGAGAAGCCCTGAAAGCCAATCCCGACCTGGAGATCGCCCGGCAGCGAGTCGAGACCTCCCGCGCTCAGATTCAACAGGCGCAGGCAGCGTTCTTTCCACGTCTGACGGCTTCTCTTCAGTATTCCGAGCGAGAAACGCCCCTGTCTTCGACCGGATTCGCCCCTGTCGGCCGCGCCGGCGACCTGTACAATATTCAGTATAACGACGCTCTCAATCTGCAGATGCCCCTCGACGTCGGCGGAAAACTGCGCGCCAACCTCAAGCGCGCCCGCCTGGGGCGCCGGAAAGCCGATGCCGATCTCGACAGCACGGTCAGCGACATCATACTCGGTACGATCGAGGCCTGCCTGAACCACCTCAAGGCGGTCGCCCTGCTCGATACGGCGCGCGAGAAGCGTGAAGCCCTCGAGAGTCATCGTTCCATCGTCCAACAGCGACTGGCCAACGATCTGGCTCTGAAAACCGATCTGCTCAAGGCGGATGTACAACTCGAGTCGGCCAGAGAAAGCGAGCTGATCGCCCACAACACTATCGAGAACACGCGCAGCGCCATCAACCAGGTCCTCGGCCGGCCGATCGTCGATCATCTGCAGATCGCTTCTCAACCGGCTCTCGCACTCTCCGTTCCGACGCTTGATGAACTTCGTTCCCAGGCACTCGCGCGGAACCCCAGCCTGCAGTCTGCCAAGCGGCAGGTGGCCACTTTGCGGGCGGGTCTGAAGGCCGAGCAGGCCCAGCATCGCCCCAACCTGGCCCTGACCGGCAGTACCGGTCGCACTTCGCGAGATTTTCCGGCACGAGACAATTCCTGGAGCATCGGTGGCTCTCTCGACTTCAAGGTGTTCGACGGCGGCTTGCAGAGCGCGCGGGTGCGCGAAGCGGCCACCCGTCTGCGCGAAGGGGAAGCGCTCGAGGAGAAGATCCGGCAGAGTATCCTGGTTCAGCTGCAGATCGCGTGGTCTCAGCATGAAACCGCGCTTTCCCGGGTCGACATCAGCCGAAAGGCGGCCGAACTCGCACGCGAAGAGCTGCGTCTTTCTCGCCTTCAGGTCCAGGAAGGACTGCTGACCTTCACAGACTATCTCGACAACCAGGCGGAGTTCACCCGCGCACGTGTCGCCGCCATTGTCGCCGATTTCGATCTCGCCTTGGCGCGACTGAAACTGCTGCACCTGAGCGGAGCGCTGACTCGCGATTTCGCCGAGCATCTGCCAGTGCAGGCCACCATCCCTTCAGAAAGTACTGCCACCCCATGACCCGAACCCATCTCATCTCGATCGCGCTCTGCATCCTCTTCATCATTGCCGGCGTCTTTACCATGAAAGGGCTGGCCTCTCTCAAAAAGGAGCCGCCACGACAGCAACCTGCAGATCTTGATGTCGTGCCGGTACGCGTGCAGCCCCTGCCGCCGACCACCGATCGGCTGTCGATCAAGGGTTTCGGAACGGTTCAGCCGCTCGTCACCGTGGCCTTACCCTCGGAAGTTGCAGGCAAAATCACCTTTCGGGCCGCTGAATGCGAGGCCGGGAATCTCGTCGCCTCGGGTCAGCTGCTGTTTCGCATCGATCGCGAGCCGTTCGAACTGGCACGCAGTAAGGCGCAGGCCCAAATCAACCTGCTTCGCGCTCAGGAAGCGCAGCTGGAGGAGGAGATCCGCGGATTCCGGCGCAATCTCGAGATATCGTCCCAGTCCGTGATCCTGGCTCAGAATGAATTCAAGCGTTTTTCAAGGCTGGTCGAAGAAAGCGCGACCTCGAAATCGCAGGCCGAGAAAGCGCAGAGCGCACTGCAGGCCGCGCTCGCCGGCAAGATCCGCGACGAGAACAACCTGACGCAGGGGAACGCCCGGCGGGCGGCGCTGAAGGCTTCTCTTGAGCAGGCGTTCGCCACACTGGCCGATGCGGAGCTTCAGTTGCGCCGCACCGAGATTCATGCCCCGTTTGCGGGGCGCGTCGAGAAACGATTCGTCGAAAGCGGCGAGTATGTGGGCGTCGGCAAGACGCTGGTCGAACTGTACGACCCCGCCACCATGGAAGTCCGGGTGCCCATCGCCCTCGGTGATCTCCCCTGGCTGTTTCTCCACGCGGTGTCTCCCTCGGTGCCGGCTCTCGACCGCGAAACGCCGGCGACAACTTCGGTCACCCTCGAAGAGCAGACGGAAGTCACCCTCTGCCTTCCGGGGCGCAACGAAGGTACCTGTTGCTGGATCGGAAGAATAGCTCGCGTAGCTCCTTCTCTGGCAGACAAAACCAGAACTCTCGAAATTGTGGTGGCGGTCAGTCCGCGCTACTCGACCGGCAGCACGCTGTTTCTGCCGCTGCTGCGCGGCATGTTCGTCGAAGTCTCGCTGCAGGGTCGACCGCTGAACAACGTGTACAAAGTGGCTCGCGCCCTGATCTCACGCGACGACACGATTCCGCTCTTCCAGGACGGGAAGCTGGCGCTGCGCAAGGTCGAGGTGCTGCGACTCGACGGCGACGACGCGTATATCCGCGTACAACTCGCGGGCAACGAACAACTGGTCATCACGCCGATCGCCCGAGCCGTCGAAGGCATGCGCCTGAGCATTCAGGCCCCCGAAAAACCGTAGATCCGCCGCCATGAAATTCATTCGCTGGTGTATCAATAATCCGGTCTCTGTCAATCTGCTGGTGCTGTTTCTTATTGTTGCCGGCGGGTACTCTCTGTATTCCATCAAGCGCGAAATCTTTCCCGCTTTTTCGCTCGATCGCGTTCTGGTCACCGTCGTTTTTCCCGGTGCCAGCCCTGAAGAGATCGAAGAAGGCATCTGCGTCAAAATCGAAGAGGCTCTGACCGGCCTTTCCGGTATCAAGAAAGTCTCATCGTCGGCCCGGGAGAATCTCGGCACCGTCGTCGCCGAGATCGAAACCGGCGAGAACATCGACGAAATGAAAAACGAGATCGAGACCCGCATCAACAGTATCAACACGTTTCCACGCGATGCCGAGAAACCGGTGATCAAGAAGCTCGAACTGATTCGCCAGACTCTGCAGCTGGTGATCTCGGGCGCACTCACGGATGACGCCATGCGTGAACTGGCCGAGGACGTTCGGCGCGAGTTGCTGGCCATGCCCGAGATTTCCCAGATCATGCTCGACGGACTGAAAGATTACGAAGTCTCGATCGAAGTCTCTGAGGCCACGCTGCGCGCCTACGGCCTCTCGTTCGATGACGTCGCCCGCGCGGTTCGTGCCAACAGCCTCGATCTCTCGGGCGGAACCGTACGCACCGCCGGCGGCGATGTGCTGCTGCGAATCAAAGGGCAGAAGTACGTGCGCCACGAGTTCGAGGACCTGGTCGTCAGAACAGCTTCAAGCGGAGCCACGATCAGGCTGGCCGAGATCGCCCGCGTACGCGACGGATTTGCCGACAGCCGGCTCGAAGCCTCGCTCAACGGGGAAAAGGCCTGCATGGTGTCGGTGTTCAAGACCGAAGATGAAGATACTCTGGTCATCGCCGACAAGGTGAAGGAATACATCGAGCGCAAGCGTCTCGAGCTGCCGCCGGCCGTCAAGCTCACTATTCTCAACGATACTTCGGTCGCCGTGCGTAGTCGCCTCGACCTGCTGAAACGCAACGGCCTGCAGGGCCTCTGCCTGGTGTTCCTGTGTCTCTGGCTGTTCATGGATCTCAAGCTGTCGCTCTGGGTTTCCTTCGGCATTCCCGTCTCGATGCTCGGTTCGTTTCTGCTGCTCGGAACGCTCAACCAGACTCTGAACATGATGAGCATGTTCGGCCTGATCATGGCTCTGGGCATGATCGTCGACGACGCGATCGTCATTTCGGAAAGTACCTACAGCGCCCTCGAGAAGAATCCGTTTCAGAGCCCGGCACAGGCCGCGCTCACTGGTACTGCCCGCGTTTTCTGGCCGATTCTGGCCTCGGTCACCACGACGATTGTCGCGTTTCTGCCGCTTCTGGTTATTACCGGTATCATGGGGAAATTCATCGCCGTGTTGCCGATCACCGTCATCGCCTGCCTCGTCATGTCTCTCGTCGAGGCCCTGACCGGGCTGCCCTGTCATCTGGCTCACTCCCTGACGGCACCGCATCCTGACCAGAAGCCGTCATTGCCGCGACGACTGGTCGATACGGCGTTCAAGCGCGTCATCAGCGTGTATGCCCGACTTCTCAAAGTCGCCTGCCTCTACCGCTACGCCACGTTCGGGCTGGCGGTATTCATTCTGTTCTCCAGCGTCGGTATCGTGCGCGCCGGCCTGATCCCCTTCGTGCTGTTCGCCCGCAACGATTCAGATACCGTCCTGGCTCGCGTCGTCTTTCCTGAAGGGTCTTCCTTCGCCCGTACTCGCGAAGCCATAGATCGCCTCAAAGCTTCCGCCCAGCGTACCAACGAGTGGCTGAAGCAGACCTACGGACTCAAGGGCGATGCCGTGCGTTATTCCTTTGCCCTGATCGGCCAGCATTCCGGCAACGAGCCGTCATACGGCACCAATCGCGGCGAATTGATGCTCGAACTGCTGCCCGCCGAAGAGCGCTCATTCAACTCGAGCGTCGTGCTGCAAAAGTGGCAGGAACTGACCGGTCTCATGCCGGAAGCGCGCAGCCTGGTCTTCTCAGAGCGCGAAACCGGCCCGGGCGGTCGGCCGATCGAGGTGCAACTGCGCAGTACGAGTTTTGAAAAGTTAAGAGATGCATCGAAAGAGATGCGCGAGCATCTTTCCACCTTTCCCGGCGTCTACAACATCGAAGACGATTTCAAGGAAGGGGTCTCGGAACTGCGATTTGATCTCAAGGACAATGCCCGGCATCTCGGACTCAATCTGTCTGATCTCGCCGGCCAGCTCAGGCAGGGCTTTTTCGGCAATGAAGCAGTGCGCCTGCAACGCGGCCGCTTCGACGTGAAGGTGTATGTGCGTTATCCCGAACCCGACCGCCGCTTCCTGTCAACCTTGCAGACGATGACGATTCGTGGGCCGGGCGGCGTCGAGATTCCACTCGTCGATGTCGCCGACGTTCGTGAACATGCCGGAACGGCAGAGATCAAGCGGGTCGAGGGGCAGCGCGTCATCTCGGTTCTCGCCGATGTCAACGAACGCAAGGCCAATGCCCAGGAGATCACGACCAATCTCATCACCAGCGGGTATCTTGAAGCGTTGTGCCGCAAGCACGGCATTTCCTACGCCTTCGAGGGGCAGCGCAAGGAAACCATGGAGCCGCTGGCGGGGCTGCGTATCGGATTCGCGCTGTCGTTTCTCGGTATCTACATCATTCTGGCGACCATCTTCGGCTCCTATCTGCAGCCGATCATCATCATGACGGCGATCCCGTTCGGTGTCATCGGTGCGCTCATCGGGCACTTCATCATGGGGTACCCGTTAACCATGATGTCGATGTTCGGTCTGGTCGCCCTCAGCGGCATCGTGGTCAATAACTCGTTGCTGATCGTCGATTACATCAACGAGGCTGTCAAGCGCGGCAGCCCGCTTCTCGAGGCCCTGGTACTCTCCGGCAGTGAGCGGTTTCGCCCGATCATGTCGACATCGCTCACCACGTTCTTCGGCGTCTCGTCACTGCTGTTCGAACGCAGTTTTCAGGCGCAATTCCTGATTCCCATGGCCATCACGCTGGCCTGGGGTCTGATTTTCAGTACCGCGCTCTCGCTGATCCTGGTCCCGGCACTGTATGCGATTCTCGTCGACGCCCTGCGGGTTCTCTCTCGCCTGCGTTACGGCACCTGGCCGCAGGATGCTGATCTGCTCGTGAGCCATGAAGCACTGCCGACCGACATCGAACCGGGGACCGGCACGCCGGTGTAAAACCTGCTATGATACCGGTCGACATGCCTTGTTGACGTTCCGCGCAACGCTCGTCAAAGGCGATTCTCGCGGTCACCTTCAAAGGAGAACTCATGAACCTGACCTCTAAGCAACGCAAACATCTCGAATCGCTGGCTCACGAGCTTGATCCGATCGTTCGCATCGGGAAGAACGGGGTCACGCCGACGCTGATCCGCACCGCGCACGAAGCCCTGCAGGCTCGCGAGCTGATCAAGGTGAAACTGCTCGAAAACGCGGCCCTCGACAAGCATGAAACAGCCGCGGAACTGGTCGCCGCCACGCAAGCCGTGCTGGTGCGCGTCATTGGCAACATCATCGTGCTGTTCCGACAGAACCTCGAACGGAAACATCGTATTCAGCTCGACGGACAAACCCCACCGGAATCGCCCGTGGAAAAGAAACCCGTCAAGTCACCGCGGAAATTCGGCCGCAGGCCTGCTGCGCCGCGCCCGCCACGGGCATCGAGTCCGCGTCCGCCACGTTCATCCAGCCCCCGCCCGCCCACGGAACGGCCGTCCAAAGCGGCTCCTCGCGGCGGAATGCGGCCGAGTCGACCGATGCCGGTCGATATCGGTGACGATCCGTTTACCGACGAACGTCCGCCGCGTGCCACGCCGAAGATGCGTTCAGGCCCTCGGGCCAAGGCCACTCGTCACGGCGGCAGATCATCGCCCGGCGGACGCGCCCCGGTTCGGCCCTCCACGCGCCGTTCCGCGACGCCCCGCCGATCAGGAGCCAAACCTCGCGGTTCTCGACCCCGCACCAGACGTTCCTGAAGCAGACTTTGGGTCGCCGATCGCCAGGCAGCCGAAAATATAAATCGGGCGAAGGTACAAGTGACCTTCGCCCGATTTTACTATCTGATCAATGTTTTACGAATTCATCAAGCAGGTCATTGAACGTCTTGCTCGGACGCATGACGGCATTCACCTTGTCCTCGGTCGGCTGATAGTACCCGCCGATATCGGACGGTTTGCCGCGCACGGCATTGATCTCGGACATGATGACTTCCTGTTTGGCGGCGAGCTTACCGGCCAGATCGGCGAAACGCTTCTTCAGGTCGAGATCGTCATTCTGCGCCGCCAGAGCCTCAGCCCAGTAGCGCGCCAGATGAATGTGAGTGCCGCGATTATCGATGCCGCTCTTCGCATCGCGGGCCGGAGCAATGTTCTCATCGAGAATTTTCCCGATAGCCAGATCGAGCGTCTTCGCCAGAACTCCGGCTTTTTTGTTGCCCGTCTTGATGCCGAGATCTTCAAGCGACACGCCGAGAGCCAGAAATTCGCCGAGTGAATCCCAGCGCAGATGACCTTCTTCCAGTAGCTGCTGCACGTGCTTCGGCGCCGAGCCGCCCGCACCGGTTTCATACAGGCCGCCGCCGTTCAGCAACGGAACGATCGACAGCATCTTGGCGCTGGTACCAAGCTCGAGAATCGGAAACAGGTCGGTGAGATAGTCGCGCAGCACGTTGCCGGTCACCGAGATCGTATCCTTGCCTTCCTTGCAGCGCTGCAGCGTGGCGGTGATGGCTTTGCGCGGAGGCAGAATCTGAATGTCCAGACCCTTCGTGTCATGGTCTTTCAGATACGTCTTCACTTTCTCAATGATGCTGCGGTCATGGCCGCGCTCATCGGTCAGCCAGAAGTAGGCGGGGGTGTTGGTGATGCGGGCGCGAGTCACGGCAAGCTTCACCCAGTCACGAATGGCGATATCCTTGGTCTGGCACATGCGCCAGATGTCACCCGGCTCGACCTTGTGCTCGAGCAGCGTCTTGCCGGTCTGATCAATAACTCGAACCGTTCCTTCCGACTGGATTTCAAAGGTCTTGTCGTGCGAGCCGTATTCTTCGGCCTTCTGAGCCATCAAGCCGATGTTGGCCACGCTGCCCATGGTGCGCGGATCGAAGGCCCCATGCTCTTTGCAGAACTCGATGGTCGACTGATAGATACGGGCATAGCTGCGATCGGGAATAACGGCCTTCATATCCTGCATCGAGCCGTCGGGGGCGTACATCTTGCCGCCGGCGCGAATCGCCGCGGGCATCGACGCATCGATGATGATGTCACTCGGCACATGCAGATTGGTGATGCCCTTGTCAGAGTTCACCATCGCCAGCGGGGGGCGATTCTTGTACACGTTCTGAATGTCCTGCTCGATCTCTTTCTGTTTCGCTTCAGGCAGCGTCTTGATCTTTTCGTACAAGTCGCCGATGCCGTTATTCGGGTTGAACCCAATCTGACGCAGGGTCTCGGCATGCTTTTCGAGGGCTTCCTTATAGAAGACGCTGACGACATGCCCGAACATGATCGGGTCGGAAATCTTCATCATCGTCGCCTTCAGATGCAGAGAGAACAGCACCCCCTGCTCTTTCGCCTCCTTGATCTGCGCCTCGATGAACGAACACAGCGCTTTCTTGCTCATGCAGGAAGCATCGATGACATCACCCGCTTGCAGAGCGATTTTCTCCTTCAATACGGTCTCTTTGCCGTCCCTGTCGACGTGGACGATTTTTGCAGCCCCGTCAGCGGCAACGATATGCGACAGTTCGGATCCGAAGAAATCTTTATCCGTCATGTGTGCCACATGGCACTTCGAGGTCTTTTCCCATTTGCCCATCGAGTGCGGGTGCTTTTTCGCATATTCCTTCACGCAGGCGGCCGAGCGGCGGTCCGAGTTGCCTTCGCGCAAAACCGGGTTGACGGCGCTGCCAAGAATCTTGCCATATCGATTCTTGATCTCTTTTTCCTGATCGGTTTTCGGATCCATCGGATAATCGGGAACCTTATAGCCGTGTTCCTGCAGCTCTTTGATCGCGGCGGTGAGCTGCGGAATCGAGGCGCTGATATTCGGCAGCTTGATGATATTGGCATCAGGAGTGGTCGCCAGCTTGCCCAAAAACGCCAGATCGTCACTCTTGCGCTGTTTGTCGGTCAGCGATTCAGGAAAAGCCGCGAGAATGCGACCGGCCAGCGAGATGTCACGCAGTTCAACCTCGACCTCTGCCGGTTTGGCGAAGGCCTTGATGATCGGCAGCAGAGAAACGGTCGCCAGCGCGGGCGCCTCGTCGGTAAGCGTGTAATAGATCTTACGAGCCTGGTTCGTCATGGGAATCCATTCCTTTCAGTTGTTCGCTATGATCATTTGGAAACAGCAGGACGGTTGTTCCATCCCGAGATACCACAGTTTTCATTCAAATACCAAACCCTCGTCGGGCCAGCGATCAGCGGCAGACTTCAGCACGGAGCGGCGACGCGGCGAACTTCCGGGAGCCTCCCCGCTCGGCCGCGCCTCACTTCGGGTCGACAAACGTCGACTTGCCGCATAGACGGGCGAAGCGCGCACGGCTGCCGGAATCTGCCGTTTGCTGCGGCGAGACAGCAGCCGCAGCAGCTCGGCCACCGAACAGTGCGATTCGAGGGGGTGCCGCAACGCCGCATCGGACCGCACCTGATAGCGGTTGCGTCGACCGGAACGCTCGGAGCGAAGGTACCCCGCTTCGACCAATTCGGCAATGATGCGCTGTACCGCACGTTCGGTAATGCCGACCCGAAAGGCCAGATCGCGAAGCAGGATTTCCGGGTCTTGAGTGATGCACAGCAATACGTGCGCATGATTGGTCAGAAAGGTCCAGGGCGGAACCCCCGCTGACAGGCTGTGCGATCCAGGGCGAAAGGTCATGCAACTTCTCCCGGTTACGGCTTTCCCGATGCGATAGACGAACTCTAACATACGAATTACATTTCGTCAATCACAATTCATGAATAGTGAGTCTCTTTTTTGCCACCCACCTCCATGATGCGGGAACTTCTGACAGGCCACGGAAGTCAATAGCAATAGAGGCTGAACGGGGAGACCCTTCCAGGCGCTCAGTCGAGTGACAACTGCGACGTCGCAGGCGACGCGAGTTCCGGGTGCCAGGCGCGGAAACAGCCGCCATGACGGATTGCAGAGCCTGGCAAGCCATTTGCAATACAAAGAGACAGCGTCATGAATCGAGGAGGGCATATCATGATACCGTTAAGAGATCATCTTCAACCGCGCTCCATACCATGGGTGACCGGAGGACTGATCGCTCTGAATACACTGGTATTCCTGTACCAGCTCGGGCTGCCGGAATGGGCCCTCGAGCGCATCTATTACCTCTGGGGCATCGTACCGCGGCGGCTCATGAACCCCGACTGGGCCTATTGGAACGGCTTTCCCGCCGGGGCGAGCCTGACACTGATCACCAGCATGTTCCTGCATGGCGGGTGGTTTCATTATCTGGCCAATATGTGGTCGCTGTATCTGTTCGGCGATGACGTCGAGGACCGCCTCGGCAGATCCCGGTATCTGCTGCTGTATTTCGGTTCCGGACTCATTGCCGGCCTGGCGCATACCCTGTTGTTCGACACGTCGACCATTCCCACCATCGGCGCATCCGGAGCCATCGCCGGAATCATGGGCGCCTGGCTCACCCTGTTCCCCCGCGCCAAACTCGACGTCGTCGTGCCGATCTTCATCTTCCTGCAGTTTCTCACCATTCCAGCGGCCTTCTTTCTGCCGGTCTGGTTTCTGTCTCAACTGCTCTCCGGAACCCTGGCGCTTGCGGCTCCAGGATTCGGCGGCGTGGCCTTCTGGGCTCACATCGGCGGTTTTCTTGCCGGTATGTGGCTGACCCCCTGGCTTTCTCAGCTGCCGACACAAGAGCAGCCGGTCACCAGTGAGTATCAGCCGAACACTTGCTGGTCCGGCGCTTTCACACAGTCATTCAGCCGGCCGTCTGCCGGTGGCCCGCGTTCAGTGAGAGTGATCTTCCCTGATTCCATCGAGCAGGGAACCAGGGTCTACGTGTTCCGCCCCCTGTATCATGACCGCTGATCATCTCTGTCGACGGATCATCATCCACCTCCTCTTGAACCGCCTCCCCCTGACGAGGCGGTTTTTTCCTTTCATCATCAAACGTCGGGCGGAAAGCCGCCGAAATGTGGTATGTTCCGGCCTGCGACGGCATAGTCGTCGGCACATCTCAACCATGGAACACGTATGACGACCAATCACCGCGAAGAAACAGCCGTCATGGGCCTGAAGGGGATGTTCGGGGTCTTTCTGGTCTCGATGGGAACCCTCATGTACGAAATTCTGCTCACCCGCATCTTCAGTGTCACCATGTGGTATCACTTTGCCTTCATGGTGGTCTCGATCGCCATGTTCGGCCTTACCATCGGTGCCGTGCTCATTCATGTACTGCCCCGTCGTTTTCCACCCGAAGCGACGTCGCAACAGCTGGCGGGGTTTTCTCTGGCTTACGCTCTGACGCTGGTTCTCAGCTTCCTTCTGCACCTCTGGTTTCCTGCCGCCGGCGATTTTTCGCTGACCGGCGTCGCCAAGGCCGGCGGCACCTACCTCCTGATCTCCGTGCCGTTCATCCTGGGCGGTATCGTCATCACCCTGGTTCTTACCCGTTTTCCCACACAGACCGGAAAAATCTATGCCGCTGATCTCGTCGGCGCGGCGTTGGGCTGTCTGGTTCTGATCCAGTCGCTTGAAGCGACCGACGGCCCGACGACCGTTTTCGTCTGTGCCGCGGCCATCGCCTTCGCCGCCTACTGCTTCGCCGAAGAAGCCGGAAGCACCCGCCTCAAGGCCGTGAGCGCTCTCTTCGCGCTCGGACTCCTCGCGTTCGTCGCCTTCAACCGCTTTGCCATCGCCGAACAGCAAAGCCTTGTGCCGATCAGATACGCCAAAGGCGAGTGGGAAAGACCCGCCGTCTACGAAAAGTGGAACACCTATTCGCGCATCCGTGTCATCGGCGACGATCGCGTGCCGACCCCGGCATTCGGCTGGGGCCTGAGTCCGAACCTGCCGGCCACGACCAGCGCCCGCCAGTTGGTCGTGAACATCGACGCCAACGCCGGCACGGTGCTGACCGCGTTCGACGGGAACCCGGCTCAAACAGCCCATCTGCGCTACGACATCTCGAACCTCGCCCACTATCTGCGCGCGGCGGCCGACGTGTGCGTCGTCGGCGTCGGCGGTGGACGCGACATTCTCTCGGCACTCACGTTTCAACAGCGCAGCGTGCTCGGCATCGAAGTAAACCGAGACATCATCGACCTGGTCACCAATGTCTTTGCCGAGTTTACCGGCCGACTGCACGAGCGACCGGGAGTGCGCCTGGTCAATGACGAGGCACGCAGCTACCTGACCCGCACCGCAGACCGTTTTTCCATCATTCAGGTGTCATTGATCGATTCGTGGGCCGCCACCGCGGCCGGAGCCTTTGTTCTCAGCGAAAACACCTTGTACACCACGGAAGCGTGGCAACTGTTTCTGCAGCGCCTGAAGCCCGACGGGATTCTTTCGTTTTCCCGCTGGTATCGCCAGAATGCGCCGGTCGAGATCCATCGCCTGCTGGCCCTCGCCGTAAATGCTCTGAGACGCACCGGCATCGTCGACCCTCGCCGACATCTGCTGCTGGCGAGGGTCCCGGCGCCTGAACATACCGGCGACCCCAACACCGGCGTCGGCACGCTGCTCGTTTCCCCGACCCCGTTTACCGAAAGTGATATCAAGCGATTTCACGAGGTCTGCTCGGAACTGAAGTTCGAGGTAGCGCTCAGCCCTCTCGAATGCCTCGATTCGCAGTTTCTCCCGATTCTCGAAGCTCAGGACCTCTTTGCCTACGCGGCGCAGCAACCACTGAACATTGCTCCGCCCACGGACGACTGCCCGTTCTTCTTTCATGTGCATCGCATCCGCGACGTCTTTCGCACGGGAATGGAGGGTGCCAGAGTTGAAACGTTTCTGCTGGCTCTACTCGGGTTCATCGGTCTGCTGACCATTCTGTGCGTTGTGCTGCCGATTCGCCGGCGCGGTGATCTTCCGGCAACGCCCGACCGGTTCCCGCTTTCCGTCTATTTTTCCGGCATCGGGCTGGGATTCATGCTCATCGAGATGGCCTTTCTGCAGTGGCTTGTCGTGCTGCTCGGCCACCCGACCTACAGCCTTTCGGTCGTTCTTTTTTCGCTGCTGTTGGCAAGCGGCGTCGGCAGCCGGCTGACCACCAGACTTGCCTCACCCGACTCCCCGCCAGGCCCTCTCTGGATTGTCACCTTTCTGGGACTGTTGGCCGCAAGCGGGTATGCGGTCCCGACCTTCTCTGCCGCACAGGCCGGGGCCGAAACGCTCAGCCGCATGGCGACTGCCGTCATCGCCATTCTGCCGCTCGGCATCATCATGGGCACCGCCTTCCCGCGCGGCATGGCTCTCTGCCAGAAACGCTGCGCCGGCCTCGCTCCGTGGCTGTGGGGCATCAACGGAGCCATGTCGATCGTCGGCTCGATTCTGGCCGTCATCATCGCTCTGGAATGGGGAATCGCCGCCGTCTTCTGGGTCGGCACGGCTGCCTATACAGCCGCATTTCTTGCCGCGATCAAGCTCCGGGTCGGCCAACACTGATCCCTGCCCGAGCGCGGTCCATTGGTTCGCATCTCATAGTCCGGCGGGACAAACGAGACACATGAACCGCTCGCCCAGAAACGAACGGTGTCAATGAATACAAAGCGGCTGCGAGAGCGTCTGAGAGACACTCGCGACTTGTACTGACGAGTGCGATCAGACCTTTTGCAGTGCGGCACACAACTGGTGTATCCACGACCGAATCGTGCCGAGCACCTCTTCTTCGCTTTTTGTCAGCGCGGCTGCGTAGCTCAGCAGATGGTCGCCGAACGCTTCGAGCAGCTGCACCAGATGATCGCGGCAGAATCGATAACTCGGATCGGCCAGAATGACTTCTCGGGCGAAAACCTCGAGTTTCGCCAGAGACATGACGATTTCAGCCATGCTCCAGTGACCATTGAACTTGCTGCCATCGCCGCAGACCGGCATCAGCAAAGCCGCGCCGCCACCCACGACGTAGAACCGCGGGTTATCACTCTGGCACAACCGCAGCCCGGCACCTGCCATGGCCACGGCTTCCGGAGCAACCATGCCGCATTTCGAGCGCGTGTCGGCCATGACCGTCAGGGTACGTTCGGCGGAAAGGGCGGTTCCGAACAACGTGCCGTCCCCTCGCGGGAACACCGCCCGGTGAAGTTTTTTCCATTCCGGATAGATACTCTTGAAAACCGACTCAAGCGCCCACCGATACCCAAAAACGGTCTCGGGATCGATATCAAGCGGGGTGAACAGTTGTTCATAGCAACGTTTCAGGAAATCCGTCTCGATGGAAAAGAGTTGAAAGAGATGTCCACGCTCTTCGGGGAGCGGCCAGTACAAATCGAATGCGGCCGTCTCGAGCGCCAGCAGCCGCCCCAGAAAAGGCGTCTGTGACTCACGAACCACCTTCAGCGCATCGCGATACTCGGTCGAGCGATCGACCCAGAAGGTGGCTCGCCGTTTCGGATCGCGATGGAGACAGGCTCGTCGCAGGGAATCTTGCCAGGAAATGTGCCAAAGCTTCTTTTCTTCCGGGTCTCCCTCAAAATGCTCCGGGAAGTCCCAGATCGGCTTGTAAATATCGGCCATGTCATCTTCGTACACCCCATTGAGAAAGGATAGCAACAGGGAAAACACCTGCGGACTCATGCCGAACAGGTTGTACATCAGCGTCTGGCTTGTCTCGCAATCAAGCGTTCGCTTTGAGTACCGATTGGCCGAACCACGCTGTTCCTTTTCGACCAGAAAGTTCTTTTTCGTGGCCAGAAAAGCCTCTTCAGACTTGCGGCGCTCATCGAGGAGCAGCTGCAGATAGCTGTACGCGTCTTTCAGTTTCTGGAACTCATCTCCGGCCACCTTCCGCTCTTCGGGGTCGGAAAAACGATCTGGATGCAGCAGTTGCGCCTGGGCATAGTAAGCCTTCTTCAACTGTTCGAGCGTGTATGACTCAGACAATTGAAACAGAGCCAGACACTCTTTCATGCTCGCCATGATTGCGAACCCCTCACGGTATTGGATGCCGCGCCGAATCGTATTGCATGGTAGACCCGGCCCGTATTCTTTGACAAGAAAAATATCATGTCCCGTTTGTACAAACGTTTCGAAACGAAGTGAGCTGAAAGACGTAGACAATCGAATGAGCGTCTGCTAAACTTCAGATTTCCGCTTTCTGGGAACGTCATACTTATCTGGAGAGGATCCATGTTGGAACAGATTGATCTTTTTTCTAGCTTGAGCACCAAAGAACTGAGGGACATCGAGCAAATCGCCCTTACGCGCAGCGTTCTGCGTGGCGAGGTGATTTTCTCCCAGGGCGATTTCGCCCGGGATCTGTTCCTGGTCCAGAACGGCCAGGTCGAGATTCTGCTCAAGGATTACAAGCAGGAACTCAAACAGGTTGCCGTCATGCGTAACGGCGACTTTTTCGGCGAAATGGCGCTGTTCGACAAGGACTCGATTCGCTCGGCCACGGCACGCGCTCTCCAGAATTCGACGCTGATCATCATTCCCGGCACGGGTTTCGAGCGCCTGCTTCAAGAGAAGCCCTCGATCAGCTTCAAGCTGTTGAATGCGCTCAGCAAGCGTTTAAAAGACACCTCGCAGAAGGCGGTCACGGGCAGCCCCATCGTGTCAGCGGGCACACCGACCGAGGCGCGCGTGCTCACCATCGCCTCGCCGCGCAACGGCACGGGCAAGAGCCTCTTCGCCACCACCATGGCCCAGCTGCTTGCCAACGAAACCTCTCGCCGGGTGCTGCTTATCGACCTGGACTTCTCTTTCGCCGATGCGACGTATCTGCTCGGCGTCGTCTCGCCGAAATCCGTGATCGAGATGTGTCAGCTGGTCGAAAAAGGCGATCATTCGTGGGATGCCCTCTCACGCGGACTGGTACGCCACGCAGAGAATTTTTTCTCCCTGCCGGCTCCGAACAACATTGTCGACGGCGAAAAAGTGCGCCCCGGCTCCTTGATCTCGATGGTCAAGGCCATGCGCAGGTATTTCGATTACATCATCATCGATACCGACAGTCCGATCAATGAAAACCTGCTTAACGCCATCGATCTCGCTGACAAGGTATTCTTCCTGATCAATCTGGAAACAGTTCGCATGATCAAGGGTGCCACCCGCTTTTTCCAGGGCCTTGGCAAACTCAACTACAACGAAGATCGCTTCTGCCTCTTCGCCCATCGCGGCGGCGCCGACTTCAACCCCGACAAGTATCGCAATCTGTTCCGCTTCCAGCTCTACGGCGCTCTTTCCGATCTCGATTGCGAGGGAATCGATTACGGCAAGACCCCATACCAGCTTCAACCGAACTCCGCCTACTGTCACTCGCTGCGCCAGCTGATTCGCAGCGTGCTTAAAGAACAGGTGCGAGCTCTGCAGACCGAATCGAACAAAGGCTTCTTCTTCCGGTTGTTCTACGATGATGTTTCCGCCAAGAGCGGCATCGAAGGCGCTGATGAGAAAAGCGGACAGGGCGGCCCGGACAAAAAGAAGGCCGCGCCCAAGATTCTTGAAAGTGATCTTTCGGCTCTGCTCAAGTACATTCGCACCAATGTGCTGTATGGCAATCTCGAAGAGGCCCGCGAGCAGACTCAGCAGTTGCTGAACTACTGCAACTGGTCATCGACCATTTTCGAGATTCTCGGCGAAATTCACTTCGGCGAGCACAACTTCTCACAGGCCATCGACGTGCTCAAGCAAGCCCTGCAGCTCGACCCCGACAACCACATGGCGATGGGGTATCTCGCCGAGATCACGAACGACGAAGCGATGTTCAAGAAGGCCCTGACCATCGTCGAAGACAAGATCGGCGAAAACAATCGATATCCAGATCTGTTCAACGATATCGGACGCCTGTACGAACTGCATCGCAACTGGGAAAAAGCCGTCGAGTTCTACCGCAAGGCCCTCGACCTGAACCCACATTATCTTGAAGCCAAGATGCATCTCGCCAGCGCTCTCGGCAAACTGGAAGAATTCGTCGACGCTATCAAGGTCCTCGAAGAGATTCAGCCCAAGAATATTCGGGTGTACTACATGCTGGGCGAGTACTACTATTCCGTGGGTCGCTTCGCCGAATCGCAGGCCAACTTCCTCGCCGCCGAAGAGATCAATCCGAACTACTAGAAGTCATTTCAAAACCACCTTGCAACAATCATGATGCAAGCAACATGAAAG
>CAYYIY010000019.1:0-82866 GCA_964472075.1 uncultured bacterium | reverse complement strand
ACGGCTGGGCCTACGATATCGGCTTCGGCGGCCTCGATCACGTGCTGGCCAGCGGCCGCAACATCAAGATGCTCGTGCTCGATACCGAAGTGTATTCGAACACCGGCGGTCAGATGTCCAAGTCCACTCCGCTTGGTTCGACCGCTCGCTTTGCCGCGGGTGGCAAGGAAACCCCGAAGAAGGACCTCGGACTTATCGCGATGAGCTACGGCTACGTATATGTCGCCAAGGTCTCGCTCGGCGCCAACCCCGGCCAGGTCATCAAGGCGTTCCAGGAAGCCGAAGCCTACGACGGCCCGGCGATCATCATCGCCTACAGCCACTGTATCGCTCACGGCATCGAAATGAGCAAGGGGCTCGAAAATCAGAAGATGGCGGTGAACTCTGGTCACTGGCCGTTGATGCGCTTCAATCCCAACCTGCTCAAGGAAGGCAAGAACCCGCTGGTGCTCGATTCACAGGCTCCTTCGATCAAGTTCGAAGACTACGCCATGAATGAGAATCGCTACCGCACACTGAAGAAGACCCGCCCCGACGCGGTGAAGAGCTTCATGAGCCGGAACGAAAAGAACGTGCAGATGCGCTTCAAGCTGTACAAGTCGCTGGCTGAAATGAACATGGAAAAACTGTCCTAGTTTCCAAGTCAGAAAATCCCCGCCTCGGTTCGCTGAGGCGGGGTTCTTTTTTTTATGCGATTTCTGATAAACTGATGCGTCTGAAATCGAAAGGTGCCTGGAGGTTTTGTGATGATGACTCGACGATGGATCGAATGTGCCGTGTCGGCGTGCCTTATGCTGGCGGTCGTGAACGGTTCGATTTGGGCAGCCGGAGAACATCTGCCGTCGATTTTTCAGAAAATGACCTTTGAGGAAGCGACTTCGCAGGCAGCCAAGGAAGATCGTCTGCTGATTATCGATTTCATGGCGACCTGGTGTCCTCCGTGTCGGCGCATGGATCAGATGACGTGGCCTGATCCGAAGCTCACGGCCTGGGTGGCTTCGTATGCGCTGGCCATTCAGATCGATGTCGACAAGGAGTCGAAGCTGGCGGAAAACTTCGGCATCGAGGCCATGCCGACCGTGGTGGTACTGAAACGAGAAAAGACGCTCGGCCGCTTCACCGGTTTTCGCGATGCTGATGAAACACTGACCTGGTTCGAACAGGTACGAACCGGCAAAGAGCCGCCCCCGGCGCCGACAGCCAAGAACCCGCGTGAAGAAGGTCATCGTCGGCTCAAGGAGGCGCGAGAGGCTCTGGCGGCAGGCAATTACGATGCCGCGACCGATCAGTATCTCTGGCTGTGGGAACACATTCTCGAACTCTCACCGTCGTTTGTCGGGGTGAAGTACAGTTACCTCGTTGAAGATCTCAAGCGCCTGGCCTCGAAACATGAACCGGCTCGTCGAAAACTGACAGCCTTGAGAGACGCCGTCATTCCAAAGATCACCGACGAGCGTATCGACCGCGAGAAATTCAAGGATTGGTTTCATCTCTGTCAGGCCATCGGCGAAGAAGAAAAGATTCTCACCTGGTTCGATAGTGCCGTGAAAAGTCCAAGTTCGTCAACGCTGCTTCTCCCTGTGCAACTTGATATCACGGACTTTCTCATCGAACAGAAGAAGCTGGTCGAAGCCGGCAACCTGATGAGCGACCCGTTGACCAACGTGCGCGCCATGATGTTCATGGGCAAGACCGGTGACCTTCTTGAAGATGCGAGCCTGGCCCGCTTTGTCGCCGGGCGTTGGGTTGCTCTGCTGGCGGCCGGGCGCAAAGATGAAGCGGCGCAGGTCTTGAAGGAACTTTTTTCGAGCCTTGGTCAGTCACCCGAAATCAGGATCAACGTGGTCGAAGCGGGTGTTGATGCCGGTGTCCGGCTGCCTGAATTCGATGAATGGCTGAAAGAGGCCGAAGAGCAGGGAAAGGATGTCGCGTCGTTGTCGGCGACTCTGAAGTCTCTGCCGCCGCTGAAAATTCCCTGATTCCGGGTCGCACGGGTCTATTCTTCCGGCTGTAACTCCTGATCTGGTACGTTGTCAGTCGGCACGGAGTTTGTACGGTTGTGGAAGCGCACCACGAACGTGCTGCCTTTGCCCAGATCGCTGACCACGCGAATATCGCCGCCCATGCGGTCGACGAAGTTTTTCGCCAGGTACAAACCAATGCCCGAGCCGCCGAACTTGCGTCGAATCGACCCATCAACCTGGCGAAAGCGCTCAAAGATGATCGGCTGCTTCTCAAGCGGAATGCCGCGCCCGAAATCCTGGACGGAGAACTCCACCATGTCACCCTTGACACCTGCTCCGACGATGACCCGATTCTTTTCGGGAGAAAACTTGATGGCATTGCTGAGCAGGTTGATCATGACCTGCTTGAAGCGAATCGGGTCGATTTCCACCGCCGGAACATCGGGTTGAAACTGCGCCTGCACCTCAACCTGACGGGTTCCCGCAAAGCCGCTGGTATGTTCGATGGCCTCGAAAATCAACGGAATCGGGTCGGTGACCTGCATGTGCACGCGCATTTTTCCGGTATCGATCGACTCGATATCGAGCAGATCGTTGATCAGGCTCAGCAGGTGACGGCCGGTCTTCTTGATCTCACGAGCACCGGTCAAAACATGGTCTTTCATGTCGTAATGTTCGAGAATGATATCAGGCCAGGCCAGAATCGACACCAGCGGCGTGCGCAGTTCATGCGACATGTTGGCGAGAAACTCGGATTTCAGCCGGTCTGACTGCAGGGCCTTTTCCGTTTGAATCTGCAGCTCATGCGTACGTTCCGCCACCTTCTGCTCCAGTGTCAGATTGACGTTCTGCAACGCCAGATGATTTCGCTTGATCTCTTCCGCCATTTGTACAAACGTGTTGTAGAAATACTCGATTTCCTGAGGGGCGGCGACGAATGATGGAACCAGATCATACTCCTGCCGCGAGAGATGCTCGGCGGCTTTCTTGATCTCGAGCAGAGGCGAGATGATCAGATTGCCGAAATATCGCGCCCCTGCATAGATGAAGAGAAGGCCGACGAACAGTGCTCCAACCATGATGGCGATGTTGGTGGTGATCTCGTGGTTGATGCGTTGCAGAGAGAAACCGATATCCATTTCTCCAAGCAGACGCTGATTGAACTGTAACGGGACTTTGACGTGCAGCAGGGAATCAAGCTCGATGACGGAAACCCCCGATGCAACCGACGAGCCGCTTCCGATGAGAGTCACGGTATGATCGAAAAGGTTGGTGAGTGTCTGATGATTCACGTTTTCGGGCTGCCAGGAAGCGACCACTTTCTGATTGCGGTCGGTGACCACGACATATGCGACTTCACCGCCCTGAATCAATCCGTTGATGACTTCCTGCACGGCCTTCACGTCTTCGAACTCAACGCCGGGGGCGATGGTATAGCCGGCCAGACGGGCCAGGCGCAGGGTCTCTTTCTCGAATGCTCCGCGAATCAGCATCGCTTCGCGGAAGTTCACGAACACGCCGAGAATGACGAACAACGGCAGAACCATGCAGAAAAACAGGATCCGGAGCTGTTTCTGTAATCCCGAGCGATTGAGCGATTCGCGAAAACTCATTTGGTGATGACGCAGTGCTTCAGAAACTGCGCGTGGAAATCGAAGCCGAGTTTGCGTGCCAGCGGCAGATTGAAATGAATCACCGGTTTCTTGTCTTCGAGACGCAGAAGCACGACGACTTCCGAATCTTCGATGTCGTCTGCGGCAGTGGCAGAGAGAATCTTGTGTTCATGCGCCCAGAGCAGTAACGGATACTTCACGTCGTTGAGACCGCCGTACAGGATCAGAAGATGGCAATCCCCGATTGATTCGGGCTTGAACGACTTGCTGATGCCGACGACATTGAGGGTGATCGGTCGACCGAGAATCGTCTTGCCGGTGACGACTTCCTTGAGCTGTGCCGCAATACTCTCCGTTGAGTGTCTGCTCTGCGTTTTGTCGAAAGCGATCGTAACGACAAAAGCATTGAGCTTGTCGAACGAGATGGAGCGATTGTAGGTCATGATCTTCAGAAAGATCTGCAACTGCAGATCGATCGGAATGCTTTCATCTGCGGCGGCAAGCGGTCCGGTCACGCAAAAGCAGAAGACGAGCAGCAGCAATCCCACGCCTGCCGAAACCGGCAGACGGCGATTGCCCCTGCGATTCAGTTTAGAAGTGTCGTGTATACTCAAAGTGCATGGTCGTGCCGGGAACGGACGCTCCAAGCATTTCCTCATAAACGTCGCGGCCGATATTCCAGGCCGAGATCTTGAAACGTTCACGCTCAGAAAGCTTCAGGTTCAGCGATGCACCGGTGATCGAATAGGACGGAACGCTGCGAACGCCGATGCCGGGCACATGGGCCAGATTGGTGTCAGTCGTGCTCGAAACGTGGTGATGAACCACATGCAGCGAAGTGCGCGGATTCAGCGTGCGCCAGACTCCCGCCGAGATCATCCGCGGTGCGTCATACTGCAGAGCGCGGCCGTTGTCGTCTTCGGCCGACAGCCACACCAGATTCGAAAACATGCGGGTCTTCGGTGAAAAGCGTTTCTGCATTTCAAACTCGAGCCCTTTGATTTTGGCATCGTCACCCGGCTGCTGCGGGTGAAACTTGCCCAGAATGCCGTAACGCGCATACGCGGGGTCGGCCACCAGCGGGTCGAAGTTTTCCCAGATGATGTTTGCGTGCCTGAAGGAAAACGCGGTCATGCCAAGGCGCAGTTCGCGGGGGAACATATACTCGACGGCCAGTTCGTTCGCCTGCAGTTTCTCGGGTGTCATGTCCGGAGTGCCCTTACCTGAAGGTTGATCGATGTAGGATTGCCAGTTCGAAGGTTCCTTGAACGCGCGCCCATGGGTCAGACGTACTTTCCCGCGCTCCCCGTCGAATGAGTGCATCAGGCTCGCGTGCGGGCTGAAGATGTTGTCATAGTTCGGGTGCGTGTCATACCGGCCGCCGAAACTCAGACTCCAGCGCGGATCAAACTTGTACAAATCCTGAAAGAACAGATTCCAGTTCTCTTTCAGAATGTTGCGCTTGTCCGGGTAGAAGTCGTTGCCATGGTACGATTCAGAACGAAGCCCGGTGCCGATCGAAAGCCGATGTTTGCGATACTCGATGTCGCGCTGAGCATTGATGTACAAACGATAGGAGCGAATGTCATAGGTCAGGTCGGGCACGTCGGCAAAATCGTAAAAATGTTCGTTGAAGGCATGCCAGCTGAAGATGAACGAATCTTCGACCTTTTCATTGCGTGGTTTGCGATAATGCCAGTCGAGCCACTTCTCATCGCGACCCCATGTATACAGGCGATATACGGCGAAGTCGGCTCCGTCGTAATCCTGCAGAACCCGCCGTGCTCCAACTTGTACTTTGTGATTTCCCCATTCATACTTGCCGCGCAGAAAGCCCCACATGCGCGATGAATGTTTGGGTTCATTCGGACGGTTGCGATCGCGTACCAGCCCTGGCCCTTGAGTCGTGCCGCCATCAGCCGTCCAGAGCCACTTCGCGCGACCGTTCCGGCCGGCAACGGCCAGAGAGTTGATGCTCGTGTCGAAGGTGCCGTATGACGCCTGCGCTTGCCCGGTGAGACCGTACTTCAGATAATCGTCAGGAGATTTGGTGATGATATGTACAACCCCGAGAAAGGCGTTCGAGCCGTACAGAGGGGACCCGGGGCCGGAGAGAACTTCAATGCGTTTGATGTTGCTGAGAGGAATCGAGGTGATGTCGGTCCAGAGGCCGCCGTCGCGAACGTCGTTCACGGGGACTCCGTCAACCATCCAGAGAATTCGTTCATTGATGACCGAGGCCCCGAGCATGCCGCGAATCGACGTATTGGTGAATTGCGACAGCCACGTTTTTGACTGAAAGCCCGGCACCATGCGCAGCAGGTCGGCGAGAGTGGTCGCCGGAGACTGGCGAATTTCTTCTTCGGTAATGACATGGGTGGTCATCGGCGAATCGCTGAGTCGCTGTTCGTGACGCGCCGCGGTAACGACGACCTGGTTCAGCAGGTCATCAAGAGAAACCTCTGAATAGTCCTGAAAGCCGGTACTGGTGGCGGTTGTGGCCGATACCCGACAGCTGATGCTGCTGAAAGCGGTAAACAGGACCAGCAGCATCAGAATCGAACAACAACGACGAGCGTTTTGTGGAGATAACATCATGAGCTTCCTCTCGAGAAGTCTTAATTAGACAGAAAAGATAGCACAAAACTGGTTGCAGTGAAACCCCGCAACCATGGAAAAGCTTGAGACAAAAACTAGATGAAAAACTCGATTCCCGAGATTTTCACCTTCGCCTGCGCTCCGACACGGCGAATGATGCTGGCGGCCAGAAAGTTGCCGATCTTCAGGCAGGTCTCCAGCGGCAGGCCTTTGAACAGCCCGTAGAAGAAGCCGGCCTGAAAGTTGTCGCCGGCGCCGTTGGTGTCTTTCACCTGATCGACTTTGTACGCGGGAATGGAAACCTCGTCCTCGGGTGTCAGTGCGAGTGATCCGCGCTCGCCGAGCTTGATCACCACCAGATCCGAAAACGCCAGCAATCGACGAAAGTCGCGACTCTGGCTCAAACAGACGGCTTCATCTTCATTGGCGAACAGAATATCGACCTTGTCGTTGAGAAACTCGAACAGCTTGTCGCGAATCTTGCTGATGACAAAACTGTCGCCCAGATCGAAGGAAATGCGGGTGCCGTGTTTGCGTGCGATCTGGTAGGCGTGTCTGGTGGCTTTGTTGATGGGACTGTCGCCGCGCAACTCGTACGCGGAGAAATGCAGATATTGAGAATCACGGATCAGGGAGTGCAGAATCTCGTAGTCATGCAGCATCTTGGTCACGCCGAAATCGAGGCCGAACGTGCGCTGTCCGTCAGGGGTGATCAGGGTGTAACAGACGCCTGACTTTCCTTTCTTGATGGAAACATAGGTGTCGATGCCGTTTTCCCGCAGGTTGTTGATGTAGTCGTACCCGTAATCGTCGCATCCGACGCAGCCGATGAAGGCGCAATGCAGACCGAGATTCGCCGCGCCGTAGATCACGTTGGTCGGCGAGCCGCCTGGCGAAATCGCCGGCTCGTGCTTCAGCAGCAGACTTTCGAGTTTCTGCAGGTTTTCGGCGTTCAGCTCGATGCTGTTGCCCTTGGGTAACCCGAGCGCGGCTAGTGCCTCATCGGGGGTTTCCATGATGATGTCGGTCAGAGCATCGGAAATGGCGGTAATCTGATAACGTCTCGGGCGGGCGGTCGACGCATGCGGCATGTTCGCACCTCTTTCTCAAACGATGCGAAAGCTTAGGCACACCGCCGCCAATTGTCAATCCGTATCGACGCCCGCTATGGCAGAAGGCATGGAAAGCCCAATCAAAGACGTTCATTGAACGACACCGGCGGAAAAACAGACGTCGATGAGAATTCATGACCCTGGAGAAAAAAGTTCCCGTGTGCTGCGGGCAGCAATTCTCGGTGAAGTGCTTGGACAGGCCAAGCGTAGATCCCTACTGGCGTGGAGCCGATACACTCGGCGTATGAGATCGTCGAGTCATCCGATTCTTCGTCGGCTCGCCCCACGATGGGGCGAGCCCTCTGAGTGCGCCCATGGAAGGGCGCTCGAAGAGGTTCGACAAAGAAACGAGATGAGTCGATGATCGAAGTTGCCGAAGTGTTTCGTGCGAAGCGCCAGGGGATCAAGGTGGGCTGACCAAGCACGTGTGGTTCACCGAGAATTGCTGCTCTGCGAGGGAATTGGTTGCCACAGCCGCTCTCTTCGGGTATGCTGCCATCCGATACCGAAGTCGTGAGTGAACTTGTACAACTTACCGAGTGCTGGTCGCGGTTTGTCCGTGTGAGCACTTCAAGCGAAGGGCGAATGGAATGTTGCTACCTGATGTCGGGATCTTGAGCGGGGAATTGCTGCATCCCCTCAAGGACATTCGCGAAGGCGAAAAGATCACCGGCGGCTGCGGCTGGGGAGAAACAGCCGTAACGCGCGTTTCCGATATTTTTGTGCAGTTCGACCACAAGGGTCCGGTGTTGACGCTCAAGACGTCGCGCGGCGCTGAAGTGCGTGTCAGCCCCGAACACCCCTGTTTCTGCCGCCTGAACCCGCTGGGTCGCCATTACTATCTGTACCTCATGGAACGCTCGACGGTCGGCTTTCGCGTCGGCATGTCGCAGGAGCTGATAAAGGAACTCGTGGCCATGCAGACCGCCAGGCCCGACTGGGGCAATCACCAGGAGATTGTCGATCGGCTCTGGATCATCGAATCGACCGAGAATCTGCCGAAGGCCATCTTCCTGCAGAAATACGTTGAAACAAAGTATGGTCTGCCGGGGTTCCCGTTTTCGGCCAAGCACGCTGTCTGCGAGCTGACCGATGATCTCATTCTCGAGCTGTTCAATCGCATCGATACGCCTTCGAGAGCGCGCCAACTGCTGCTTGACTCGATGATGTTCGAGGATTCACCGCACGTGACGTTTCGCTACTCCCGCAGTAATCCGGCGGTCAGCAGCGCGATTCAGTTCGTCATGTTCGGCAGCAGTGAACGCAGTGGAAAAAACAACTGGTTTTCGCATCTGATTCGTATCGACGGCACCGTCGAACTCAAAGGGGCCGAAGGCAAGCAGTTCAAGCGTCGGGTCAACAAAGCCGGTCTCTGGAACATGGAAGTGAGCCGCGAGGATCTCGAAGAGGCCCAACTGTTTGTGAAGACTCTGGCCTGTCTTGATACGCTCGAAATCGTCAAGAAGATCCAGTTGTCACGGAAGAATCCATACTACCTCATGCCCGCTTCGCATGTGAAGGTCGGCATGAGCGTACCGGTACTCGACCGCCAGGGTATCGATGACGATATCGTGGTTTCCGTCCAGTCTGATACTTATCAGGGGCCGCTGTATGACCTGAGAATCGATGGATTGAACAATTACATCGCGGGCGGCTGGGTCGTCGGCTCATATTCAGGCCCCGGCAAGCAGCCGCCGATACGAGATGTATCCTGAGATGAACGCCCTGGAACAGGCCGTGCTCGGCCTGAACGATCGCCAGCGTGAGGCCGTCGAGCTGACGGACGGGCCGGTACTGGTCATCGCCGGTGCCGGTTCCGGCAAGACGCGTACCCTGACCGTGCGTATCGCGAACCTCGTACTGGGCCGCGGCGTACCGGCGGAAAACATTCTGGCGGTCACCTTTACCAACAAGGCCGCCCGCGAGATGCGCGAACGCCTGCAGGCGCTCATGCCGTCCGATGCTTCGCGTCTGACCGTGACCACCTTTCACTCATTTTGTTGTCTATTGCTGCGCCGCTGGCACAAACATGCAGGGTTTTCCGATGGGTTCACCATCTATGATGACGATGATCAGGAACGATTGATGAAGCTGGTCATCAAGGAACTGCAAGGCGACCCGAAGAAGTTCACTCCGCGCTTTCTGCTGAACCAGGCGTCACAGGCGAAAAACGATCTCATCAGCCCCGAAGAGTACAAGCCGTCGGGGCCTGATCGCGAGTTCCTCGGCGCCGCTTATGCGCTCTATCAGAAAAAGCTGCGCGAACATCAGGCGCTCGATTTTGATGATCTGTTGATGGAATCCTGGAAACTGCTGACACAAAAACCTGAACTGCTCGAGAAAGTGCAGAGAGCCTACCAGTACTTTCTGGTCGACGAATACCAGGACACCAACTTTGCTCAGTACAAACTGGTCGCCCTGCTGTCGGAAAAGAGCCGCAATCTCTGCGTGGTTGGCGACGATGATCAGTCGATCTATGGCTGGCGCGGCGCGACCATTCGTAACATTCTCGAATTCGAGAAGGATTTTCCGGGGGCGCGCGTCGTGGTGCTCGACCAGAACTATCGCTCGACCCAGGCGATCCTCGATGCCGCCAGTGCGTTGGTCGCGCGCAATCGCAGCTGTCGCAATAAGAAACTCTGGACCGACCGCAAGGGCGGTGACCGACTGCGGTTTCTGCTCGCCGTCGATGACCGTGAAGAGGCCGACCTGGTTGTGCGCGAGATTCTTCGCCTCGTGCGTGAAGGCTGGCGACATCAGGATATCGCCATTCTGTTTCGCATGAACAGTCAGAGCCGAACGTTCGAACAGGCACTGGTCAAGCATCGCCTTCCGTACGAGATGACCGGCGGCGTGAAGTTCTTCGCGCGCCGTGAGATCAAGGACGTTCTCGCCTATCTGCGCGTTCTGGCCAACCCTGCTGACGCGATTTCCTGGAAGCGGATCATCAACACCCCGTCGCGCGGTATCGGCGAGGCGACTGTCCAGTCTCTCGAAGCTGAAGGCCCGCTGGCTGAAAGCATTGTCGCGAGGGCAAAAGAAAAGCCGGAATCGAAGATTGCGGTCTTTCACGCTCTGATGCAGCGGTTGCAGACCCTGCTCGATGAAGAGGGGGTGTTCGAGACCGCGCGCGGCGTGGTGCGACTGACCGGGTATCTCGAGTATCTCGAGAAAGACGACCCCGATACGGCCGAAGATCGTCGCGAGAATGTCGAAAGTCTGCTTTCCGATATTCGTCAGCAGCTCGAACTCAAACCTGATCTCACGTTGCGCGAGTATCTCGAACAGACCGCCTTGCATGCCGATGTCGACGATCTCGATGAATCACGTGATTCCGTGCATCTGCTGACGATGCATAACGCCAAGGGGCTTGAGTTTCCGGTGGTGTTTGTCGTCGGCATGGAGGAAGGCATTTTTCCGCACCGTTCATCGAGCGCCAACCCCGAAGAAATCGAGGAAGAGCGCCGTCTCGCCTATGTCGGCATGACGAGGGCCATGAAACGCCTGTATCTGACGGCGGCACGCCGCCGCATGATGTTCGGTACCTGGCAGAGCAATGCGTTATCACGCTTTCTGGGCGAGATTCCGCGTGAGTCGTTCGAGCCGGGTACGCAGCTGCCGCGTGTCTTCGGGGTCGGTATCGGCATCGACGAGGACGGAGAGGAGCTCACCCTCGAACATCGCGGGCCGTCACCTGTCGGCTCGCGCCCATTCGGTACGCCGGTGCGCGCCGGGTTCGGTCGCGCCAAAGGGCCGTCTTTCGCTCCGCTTGCCCGCGGAGCCTCGTCGCGCGGCAGTGATCAGACAACCCCGTTCGCCGGAAAGGCGATGCCCTACCCTCCCCCGACGAGGGCGCCCGTGTATCAGCGCGATGCCGACAAGCCGCCGCTGGCCGGTTCCCCTTTCAATGCCGCTCGCGGTGCCAAAACGCGAAATCGGGGTGACGGTGAACCGCCGCGAGTTCAGAGAGCTTCTGGCGAGGCTGATGAAACTGCCGGCTGCGACGGAGCAGGCCGCGGATCAGAGTCGCCGCAGACGCTTGCTGACCCGGCAACCGCCGTGCGTGAAAGAGTCGAGACCAGTACCGCCAACATGATCAACTGCCGGCCCGGCGTCGAGGTGCTTCACCCGCTGTTTGGTCGGGGCAGAATTCTTTCGATTGAAGGCTCATCGCTGGCCGATTTCCGCCTGGTTATCGATTTTTTTCGTTCGGGTCGTAAAACGTTACTCTTGCAGTACGCAAATCTTCGGGTTATAAATAACCCAAACTCCATAGGAGGTTAGGTTCATGATCACCCTGTTCCGTTGGCTGTGGAAGCTCATTGTTCTCGGGAGCGCTTTTGGTATTGGCTACATCATCGGCCGAGAGCACAGCTTCGAGGAAGAGGAAGAGTGGGAAGCGGAAGAAGAGGAACGCAGGGAAGCTGAAAAGAAAGATGCGGCCAAGCCTGCTGATGCCGCTCCAGCGGCCGGAACGACCGGCGGCGCCGAACAGTCGGTTGCTTTTACCTACGAAAACGCCGCTGCAAAGAGCGTTTCCATCGTCGGTGACTTCAACGACTGGAACAAGGACAAAAACCCCTTGACGCTCGAGAACGGTGTCTGGAAGACGTCTCTCATGCTCAAGCCGGGTCGCCATGAATACAAGTATGTGGTCAATCACACCGATTGGATCACCGATCCCAAGGGCGGCGAGACCGTTGCCGACAAGTACGGCGGCCGTTCTTCCGTCATCGACGTCAAATAACGTCGTCTGAATCCGTTCGTTCTGTTGCACTATTGAGTCGTAGTTACGCGGGGGCTGAAACCCCCAGGACGGGCAAAACCCCCGCCAGGTGCTTTTGACAGGCCTTCGGCGGGTTTTCCCTTCTCGGGTTTGCTCGATGTGCGGTGATCAGGTGTCTCGCAGGCTTTGTGCCGCATGAGGCTCTGTTCTCGGTTCGCCGGGTGAACCAGGCAGGAATGCGTGGTTAAACGGTTCTATCTCGAAGAAATCATTGATCGGTCGCATCTCGCGGCTTTTCACCAGCGGTTCTTCAAGCTGACCGGCATCCGGTTCATTCCGTTCAACGAACGGGGCGAAGCGGTCATCGGCGATCCGGCAGAGCTTCTGGGCCGCATCGAGTCGATCGATTTCGAGCAGTTGGCGCGTCGCGACTTCATGACGCGTCCCGACGGCTCGTGCGTTCGGGTCATCAAGCTGACGGCGCGCGATCATCTCTTCGGGGCCGTGCTGCTGGGGCCGTATCTCGAAGTTTCCGCCAAAGCGGAGATCGCCGGTGTGCCGCGCCTCAGCGAAGAGCAGGTGCAGGCCGCAGTCGAGCTGATCGAGCAGTTCTTCGCCACGCAACTCGAGGTTTCGGTCGAGCGCGAATCGATACAGCGCAAAGAGAAGATTCTCTCGGTGCTTGAAGAGGCATCGAACATCATGAACTCGAGTCTCGAGTTCAACAACCTGCTCGAGTTTCTGATGGATATCGCCATCGACATCACCGGTGCGACCTGCGGCGCGATTCTCCTCAAGAAAGAGAACAAAAAGTATCTCGAAGTCGCGGCCGCCCGCGGCAAATACCCACAGGAAGTCAAGAAGATCCGCGTTCCGCTCGGAAAGGGCGTGACCGGCTGGGTCGCCAAGAATCGTGAACCGCTGAACGTGCCGAACGTTCTGCTTGAACCGCGCTATATCGAGACCCCCGAAACCATCTATTCGGAAATGGCCGTGCCGCTGATGGTCGGTGATCATCTGCTCGGGGTCATTGCTGTTGACTCTTCCGAAATGAACGCGTTTTCGAAAGAAGACTGCGCGACGCTGATCACCCTGGCTTCGATGGTCACCAAAGTGGTCGAGAACTCGCGCCTGCTGTCGAACAGCAATCGCAAGCTCAATGAGTTGACTCGCCTCTACTCGATCTCTGAGCGCCTCGCCGAGCACCCCGAAGATGCCGACCTGCTCGATCGCGTCATGGCCGATGCCGCCGCCGCGCTGGGGTGCAAGGGCATGGCCCTGATGCGCTATGACAGCGACAAGGAAGACGTCTACAGCATCTGCAACTACAGTCTGCCCGAAGAACTGCAGGGGTTGCGCGTGCCGTTGGGAAAAGGCATTCACGGCTGGGTGGCGCAGCATCGTCAGCCGCTGCTCGTGGCTGATGCCGCGCAGGATGTCACGGTAGCTCGACACTCGTTCTTCGACACGTTTTCGCGCTCGGTGCTCTGCGTGCCGCTGTTGGCGGGCGATCGCCTCGTCGGTGTCTTGTCAGCGCATCAGAAGGGCGAAGGACAGCCCTTCATCGAAGATGACCAGCGTCTGCTGATCGCCATCGGCCGCCTGCTGACCGCGCATTTCGAGAATCGCCGCCTCATCGACGATTCGCGTCGCAAACTTGACTACCTGACCACCTTGTACAAGGTCAGTTCGTCGGTGGCCGGCACTCTGAACGTGAATCGACTGTTCAACATGATCATGCATCAGGTGCAGGAAGTCATGGACGTCGAGAACGTTTCGCTCATGGTGCATGACTCGATCAAAGGACAGCTCTCTCTCGACGCCGCCATCGGCATTCCGAAAAAGTGGGTTGGTACTTCGACCGTGAAGGTCGGCGAAGGCATCGCCGGTTGGGTCGCGAAGCATCGCCAGCCGCTGCTGATCAAGGATATCACCAAAGACGAACGATTTCTCAATCGTCCGAGTCGCATGGATTACAAAACCCGATCAGCGCTGTCGGTTCCGATCATCAATAATCGCACTCTGCTGGGCGTGCTCAATGTTAATAACAAGCGCTCGGGCGGCATCTTCTCTGAAGACGATCTGAATCTGCTTCTTGGTATTTCGGGGCAGATTTCGCATGCGATCGGTAACGCGAAGTTGTACGAGCGCACTGAACAGCAGGTGGCCGAGTTGAGCCTGATTCAGGAACTCGGCAAGGCGATCAACTCGTCGCTCGATCTCGACTCTGTACTCAACTACTTTATCGATATGACGACCCGCATCACCGAATCAGACAAATCGTCGCTGATGCTCTTTGATGAAGAACAGCAGAACTTGTACGTACAAGTTCATCGCGGGTTTGATCCGAATGCGCCGGTCAAGAGTTTCACGTTCAAGCTCGGCGAAGGCGTTGCCGGCAAGGCGGCCGAACAGCGCCGACCGATTCGGGTCAGCAACACGCTCGAAGATGCGAACTATAAACAGTTGCCGTTCAGTTCCACCCAGAACCCGCTGACGCTCATTGCCGCGCCTCTGCTCAACCGGGACAAACTGATCGGTGTCATCAACTGCGAGCGCGATCTTTCCAAGAAGGGCCCGTTCACGACCGAGAATCTCGATCTGCTCGATACTCTGGCGTCACAGGCTTCCGTCGCGGTCGAGAATGCCCGTCTGTATCACAACTTGTTGAACGTCTACCTCGAAACCATTCGCGCGCTGGCCGCCGCCATCGATGCCAAAGACAGTTACACGCATGGTCATTCCCGCCGCGTGACCGATCTTTCCGTCGCGCTTGCGCAGGCCATGAAACTGCCGCGCGAAGAAGTCGACAAGATTCGTCATGCCGCTCTGTTGCATGACGTCGGCAAGATCGGCATCAGTGAAGCAATTCTGCTCAAACCCGGTCGACTGACCGAGGAAGAATTCGAGAAGATCAAGTCGCACCCGCATATCGGCGCCGGCATTCTGAACTCGATCGAATTTCTGAAAGATGTCTGCCAGCTGATCGAGCATCATCACGAGCGCTTCGATGGCAAAGGCTACCCTGATGGCCTTAAAGATGAAGAGATTCCGGTCGGTTCACGCATCATCATGGTGTCTGACACCTTCGATGCGATCACCTCGCACCGCCCCTATCGCAAGCCATTGACCTTCGCCGAAGCCTTCGCCGAAGTGCAGCGCTGCCGTGGCACCCAGTTCGACCCTCGCGTCGTCGACGTCTTCGTGAACCTTCGCAGCACCCCCTACTGCCCCGACTGGCTGCGAAAAGAGGCTCTCGGCGAAAACGACTGAAACGCTCCCTGTATCGAACGTACGTCGTACGATGTTCGTCTGGGGAGACGGCTGCACGTGTCCACACTTTTCAAATATGGTGAGAAGTCTGTACTGACGCATAGGGCTTCTTACTCTTCTAGACTGGCAGCGGTCTGACTACTGAGGACGGGTACCACCATTATTCGCCCAGACAGGTTTTCCCTTGCCAGGGTTGTTACCCATTCCGGAAATTCGATGTTTGTCCGATAGTAGGGGCGTCACGCCTATGTCTCGATCAACCCATCATCGATTCTTCGGCCGATGCCTGTTGCTGCTTCTTCTTCTCGCGGCAACGGGTTGCCCGTTGAGTGCCTGGGAACGAGATGTCGACCTGCGAGCCGGCACGCGCTTGTACAAGGGCGCGGCGGTCTACGGCTGGCATCAGAAGCTGCTGGGCGATGTCGATGTGCTTGGCCTGAAAGCCGATTTGTCAGGCGATGCCGCGATCGATGATCGTGTCGGTATGGGCGCGTCGTTTTTTTTGCCGGTAACCCGCCGCACGACGTTGCTCGGCGGTTATGACGAGTTCGATCATTCTGGCAAGATCACGAAAACGGTCAACTTTCGCCGTAAACAGTACAAGCCGGGTGCGCGCCTTAACCTGCAGCACGAGTGGCTCGATCTGACCGGTGCCAGTCGCGTGCGCCAGTGGGAAGGGGGCTTCGGCGACTTTCTCTACGGCATGAAGATCTGTCGCAGCGAACTGAATCTGCGCGGCAACGACCCGATCACCAACGCCTTTCAGAAAGCCGCCTGGGATACCATGTTCCCGATTCCCTATCTGGGTTTCGGCGGCGGGGCCCGGGTGACAGCACACATGCTGATTCTGGGCCGATTCAAGGCGATCGTCTTGCCGTCGACCGGCGAAGATCTGTTCACCTCATACGATGCCGAACTCACGGGTGCCTGGCGTATGAACCGCCCGACCAGCAGAGACGAATGGTTTCTCACCTTCGGTTACCGTCGTTTCTCGGTGAGCGGCGACGCCGGCGGCGAACACCTGACGCTCCGCTACGGCGGCCCCACCTGGGGCATCATCGCCCGCTTCTAAGAAGGGTGACAAAAGCGAAGCAGCCGCTGGAAAAGAATCTCTTCACAGCATTGGCGGGTATCGATTACGGCCAAAATGTACACGTGCGACTCGGTGACGCGGAAAACAATGCGCCAGGGGGGGATGATCATCTCGCGAAAAAGATGAAGGCCCAGTTTTTCGAACTCAGGTACCACTCGCCCGCGTAGAGGGAAATCAGCAAGCTTGCCTACTTGTTCGCGCACAGTGTCCAGAATCTTTTGCGCTGTTTTCGGGTTCTCTTGAGCAATGAAATCGACGATTTGATCGAGATCACTGACGGCAGCATCCGTCCATACGATGTCGAAACTATTTGCCACGATTTTTCAGTTTGTTCGAGAGCTTATTGAATACCTCTTTATGAGATTGAACTCGCTGGTTACGGATGTCCTCCTCGCCCATAGCTACCAGTCTCAACAGAGCGAGAGTTTGGCGCGTGGCTTCGTAGGAAGCAGGATCCTGCAGGACTGCTTTCGGTTCACCATTCTGGGTAATGACGATTGGCCTGTGGGTCTCGTTGATATACTGCAGAATTTCCGCGGCGTTTCCTTTCAAATACGTGATCGGTCTGATGTCCATGGTATGGGGCATGATGAACCTCCGGTCTTTTTATGATACCACAAAAAGTTCGATACGAAGATCGAGTTGTCAGTCATGTTGACCGATCCACATCTTCCCATCTTTCCAGTGTGTAAACTTCATGTTTATGGAAACTCCTCCTTCGATCGATGAACAGATGATATCATGTTACGCATGGAGCGTCACGGCGCAGTGAAAACGTCTCTTCATCTGGAGTAATCGATTCAAATATGGCTAAGTCTGTGGTGCGGCGGTGGGTGTTGGCGATTGATCCGGGGTCGGAGAAGTGCGGCTATGCCGTGGTTTGGGCCGATGGCACTTGTACGGAAAAGGGAATCGCCTGGCTGGCCGAAATGCATCGGGTGTTGAAGAAATTCTGCGTCGAGCCGTTGCCCGAAGCACTCGCGGTGGGCATCTGCCGGGCGACCAGGGTGATTTCGAGTCTGGCGCGCGACCTCAATCTGCCGGTACCGGTCAAGCTGATCGAAGAAAAGAATACGACGTATCTGGCGCGGGCGCGCTATTTCAAAGACCACCCGCCCACCGGCCTCTGGCGTTGGGTGCCGCTTGGCATGCAGTTTCCGCCGGTGCCGCTCGACGACTACGCGGCGTGGCTGATTGGCGAACGGTATTTTGCGGAGTGTTCTGAACCCCCGAAAGATCCGGGTTCGAAACAGGACTGAAAAAACTTTTTCAATGATGTGAAAAAAGTTCTTCATAATCAGCATGGGATGACGATAAGCAAGAGGGCGAAAAATATTCTTGACATTAAAACGTCACTTCAATATACTTTCGCCTCAACGTGGGTACGAGTACCCGATAACCTTTTCAGGCATCAAAGAAAGGGGGTGTGAATCTCATATAGGTAGCCTGAAGCTGGTGGGTGCAAGTAATCACGGGGTGGTTCAAGAAGTCGAACCTCAAAGATAGAGCCAAAGTAAAGCAGCAGAATCGAAGGTAACAAGGAAACTTCAACGAAGCTGGCGAAACGGCAAAGTCTGAAGAGGCGAAACAGAAAGAACCCCCAACAAATTCCAAACTAAACCTATAGGGGTAATCTAATGAAACGTTTCGCAATGTTCGTTCTCGTGGCGTTCGTGCTGACGACTGTTGCCGCTAGCGCCAACCCGTTCTCCGATGTTCCTTTCTCTCACTGGGCCTATGATGCGGTCAACAAACTGGCTGCCAAGGGCATCCTTCAGGGCTATCCTGATGGCACCTTCAAGGGTGAAAAGCACGTTACTCGCTATGCTCTCGCCATGGTCACCGCCAAGATGCTGGCCAACGTCGAGCAGATGATGGAAAAGGGCCTGGGCAAAGATCTCGTTACCAAGGCCGACCTGCAGACCCTCGAAAAGCTGACCGTTGAATTCGCTGATGAGCTCGCTCTCCTCGGCGTCAAGGTCACCGCTCTCGAAGACGATATGCAGGTTGTGAAGGAAGATGTCGCGACCCTGAAGAAGGACGTCGAAGGCATCAAGGACTATATGGCCAAGGGCGGCATGGAAAAAGTGAAGCTCTCCGGCGATATGCTGGTCCGCCACACCTCCCTGATCCACAAGGATGACTGGTTTGCTAAGGGCGCTACCAATGACAACACCCGCACCTACACCCAGCTTCGCTTCCAGTTCAAGGCTATGATCGATGAGAACATCACCGCTGTGGCTCGCTGGCACATGGTTGACGGCACTGAGATGACGGTTCCTGGTTCAAACCGCGGAACCGGTATTGCTGACTTTGGTGGTCGCTGGGGTAATAACCCTCTTGTTGAAGGTGGCACTCGCGACAACGGCAACGCTGGCGCTGAAATTGACTTGGCTTACTTGCACATCAAGGATATGTTCCGCTTTGGCGGCGACTTCACCTTCGGTCGCAACTTCTACGCCACCGGTCACAGTCTGCTGCTCTCTGACTATGTTGACGCTGCCAAGTACTACAAACGCTCTGGCGATGTCGATGTTGCTCTGTATTGCATCTATGATCTGCACAATGATGGTGGACCTACCGCTAACGGCCTGAAGGATACCGCTAATGTTGACTTCCGCAATATCTGGGGCTTGACCTTGGGCACCAAGTATCGCGATCACGACCTGTATTTGAACTTCTTCGGCCAGGATGAGCCGAACCGCGTTAATCGCGCTCTCGGCGTTTTTGGTAGCGGCCTCTTCTTCGGTGGCGCTAACGCTGCTGTCTATGATGGCGACAAGATGTGGATGGTTGAATTCGGTTCCAAGGGTCCTCTGGGCAAGAACGGTCACTGGGATTATGACTTGGGCTTCGCCTACACCAACTACGAAATGGACATCTTTACTGCGAACCGCATCAACCCCGAAATGCAGGGTTGGATTGGTCACGGTGCTGTGAAGTGGGATTCTAAGAAGGAATGGGCTGCGAAGTTGGCTTACACCTTCGGCACCGATGAAAATACCGGTCCTCTCAGCTTGAACAATGACCGCCGCTATGATGATGGCATTGAAACCCCGTATGAAGACATCTCTCGTGGCAACACCTACTTCCGCGCTGGCCTCATCAACATGTATGATGCGAAACTCCAGGTGGAATACCGCCCCCGCAACACCAAGCACTACTTCCGCTTGGCTGGCGATCTGCTCGATGAACTGAAGGACACTGTCAGCAACGATTTCACTCGGTACTTCAACACCGCTCGCGTGCCCGGTACTCCGGATCTCGTTGCTGGTCAGACCACCAAGACCAACACTGTGTATGATCAGTGGAATAACTTCAATACCATGGATCCTCGCGCGTTTGTCCTGACCTTCGAGTATCGCTATCAGTTGGCCGAGAATACCCGCATCCGCGTTGGCTACACCGCGTTCGACATGACCGGCGATGCCATCAAGGCTCTGGGTGCTCAGCCTGCTGTTGGTGCTGGTCGTGGAACCAATTTCGCGAATCCGGATTGGGACTACAACATGTTCTGGGCTGAACTGTACAGCCGCTTCTAATCTGATCTGACCTCAAAACCGGGGCTGCGAAAGCAGCCCCGGTTTGCTTTTAGCCCTACTTCGCCATATAATTTAACGTATGTGCTGGAGAATAGAATGAATGTGCGTTTTTATCTTGATCCAGAAAACGACTTGCCTCACATCCTGCGACATGGTGTTACTGAGGAAGAGGTTTTCGAGTTGCTACTCGCTCCCGGAGAAGACCAGAAAGGGAGAAATGATACAAGAATCGCTCGCGGACAAGCTGCAAACGGACGCTACCTCAAAGTAATCTATTCTCGTGATGACATCGGAGTTTTCGTCATCACGGCCTATCAGATGTCTGGCAATGAGTTGAAAGCGTATAGGAGAAGGCAATGGCGCAAGTAAAAAAACGACAGAAGCTCCCGGCAGGTTGGACAGAGGAGAAAGTCAAAAGCATCATCGATTACTACGACAACCAGTCTGAGCAGGATGCCATACGGGAAGCAGAAGAAGTCTTCGGCGATGATCGGTGTACGGTCATGGAGATTCCCGTTTCCCTCGTTGACAAAGTGCGGGCTCTCATTGAGAGAGCGAAAAAGAACAAACACCCAAAACCGGCTTGATTTCTGCTTGATGCGATGAAGCGACTTGTACTCTATCTAACGATCATCGAGAAGGCAGGGAAAAACTATTCCGCCTATTTTCCGGATGTTCCAGGCTGTGTCGCAACCGGAAAAACTCCTGAAGAAACGAAAAAGGCTATATAGGAAGTGCTAACGTTCCATTCGATGAAAAACCCAATTCTCAAAGAAATCTATCGAGCGCGCGAGAAGTTCCTGCGCGAGTGTGAGCAGGAGCACTGCACACCCGGCGAAAAGCTCGAGAAGATTCAAGGGACCATCGCGAATGGCCCGATTGTGACTCGCGAGACCATTGCCCAGTATCGCGCCCAGCGACCTCAAACGCCGGACAGTAAGCGGAAGAGCGAGTAACAAGTGTAACGTCTGCTTGCCGACACAATCGATGAACTGAAACCCTCATAAAGAAAGCAAAACAGCTTCCGGCAGGTTGGACGCAACAGAAAGACAAACGGGGCATCAACAGTGGACAAAGGTCGCTTTGAACGAACGCTTCCAGATTGTAGCGTGCCATATAGTGGAAGACGATTGAGTGCGTTGCTGTCGTCAGCTGCCTGCGACTGAATGGCAAATGGCATTGACAAATGCCAATAATAAGTTACCTTCTGAGTAGGAGGACGGCGATGGAACTTACTTTGGACAAATTCGGGAGAATCCTGATCCCGAAAGGTGTGCGGGAGGAATTGGGGCTTCGACCGGGTTCAACTCTGCATCTGGAAACCCACGAGGATGGGTTCGAGCTGAAAGTGATCGAAAACGGGGAGTCGCTGATGAAAAAGGGCTCCTCACTGGTCTATGTGGGGAAAGCCCTCGGAAATCTCGATGGAATCATCGACCAGATTCGCGAAGAGCGTGATGTGAGCGTTGGGGACGTGCACGAGTGAAGATCCTGTATGATACGTCGGTCCTCGTCGCGGCGAGTATTTCTGCTCATCCCCGGCATGAGGAGTGCAATCGCTTCTTCAATCTGGGAAAAAGTGGGGGTCATGAGATCGTGATTTGCTCCCATTCGATTGCCGAGTCTTTCTCAGCCCTCACGCGGCTTCTGGTTCAACCAAGGATTTCTCCGAACATCGCCAGGCAGATCATTAAGGAAAACCTGCTTTCGGGAACCCGCATTGTCAGTCTGACTCAGGCGGATTATGTGAAGGCTCTCGACATCGCTCTCGACAAAGGAATTTCTGGAGGAACCATCTACGACGTTCTTCTCTTCGTGGTCGGCAGGAAAGAAAAGGTTGCGAAGATTGCAACACTCAATACGAAACACTTCCATCGAATGTCTGCTGAAGAGCCGGATTTCATCCAGTCCCTATAGCAACACCGTGACCGATGCTTGAACAGTTTGTCAAAGGTCATAGAATCGTAAACCTCTTTTAGCAAGCGGAATGGTGAATGACAATCCTGCTGCAGCACGATATTCGTTGAATTGATTCGTGCGCTTGGCAGAGATGGTTTTGTCTGATAGGATGCAAAATGACACCATTTTGCATGCGGAGAGCTTATGCCGACCATTACCTTGAAAAACGTCCCGAAAGTTCTGCATCTGGAGATAAAAAAACGCGCCGAGGTTCATCGCCGCAGCATCAACAATGAAATCATCGCAACACTCGAAAGACTCTATGGTATCAGTGCCGGCGACTCGGACGATTTGATTGTCAAGGCGAATCAGCTCAAAGCCCACATCAAGGGTTTTCTGACTCAGGAAAAGCTTGAAGCGATGAAGAATGAGGGTCGATCATGATCGTGGTCGACACGAACATCATCTTGCACTTCTGGATTCCGGGAGAGTATCAGACGTATGCGCATCAGTTGATTCAGAAAGAGCGAAAGTGGGTCACTGTTCCACTCTGGCGCTCAGAGATGCGAAATGTTCTCAAAGTCTCCTTTCGCTCGAACCTCATTTCGAGAGAGATCGCGTATTCCATTGCGCTTCATGCAGAAGAACACATGGCTGAACGAGAGATTCCGGTTACCTCGAAAGAAGTGCTCGATATCACGTTGAACGGCAAATGCTCCGGTTACGATGCGGAATTTGTCGCCCTGGCCCATAAGCTTCAGGTTCCACTTGTCACATGCGACAAAAAGCTGGCACGAGAGTTCCCCTCGCGGGTGTTTGAACTGAGAGACTATCTGAAGCGAGCAGAGAGAGTGCAATCAAGGCCGCGATAACGACACCGACGCGGAAATTGAGAGCGGTGTGGGGTGAATTGGTGCTGAATGGAGCGGTTTACTGTTGATCGTTTGCGGACCGCGTGAGCGGGAAATCGTGGTATAATGCCGGTGAAGAGGTGGCGCTATGGGTGAGAAAACCTACACGTTTCTGAATGATTTTGTGTTCAAATACGCATTTGGGCGCGAGAAGAACGAACGACTGTTGATTTGTCTGCTCAACGCCCTGCTGCAGCTTGAGAACGAAGATCGCATTCAGGAACTGCAGATTCTGAACCCGTTCAATCTCAAGGAGTTTGCCGATTCGAAGCTTTCAATCGTCGATGTGAAGGCTGTGGACGGCCGGAAACGTCGGTACAATATCGAGATTCAGGTGAACCCGCAGGCCTGGTTCATTCCGCGAGCGCTGTACTACCTGGGAAAGTTATATACTGATCAGATCAGCGAAGGCGAAGCGTTTTCCAGTTTGAACAAAGCGACGAGCATCTCGATTCTGGAATTCACGCTGTTCCCGAATAACCCCGAACTGCAGAACATGTTTCGGTTCAAGAATGCGCGCACGCATGAGGAGCTGACCGACGCACTCGAGGTGCATTTCCTTGAATTGCCGAAGTTCGGCAAGGAGAAACCGCGTCAGCTACGAACTCCGTTCGAACGTTGGTTGCACATTCTCAAGTTCGGGACACGATACGGAATCGACCGCCAATTACCCGCCGAGCTTTCGAACGAGGAGGGAGTCGATATGGCTATTGCCGAACTTCAGAAGGTGAACTCGGACCGCGAAATGCGCCAGCTTATCGAGGCACGTGAAAAAGCTCGCCACGACGAAGCTACACGGTTCGCCGACGCCGAACTGCGCGGAAGAGTTCTCGGCCTCGCCGAGGGCATCGAAAAAGGTCTCAAAGAAGGTGTGAAAAAAGGCCTGCAGGAGGGCATCGAGAAGGGCCTGAAGGAGGGCATCGAGAAGGGCCTGCAGGAGGGCATCGAGAAGGGCCTGCAGGAAGGCATCGAGAAGGGCCTGCAGGAGGGCATCGAGAAGGGCCGGCGCGAAGCCAGAGAAAAGATGATTCTGTTGGCGCGGCGTCTGTTGAAAGTTGGAACTGCTCTTACAGAGATCATTGAAATCACAGGTTTAACCGAATCCGAAGTGTTGGCTACTGGTACAAACTCATCGGATAAAAACAAAGTTCAGGAAACGGCTCGCCCATTCGGTCGCTCTCGCCGCAAACCCGCAAAAAGCTAAGCTGGATTTTGAGACAGCGGCTTGAAGGTGGCGGATCGCGGAACCTTCATCACTGCAGGTTTTAAGTCCGTGCCCGACAAAATATCGGTTCTGGTGATCACGGGCGATCAAAAGCCGGCACGAGAGTTTCCAACGCGGGTGTTTGAACTGGGAGACTATCTGAAACGGGCTTAGCAGGCTGCTGTGAGAGTCTTGTACTAGAGAGGTCACTTTGAGAGGTTAAAGGCCTGGCGAGTCTGGTGCTTGTTCGAGTAGACAACGAGGCGGTCGGGTTCGATGGCGACAACTTTGAAGATGCCGTCGACGTTCATATCCTGGGTCACGACGCGCACTTGGTTTTCATAGGTGACGAGGGCCCAGCGACTGCCCTCGTTGCCGCAGATTCCCTGAACCAGCAGGCTGAGCGGCTTGATCGGCTGCGGCTGCGGGCGCGGGTCGGGCATGGGATTCGGTTTTGGATCGGGGGGCAACACGATCGGCTTGGGTTTTTCGATCAACGGCTTGAAGGGGTCTTTGGACTGGTTTTCCAGGGCGAAGGGGTGCTTCTGGGCAATCAGGTCAGCGTTCTCTGACTCGGACACCACCTCAGTAAGGGCCGTTTCCTGGTCGTTTGGCAGATCGCCGGCCGGGGTCTGTGTTTCAATCGCCTGGTCGACGGCGACGGCTGAATCAGTGGTCTGAGCGAACAACATGGGGGAGATCAGCAGAGTGACCGACAACAGCATGAAGAACAGTTCTGCGCGGGCCTGATTAAGCGACTTCATAGTGGACCTCCGTTTGAGTGATTGTCCCCTGTTGAAACGCAGGAAGGCAAAACCGGTTTGCATGCAGGAAAAATACTGTTGCAGAGCCGCATACAGCCATGCATTGGGGTGTCGAGCATTCTGGTCTCCCTGCTTATCGGTACCATAGTCTGATCGGAAAAGCGTCGCGTCGATGGTTGTGTCATCTGTTGATTTTCTTGAAAACGCGAGGTGCATCGAAAACCATGAAGTGGTACCCATGCCGGGTTTCCATCTGACTGGTGCTGAAAATCTGACAACCGCTTTCGGTGAACTGATATTCATCTGATTCTGAGGAGTGAAAACTCGACAGAAACAACCGCATCGGTTTCATGCGAACGAGGAAACGCTCTAATGAAGTCTCGTTGGGTTCTTGGCTCTCAGGCATCGTATAGATAACTCTGACAACCCACTAATATTCTTGCTGAGAGAGAATTATTCGGTTTGATCTTCCGGGAGGGTACCCCTGATTTTGTAGAATAATGATGTCTTCAGTTTGAAACCATGTGAACAGCTCTCTTTCTGGCGCGAGAATTGCTTTCCCTTTCCGAAACAGTCGACCGACAAACCTTTCGCAGGGAGTAGACAGCATGAATAACTGGGTAAAAGGGTTCCTGAGCGGTGCTTTGATGTTGGCTCTCGGTTTCACGGCTCCGGTTGAGGCTGCAGGCCTGAACTGGATCGACGGAACCCATCACTTTGATGCCCAGGTGAAGAAGCTGGTGAAAAAGGTCAAGATCGAGTCGAAGGCCGATCATGCGCGTCGCCACAAAGCCCCGGCTCCGGTGCGCAAAGAGTTGAAGGTCGGTGATGTCGAAACCTTCTGGACCAAGAACATCAAGGAAGACAAATTCGAGCAGATTCAGGCCACCGTGAAAGCCGTTGGAACTCACTGCTACGTGTTTGTCGAGAACGGTCAGAGCGTTTCTGACAAAGCCATCGACAACGTTCAGAAAACCTTCGACGAGAAGATTTACCCGACCGATACCACCTATTTCGGCAGCGAATGGAAGCCCGGCATCGACGGTGACGAGCGCATCACCCTGCTGCTGCTCGACATTCGCGACGGCTTTGATCCGCAGAGCAACCCCGGTTACGTGGCCGGCTACTTCTTCGCCGGTGACGAGTTCCTGCAGAGCCAGATTCCGGCCGACATTCCGGTGAAGAGCAACGAACGTGAGATGTTCTACCTCGACATTCACCCGGCGAACCCCGAAGAAGAGAACTACATGGGTGTCGTGGCGCATGAGTTCCAGCACATGATTCACTTTGCCAACGATCCGCAGGAATTCACCTGGGTGAACGAAGGCTGCTCGATGATGGCCATGCAGTTCTGCGGGTATCGTGATTCCGTGCTGAACCACATCGCGATGTTCATGAAGACCCCCGATAACAGCATGCCGTCATGGTCTGACGAACAAACCATGGCCTGCTACGGCGAAGTCTATCTCTGGAACTACTACCTGCTGAACCGCTATCTCGGCAATGACGCGGCGACGCAGCAGAAGTTCTTCCGCGATCTGGTCGGAAACAAGAAGCAGGGCGGCGCATCGTATGACGAAGCGTTGAAGCCTTTCAAAACCGACTTCACCAACGCGTTTCAGGATTTCTGCGTCACCAACTTCATCAACAGCCCGAAACTGGAACAGGGCCAGTTTGCCTATGACAAGTCGCTCGGCCGCCTGCGCCTGCCCGCTTCAGCTCAGATCAAGGCTGTGCCCGGCAAGGCCCAGGAAAAGGTGTTCCCCTGGAGCGGCGAGGCGATCAAGGTCGATCTGACCGGTGCCAAGACCACGGTGAAGATTGAATTCGGCGGCCCGAATGTGAAGGTCACGGGAAAGGACACGCTGAAGTTTACGGCCTTCGCGGTGTTCTCTGACTCGCGCGATGCGCAGACTCCGATGCTGAGGAAGATCGAAACCAGCGTTTCGCCTGACAAGAAGCTGCAGGTGGGTGCCGTGGAAGTTTCGACGGGCGGCAAGTATGACACGCTGAATGTGATCGTGACCCTGACCTGCACCACCGCGATTCCGGATCAGGCATTCAAACAGGTCAAGGACGGCATTCCGTATATCGTGCAGGTGAGCGACAGCGGTATCATTACGTCGGTCGGGAATGGCCGCCGCATACCGATTCGCCCAATGATCGACCAGTACGTTCCGGCCGCCGCGACGCTGGTTACCTCCGAAGGTGCCGCTTCAGAGCAGGCTCTGACGACTCTTGAAGGGCTGACGCACGACATCACCCGTGAAGTGAAGGGGCAGCTTGAGACCGGTTCTCTGGCTGCGGTGAAGGAGCTGATCGAAGCCGGTGCTGATGAAAAACGTCGTGAAGCGCTGCGCCCGCTGGCCAAAAAAGTTGCCGACCAGGTTTCGGCGAGCAAGGTGCAGAGCCAGGGTCAGAACGCCGAACTCGACAGCCTGATCGAACAGCTGCGCAACTTCTAACTCGACCACTCTTCCACCAAAGGGGGCTTCCGCACACACGGAAGTCCCCTGTCGGCTTTTCGGGCGACTTTCTCTGTCGCCCTCGAGTTTCGGTACAAGCGAACAGTCGTGAGTGGGAGGAATTGGGTATCGAGCGGTTGACAGGGGCGACTCGTTCTTTACGCTTTCACGGGTTCGATGTTACAGTGCTGTCACCTGCAACGACAAAGGAGGCGGAACATGGATCACGCGATGGAACAGGCTTTGGAAGCTTATGAGCGCGGAGAGTTCGCGAAGGCGCTCGCCATCTGGCGTGAGTTTGCCGACAACGGCAGCGCGACGGCCATGAAGTGGCTTGGCGTCATGTATGAGAGCGGCAAGGGGGTCAGCACCGACCTTCAGGAGGCGTTTCGCTGGTACAAACGAGCCGCCGAAGCCGGCAATGCGGCGGCAAAGAACAATCTCGGCATGATGTATGAGCATGGAAAAGGCGTCGATTGCAGTTATATCGATGCGGCTCGCTGGTACAAATCATCCGCCGAACAGGGAGACGCCTTCGGCAAGTTTCTTTGGGGGTTGATGCTGTTGCAGGGCAAAGGGATGGATCGCGATACCGAGAAAGGGTGGCAGCTGGTAACCGAAGCAGCGCAACAGGGAAACCCTGAAGCGCAGGTGAATCTCGGGGTGCGTCATGCGGTCGGCGACGGGGTTCCGGTTGATGAGGTGCAGGCGGCGAAGTGGATGAAAGAGGCTGCTGATCAGGGGCATCCGAAGGCACTTTTCAACCTTGGCACGATGTACAAATCGGGAAAGGGCGTTCCGACCGATATGGCGCGGGCCATTGAATGTTTTCTGCAGGCGGCCGCCGCCGGAAGTCGCGAGGCGTGTTTCAATCTGGGGGTCATGTTTGATCAGGGCATCGGTGTAAACGCTGATGCTGTGAAAGCCATCGACTGGTTCCGCAAGGGGGCCGAGGCCGGCTATGCACCGGCGCAGGTTCAATTGGGTGTCATGCTGGTGCAGGGCAAGGGTGCGCCTAAGGACCCGGAAGGGGCCGCGAGCTGGATGCTGCGTGCGGCACAGCAGGGAGACCCGGTCGCACAGTTTTCCTACGGGTTCATGAATGAGACGGGAACCGGCATAGAGCAGGATGTCGTCTCGGCCTACATGTGGTATCTGCTCGCGGCGGCACGTGGACACCCGCAGGCTCGGCAGCGCACCGAACAGATGGCGCGTGAAAAACGCATTAACAGCGAGCAAATGAACGAAGCGCGACAATTGGTCGCCACGTGGCACCCGCAAAGCCGCTGATTCTTCGAGCGGCGAACCATCTCGAGGACGAATCCACCGGCGATTTCGATGCCGTTGTCCCGCAATGAGCGTCCGGGTTGTCTCACGCTCAAATGATGATCACATAAGGCGTGTCTGTGTCTGATTTTCTTATGCAGGTGTTCAGCGATGCATGTGCAGCGACTGCCGCTGCGAAACTCAGTGGCCGAAACTTCTGATACGGCCGTGAGAGGCGTCGGATGACCAGACCCTGACGTGCGGCTACTCGATGTAGAGTTCGGGTGAGCGAATGGTTCGCAGAGCGTTTGTGGCGCCACGATCGGGGGCGGCTTCGAAGCTGTAGATGAACCGGTACTGACAGCGATCGGGCACGAAGGGGTCGCGCATGATGATCAGGCCGTAGTCTTCCCAGACGCCGGTTTTTCGAAAGCGGGCAAACACGTCCTGATAGACATCGGTGACGTCGATAGCCAGTTCTGCGGCACCTTTGCGAGGCAGCGTTGAAGTCGCATACACGTGCGTGTAGAAGTCGCCGCCGGGGGTGTGCCATGAGAGTACCCCGTCATTCGAGAGCCAGGTTGCTCCGTCTTCATTTTTCCAGTGGGTGCCCCAGCGTCCGGAACCTTCTGAAAAAGGCCGTTTGAGAGGGTAGATGAGAATCGGCACCGACGCCAGGCCGTCTCCGGCCGGATGCACATGCAGTACCAGCGTGACCTTCGATGGGACGAAATCGGCCATCGGCAGGTTCGCTTCGGCGAATCCGCGAGGAATGTCGAACTTGATCAGATAGCGCAACCCCGTCAGAGAGTAATAGGAACCGATGGGCCCGACACTGTCTGCTCCTGCATTATGCCGTGTCTGATGTGAGGGATGCCAGTCGTTGGGGCCGCGAATGAACGTGTCGATGCCGGTGCGAACAACGACCGCGGCGGGGCGGCTGCGCGGGGGGCGGGCGGTCCAGGAAACGGCGCGCAGGCAACGGGCGCAGGTTAACGCTTGATCGGTGTTCCAATAGTTGCAGAAGGGACAGCGTTCGGACCAACCGGGAGAGGTGATCACGAGAAACAGCGCAACCAGACAAAGAAAGACGGTACGCTGCCCTGAAGACGATTGTCCGCGTTTCACAACGTTCATTTCAGCAACAACAGCGAGATAGAGACGCATAAGAACATACCCTGCCGTGCTTTCGGCAAGACATCGAATGTGAGTCGACTTCGTCGGTCATCGGTGCAAAAGCGACTCGTCCGAGGCAAGATTGGTTACGGGCGGCTGGTGGGGCCGTGTTTGGCTTCGACCTGAATGCGCTCGATCATGCGGGTGGTATACTGACCCTGCTGGCTCTTCGGGTCGACCATCTTCGCGATCGCGTTGAAGACTTCGAGAGACTCGCGATAGGCGCGACGGCGATAGTACACCATGCCGAGATTCAAGCGCAGCGTGACGTCACGGGGTTCGACCTGCACGGCCATGACATACGCCTTGGTCGCATCGATCAGCTTGCCGGTTTTATAGTACAAGTTGCCGAGAGCAGAGTAGACGTAGGCCGCGCGCGGGTTGAGCTTGAGGGCGTTCTTGAGTTCGCGTTCGGCCTCGACCATGGCGCCCAGACGCATCTGGCGCATGCCCTCGCGAAAGTGCTGCTGGAACTTTTCCTGCCGGCGACGGGCGGCGACCAGACGATTTTCGAGGGCGGCCCCCTCTTCGGGCGGCAGGATGTTCTTGAGCGCGAGCAATGCCTCGCGACTGATGAACAGGTCGGGGTCGCGCAGGAAGGCGATGAGCTGGTCGCGGGCTTCCATGGCGCGCAGCTGACCGAGGGTTCTGATCAGCAGGCGCTTTTCGTCCCAGGGACGCTCTTCCTTGAGCAGCCCCATGAGCGTCGGGATGATCTCTGGTTTCTGCAGGGTGCCGAACGCTTCGATGAAGGCCAGGCGACACTCGGGTTCCGTTTCGCGCAGGAAACGCTCCTGCAGCGGCTTGAAGCTGTCCGGGTGGCCGATGTTGCCCAGGGCGCGAATCAGCGGAATACGCAGGTCGAGCGTGTCTTCATCAAGCATGCGCAGCAGTTCCGGGACGGCGCGCCGCACCTTCATGCGGCCGAGAATGTCGATGACCGTGTATTTCAGCGTCCAGGATTCGCGCCACAGAGTTGAGAGCAGTGCCGGAACGGCGCGATCATCTTCGAGCACGCCGAGCGAGCGGACCGCGGCGATGGCGAGATCCTCGTCGTCGTCCTCGAGGGCTTCCATCAGCGGTTCGACGGCGAGCGGGTTGCGCAGCTTGCCGAGCACTTCGGCGGCCGCAATGCGGGCGGGCCAGAACTCGTCTTTCAAGTGTCGGATGATGATCTCGGCGTCTTCGGGGAGTCCTACCTGCCCGAAGGCGAAAATCGCCTGGCGACGGATTTCGTTGGCCTTGCTTTCGAGCAGCGGCTCGACGGCCTTGCGGCCCGCGGGACCGAACCCGGCCAGTGCGCGGCGGATCCAGTAACTGATGTGCTCGTCGAATTTGCCGAGCGACTGACAGAGCTTGGGCAGCGCAATATGCGGTGGCATCAGCTGCAGAGTACCGGCGACACTCTCGAGAAGTCGGCGTTTATCGCTCTTCAGCAGGGCGATCAAATCATCGAGAATGGATGCGCCGAAGTTGGCGAGCGCTTTCTGCGCGGAGATGCGAATGGCTTCGGACGAATCTTCGAGAGCGCGGAACAACAGCGGCAGCGAGATCTGCGAGCCGATTTTGCCGAGGGCCTGCAGTACCCAGTAGCGAACCTCGGAATCGCCTTCGGTCGCAAGGTTGGTGAGTTCGAGAAGAGCGTCTTCGCCGTAGGCACTGAGTGCTTCGGCGGTGGTTTTCCGAACGTTCCAGGAACGGTCTTTCAGCAGTTTCACCAGAATCGGGAACAGGCCGGGCGGCTTGATCTCGGCGATCGATCGCAGTGACCAGTACCGAACATCCTCGTCAATCGACTCGAGAGCCTTGATGAGATTGGCCACGGCCCGGTCGCCGAAGCGAACGACGGAACGGTGTGCCTCGCGGCGTACTACCCACGACGGGTCGAGAAAGCGTTCAATCAGCAGTGGAATGGATTCGGGATCGCCGAGGTCGCCCATTCCCTGAACGGCGGCCATGCGAATTTCGCTGTCGGAATCGGACAGAAACTTACGGATCTCAGGCAGGACGGCTCGTTCGCGCATGCGACTGAGAATCTTGATCGCCCAGAAACGTCGCTCTTTGTCCTGGCTTTCGAGGGCCTGAGTCAGCGGGTGAATGGCATCGCTGCCCATCTCGGAAAGCGCGCGCGCGGCCAGCGAACGGCCCATCCAGAACTCGCTCGACAGCGATTCCATGAGAAACGGGATCGAGTGATTGCCGAAGTCTTTGAGAATATCGTAGATGAGGTCGCGCACCTGTTCTGAAGGTTGAGACAGCGCTTCGAACAGTTTGCTGACGATGCTGGGGTCGCCTACTTCGCGCAACGCTCGCAACGCGGCGATGCGCACGCCGGTCGTGGGGTCGGTCAGCTTCGCGAGCAGTTCTCGCGTATGGGTCTTGTCTTTGAGACGGCCGAGACAGAGGGCCGACCAGAAGCGAACGTTCGGATCCGTGTCTTCGAGACCGGCCAGCAGGGCGTCGATGGGCTTGCGTCCCATGCGGGCGATAGCCATTGCCGCTCTTGATCGCATTTTCCAGGACTTTTCTCCGAACAGGCGCATCAGGCGGGCCAGCGAAGCCGACGGGTGACGGGCCAGAGCTTTGGCCGCCATCGCGGCGACATCGTCTTTCGGGTCGCGCAGCAGATCGAAAAGGCCGTTGATCGCGTCTTCGCTGTTACACTTGCCGAGAGCGATGGCGACGCGCAGGCGTACGTCGGCCGAGCGGTCAGCTGCCTGAGGAATCAGGATCGACTCAACGCCGGGAGGATTGATCATACCGAGTGCTTCGATGACCGCGCAACGAACTTCGCGCGAGCGATCGAGCAGCACTTCCTTGAGTGGATCAACGGCCATCGGGGTCTTCAGCCTGCCGAGTGATTTCACGGCTTTCAGGCGCCTGGTGACAAGGGTCGACCGCAGATCGGTGACCAGGTCTTCCATTTCTCGTTCGATGCGGCTGTCGATCTTTTCGGTGCGCTTGCTCTGCATGTCTCAGTCCCCCAGGGTCAAATGGCACGAGATTATACCATAGACTTGGTTCGGACGCGCATTTGTGCTATATTCCGGCCAATTCTGAGCAAGGGGGCCGTTCCACACATGACGAACACCCAGAACACGCCGCAAACCGCAAGCGAAGAGACCGCTGCCGGCGGTGCGGTTGTTTCCAACTTCATTCGCGATATCATCGCCGAAGATCTCAAGACGGGGAAGCATCAGAGCATTGTGACCCGCTTCCCGCCTGAACCGAACGGGTATCTGCATATCGGCCACGCGAAGTCGATTTGTCTGAACTTCGGTCTGGCCCGTGATTTCGGCGGTGTTTGCCATCTGCGCATGGATGACACGAACCCGATCAAGGAAGATCAGGAATACGTCGATTCGATCATCGACAGCGTACGCTGGCTTGGTTTTGACTGGCAGGGCAAGCTGTTCTTTGCGTCTGACTACTACGATCAACTGTATGCGTGGGCTATCGAACTGATCAAAAAAGGGCTGGCGTTCGTCTGCGAGCTGACGGCCGATCAGATTCGCGAGTATCGCGGCACACTCACCAAACCGGGGCGTGAAAGCCCGTTCCGTAACCGCACGGTGGAAGAAAACCTCGATCTGTTCGAGCGCATGCGCAGGGGCGAGTTCCCGGAAGGCTCGCGCACATTGCGCGCCAAGATCGACATGAACTCACCGAACATCAACATGCGCGACCCGGTGCTGTATCGCATCATGAAGGCGACGCATCATCGTTGCGGTGACAAGTGGCAGATCTACCCGATGTATGATTTCGCCCACCCCCTATCTGACGCGATCGAAAAGATCACGCACTCGATTTGTACGCTCGAGTTCGAAGATCATCGTCCTTTATACGACTGGTTCGTCAACAACTGCTCGGTGCCCGCGAAGCCGCGACAGATCGAATTCGCGCGCCTGAACCTGACGTATACGATGATGAGCAAGCGCAAACTGCTCGAACTGGTCGAGCAGAAGATCGTTGCCGGCTGGGACGATCCGCGCATGCCGACGATCTCGGGTCTGCGTCGTCGCGGCTACACTCCGGAAGCCATTCGTGACTTCTGCGAACGCATCGGCGTGGCGAAAGCCAACAGCACTGTCGATTTCGCTCTGCTCGAGCACTGCATCCGTGAGGACATGAACAAGCGAGCGCCGCGTGCCATGGCGGTTCTCAAGCCGTTGAAGGTGGTCATCACAAATTATCCGGAAGGCAAGACGGAAGAACTGGATGCGGTCAACAACCCGGAAGATCCGACCGCCGGCAGCCGCAAGATTCCGTTCTCGCGCGAGTTGTACATCGAACAAGACGACTTCCGCGAAGAGCCGCCGAAGGGTTTCTATCGCCTCTCGCCGGGCAAGGAGGTGCGGTTGAAGTTCGCCTACTACATCACCTGTCAGAAAGTCGTGAAAGATGATCAGGGGCGGGTCGTGGAAGTGCACTGCACGTATGACCCCGAAACCCGTGGCGGGACGTCGGCTGACAAGCGCAAGGTCAAGGGAACCTCTCACTGGGTCTCGGCGGCGCATGCGAAGAAAGTGATCGTGCGGTTGTATGACAACCTGTTTACGGTGCCCGACCCGGGTGCGGCCGATGACTACAAGGCGGTCATGAACCCGAATTCGCTGGAAATCATCTCTGATGCACTGGTTGAGCCGATGCTGGCCGCGGCCGCTCCGGAGTATCGCTGTCAGTTCGAGAGAACCGGCTATTTCTATGTTGATCCGAAAGATTCGAAGCCGGGTCAGCCGGTCTTCAACCGCATCGTTTCGCTGAAAGATACCTGGACCAAGATCGAAAACAAAGGCAAAACCGGCTGATCGGTTTTCGCGGCACGAGAACACCGCCGAAGAGATTTCCCTTCGGCGGTGTTCTCTTTCGGGCTGAAACGTGGGGTGTTTTCGGGCAAACGGCCATCGGAGTCGACCCGGTGGAATGTACAAGGAACTGCTGTGCCCGGTATGGATCGCGAGGCGATTTCTCGGGTGAAAAACTTTCAGAAAATCCTCCGTTCGGCTTGACCTTGAATCAGGCGCAGGCTAGAATCAGCGCGGCAGACACCTCCGCTTCGGCGGGATCGAGGAGAACGGTGATGAGCGACTTTTTCAACCGGCGCACCTATCTGTTGCACGAGCATATCGGGCTGACCAATCTGCACGAGGAATATGAGATTTACGATGCGGAGAGTTCTTCGCATCTGGGGTCGGCGCTTGAGTGCGCCACCGTTTCTCAGAAAATCGGCAAACTGTTTCTCGATCGCGCGTTGATGGGGTTGCAGGTTGAAGTGCGCGAACGTTCAGGCAAAACGCTTCTCAAGCTGAATCGCGACGGATGCGGGCTGTTTCATGACATCACGGTGACGGATCACGAAGGCAAGCTGGTGTGTCGCATGGTTCCTGCGACGATCGGCCTGGGAGCGCATATCGAGGTGCAGGATGCCGTCGGTACGCGTCTCGGGCAAATTTGCGGCGGATGGCGGGGCGAGAGTTACACGTTCACCGGCATCAGCGGCGAACTGATCGGCAAGATCGATCACCTCTGGCGCGGCTGTGCCACCGAGATGTTCACCACGGCAGACGATTATCGCATTGAAGTGAAGGGCGGCGCGGCGCGTGCTCCGATGGTTCTGGCAGGGGCGCTCTGTATCGATTTGCTCTATCACGAGGCGTAACGCCGGGTTTCGGAGACACAAACACACCATGGGTTAGCGGGACAAAACACAGGAGCGGGCGGTATGCAAACCATCAGACCCGATCAGAAACATTTTCTTGCCGACCTGCTCGATGTCCCGGTTCTCGATGCGGACGGGAAGCCGGTCGGGCATCTCACAGATTTGACGCTCATGCTCGGTGATCGCCTGCCGCGATTGCCTCAGCTGGTGGTGCGAATTGACGATACCGGTGAAAGGCGTTTGTTCCGTCGAGACCAGCTCAAGGAAGTTGCCCCGGGGAAAGTGGTTCTTGGTGCTGCCCCCTCAGAAGGTGCTCCGTTTGAGAATATTCCCGATCAGGTGCTGGTACGATCGATTCTCGACAAGCAGATCGTCGACATGTCTGACGCTCGCGTTGTCCGAGTGAATGATTTACAGATCGCTGATTGGAAAGGCGATTTTCGACTTATCGGAGTCGATATCGGCGTGCGCGGTCTGTTGCGCCGACTGGGCTGGGAAAACATCGTTCTCTCGGTTTTGCAGAAGTTTCGCGTTCCGCTGGAACACGACCTGATTGCCTGGGATCTCGTCGAGAGCGTACCGGTCAATTTTTCACATTTGCGGCTGACCGTGCCCTCGCAGAAGATGCGAGAGATGCACCCTGCCGACATCGCGGACATTCTCGACGATCTGAGCGTTCAGGAAGGGTTGAACCTGATTCGCTCTCTCGACCCGGAGACCGCCGCTGAAACGCTGGCTGAAGCCGAAGACGAAACCAGTGCTCAGATCATCGCGCAGATGGCCCCGGAAAAAGCTTCAGACATTCTCGAAGAGATGAACCCGGATGACGCCGTCGACATCCTGCAGGATCTCGACGAACAGAAGGCTGAAGAGATTCTGAAGCACATGGAGGCGGAAGAAGCCGGCGATGTGCGAGAGTTGCTCGAGCACGACGAAGATACCGCGGGCGGCATGATGAGCACCGGCTTTGCCACCATCTTCGATGATTTCACCGTCGACGACGCTTTGCAGCATCTGCGTCTGCTCGCCCCTGATCTCGAGATCATTCACTACCTGTACGTCACGGATGCGAAAGGTGTGCTGAAAGGAGTCGTTTCGATTCGCGATCTGCTGGTGTCGGGTCCGGCCACGCAGATCAAGAGCATCATGGCGGACAAGCTGATATTTGTCCAGTCTGATACGCCGAAAGAAGAGGTTGCTTCGCTGATATCGAAGTATGATCTTCTGGCCATTCCGGTGCTTGACGAAGACGGAACGGTCATGGGTGTCGTTACGGTCGATGACGTGATCGAACTGCTGCTCGATCACATGCCGCGTGTCTGGAAACGGCGCGCGTTGTCCAGTTGAGTAGCAACTGATGAGTACCTTTCTGCGACGCTTTCGCTGGCGCCTGATTCTGCTTTTGTCGGTGGTGGGGCCGGGGCTGATCACCGCTGTGGTCGACAACGATTCGGGTGGTATCGCCACGTATTCGCTGGCGGGTGCCGTCTACGGGTTTGATCTGCTCTGGACACTCATTCCGATTACGGTATTGTTGATTGTGACCATGGAAATGAGTGCCCGTCTCGGCGCGGTGACCGGGCAAGGCCTGGCCGACCTGCTGCGCGAGCGCTTCGGCGTTAAAGTCACCTTCTGGATGCTGTTGGCTGTTTTCTTCGCCAATTTCGGCACGGTTATCAGCGAGTTTTCCGGCATCGGCGCTTCGATCGACATCTTCATGACCAGTTTCGGATACCCGGAACTGGCGCGTGTGTTGAAGTTCCTCATCATGCCGCTGCTGACCTATGGAATCTGGCGTCTGATCACGGAGTTTGATTACAAGAAGATTGAAAAGTTCTTTTTGCTGTCGATCTTCTTTTACCTGGCTTACCCGATCTCTGCCTATCTGGCGGGTCCCGATTGGTCGGCGGCGCTAAAGGCGCTGGTTGTGCCGGTCTGGCGTTTTGATGCCGGGTACTTTTTCACGATGATTGGGGTCATCGGCACGACCATCACCCCCTGGATGCAGTTTTATCTGCAATCCACGCTGATCGAAAAAGGCGTGACCGTCAAGAATCTCAGAGAGACCCGCGTCGAAGTGTCGCTTGGCTGTATCATGACCGATGTCATCTCGTTCTTCATCATCGTTGCCTGCGCGGTCACTCTCTGTTTCAACAAGGGCGGGCCGATTCCGGTGCAAAGCATCGAGGATATCGGCAAAGCCCTGATTCCTCTTTCCGGGAGTTATTCGGGATATCTGTTCGCTTTCGGTCTGTTCAATGCGTCCTTGTTCGGCGCGGCGATTCTGCCCTTGTCAACCGCGTTTGCGATCTGTGAAGGTCTCGGTTTTGAACGTGGCATGAACAAGACGTATGAAGAGGCACCCGCGTTTTACGGTATCTTCTCAGCGCTTCTGATCATCGGCACGGTTCTGGTTCTGGTACCCGGCTTCAGCTTCTTCTATCTGTGGGCGATGCGGATTTCTCAGGTGGCTCAGGGGTTGATTCTCCCACCGTTTCTCTATTTTCTCGTCAAGCTCAGTGACGACAAAAACCTGCTCGGTGAGCATGCCAATCCGCGCTGGCTCAGTCTGTTTTCGTGGTTCTGTTTCTGGGTGCTGACAATCATCAACGTGCTTCTTCTCGGCTCCACGCTGAAAGAACTGATTGTCGGCTAGGACGCGGGGTCGGGAAACGGCCACAGGGGAAGGCGTGGTACGCTGACGATTTGTTGCTTCCAACCGATGTCTCTCTGTGTCAGTGACTGGCCATCAGCTGCTGAGCAAGTTTCAGAATCTGATCTTCCGACAATCCGGGAATTTCGACAAAGATCGCCGGATCGAGCAGATAGAGCGGGTAAGACCCATCGGCGATGCGCGGGATGAGATTGGCCAGGGAAACAATGGCAACGGCTTTCCGTGCTTCTCGAGCCTGCGATGGGCTGTGATGATATCGTATCATCTCGACCAGATCGGTGGGGAAGTTCCAGTGTTGGGCGACGAGTCCGCCAAGCTCGGCGTGGTCGAGACCGAACGAGAGGTTCTCGACAAACCATTCCGGCAGACGTTGCTCGCGCACCATATCCTTGCAGATTTCCTGAAATCTGGCTTTGTACGTCGAGATGATGATCTTGCCGAGATCGTGCAGCAACCCGCCGGCGAAGACGGTGTCCGCTTCTTTCGGTGAATAACTTTTCGCGATCTGATGGGCGATGGTGGCGGTTTGCCGGGCGTGTTCGGTGAGTAACGGCTGATGGCGCCCCTGCAGCGCGACCTCTGAACCGAACGCATACAGTAACCCTGACAAGCCTTTGAGACCGATCAGGGTGACCGCTTCCTTGATGCCGGAAATCGGCTTCAGACGCCGATATGCGGCGGAATTGGCGGTTTTGAGCAGCGCAGCCGCCAGGTTGGGGTCCTGTTCGATGATGCGCACCAGCGCGCTGATCTCAACCTTCGGATCAAGCAGTTTCTGCTGCAGAATGACGATCGTTTCAGGGAAGGCGGGAAGCTGCTTCACCTCTTCGGCGAGTCGCGCGCTCACCGGGGTGCGATGCACGGCAAGTGAAGCCAGCGGCACTTTGAACAAGGCGATGGTTCGATCCGACTGCGAGATGAGTGAGAAGCTATTGAGAGGGCAGCCGAGCTTGTGAAGTATGGTGTAGATCAGTCGAATGCCGTATCCCCCACCCTCGGTCTGGTCGAGGTTTTCCATGACTTCGCTCTCGCCGAGATTCATGGCTCCGGTCTTCTGAACCTGAATACGCTCGAGTTCCCATGGAAGCAGACTTGTACTATTGGCAACCACCACCATCAGCACACCGTTGCTCCACTGGAATACCACTTGAATGCGCAGCCCTTCCCGTTCGACTTCCTGATCCCACTGTGCAATATTTTCCATCCAGGTCTGGCGAAACAGGGCCATGCCTTCTCGATACTCGTTCTGGTTGGTGATCGACAACCCCCGGTGCTTGAAAAAGGCGCGTTTGGCCAGGGCTTTGTGGGCGTTGGTATACAGTTCGTGAAAGCAGAAAACGATCGGGTGCTTCAGTTCAGGTTTCTGCAGTTCGTTGAGCAGTTGGGCCAGATTCTGTGAAAGCGCCTGCAGATGTGCCTCGGCAGGCTGATCGAGCGTCCAGCTCAACGGAATGCTGCTCTGAACGGCAATGCGAATCTGATCAAGGCTTTTTGCCAGAGATGCTGTCACTCGCAAGGTCCTTCCCACCACAACATGGCGACGGCTGTGCCGATGGTCTGCATGGTAAGCAGCATACGTTCGAAAGTCAATTCAGGGCAGGCGGAACGAGCGAATGGCAATGCCGTCCGGGTGCTGGTCGAGATCGATGAGGGAAAGCGTATTGTCTGCTTCCAGAACCGTGTAGGCCTTCGGAGAGCCTGAATGCAGGCGAAGATGGGGAAAGATCGAGCCGCTGCGAACAGTTCCCGCGCGGTAGATGAAGACCCTCGACCAGACCGGGTGATCCTCGTCGCCTTTTCCCTGGCGGCAGACGACGATCAGCGCCGAGCCTACGGCTCCGGCGACCTGCGCATCGAGAAGGACGCAACCGGGCGAGGCTTCACCGACAAACAATGATTCGGTACCGCCGCTCTTTTTGACGAGACTTACCTGCACTCTGTTGCCCGAAACCTGCGTGCGTACCAGTTCATTTTGGAAAAAACACGGTTCAAGAGGCCCGGAAAGTTCTGCGATCAACTGACCGGTGGCGGAAAAAACAAACCCGCGATTTCGGGCGGCATCGAGGACTCCGAGAAGTGACCGGTCACTGTTGGTGCAGACGGCGCGCGGGCTGGGAAACAACCGGCGATTGTCATGCAAGCCGAGTCCCTTGAAAAATCGGCGCTGCTGAAACAGAAACACGGCCTGCCGAGGCTGATCTGCCAGCGCGAGAAGACCATTCTGCAGAAGCGTGAAGTCGGTAAAGTCGAGCAGGCCCTGACGCTGATCACGGTAGATGACTTCAGTCTTTCCGGCGGCTGAAACAGACCAAATGGTTTTCTGACGTCGACTCATTACGTACAAATCGCGATATTGACCGAGAACGAGAAACTGCGACAGATCCGGCTCATCGTTGGTTCCCGGTTCGGTGAACAACGTGCGCGGCAGAATGGCGAATGTCTGCTCTGGCAGTGCATCAGCAGGTGGGTTTCGACGCAGTTCGGCGAGCCTCTGTTCCTCGATGTCCGTGGCATCACTGTCGGTTTCCATTGGATCGGCTGAAAGAAGCGGCAGACTGGTCGCAGCCATGAGAACCAGCATGGCTGCGAAAAACAGAAGAAGTCGGCGGGAAGGAATGACGGCCGCGATGAACCGGGGATCGTGAAATCGTGCAAGCATGGTTACGGTGGTTACATTCCTTTGGCGATGATCGGTTTCGGATCGATAACCGTTCCGAACTCAGAATGGGCGCGAACTTCGAAATGCAGGTGCGGGCCGGTCACAAGGCCCGAGCTGTTACAGTATCCGAGAACCGACCCCTTGGGAACCACGGTTCCGGTTGTTCCTCTGCCTTCCTGTTTCAGGTGGGCATATCGGGTGTAGAAACGCTCGCCATCAATGTCGTGAAGCACGATGACCACATATCCGTAGCCGTTTTCCCAGTCGCTTTTCACGATTCGCCCCGGTCCGATGGCCTGAACCGCCCAACCCGTGCATCCGGCCTGCGCATAGTCGACCCCCTGATGCATCCGGCGTTTTTTCGTTTTGGGGTGAATGCGCATGCCGATATCGGATGTCAGAACGATGCGCTTTCCGGAGGGAGCCACCAGCGGAGGAATGCCGCCAAAGTTCTGCTCAAGACTGAAAATGCGCGTCTGAACATCAGAGGTTTCGATTGATTGTCCGGGTTTATCAACGGTTGTGGACGACCGATTCTTGAGAATGCTTCGATAGTTCTGCAGGGCCTGCTGTTTGAACAGCTTTGACTGTTCAGGTGATGGGGCGTAGCGGCTTAACAACTCTTGAGCCTGGGCGAGAGCGAACGACAGATGGTCGAGCTGATCGCGCTCACCCGCACGGGTTGCAAGCTGCTTCAAGGTTTCGATCGTACCGGCGATCTTCTGCAGATTCTTGAAATCGCCCGGGGAAAGTCGGCGCACGCCTAGAACCTGCATCAATCGCCATAACTGCGTCATTTCCTGCTGCTGCAGCGAGCGGCGAAACCCGCGAAGCGACTTCCAGTCGATGCCTTTTACCGTCTGTTCAAGCACCAGGAACTTTTCGAGAAGATCGCGCTGACTCTTCTTTTCTAGATTCAGCAGCGGAGCCAGCCAGGCATTCTTCCCCAGCAGTCGTTTCAGCGCGGCTTCGACTTCCGTGGCAGGCAGGGGAGCCGCGGACATCGGGTCGCCAAGCACCAGATCATCGGCAGCATAGATAAGATCGGGTGCGCCGCCCATGCTACCCTGCCCCGCCCTGGGAATGGCGGATGATCCTGTCGATGCGCCTGCGGGTGCCGGAGTTTTCGGCTGTGAAACGGTTCCTGGCGGGCGTCCGCCGAAAATGACCGCTTCTTCATCATCAGTATTGTCTGTGTCTTCCGCGGCGGGCGAAAACTGGGCGCACAGGCAGAGCAGAACGGTCAGCACGAGACGAAACACGTGCCGTGATGAAGGAGAGCGACACATCTTTCCCACATGATCCTCCTGACTATCAACACGATCATTGTAACTCATTCAATCCATCAAATCACGTGTCTCCAGCAATTCCCGGTGAGAAAAGCGTGCCTGGTCAGGCCGTTTTGATCCCGTGTCGCTTCGCGCGAACCACTTCGCTTGCCGACGGAAAAACGATGGAGAACGAAATGACCCTATGTCATGACGGAACGAGGCGGGGCAGAAAAAGTGTTTCCTCTGAATGGGCGGTGGTGCTAGAATGCCCGCGAAAAGTTCGCACCTGGAGGCAAGGAATGAGTCTTCGTATCGATGAACATCCGATTCTGACCTTTAAAAAAGGAAAGCGGGTATCGTTCTTCTTCGAGGGAAAGAAGATGGAAGGGTATGAGGGAGAGCCGATTGCGGCCGCTCTTCACGCGGCCGGCATCAAAGAACTGCGGCAGACTCCTTTCAAGAACCGGGCGCGGGGTTTCTTTTGCGCCATCGGCCGGTGTTCAAGCTGCAACATGGAAGTGGACGGGGTCGTGAACACGATGACCTGCATCACTCCATTGCGTGAGGGCATGCAGGTGAACCGCCAGAAAGGACACGGGGTGATCAAACCATGAGTCGGAAAACCGAAATTCTGGTGGCAGGCGGCGGACCGGCCGGCATGTCGGCGGCCATCGTCGCGGCTCAGCTTGGGGCGAAGGTGCTGCTGGTCGATGATAACCGCGTCCTGGGCGGCCAGCTGGTGAAGCAGACGCATCGCTTTTTCGGCAGTTCGGCTCGAGATGCGGGTATTCGTGGAATCGCCATCGCCGAGGAGCTGCAGAAGCAGGTGGCCGAGCAGAAGAAGATGCTGACCGTGCTGACCGAGACAGCGGTTGTCGGGTTTTACAGTGACAACCAGGCCGGCATTCTCTCTCATAAATCGTACGAGCCGGTTACGTATGAACGAGCGATCGTGTGCGCGGGAGCGACCGAAAACAGTCTTTCATTCGATAACAACGACCTGCCGGGAATCTACGGCGCGGGCGCGGTTCAGACGTTGATGAACGTGCACGGCATTCGCCCCGGAAAGAAAGTCCTGATGATCGGTTCAGGCAACATTGGTCTGATCGTCAGTTATCAATTATTGCAGGCGGGTGTCGAGGTGGTCGGGCTGGTCGAAGCGTTGCCGACGATCGGCGGATATCTGGTTCATGCCAGCAAGATTCGACGTCTGGGCGTGCCGATCTACACCTGCCACACCATCAAACAGGCAATCGGCACGAACCACGTCGAGGGAGCCGCGCTGGTGCGCATTGACGAGAAGTTCCAGCCGGTACCAAACACCGAGTTCCAGGTCGAGTGCGATTGCATCTGTCTGGCGGTCGGGCTGTCGCCGCTGATCGACCTCGTTCAGCAGGGTGGCGCGAAGATGGTTTTTGTCCCGGAGCTTGGCGGTCTGGTTCCGCTTCATGACGGGGACATGCGAACGACGAACCCGGCAATTTATGTGGCGGGTGATGCCTCGGGCATCGAAGAAGCGACCACGGCCATTCTGGGCGGTCGCATTGCCGGAGCGAGAGCCTACGAAAGCCTGCATGGCAAAAAAACCGAGGCCGAAGCAATCGTGGTTGATGCCAACAATGAGTTGAAGACGCTGCGCAGCGGTTCGACCGGTGAACGCATTCGCTGGGGCCGCGATCGTCTGCTGAAGGAGATTGCCGCATGCTGAAGAATGACGGAATTCCAACCAGAGAAGAGTACGAGACGATTCTGCCGACCCCTGAGCGCATGAAGAAGGGGCCGGTGGCGATTATCGAATGTTTTCAGGATATTCCCTGCGATCCGTGCGTGACCGCCTGTCCGACCAAAGCGATTCACATGCAGAGTGGTATTACCGACAAGCCGCATCTCGAGGAAAAGCGCTGCACGGGCTGTGGCATCTGCATTACCGGCTGCCCCGGGCTGGCGATCTTCGTGCTCGATCGTTCGAAATCGGAGCGCACGTCGATTCTGACGGTTCCCTACGAGATGATCCCATTGCCGAAGACCGGCGATGTCGTGATCGGTCTCGATCGCAGCGGCAAGCCGGTGTGCGAGGTCAAGGTTCTGCGCGTCGGCGGCTGCAAGAAGCATGACCGCACGTCGGCGATCACCTTCGAGTTGCCTCGCGAGTTTGACATGGACGTACGCGCCATTCGCGTCAAGTCGGGGAAAGGAGTGGGAAAATGAAGATCGTCTGCCGATGTCAGGATATTACTGAAGATGAAGTTCTGACCGCGATTCGTCAGGGCGCGACCACTCTCGATGAAATCAAGCGTCTTGTGCGTGCAGGAATGGGTCCCTGTCAGGGGAGAACCTGTCGTCGACTTGTACAGCAGATCATTTCGCGCGAGTTGAAGAAGCCGATGGCGGAAATTCATCCGTCGACCTTTCGTCCGCCGAATTTGCCGGTTCCATTCAATCTGGTGATGGCCGAGTTCGAGAAGGTTGAAAAAGAGAAAGAGCGCAAAGCGACTCGCAAGACTGCCGGCAAGGCAAAGGGCAAGGCCGGGGAGGGTGACGCATGAAAACCAATTATGATGCGATCATCATCGGCGGCGGCATTCTCGGCGTATCGATTGCGTACGAGTTGGCGCGTGCCGGAATGAAGAATATCTGCGTGCTGGAAAAACATTACCTGGCGAGCGGGTCGACCGGTCGCTGCGGCGGCGGGTTCAGACAGCAGTGGAGCACCGAGCACAACACGCAGCTGGCCATGGATTCGGTGAAGCGACTCGAAGGTCTGGAAAAGGAACTCGAGTACAACTGTGAGATGTTTCAGGGCGGCTATCTGATTCTGGCTCACACCGATGCCGATGTCGCACAGTTTGAAAAGAACGTTGCCATGCAGCGCCGACTCGGACTCGACGTGAACATGGTCGATCCGTCAGAGGCGAAGAAGATCGTGCCGCATCTCGACGCTTCGTTGATCAAGAAGGCGACCTGGTGCCCGAAAGACGGACACATCAACCCGTTTCTGCTGACCCAGGGATATGCCAACGCCGCGCGGCGTCTGGGGGTCGATGTGCATCTCTGGACGAATGTGACCGGCATCATGAAAAAGAGCACCGTCTTTTTTGTCATGACCAACACCGGCTTTACGTACCAGGCACCAATTGTCTTCAACTGCGCCGGCGGCTTCGCACGTGAGATCGGCAAGATGCTCAACGTCGACATTCCGGTTGACCCCTATCGTCACGAGATTCTTGTGACCGAGCCGGTCGAACGCCTGTGGAACCCGATGGTCATCAGTTTCACGGTCGGTCTGTATGCCCGTCAGGAAGCGAACGGCGGTGTCGTGATGGGGTGCGGCGATCCGAACGAGCCGGTGGGAACGTATGTCGGCAGTTCGATGCATTTCATGTACGAGATGTCGAAGCGCTTCACGACGCTGTTTCCCAAGCTGGGCAATCTGCGCATTGTTCGCCAGTGGGCCGGTTTGTATGAGATGACGGCTGATGCCCAACCGATTCTCGGCCCGGTCGACGAAGTGGAAAACTTCTATCAGGCCAGCGGTTTTTCAGGTCATGGGCTGATGCTGGCTCCGGCGGTTGCCATGTATATGGCGAAGATGGTGACAACCGGCGAAACGCACCCCGAAATTCAGGGGTTGCGCGCCGGCCGCTTCAAGGGCATGAAGGAAGTTCATCGCGAGAAGTCGGTCGTGTAAACGACGTTGCTGAGGGAGAAGAAATCAGGCGCCGACCCTGCGGGGTCGGCGCCGTTCTACACGCTGGATTGGAACTGCGGTTGGTCAGCTCAGGGACTTCACCGAGAATTGCTGCGCAGAGCCTGCTCGACAAGACGAAGTTCCTCGTCAGTCAAGCGACGGTATGAGCCTTTTGCCAGTGTGCCAAGCGGAATCGGACCGATGGCAACTCGGACAAGTCGCAGAACTTCGATATCGAGGGCTGCAAAAAGACGTCGAATCTGGCGATTCCTGCCTTCATCAAGAATGATTTCGAGCCAGGCGTTTTTCTCGCCGGAGCGTAGAAGAGACGCTTTGGCGGCTTTGATGAAGCCGACCTCCGGGTCGGTGATGCCCTTTACAAGCTGCTGAAGCAGCTGATCACCCGGTACGCAATTGATCTGAACATGATAGGTCTTGTCGAGATGTGAACTCGGTGATGTCAGATTATCAGACCAGCGGGTGTCGTTGGTGAAGAACAACAGTCCTTCGCTGGCTTTGTCCAGTCTTCCGACAGGAAATACTCTTTCTCCATGCCAGTCTGACAGACAATCATACACGGTGTCGCGTCCCTTTTCGTCGCCGGCGGTAGTGATAAGGCCGCGTGGTTTGTTGAGAGCAAGATAGACTTTTTGGGCGGCGACAATGGCTTTGCCGTCAACAGCAATACGATCGCGGGTGATATTGACTCGCCGCTCGGGATCTCGGCAGGTCTGACCGTTGACTTGTACTCGGCCGAGAGTAACCAGATAGTGCGCCTGTGAACGTGATGCGTAACCAAGTTTCGAGAGCGCGCGTTCAAGAGCGGCGGTATTGCCGTGCCCCGACCCGTTGTTTTCCGTCTTATCGTTACGAGCCGGGCGTGGAGGCCGGCGAGTCGACGTCGACCCTGATACGGGGCGGCCGGAAGAGGTTTTTCGAACTTTATTGTGGTGCATCATCGAGATCGCTTGCATAAAACCTGCCGCCGACATCGGTCGGCGGCAGGTTCAGAAAGATCGAAGAAGCGTCCTAGTCGTTCTTGCGCGAAATGATATTGGCCATCCCTTCGGGGTGCACGGTTTCTTCGAGTTCGCGAACGACGGAAGAATCGGCATTGATTTTTCCCTTGTAGACAGGATAATCGACGCCGGACTTGGTCTTGACTTCAAAGGAGAAGCCGACGTCGCAGGGCAGTTTCTCGATCCCGTCTTCTTCAAGGTGAAATGCCTCGACCAGATCGTTGCGTCGTGAGATCAGTTTTTCGACGGCGAGACGCTGAGCGAAAACCGGCCAGCCGCAATCGAGAAAGGCGCGATCGAGATCGGCGCGAGTGAGGCGGGCGATGCGCAGGGCCATCCAGCGGGCATCGGCCCAGGTGCAGTCTTTCCACGATTCCGGGATGTACAGCGGCCGCATGAAGAAGTTAATGGTCTGGGGCATCATCATGATGAGCTTATGTTCAAACGAGTTCAATTCACCCGAGGGTTTCAGGTGCCCGAGGGAACAGCCGAGATCGCTGATGAACTCAACATATTGATCGTAATCGCCCGTTTCAGGATTGAAGAGAAAGCCGGCACGTGTATTGTCATCCTTGACATCCTTGTTCTTGATCCAGGCGTTGAAGACCATCGAGCTGCGGGCGACGCGATCCTGCGTGGCGCGCAATTTGTTCATCGAAGCTCCGCCGAGGCGTTTGATCGCCGGGTTGTACAAAGACAACTGGCACTCTTTGAAGAGGATGAAATAGGCTCCGATATACTTCGGATCAATGGATTCCTTTTCGGCCATCTCGGTGGTGACAATGCCTGACCCGAGGATCGTACCGCCCTTGTCTGTCAAAACAGGCTTTGGCAGCAGATATCGATCGACATGAAACTGAAATTTTGACTTCAGAAGCTGGTCGGCCATGGCCGCAAATGTCTTGGGCTGTGCCGGATCAGCTTTGCCGGGAGGGGCGAGAATCACGATGGTTTCACCCGGGCCGGAGTAAAACTTGAGATCGGTATACGGAGCGCCGAGATCGATGTATATGCGCGTCAACGCAACATCCGTATGAACCTCATCACCCCACTTCACCTTCCACTTGAGGCCGTAACGATCTTTGGCGGTGATTTTCGGCGAAGTGGCATCTTCCTTCAGTTCGTCAAAGAACAAAATGCGTCGGGCATAGGTCAGATCAAACTGCTCGTACTTCTTGTTGCAGGCCTTGATGCGCTTGACCTGATCGCGCAGAAACGATTCGTAGTGATTTCCGGGTTCGATAGGCAGCACGGCAAAATGGTTCGGTCGCGGCTGCAGGCGCGAAATGTCGAGAGCACTCAGCTCGGCGTAGCGTTCGGGTGAGATCAGCATTCCCTTGCGATCAAACAGACCGAGAGCTTCAGCCTTGGCCAGTCGCTTCCCGATGGGCTGAGAAGGAATGATGACATCAGGAACATTCAGCTTCAGCGGACCGAAGCCGACGTTCGTGCCCATCTTCCACATACGTGCGATGCGGGGTTCAGGGGTGCCGCCGCCCAGATCGGCGAGCACGCTGTAATGGATTCTCTGGATCTGGTTGAAGGCGAGGGCCAGCGAGGGATCATTCGCGTCGGCTTTCAATCCGCTCTGTACCGATTGGGTCATGGTGATCATGCGATCGTAGGCCCAAAGGGGAATACTCTTTTTCACTTTGTCAGGGCCTTCGGCTTCAAGTTTCTTTGCCAATTGTGAACGTTCTGCCTGAAGGTCGGCGAGAAGAGCCCTGGCGTTGTCCAGTGAAAGCTCGCGCACGGGATAGTCTTTGACCATCTCCTGTGCCGCCGGCAGAGAAATCAGCGCCAACAGCATGAAAGTCGCAACGACGATCGAACGTCTGATGAACAGGGACGTGTGCATGAAGTGCCTCCCGAATCAATCTCGTTTCCATGGTAGCAGAGCGCCGGATGTCCGTAAAGTCGGTGAACACGTGTCGGCGATTTGCGGCGGGAAAAACGCCCTTGGTCGGGTTGTTTTGATTCTCTGTCGCTTCGCACGCTTCACTTCGCCGTTTCGATCATCGGCACATCCGGTTTCTTTGTCGAACCGCTTCGAGCGCCAAACTTCGGGCGTGGTCGGAGGCCTCGTCTCATTGTGGGGCGAGCCGACGAAGCATCGGACGGCACGACGAGCTTCTAAGCCGGAAGTGTCGGCGGCACGCCGGCAGGAATTCGGTGTGCGACCTGATACGGCGCCTTACCGGGGATTGACGGCGATCGACATCCGGAAGTTCTGCCGAATGAAACGCGAGTTCTGCGGTTAGGAATGGGATGTGGTCGGCTTCGAAGGCTCAGAAGAAGGCGATACCGGCGGATCGGAGGGGGGAGCGGCCGGAGGAGGGGTGATGATCACCTGAGGCGCAGGAGGCGCAGACGGCGTGGGTGTCACATCTTCAGGGGCGTCGGTCGAATGATCATGAGAGTCCGTGTCGCGCTCGTTATTTTCTTTCTGTTCAACAGTGTTTCCGGGGGGAAGAAATTTAACTTTGCCATAGAACAGGCGCGGCGCGTCGTGCTCAAGAACCTTCGCGTGTCGCTTGCAATATGGGCTGCCCTGAATCGCGGGGCGTGTACATGGGGTGTCGAATTCGTCGAGGTAGGCACAGCGTCGCTTCGTGGGTTTAAGTTTTTCAAGGGAATCCCAGGGGACCATCTCGAATGAATACTTCTTGTTGATCAGCAGATGAGAGTTTTGACGGTACTGGTTGATGGCGGCGTCATAGACGAACAGTTCGGCTTCTTTGTGCCAGGTGAAGGGGACTTTCTCGCCGTGTTCCTCGATGAGACAGGTGCGAATGACGCCGAAGTCCTTCAGGTGGGCGATGTCCAGGTGCAGCTGCTCGAGCAGGTTGGTCTCGGGAGAGGTGATCATTTCTACGCAGACGCGGTTGAGCATATCGTTGAGATTGACACAGATCGTGGTGGTGCCGCGTTTGTCTTCGCGTTGATTCTGGTCATACCAGGCTTCCCACAGCATGATATACAGACGGAACGCATACGGGTGCTTTTTGTCGTCGATCGCATACGCGACCGGGTGTGGCAGGCGCGGGTATCGATGACGGAGAAAGTCCTGGTAGAGTGGCGGCGAGAAGCGGAAACGACCAGCCTTATAGACTTCGATTTCTCTGCCCGAAAGATCGCGCACGAATTCCTTCGTCACCTGGTCTTCAAGCGGAATGATCGGGCAATAGGTACGAAATACGGGTTGTCCGTTTCGCGTCATTTGAAAGAAAAAGAACTCCTCGCATAAGTCGTGGAACGCCATGGCGATGCCGGCCCGTTTGCGCTCTGAGATTTCATCGTCGGTCGGAAAGATCTGTTTGTACCATTTCAGAACATCGAGCTCGAAGCTGCCGTCAGGGTTTCCCTTTGAAGCGGCAAAGCTCATCTCGAAGACCTTGCGCTGCAGCGGAGTAAAGGAATGCACCAGCGTCTGCACCTGTCGACAGGCGTTGTCCTTATTGAACAACTGGTACAACCAACGATTGAATCGAAACCGACTTTCCCCGTTCCCGTAGATGATGCGAAGCAGAAAAAAACCTGCGAGTGCTGTCAAAGCAAGAATGATGCCGATTCCGTTGACCAGCAGTCGCAGATCGCGCAGTTGCAGACGGATCATTTCTACCGCCTGATTGTTGGGCGAGTGCTTGTCGGCATACTCCGGAAAACGTGTCAGACCGACGCCGTCTCGCTGAAGTTCTTCGAGAACGATGGTGTAGAGACTCTTTTCGGAAGTTCCCAGTTTGGTAACTTCCTTGCCCGCCAGATGAGCCATTTCATCGCCAAGCGCGGGCCACATGGTGCGGTCAATGACTTCGTCGGTGCGCTGAAGCAGAAGATAACTTGACAGGGCGATGAGTATGACGAAAAAGAACAGGAGCAGTCGCAATAGGGCGTCAGAGATGTGACGGTCGAAATGGTACAATCGGTTTTTCGATCTGATCAGCATGTTATGCCTTTTTTCCGGCTTTGGATGAAGGGTGCTGGCCGACAAGGCTGATGAACACGACGAATCCACAGTAGGGACACCGGACGGCATTCGCTTTGAAATGGCAGCCCGGGCAGGTGTGTGTGGCCGGACCCGCGACCTTGTCACCGCAGATGTGGCAGAGCACCGTGCTGTCACTGCAGGCGATGGCTGTACCGCAATTGACGCAGCGCAGAAGATTCAGGCGGTAAGTGAGATCATACGCTACGCGTACGGCAAGGTTGACGAGAAAGAACAGACATGAAAGAAGCAGGGCGAACGGAAGCAAGAGCAGACGGAAAAACAAGCGCATGTCGACCTTTTCGGTCAACAAAAGGTAAAAGTCGGAATTGATGTACCAGTTGTAAATTTTGACATAGTCTTCCACGACGCGTGGGAGCAGAATGAGAAGAATAAATGCGGATAACACGGCGAGAAGAAGGAAAATTACGAGCCAGACCAGGGAAGAGGTGAGACCTGTCTGAAGCGGCAGTTGTATAAGATACTCGAAAAAGTACCCAATCGATCTGCCTTCGACGAACTTCCATGCCTGCCACGATAGCAACCCACTCATGGGACTTCTCCCTTCGGTGTATGAGACCATTCTACCAGAAGAGCGACGACAACCCCACCGAGAGCGCAGAACGGCGTTGAGATATCTAATGCTTGTCGGCACAGGAGATACATGAATGAGCCACCCAGAGCAGCAGGAACAGAAAGAATGCTCCGTTCGCTCCGAGGGAGCAGCATGGAAGCCGGTATGAGGCCGAGGAAGAGCGTGTGCAGGGCGAATGGGAGGTCGCCCGCCATGACCGGCCTTGCCCGGCCGGCCGCGAGAACGATTGGAATGAGCAGCACAAGCAGGCCTGACTGAGGGTCATCAAGTCGGGTCAGGCCGCCGATGAGCAGGTCGAATCGCAGCAGATGCGGCGATGCAATGAGCGCCGCGGCTGATGCGGATGCCAGGACGGTGACCGGCAGAGGTGGCAGCAGGCGTAGAATAAGCACGAGAAACGGCAGCCAGAAGAGAGCTGAATTGCTATGCGCGATCAGGAGATATCCAGTGCCGAGATGGGCGTCGAGGAACAAGGCCGGGAAAAGAGATGCGATAACGAGGCTCCAGAGAGCCGGCGCGAGACCTTTGGCCGCATCTCCGAAACGAGAACCGGCCGCGGGTGATGACGTGGGAGAGTCGTTTGCCATGGCGAGCAGGCAGAAGACAAACAGAGCCGGATTGCGCAGCAGGTCGATCACGGCGGGTCTCCTGTCGGGAGATCACTCGAGCAGCAGAATTCATCCGTCTGATAACGAATGGCACGAAGCGCGCGCCGGGTGACTTCGAGGGTCGCGGAACCCAGAAGGAGTAAGCGGATGGCGGCGGCACCCTGAGTGATGACCATGCCCGAGAATACCCACCTGCTCTGCAACCACCAGCTGATGACGAAAATCAGTGAAAACACGGCGTCTTTGCGATGGTGCCAGCCCCACACGGCCAGAAGGGGCGAATCCATGCGCCGATCATGATGTAGCAGCGTGCGTGCGATCATTTCCTTGCCGACGACCAGCGTTATGAAAAAGAGAAGCACGGCGGCCCAGGAAGTCGGCTCGCCGATCGTCGTTCCAGAGCCGGGTTGCAGAAAGAGAAGCGCGTTTCCGAGAACCAGACGCCACAGACTCAAGCTGAGACCGAGACTCAGCAGTTGTTCGTCAATCGAGGTGCCCGGCTCAAGCAGACGATAGAGGGCGAACAAAAGGATGTCCCAGCAGAGAATACCGCCGATCCAGATGGGGAGCGTTTCAGAAGAACTGAAAAAGCGAATGCCGTTGGCACCGGCTTCCTGAACCGAGAGTATCTGCAGTTCTCCGGAAGCAAACAGACACAGAAGCAGCAGGACGAACAGGCGAAGGGCCTGGACGAAAGCTGCGCTGATCAGCTGAGACAGCTCGCGCACGCGTCGCGCATCGCCCGGCAATGGTTGACGGTCGGCACGACCGATCGAGGCAGTTTCCGCTTCGCCATCTGTGGTCATCTGAAACTCCGCTTTTCGCCTTCATGCCGTGATTTGCCAGTCGACACCCCGGCCTGAACAGAGAAATCTAGCTGCGCGCTCAGGAAAGTCAAGGTGTTTTTGATACAATGGCGCCTGTATGACCAACCAACCCCTGTCGCCGTGGGTTCAGCGCTATCGCTGGTCGATCGTCGCCGTGGCCTTCTGGTTGCTGGTTACGCTCGTCGGCTGCCTGTGGCACGTCTATGCGGAACACTGGCCGGTGTCAATCACCATGCTGTTCGGCTCTTTCGTCGCCGGGGCAACCGCCGAAGGTGGGGGCGCCATCGCGTTTCCGGTGTTTACCAAGCTGCTGAAGATAGCTCCGGCGACTGCGCGCGATTTTGCTTTGGCGATTCAGTCGATCGGCATGACCTGCGGTAGTCTGCTGATCATCAGGAGCGGATATCCGTTTTTTCCGGCGATCGTAAAACGCGTAGCCGTCGGCTCGGCTCTGGGAGTTTGTGTCGGGCTTACGTGGCTCGTACAAATGATTCCGCCGCCGTATCCGAAAATTCTTTTCACCTTGTTCACCGTCAGCTTCGGCTTTTTTCTCGCCTGGGAAAACTTTGTTGAGAGACGCATGCGTGAGGAGGAAGGAAGCCCCCATGTGGAACTGGGTTGGAGTGCCTGCCTGCTGATCGGCATACTCGGCGGCCTGATCAGCAGCATCGTCGGCAGTGGTGCCGATGTTGTGCTGTTTGTCGTGCTATGCCGCCGATTTTCGTGTCATGAAAAGAGCGCGACGCGAACCACGATTCCGGTGATGGCTCTGACATCTCAGATCGGGTTCCTCTTTCAAATGTTGTCAGGAAATCTGTCACCGGGTGTTCTTTCGATGTGGTGGAGCGCCTTTCCGATCGTGGCCTTCGGTGCTCCGCTGGGCGCCATGTTCTGTTCATGGCAGAAACGCGAGGCAGTGGTGTTGTTTCTGCTGCTGCTGATTTTGATCGAACTGGTTACGACGCTGATTCTGGTGCCCTTCGATCGTCTTGCGGTTTTGATCAGCGCGCTGTTTGTCGTCGGCTCACTTCTCGTGATTCGCCGGCTGCGTGTCGACGCGCCGCAGCATGTCGAGAAGGTCGTCGCGAACCAGCCCTGATGGGGTACGTCGCCACCACGAGAGAAATTCGCGGTTCTTACGCGGTGAAGAACGGCGTATATCGTGCAATCCATGCAAATACAGATCGTACGGTTGAAAGGCCGCCTGCAGTCGGAGGATAACGGCTTCGTGAACAGCCGGATCGGTGACGAGGCCGCCCGGCTCGACCTCATGGCGTTCCGCTTCGAACTGAGGTTTGATGAGCGCGAGAAAGTGCCCGTCGGTGGTCAGGAAGGCGGCAACCTTGCTGACAATCTGACGCAGAGAGATGAAAGAGACATCGGCGGTGATCACGGAAAACGGGTCGCGAAAAAAGTCGTCGGGCAGCAGGCGCACGTTCGTGCGCTCGAGCACTTGTACCCGAGCGTCGTTGCGCAGTTGCTGGTCGAGAAAGCCGTACGCGACGTCGAGGGCGGCGACCGAGGCAGCGCCGCGCTGCAACAACACATGCGTGAAGCCGCCGGTGGAAGCGCCGATATCCAGACAGCGCTGGTGTTCCACCGAGATGCCGAACTGATCGAGAGCCCCGGCCAGTTTCACGCCGCCCCAGGAAACGTACGGGCAGGTGCGGTGTTTCAACTGCACCGGAAGCGACTCTTCGACCGTCAGCCCGGCTTTGTCGAGCACGCGATCCCCGGAACGAACTTCTCCGGCCATGATCAGACGCCGCGCTCTGTCGACATCGGGAGCAAGCTCGCGCATGACCAGCAGTTCGTCCAGACGCATCTTCCGACCAGCGGAATGTTCATTCATCTGGCAGTTGTCCGGGGTGAGAAATGACGACCGACGCTCAGCAGGCGGCTTTCATGGTCGCCGAATGCGAGGAAAACCATTCACTGATGCGACGGACAATTCCGTCGGCATCGAGCCCGTACATGGCTCGCAGTTCGCGCAGACTGCCCTGGGTGGCAAAGTGATCGGGCAGGCCGATACGCAGAATGGCGGGCGTGTATCCGAGTTCTGAGGCGGTTTCGAGAACGGCCGAACCGAAGCCGCCGATCAGGGTTCCCTCTTCGACGGTCACGATCGGGATCCGGCGCCGGAAAATGCTCTCGAGCAGCGTGGTATCGAGCGGCTTGATGAAGCGCGGGTTTACCACCATGGCGTCGATTCCCTGGTGAGCCAGCGTAGAAGCCGCCTGCAAAGCGGCTTCTGTGGTCGTGCCGAGCGACAGAATCGCCAGCTGCTTGCCGTCGCGACAGATTTCGGCTTTGCCGAGGACGATCGGCTGACTGAGCTGGTGCTGATCGATGCCGAGGCCTGGGCCGCGCGGATAGCGAACGGCGGCGGGGCCGGGCAGGCGGCCGGAAAAGTGCAGCATGCCGTCGAGTTCGGCCTCGTTGCGCGGGGCCATCAGAACCAGATTGGGCACCGAACGCAGGAACGATACATCGAAGACGCCGTGATGCGTCGGCCCGTCTTCGCCGACCAGGCCGGCACGATCGAGACAGAAGACGACCGGCAGATTCATGAGCGCGACATCGTGAATGACCTGATCATAGGCGCGTTGCAGAAAGGTGGAATAGACCGCGACGAACGGGCGCAAGCCTGCCGCAGCCATGCCCGCCGCCATCGTCACCGCGTTCTGTTCGGCGATGCCGACATCGTAGAATCGTTCAGGAAAGTGCTGCGCAAAAGCGGCCAGTCCGGTGCCTTCCTTCATCGCGGCCGTAATCGCGACGATACGGTTGTCGGCACGGGCCATCTCGACCAGCGTCTGGCCGAAGACCGCGGAATACGACGGCGGAGCTTTATCCTTGATGATCTCGCCGGTCGTGATTTCGAATGGTCCGACCCCGTGAAACTGCGGAAGCTTATCCTGTGCGGGTTTGTAGCCTCTGCCTTTCTCGGTGAGAACGTGAATCAGAATCGGTTCGGCGCATTGTCGGGCGTGCGAGAAGGTTTGTTCCATCAGGGCGAAATCATACCCGTTGATGGGGCCGAGATACCGGAACCCAAGCTCTTCGAAGAGACTTCCTGGGGTGAGCAGATACTTCAGACTGCCCTCGAGTCGACTCAGAATCTGGTAGACACGCGAGCCGAAGCCCGGAATCTGTTTGACCACGTGGCTGAGATACTCCTTCGGCGTCGTGAACATTGGTTCCATGCGAATCTTGTGCAGATAGTGCGAGAGGCCGCCGACATTAGGCGAGATCGACATCGCATTGTCGTTGAGAACCACGATGAACGGCGAACGTTTGTGACCGGCATAATTGAGCGCTTCAAAAGCCATGCCGCCGGTCATGGCCCCATCACCGATAATCGCGACGATTTTGTGGGCCTGATCGAAATGATCGCGGGCAAGCGCCATGCCGAGGGCCGCGGAGATCGAGGTCGAGGAATGTCCGGTATCGAAAGCGTCGTGAGGACTTTCGCAGATTTTCGGAAAACCCGAAAGCCCGCCGAGCGTACGCAGCGTCGGAAACGGGTCGATGCGACCGGTGATCAGCTTATGGGTGTAACACTGATGACCGACATCGAAGATGATCCGGTCCTGGGGTGATTCGAAGACGCGATGCAGTGCCAGGGTCAGTTCAACGATGCCGAGATTGCTGGCCAGATGCCCGCCGTTGCGTGAGACGACCTGAATGATGCGTTCTCGAATTTGCGCGCTCAGCGCATCGAGTTCTGCATGGGTCAGCCCGCGAAGATCTTTGGGCGACCTGATCTGGTCAAGGTTCATCAAATACGGCTCCGATGTGTGGCCGGAACGCCGCTAAAGAACGGCAGCGGACAGGCGGATATGGCGCGATATCCTAGCACACGCGGCACTGAAAGGCAAAAACGAACGAGTTCCTGTCGGCCGCGCGGGAAACGAATGGTCCTTCGACTTCACGAAGCAACGCGATATGAGCACGGAACGCCACTCATTCCCGACAACCAGACGACAATGTCTTGATGACACTGCTCTGGCGCGGTGGTGACCGGGTTCCTGCTGATTCCGTTGTTACCTGGTGTTCAGGTCGGAAACCAGCTTGTCGAGGTCGATACCGTGAACCTGAGCTGCTTCGCGCAGGCTCTCGGCGGTTGAGACCGAACAGCCGATGCAGTGCATGCCGTGGCGCATGAGAATTTCCGCTGCGTCAGGTCTGATTTTGAGAATGTCGGCAATGATGGTGTCGCCGGTGATGGCCGTCGTCATAGTGTCTCCTTAGGCGTGGGGCTTCTTGAACATCTGCAAAAGTTAGAATGACCTAATAATAGGGGTTTTATGTACGAAAATCAAGCGTTCTTCTCAGGCGGGTCATCCGGCGGCGGGCTCAGATGGTCGAGCGGATGGTGCTTGTCATGCAGAGCCTTCTCTGATTCGAACAACAGGACCCAGACCGTCTGGAAAACGATCTTGATATCGAGGATCAGATGATAGTTATCGAGATAGTAGGTATCGTAGGCGACTTTGTCCGTGAGTCGCAGATAGTAGCGGGCGTTGACGGCCGCCAGGCCGGTGACGCCGGGCCGCACCGCAAGTCGTCGCCCCTGAAATTCGGGGTGTTGCTCGACAAAATACGGGCGTTCCGGGCGCGGACCGACCACGGACATGTCGCCGGTCAGTACCAGAAAGAACTGCGGCAGTTCGTCGATGCCGAGTTTGCGGATCAACCGCCCGATACGAGTGGTGCGCGGGTCATCGGCGGTCGCCACCACCGGGCCGCTTGCCTTTTCCGCTCCGAAATACATCGATCGGAACTTGATCACGTCGAATTCCTTGCCGTATCGCCCGACCCGACGTTGCTTGTAGAAGATGGGGCCGGGCGAGTCGAGCCGCACGGCCAGAGCGGCAAGAATCATGACCGGGGAGGAAATGAGAATGGCGAACAGGGAAAAGGCGATGTCGAATCCGCGCTTGAGTAATCGATGCAGCCCGCTGACAGGCAGGGCTGGAATAGTTTGCAGAGGCAGATCTTCAAGGCTGGACAACCCGACCCGGCTGCCTGCCGACGCAGGGTCGAATACCACGCGCACCCTGAAGGGGTGAGGCTCGACCCGCCGCTTGTAGAAGATCTGTGCCCAGAAGGCTTCGAGAGGCGCGCGCGGGTCGGTGACGATCACTTCGGAAACGTGGTGAAAGACCACGGTCTCCGCGACTTCCTTCCACTGATCGGTGGAAAACACGCCCATCAGACGACAACGAATGCCGCCGCGATGATGAAAGTGCTTGAGAATGCGCTTCCCTTCAGCTTCATCGCCGACGATGACGGCGCGTATCAGCTGCGGTTCGGGAATGAAGAAGCGCATCAACAGAACGCGCAGCAGAAAGACGCCGACGATGCCGAACCCGGTCGAGAGAAGAATGATCGGTCGCGGGAAGTGATAGACCAGCAGGGCCAGAGGGCGCCACAGTGAGATCAGCAGGTTGAAGGTGACGAACGTCGACAGCAGAGTGCCGGCGGCGTGCGAGAGAGTGTCGGCAGCGCCGCGCAACGCCCTGATCGAGAACAGTCCGAAGGCAATGCCGAAGCCCAGATAGAGCGCAAACAGCCACGAGCGAACCTGGACATACGGAGTCAGATAGACCGTCAGTTGCGACGTGTGTTCCTGCAGCCAGAACGTGAACGTATTGATAAAGATTGCGTTCAGTACCAGCGCATCGGCACATGCCAGAAAAAGGCCGAACAGCCACTCGGCGCTGTGAGTGACACGAAATTTCAATCGCCACTGATGGCGAGCGCTCATGAAGGACTTCCTGTGATCAACGGACTGGGACGATGTTGTGAATCAATGGTCGGTGGGAATATTGCCCATCAGGATGTACAGCTTGGCGATATGAATCTTTTCCTGATGAATCAACTGGGCGATCGCGCCTCTTTCTGCCATGTCGCCGGGCAGCATGTCGTAAATTTCACTGAAGAAGATGATGGCATCTTTTTCAAACGAAATGGCGTGCTGGATCGCGGCTTCCTCGGTCTTGATCTCCCGAGCGAGATCATCGGCGTTGCCGAGATTGGGAAACACCTTACCGTCGGCCAGCGATCGCAGATAGCCCTCGATCTCAGGTGAGTTGTACTCTTCAGGAATCTCATAAGGCTGATCAGGCAGCTGGTCGCGGATCTTGGTAAAATCGACAATGTGCTGCTGCTCGGCGTTGGCCAGCAACTCGAACAATCGTTTCACATTGGGTTTTTGCACCTGTTTGGCCATACGGGTATAGTAGGCATAGCCGTTTTCTTCGATCTTGACTGCCAGCGCGAGCAGTTCGCGCGGATTGAACGGAATGGACATGTCTGTCTCCTTGCTATTGCGGCCGTCGCCATTTGGTCGATGGTCGGCCGGTTTTTCGGTTGATTTCGGATGTTGTATTTGAATCAGACCGTTAGTGCTTCGACAGGGTAACCAATTTGTGAAGATCAGGCAAGAAATGCTTCATGCAGGGTTTGGCGAAGGGTGGTGCAAACGGTGAAAGGTTTCATTCTTGAAGGGATAACCGGGTCGGGAAAGACGACCCTGCTCTCTGCGCTGCAGTGTTTGATGGCTGATTGCCGGCGAGGGCCTCTCTGGGTGGCGACCGAGCATCTGACCGAACGCGTTCTCGAACCGTTGGCAACAGCGGGTGCCGCTCAGGCTCTCGAACACCTGAGAAACCATGTGAAACATCTTGAGCGCCTGCATACATGGGATGAGAAAGCCCCTCGGGGCGTGCAGACAGAGTCGCTGTTCGTGCTCGAACGATTTCATTTGAGTGTCGGCTTGCATGTCTCGGGCGTGACTCACCGGCACCTTGCCGGACTCGAAGCCCGGTTGAAGCCATTTCAGCCGCTTCTTGTCTGGTGCAAACTCGATGACGGCGACATTCTGGAACGCAGCGTGATATTGCCTGCCGCCGAGCGGGGAGATCGATGGAACAGGTATCTGCATACTCTCGGAGCAGATCAAGTGGCTCAATGTCGGCATTTCCGCAACGAACAACAGAAGCTGGCAGCTTTGTTTGAACGCAGCACCTTGCCGAAGCGGCAGGTGACGGTCGAGCGCAAGACGGTGTCGGAACTTGCCGAGCAACTTCTGAGCGAACTCACCGGCGAACCCGTCTCTCGACCGACCCGGCAGGACGCCTGTAAGTAGGCAAAAAACGCGCGCAAAATGTGCATGTTTTGCGAGGCGAAGTGCGAAAAGATCGCCTGATTTCGACGCGACGCTTGTGGAACGTCGAACCGTGTGTTGTCGAAGACATTGATTGAGAAAGGGTTTCATCGGCAGCGGCGCATGTGGCATATTGGTTGCTAAGTGGAAAACGGATTTCTGAAAATCGTCACGATGGTTCGTTGAACCTGGTGAAGCCTGAGGTTCCTGACTACCGAAGTCGGGGGCGATTCAGAGGAGGAAAAAGCATGGTAATCGAGAGAATTGTTCGCATCGTAGCCGGAAGCTTTGTGATGCTCAGTGTCGCTTTATCGCACTTCCATCACCCCTACTGGCTTTTTTTCACTCTCTTTGTCGGTGCGAATCTGTTTCAGTCGGGAATCACGCGATGGTGCCTGATGGAAGACATCCTGAAAAAACTGGGTTTCAAATCATGCTGCAGTGATCATGCAGGAACCGAAAAGGAGGTGAAGACGTCATGACACCCGTTTTGGGAAAAGTTTTGGCTCCGGCTGCCGGAGCAGTGCTGGGATTCCTCTACTACAAGTTTATCGGGTGCGCGACCGGTGCCTGCCCGATCACTTCGAACCCGATCATCAGCACTCTGTACGGAGCGCTCATCGGGCTTGCATTGTCATTCGGGAAATAGTACGGTAAACCATCGTTCACTCACTGCGTAATTTGCAGATGCTCATACAGGAGGATTTATGGCGAAAGAATTGAATGAAGCAACGTTTAAATCAACCGTGGTCGACAACAAGGAAGCGGCGATGATCGATTTCTGGGCTCCCTGGTGTGGTCCGTGCCGAGTCATGGGGCCGATCGTCGACCAGTTGGCCAAGAAATACGAAGGGAAGGTTGTGATCGCCAAGGTGAATGTTGATGACAACCAGAACCTGGCGGGCCAGTTCAATATCATGTCGATTCCAACCGTTCTCTTTTTCAAGGGTGGCAAGGTCGTTCACACGCATGTCGGCTCGACCACCGAAGCCGACCTCGAAGCTCAGATCAAGCAGCACCTTCTCTGATCTGATGTTCCCGGCGTTGAGCCGGGCAGTCGGTGAGAAAAAAAGAGGGCACCCGTTTGGGTGCCCTTCATCATCTATCGTTCAGTATTCATGAGAGCGAGGGCGGATGCTGATTCCGGAGGAACCGAACGCTCAATTCGATTCTTTTACCGCAGGATCAGAGGGTTGCTGAGGTTCCTGACCTGTGGTCGGGTGAGCGGGTGTCGTTACCGGCACAGAGGGGAAAACCGCTTCTTTCACCGGGGAGGCAGGGGATTCCATTGGTTTGCCCGCGCCGGTCGGACGTGGCAGGCTCGCCAGAAAATCTTTCATCGTGTTTTTGCGAAACTGCTCGACATACTTGAGAAAGTTGCTCAGGAAGCTCTTGTAATCTCGTGCGGGGAATTCCATACCGCTTCCGTCAGAAAGAGGGATGAACCCCAGAGGGAACTCGCTTGCCAGCTTGGCTGAAGTTTCGAGAAGAGCGTCGGGCAGTTCGATTTCCGGGGGTTGTGCCTCTCCTGAAGCCTCATTGCGAATCTGAGCAACACTGTCGAAGAACTGGTTGGCCTGACTCTTCATCTGATCTCGAATGTCGTCGAAGGCCCCGTCAGCTTCGCCGTAGGTCGCCTCGAGGTCGGCAAAGAAGCTGTCAGCTTCGCTGAGAAATTGTTCTAGCGATTCGGGGGACAGATCGGCCAACCCGGCGACGGAATCCATGAAACGGTTTGCTGTTTCAGGAGAAATGTTGAGCGACTTGTCGGTGCCGTTCAGAAAAGAGCCGAGAGCATCGATTTTCAGACTGAATGAACCTTTGAAGGTTTCGGCAACGCCGGCACTGACTTCTGTGAAGCGATTCAGTCCCTTCTGGCCCATCTTGGCGGAAACTTTCTGAGACAGCTCGTAAAAAAGATCGAAATGGTAGGAAATACGCAGACCGTTTGATGATGAAGAACCGGCATTGTTTTCGGCCTCATCAGCAGACAGAAAGGTTTTTTCGAAGGAATCCACCGGTGGCTTGTCGGTAACAGGCGGTGGTACAGATGGTTTTGCCACCTCGCCTTCACGGCGACCGTCGTGAATCTTCGACCTTCCCTGGTCTCTGGCCCAGATAATGGGATCGGTAACCATAGTTTTGCCCTCCTTGGCGTGGTAACCTTTTTCGCGGTTCCAATGTACCCATCGACGTTATTGAGGGAAAAGTTGAGGGGTACGGCACGCAATGTCGAGAGATTTTTGTAAAGAAATGTATAGTTCAACCGGGTTTGGACGCAATATGCATATTGGTTGAGCTTTTATCGCTGCTTTTCGCGGAATTTCATCGTAGTTTGCTCCGTCGATCGTGGATGGTCTATACTTTCGACCATTCAGCGGTGGCTATACTGAACCGCTTTTCGTCTCTGGTTCAGCTTCTCTTGGATTATAACCGACAGAGAATGCGGCTGTAGCAGACGGTGCGCTTTTTTCGAGCAGCACCGACGAGAAATGGAAGGACGATTTCGATGAAGCGCTTGCTGTTTTACTTTTTTGCCTTTCTCCTTTTGGTTGCAATCACGTATGCGACGTATGTCGGTTCGACCGGCGGCACGAAAAGCCCTGTTGGTCAGCGGCGTGGCGGCGGCGGTGCGGGAACGGCTGTTGCTGTCGAGACCAGCGATGTACGCATCGGGGCTCTGACCGACGAAGGGCGTTTTACCGGGAGTCTGATTCCGCGAGCACAGTTTGTCATCGCATCGAAGATTGCCGGCAGACTGAAACGTCTTTATGTGAATCTCGGAGATCAGCTGAAGCAGGGGCAGCTTCTGGCGGAGATTGAAGATGATGAATTCGTTCAGGCGGTTGCTCAGGCCGAAGCTGATCTGGCGATCGCCAAAGCCAATGTGAAGGAAGGCGAGGCACAACTCGAGATCGCTCGCCGCGAGCACGAACGGGTGCTGAAAATGCGTCAACAGAAGGTTTCGTCAGAATCGGAAGTCGAGGCTTCTCTGGCGCAGCTGAAAACACGCGAAGCACGGCATCAGGTGAATCTGGCGCAGGTGCAGCAGAAGGAAGCAGCTGTAAAGACGGCTCGCGTCCGTCTTGCCTATACCCGTCTGGAAGCGGCCTGGAATGAGGCGGGGCCGATACGACACGTGGGAGAGCGTTTTCAGGATGAGGGAGCGCTGCTATCGGCGAACACTCCCATTCTTTCCGTCTATGATCTATCGTCGGTCATTGCCGTGATCGATGTGGTCGAGCGCGATATCGCGAAAATCAAGGTGGGACAGCAGGCGCTGGTTTCCGTAGCCGCCTTGCCGCAGCGTCAGTTCGTCGGAGTGGTGCGGCGAATGGCACCGGGGCTTAACCCTGCGACTCGCCAGGGGAGAGTCGAGATTGAGATCCCCAACCCTGATCTGCTTCTCAAGCCGGGAATGTTCGCCGAGGTGAAACTGCAGTTTGAGACTCATGAAAACATAGCCATGGTCCCGCTTTCGGCGATTTCGCGCCGGGACAATCGCGAAGGAGTCTTTCTGGTCGATACGGCGCAGCGCAAGGCGCATTTTGTGCCGGTACAGGTTGGTATTGTTCAACAGGATTACGTGGAAATTGCCTCGCCGACGATATCCGGCCGGGTGGTAACGCTTGGGCAGCATCTGCTCGAAGACGGCATGGCGGTTCTGCTGCCGGGCATGCCGCCGGCCGAAGCCGGAAATCCGGCTTCCGGGACAGACGCTGTTGAGCCGGGTGCGCGCAAGGGTAAGCGAAAGGCGGACTGAACCATGGATCTGTCGACCCTTTCCGTTCGCCGCCCGATCGGCATCACGATGCTGACCTTGATCATCGTGTTGTTCGGCGCCGTTTCTTTATACCATCTACCCATTGATCTGATGCCCGATATCACGGCTCCGACCATTTCTCTTTCAGCTCAATATCAGAACGCCGGACCGGTCGAGATCGAAACCCTGCTGACGAGGCCGATCGAACAGGCTCTGAGTGCCGTTCCGGGAGTTGAAGAAATCACCTCGACTTCGACCGAAGGCAGGTGCACGGTACGAGTTACCTTCGCCTGGGGCACTGATCTGGACGCGGCCGCCAATGATATTCGAGATCGTCTCGATCGCATTCTGTCGCGCCTGCCCGAAGGGGTGGAACGGCCGACACTGCGAAAGTTTGATATGGCGAACTTTCCGATTCTCATTCTGGGAGCTTCGAGTAATCTCGACCCCGTGCAGATGCTGCGCCTGATCGAAGACCAGGTGAAGTATCGAATTGAGCGCATTCCGGGTGTGGCGGCTCTCGACGTCATGGGTGGTCGCAAGCGCGAGATTCACGTCAACCTGTTGATCGATCGACTGAAAGCGCTGCAGATTTCGCCTGACCAGATCATCAGTCGCATTCGCCAGGAAAATTTGAATCTGCCTGCAGGTATCGTCGAGGCCGGAAACTACGAGTTCACGATTCGTACTCCGGGAGAGTTTTATCGTATTGATCAGCTCAAGTCCATTGTGGTGAAGGAAGATCGAACGATGCAGATTCGACTCGGTGATGTTGCTGAGATCGAAGACAAGTGGGAACGAACTCGCAACGTGGTGCGTGTGAACGGAAAACCGGGCGTACGAGTCAGTATCAGCAAACAATCAGGGAAAAACACGGTCAAAGTGGCTGATGCCGTGCTTGCCGAGATCGAACGCATCAATCGCGATCTGCCGCAGATTCAGTTGACGCCGATCGTCGACACGTCGAAATACATTCGGAACTCGATCAATAATGTCAGTTCATCGGCCTTGCAGGGTGGCGTGCTGGCCGTGCTTGTCCTGATGTTCTTTCTTGCCGACCTGCGCAGTACCATCATCATCGGGGTGTCGATTCCGATATCGATCATCGCGACGTTTGCCTTGATGTTCTACTACGGTTTCACGCTGAATATCATGTCGCTGGGCGGGGTCGCGCTTGGTATCGGCATGCTGGTCGACAACTCGATCGTCGTGCTCGAGAACATTTTCCGGCGTCGAGAACGGGGACAGGCTCCTGATGAAGCGGCGATCGACGGCAGTGTCGAGGTGACCGCCCCGATCATTGCCTCTACGCTGACGACTCTGGTTATTTTTCTGCCCCTGTTGTTTGTGGAAGGCATGACCGGATTGATGTTCAAGCAGTTGTCGTATGTTGTGAGCTTCTCGCTGGTGTGTTCGCTTTTTGTCTCGCTGACCCTGGTTCCCATGCTGTGTTCTCGCCTGCTCAAACAGGTACAGATCAAAAACGGGCAGACGCAGCGAAACGGCATCTCACGCCTGCTCAAATCGATCGTCGGTTTCTTTGAAGATCGCTATACGGAAATGCTGAGGATTGCTTTGAATCAACGATTTATCGTTACGTGCATAGTACTATCGTTGCTCGGTGTTTCGATCTATCTTGCGCGAAACATTCCGGCTGAGTTCATGCCCACGGCAGACGAGGGAGAAGTCCGGGTGACGGTCGAGCTTGAGCCTGGTTCCAGGCTTAGTTTGACCGAAGAAAAGATGAAACAGGTCGAAAAGATCGTCGAGGAAATGGTGCCGGAACGACTCACCATGGTCACCACGATTGGCGGTGGCGGCATGGGCGGCGGCGGTGGTGGTGTTAATCGCGGCGAGTTGCGCCTTCCGTTGGTCGATCGTACCAGGCGCAAACGAACCAGCGCTCGCATTGCCGGCGAACTGCGTGCGGCTCTCTCGCAAATACCCGGAATTCGCGTGCGTACGCGTGAGGGGCAGGGATTGTTTATTTTTCGCATGGGCGCGAACAACGCCGACAAAATTCAGGTGCAGGTGCGCGGGCACAATCTCGAACAGGCCGATCGCCTCGCCAAACAGGTGCAGAACGTTCTCAAGGCGATTCCGGGTATTTCGGACATTCAGCTCAGCCGTGAATCGGGCGTGCCGGAAAGACTGATTTCCATCGACCGGCAACGGGCTTCCGACCAGCGCCTGACCGTGACGCGAGTGGCACAATTTCTCGAGACGTTGCTTTCCGGAACCGGGGCCGGGAACTTTCGCGAGAGTGGAGACGAGTATCGGATTCTGGTCAAGGCGTTGAGCGCTGAGCGACTTCTGCTTGAAGACATCATGGATCTGACGATTCTCAATGCACTTGGACAACCGGTTGTGCTGCGCAATCTGGCCGGCATTGTCTCGCGTGAAGGGCCTCTCTTGATCGAACGGGCCGATCAGGAGCGAGTGGTAAATGTTTCGGCAGACCCGGGGGAACGTTCGGTTGGTGAGGTGTTGAACGAAGTACAGGCGGCTCTGAAGACGATTCCGCTGCCGAACGGTTTTTCGCTCGCGCTGGCCGGAGACTTCGAGGAGCGCCGGAAGGCATTCAAAGAACTGCTGATCAGCTTTTGTCTGGCATTGATACTGGTTTTTATGGTCATGGCCATTCAATATGAATCGCTGAAAGACCCGGTGATCGTCATGGTAACAGTGCCGTTGTCGGTGATCGGAGTCGTGGTCGCCCTGGTTGCGACCGGCACGACGTTCAACGTCCAGGCGTTCATCGGCTGCATCATGCTCGGCGGTATTGTCGTGAACAACTCGATTCTGCTGGTCGATCATGCCAACGATCTGTATCGAACTCAGAATCGACCCTTGATGGAAGCCTTGCTGGAAGCCGGTCGAGACCGCTTTCGACCAGTACTAATGACCGCGGCGACGACGATTCTCGGTCTGGTGCCGATGGCTTTGGGGCTAGGCGAGGGTGGCGAAGTACAGGCTCCGATGGCGCGTGTCGTCATGGGCGGTTTGATCTGCGCGACGTGTATCTCGCTCGGCTATATTCCCGTCGTCTATTCCGTCTTTGCCGGTTTTGAAGCAAGACAACCTGCTCAGCAGGATAAACCAAATGGTGAACTTGATGCGTAACAACAGATGGATGCAAACAAGTAAAGAACCGATGTCTCGAAGATGGTCACTGCTGCTGTGTGCGATGTTGCTCTTTGTACTGGCAGAATCGCGGCTGTTTGCGCAATATCTCCCGTTGATGAACTGGGACAAACTCACGTTTCCGCTGCTCGAGCCGGATGTCTGGGGAACGGCTTCGGAAGCGGAACGGCAGACGTCGGTGGATGGACAGAACGGACAATTCAGGCGACTGGGGCTTGAAGAGGCCATCGCGTCGGCCATTGAGAGAAATCATGAATTCAAGATCCGACGCCTTGTTCCCGAACAGCAGGCGGCGGAGCGCGAGCGGAGACGAGCCGCTTTCGACGCCACGTTCGGGGCGACCATTTCGAATTCTGATCGACTGGGCAAGCAGATTCAGCAGAGCGGAGCGCTTGGGGATAATGTGGCGAACCGAACTGACGTCGGCTTGAACTGGGAAAAACGCTTTCCTTCAGGAACTCAGGCGGAGATCGAGGTGACCACCGGTCGCAACCGTTCAGCGCGCGCTCCCAATCTTTTCAGTACCCGGGTCGGAATCAACCTGACTCGACCATTGCGACAGGGAGCCGGTCGCGAAGTCAACCTGGTCTCTCTACGTTCGGCGGAACTGGATGAACGTATCTCACGATATGAACTGGAGGCCTATCTGCTGGCTCTGGTCGGGCAGATCGAAAAGAAATACTGGGACTTCTTTCTGGCGCTCAGAGAGCGGGAGATTGTCAAGACCTCGCTTGAGCTGGCGCGCATGCAACGTGATGAAACAGCGAAGCGAATCGAGCTGGGCAGTATTCCAGAGTCCGAGTTGGCGGCAGCCGACGCCGAGGTCGCGTTGCGTGAAGAGGCGTACATCAATGCCGGAAGTCAGGTCGAGACGACACGCATTTCTCTCCTGCGCATGATCAATCCCGATTCTGAACATTTCTGGAAATATCATCTGGAGCTGACAGATGAGCCGACAGATTCGGACTTTCCGGCAACATCGCCACAGGAGCTGATCGATCTGGCGCTGGTTAAACGACCCGAATTGAAACAGGCTCAGCTTGACCTCGAAAAAGGAAACCTTGATCTCATACGGACGAAGAATGGGTTGCTTCCGCGCCTCGATTTTTTCACGACGTTAGGCAAGTCGGGGTATGCACAGACGTTCGAAGACAGTGCCGACAAGTTCGGCGCCAAAGGTTATGATCTGCAGGCGGGAGTGCTCTACGAACTGGCGTTAGGGCGCCGAGACGCTCGCATGCAGGTGAAACGGTCAGAGCTGTCGTTGAAACGCTCGCAGGAAGCCATATATAATCTGAGACAACTGGTACAGGAAGACGTATTGAAAGCGTTCCTTGAAGCCAAGCGCGCGGCTCTGCAGATTCGGGCGACCGAAAAAACGGTGGCCAAACAGCAGGAAAAACTTCGCGTTGAGACGATCAAGTTCAGTCTCGGCAAAACCACGGCGTTTCAGGTGGCGCAGGCACAGCGCGACGTGGCCGCGAGTCAGATCACGGCTCTGAAGTCGCGCGTCGGCTATCTGCAGGCTCTCACCGATCTTTATCGATATGCCGGCATCTTGTGTGAACGGCGAAAGATCGAGATTGCCGATCAGCCTGAGTGAACGACGACGAGAGTATTCGTGTTACGATCGAAGCCCTTGAACAGGAGATCGATGCTCGATGAATCAGAACCACAACCAGACGAGTCACGCCCTTCCCTTTGAACACCCCGACCTGGCTTTTCTGATCGATCTTGCTGAGGCAACGGCTGAACCGATCCTCGATGTGTATCGCCGGGATTTTTCCGTCGACTTCAAGTCTGGAAAAGAGCCGGTGACCGAAGCCGATCGGCGTGCGAATGATTTGATCGTGCAGCGCGTGCATGAAGTTTATCCCGATGACGCTCTGCTCACGGAAGAGGGCGGATTTGAAGCCGGTCGAGACGGTCGGTTGGAGCGGGTCTGGTTTGTCGACCCGATTGACGGCACGAAGGAGTTCATTCGTAAGAATGGCGAATTTGCCGTGCAGATCGGTCTTGTCGTGAATCGGCGACTCGAACTCGGCGCTCTTTACCGACCGACGAACGGCGATCTGTATGTCGGTGCTCGCGGCAAGGGCTGTTTCGTGCGGCGGCAGAGCGATTCGGGCGCTGGTTCGTGGCAGCGACTGACGTGCCCGACCCGGAACCCGAATGTTCTGATCGTGGCGATGAGTCGGTCACATCCGAGTTCTCTGGCACAGCAGGCCGGGCGGAGCATCGGACTGAGCGGTGAGTTCCGGCACGGCAGTGTGGGACTCAAGCTGATGGCGATGGCTGAGGGGAAGGCGCACTACTATCTCAACGATTCGAATTCGACGAAAGCCTGGGATATCGCGGCACCGGAACTGCTGTTTGTCGAAGCCGGCGGCTCTGTCAGCGATCTGCGCGGGCAGCCTTTTCTCTACGATCCGCAGCAACCATTTCACCACCATGGTTTGCTGGCGTCGGTTGATGCCGACACGCATGCAAAGATTCTGGACATCGTTCGGCAACTGAAACCGTAACGCCTGTTTCGCACGCGTGCTTGATGTTATCAGCTGCTGAAGCTCGATCGTGTCGAGCACGTTGGTGTTTCGATCGTGATTGAGAACTACTGAACGTCGGCTTGACGAGGCCGAGGCGACGATTGAACTCCCTGTCAGCCGGGCGAAAGTTCCACGAAAATCTGACCGGATTCTTCTTTGACCGGAAAGACCGGGACGTCGCGTAACCCGCGAAAGCCCATATCGTTGAGAACCTTGCCGTTGCGCAGGTCAACTTTCACCGAATGCCAGGGGCAGCTGAGGGCGTGTTCCTCGACATCGCCATCGGCGAAAGTCTGTTCCTGGTGGGGGCAGCGATCGTCGAGGGCGAACAGCCCGGCGGCGGTGCGCACCAGAATCAAGCGGTGATGCAGAACGGTGATGACCAGAGAGCGATTCATCGCAACGGCGTCAGAGTTGGCGGCAAAAGTCCACATGTGGTCCTCCTGATTCCAGCTGTCTCACTGTATGGCGCTGAAGGTGAAACTGTCAATGGTGTTCGACCGTTCGGGATCTCCGGCTTTGCGTCGATACATAGGGCAGTCCTGACGTGTAAGGAGCTGATATGATCGATCTGAGAAAGTTTCTTGAGGACAACAAGCGGCTGTTCGATCCGAATGATTCGCTCGAAAAGGAAAAGGCGAAGATCGTTGCCAGCCGCAATGAGCTGCTCTCAAAGGCACGGGGCAGTCTGCGACAACACCTGCAACAACAGCTTGCTGAGGCACTTCGGCGGTTCCAGGAAGAAGACGTACCCTCGGATCCCCGCCGGTTGTCATGAAAAGAGGCTGATTTTCCCGTGTCCGGGTTCTGCTTCAACAAAATACTGATAAATAGTGGGTTTTGAGATGAAGAAAATTTTCAAAAAATGTAAAAGTTGCGGTACCGCCGCCGTTGGTTCGGGTTTTTTGAAGCGTACACCCGCATCAGGCCTTGATACACACATTTTTCACAAACTTGCCGCCGTTTCGGCAGCGCCCTATAATCGCTTCACTTTCCAAACCTGCCCGAGGTAAACATGGCGAACCCCCTTCCTGTGCCGCCTGCCGTCGCTCTCTCCGGAAATGTCACCCCGAATCCGGTACCGGTATCCGCGCCTCCGAATCTTACGGTGGTTCCCTCACCGGCCCCCTCGCCGGAGCCGAAACCCATCGATCTGCTCGAGCTCTACAAATCGCAGAATCGTGAGTGCTGGATGTGCAAGAAGGCCGCGACCGATCTGGAGGCCGGCAAGACCCTCGACGAGGAATATGCATGGCATTTCGTGACCTGTGTGCTGAGCTGGGCTCACCTGCATCCGGCTCCTGTTGAGGCGTAATTTCTCCAACGTTCGATAAGAGAATTCCCCATATACGTAAGCCCCGGTTTCGGGGCTTTTCCTTTTTCGGCTCCTTTTTTTCTCAAAAGAACGGTCGCTTACGCCGATGAGAAGATGCGGGTGCATCTTTCGACCATGGAGGAAGCTCAATGAAACGGTTCATCTTTGCACTGGTTGCGGTTTTCAGCCTTATTGTCGGGGTGTCGGAAGCCGCCATCTATTCCTACCGGGACGAAAGCGGTCGTCTGTTTCTGACTGACAATCCGCCCAACAGCAAGTATCAGATCGTGGTGCCGACCCGCAAAGATCGAGCCGGACCGGATCTTCCGAGCAACTGGAACGGCAATGCCGTGACCATTGTCAGTGAGATGGCTCCCCAGAAGGTCTTGTTGCCCAATGATGAAACGTACAGTGAGATCATCAATGAAGCGGCGAATTATCAGGGGGTTGACCCGTATCTGATCAAGGCTGTCATCAAAGTCGAGTCGGACTTCGACCCGAATGCGGTTTCTTCGAAAGGCGCCTGCGGATTGATGCAGCTGATTCCCGGCACCGCCAAACTGGTCAAATGCGCAAACTCGTTCGATCCGCGCGATAACATTCATGGCGGCACCAAATACCTGCGCATGATGCTCGACCGCTTTCAGGGAAACGTCGACTTCGCGCTTGCCGGCTACAATGCCGGTCCCGGCCGCGTTGAGCAGTATGGCGGCATCCCTCCCATTCGCGAGACGAAAAACTACGTCAAGAAGGTTAATCACTATTACAAGCTGTTCCGCAGCGGCGTACCGGCTGCGCCGGCGATGACCCGCACGGTACGCGCGATTCCGGTGGTACCTTCAACCCTTTCCAAAAAACTGAACGCCGCGTATGCGATGTATCTCGACAACAACGTCGAAGGCGCGATCAGGGCGTATCAGGACATTCTCAACATTTATCCGCGGAACACGCAGGCATTGTACAATCTGGCCTGCCTGCTCGATATGGAACGGCGCTACGAAGAGGCGGTCGAAGCCTATCAGGCATCGGTGAAACAGGACCCCTACCTCGACAAGTCGCTCTACAACCTGGCGATCATCTACGAACGACTCGGACAACATCGCGAAGCGATCGCCTGCTGGAAGCGTTACACGGTGGCGGTCAAGGACGAAGACAAGATCGCCATGGCAGAACGCTATGTGCGTGAACTCGAGGAATATGCTGCACTGCAGCCTTGAGGCGGTGATCTGACACGGAAAGGCGCGAGATGAAAGAACACATCGGCAGACGGTCGCAGGGGCGCGCAGGGCGCAGCACGGTCGACTGGCTGCTGATTCTCGGCATTCTGACGTTTCTCGTCTGGCCCTTTATCTCGCTCTGGCAGATTCAGGCGTTTCCGGCCTGGGACAGCGAGACGTATCAGCGCGCGGCGAACGCTGTCAAGGGCCTGATGGCAGAAGCACGCTCGCAACCCTTCCGCGACAATTATCAGGAAAAGGGGTTTCGTACGCTGGAATCCTCCGGCGATCACGAGATCGAAGGGCGTGTCGAGTATCTTCCCCACCCCGATCTGCCCGGCTTGACGTTGATTCGGGCGCAGGTGCGCTGGGGGTATCCGCTGTTCAAGAAATCGCTCTTTCTCGAGAGCGCGATCACGCAGACCAGACCATGAAACAGATCAATCGAAGAGCATACAAACGTCAGCAGACGACTCAGTTGCGCCTGCTGTTGACGCTATTGGCGGTGGGAACAGCATCGCTGGTGTTCTTTTCGTTTCTGAGTTCGCGCGACATGAAATCGGCGCAGTTCAGATCGAACTGGGCTCGTCAGGTTGAAGGCGTGCTCGACCGTTTGTCGCAGGAACTGGAGAACGCGGCCGTGATCGAGTTTCCGCAACAGGGAACCGGGCCGCAATGCGCCTTCAGACGAGCGACGGCCGATTGGACGCTGGGAGCGGCGGTTGAGATCGACACCTTTTTGTTTGCCGAAAACAGTCTGTTTCACATGGTTCGAACTGCTTCAGGAACTTCGCCGGCTCCGAGACCGATCGGCAATCTGGCGAATCCGTTGCTGTCGGGAGTGCAGGGCGGTGTGTTCGAGAGGGTGTCTCCGCGTCTGTTGAAGCTGAGTTGCCGTATTCAGCTCCCGGACAAACCCGAAGTCTATCAGTCGTTCGACCGGCTGATCCATCTGCGCAATCAATGAAAAAACCGTTATCCTTTTCCACCACGTCGCTGCCGGTTCTGATTACGGTTCTGTTCTTTCTGTTTCTTCTGGGCGGGCTGCTGCTGCGCGTGTATCAGGCTGATCGAGACCTCGGTAATCTGCGCCTGACGGAAGAGCAGGCGAGAATGGCTGCCGAAGCAGGCCTGCACTATGGCGTCGTTCGCATGCGCGAGCGATTGAATCAGCCGGGCGGGGGCATGCATCCGTCCTATTTTTCCTGGCTGCAGGATCTCTCTGACCCGCCGAAGTTGTGGCGGCCGATGAGCTCGGGAAGTGGAGCGAGCTTCAGACTGAACGAGACCCGTCGACTGCCCGGGTTCGATCGCGAAGAGACCCCGCTCATCGACGAGGCGCATCTGTTCCGGCTGATGAGCGAAGGGCGTGCGCGCAATCAGATCGGTCGCGCCACGGGAATAGTCGCGGCGACGCCGTTGGTGAAGCGCTTTGCGGTCTTCAACAGCCTCAATGAGTTCTACTACGGACAGCCGATTCAACCATGGATACGCCTGGCCGGCGGGTTGAGCACGTTCATCGAAAAGAATGCCGAGCTGTTCTCAAGCGGTCGATTGACCACGCTCGGTATCTGTCATGATCCAGGGCTGCTGGTGAAGATGTTTCAGCCCGGCGCCCCCGACCCGTTTGCGCCGGTTGCCGGTCAGACGGCCTTGCGAGGCAACTACGGAACGGTTCATTACAAGCGCGGCGGCACCTCGCCCTGTGAAGGACCGCTGTATTGCCAGACTCCGATCGTGGTCGACAGTCATGTGTTCAAGGGGCCGGTGCAGACGGCATCGTTTTTCTACCATCGTGGAGAAAGCAGGCCGACGCTTGAACTCGACTCGGCCGTTCTGGCGCTTTCAAACAGCAAACGCATTCAAAGCGTCCTGGACAAAGCCGAAGGAGATCTGCCGGAGAACGGCGTGTTCATTGATGAATCGGCAATCCCGAGAACCTCCTTCATGGCCCCCTGGCGCCCGAACTTTCAAGCGCTGCGTGAATTTGCGAAATCTGCGGGAATCTACATCGATGCGAATGGGAAGGGTTTCTGCCGCGGTGCGCCGACCGAGATCAACTATCATGTCGGCTCGCAGACCATCTGGTCGGAAACCTACTTTACGCCGACGAGCATCGTTCCCGAACAGGATGCGATTAATGAATCGTACATTGTGCTGTCGACCGCGACGAAGTTCGATGGAGTTAACAACCTTGACCGCGCTTCTCTGAAAGGCGTGAACATCGTTTTTTCGGAACTGTCGATCATGATGCGCGGTGAAGTGGAAGGTGATGTGATGATCGTGACCCCTCGCCACATCTATATTACCGGCTCTATCAACCCGGACGCATCGGTAAGCCTGCTGCTGGCAGCCGGAGACGGCGTCGCTCTGCATACCGGTGATCTCGAACAGTATTTCAGTCGGAACCCGCCTTCGGAAGATGTGCGCGATGCGGCTCGGCAGTGGATCGTGCGAGCGGCTCTGTACAAGCCGGGTGCGGGCTGGTATGGCTCCTGGTCAAGGAAAGCTCAAGGCGATGAGTTGTTGGCCCCACGCAATGTTCTTTCTGGAGCGCAGGTGTCTCTGACGATTGCAGGAGCGTGCCTCGAAGGGAGTCTGAGTCGCTGGATCGAGCATGCAGCCCCGGAAGGGGTTCGCGTCAAGTGGGTTCCCGGCATCTGCGACCGCCTGCCGGTAGAGCCGATGAGCGTCAATCTGGTGCGAACGCGTTTATTGAGCGGAGATCAGCCATGATCGATATTGCCCGTAATCTGAACAGCGTCAGGCAGCGCATTGCCGATGCGGCACGGCGTGCCGGCCGATCACCGGAGGCGATCAAGCTGGTGGCGATCACGAAGACCGTCGGAGTGGCTGAGATTCGTCGTCTGATCGCGGCCGGTCAGACAGTGTTCGGCGAGAATCGGCCCCAGGCACTGCGTGACAAGGTCACCGAACTTACCGGAGTCAAGAACATTCACTGGCATCTTGTCGGAACGCTGCAAAGCAACAAGATCAAATACGTGTATCCCGTGGCGGAAATGATTCATTCGATCGATCGACGCGATCTGTTCGATGATCTCGCGAAGTGGACCGCGAAATCAGGGCGGGCGTGCCCGCTGTTGATCGAAGTGCATATTTCTCCCGAAGATACCAAACATGGGTTTGCCCCTGAAGAGGTGCTGCCGTTGCTGCGGGAATTGCGAACGCACGATGATCTCAACGTTCAGGGTTTAATGGGCATGGCACCGTTTACGGAAGATCAGGCGTTGATTCGGCGCTGTTTTCGCGGGCTGGCCGACCTCTTTCAACGCAGTCGTGAGTTGGAAGGACCCGGGTATCATGCGCTCGAGCTGTCGATGGGCATGACCGACGATTTCGAGATTGCCATCGAGGAAGGCGCCACCCTGGTGCGCATTGGTAGAGCGCTGTTCGTTGACGAAAACGGCAACGACACGACGGCCTGATCGACAAAGCCATGATTCTTCTTCAACTGTTGCAGTATTTTCAGATCTTCGTCCTGGTTCGGGTGATGATGACCTGGATCATGCCCGGGCCGCAGGAGATGTGGGTGAAAAAGGTGTTTTACCCAGTCGATCTCTTCCTGAAGCCGTTTCGCACGATCATTCCCTTCGGCGGCATGTTGTTTGATGTCGGCCCGGTGCTGGCTCTGCTGTTTCTGCATGTGTTCGCGCTGGTGCTGTCCCATTTCGTCTAGTCCGCTGCGGGTCTCACTCTCAGAAAGTTGCCTGAAAAATCAAGAAGGGCTACACTTTTCCCTGTATTTGCATGACCGGTCGTGACTGCGGTCACGAAAACAACCGGCGGCAGATCAAGGAGGGAATGATGAGCAACGCACATCTCGAAAAACTTCACGCTCTTCGCCAGGCGGCCGGCAAGCCGTTGACCGTTGGTCTTGATGACCAGACCATTCTCGATTTTCTCGGTCGCGACCCCGATCTCGGGCGAGCGATTGACATGGCCGTCACCGCCCGCGAGCAGCTGCTCAAAGAGCATGCCGAGCACTTCAAGATGGAAGAGAAGGCTCTCTGCAAGCTGGTTCAGGAAAAGCTGCTCAATTTCTATCCGGGGCCGGGCATCAACCCGTACGTGCCGTTGGCTGCCGCCGGTTCCTGGATCGTCACGACCCATGGGGCCGTCGTGCATGATTCGGGTGGTTATGGCATGCTGGGTATGGGCCATGCGCCGCAAAAGGTGCTCGAAGCGATGGCGAAACCGTTTGTCATGGCGAACGTCATGACGCCGTCGTTCAGTCAGAAGCATCTTACCGATCGGCTGCAGAAAGAGATCGGCCGGGTTCGCGGTACCTGCCCCTTTGACAAGTTCGTTTTTCTGAACAGCGGCTCTGAGTCGGTAACCTTTACTTGTCGTATCGTCGATATTCACGGTCGCAAAATGACCGATCCCGGAAAACCGCATGCCGGAAAGAAGATCAGCCGCATCGCGATTGTCGAGGGTTTTCACGGTCGCACCGAGGGGCCGGCCCGTCTGTCACAGTCGTGCCGCAAGGCGTATGCGACGCACCTGGCGTCGTTTCGTGACCCGGACAATATGATCTTTCTGCCGGTAAACGATGTGCCGGCATTGCAGCAGGCGTATGAGAAAGCCGAGAAAGATGGAATCTTTATCGATGCCGTGTTCGTCGAGCCGGTCATGGGCGAGGGCGTGCCTGGGTTGGCGCTGAGTCGGGAGTATTACGATGCCGCTCGGTCGCTGACGAAAAAGTACGGGTCGCTGCTGATCGTTGATTCGATTCAGGCAGCGTTACGTGCCCAGGGATGCCTGAGCATCGTCGATTATCAGGGGTATGAAAACTGCGAACCGCCTGACATGGAAACCTACTCGAAAGCGCTCAATGCCGGCCAGTACCCTCTGTCGGTCATCGGTCTGCGCAAGGAAGTGGCGGATCAGTATGTCACCGGCCTCTACGGTAACACGATGACCACCAATCCGAGAGCCTGCGAAGTGGCTTGCGCGGTGCTTGACAGTGTGACCGAACAGGTACGCACGAACATTCGCGAGCGCGGCAAACAGTTCATCGCCGGTTTCGAGAAGCTGGCCAAAGAGTTTCCCGGAGCGATCGATCGCGTCGTCGGCACCGGCCTCATGGCGTGCGCGCTGCTCAACCCCGACAAATACCGGGTGACCGGTGAGGGTGGTTTCGAGGAATGGCTGCGCCGGAACGGTATCGAGATGATTCATGGCGGCGACTTCGGTCTGCGTTTTACGCCTTCGTTCTCGATCACGAAAGAAGAAGTGGATCTGATCATGCGTGTCATCGCCCGCGGCCTCAAGGAACTGGCCGGAAAGAAATGACCTGAAGCACTGACGAGCAAAGGGACAAGAAAAAACGCCTCGATCCATGACGGATCGAGGCGTTTTCCCCGTTACGGCGATGTCTTCTTCTGGTCGCCGTTCCTTCACCCTCAGCCGGAGGGTTTGATCTTCTTGAGCAGCCAGGCCATGTTCCGGCCCAGAATCTCCATGGTCTTGACGCCTTCCTGGTCGTTGAGAACTTCGCCGGGATCGCGACCGATGGTCATGTTCCAGTAGCGGGAACCGGGAATGATCATCTGACTGATCAGAAAAAAGTGATTGATGGAATCAAACGAGTGAATGGCGCCGCCGCGGCGAACCGCGATCACGCCGGCACCGACCTTTCGGGCGAGCAGTCCGCCATTGGCGCCCGCCACGTATCCGGCGCGTTCGATCAACGCCTTGAGATTGGCAGTGATGTCGGCATAGTAGACGGGCGAGCCGAGCAGAATGCCATCGGCTTCAAACATTTTGGCGAGATGATCGTTCATCTTGTCAGACTCGACCACGCACCGACGATTCTTGTTCTCGAAACATTTGCCGCAGGCAATGCACCCGCGAAGCTGCTGCCCTGACAGAGAGATTGTCTCCGTCTGAATCCCCTCTTTCTCGAGTTCGGCGGTAACCAGGCCGAGAGACAGAGCCGTATTCCCCTTTTCACGCGGGCTGCCGTTGAACGCGACGACTTTGATCATGGGCGAACATCTCCTTTGCGGGCTTCTTTGATATTGCAGACCAAAAGGGTCTGCTGCATCTTAACACGATTGCTGAACCACGTCAGGACCGACCCCGAAGGTGCTCCCAGGTGAGTGCTCGATCAGCAGAAAGCTCATGTGTGAGGGTCATTCCCACAACTTTCTCGAGATCTCCGGGTTGTACTCCAGCCTGTTCACTCGAGCGCTTTGCCAGAAGATCCTGTTCGGAAAGCACGGTTCCAGCCGTGAGATCTCGGGCGGCAACCAGGACTTTACGCACGACCGCGCGGGTCGTCAGTTCGATGGCCGCCGGTAGTTTGATACCGTTGCCGAGAGCCGCCTCCAGATTGCGGATCTGTCGCACATACTGCGTAAACTGCTGTGGGTCGAGTGAACAGGAATGGTCCGGGCCGGGAAGCGTGCGATCGAGCGTGAAGTGCTTTTCGAGCAGAACGGCGCCGAGAGCGACCGCACCGAGAGAAGCCTCGAAGCCCAGCGAGTGATCGGAAAAACCGACCGGATACGGAAAGGCCTGAGACATCGTTTGTATCGCTCTGAGATTCAGACTTTCGCAGGGGGCCGGGTAGGACGACACGCAATGAAGAAGGGCGATCTCGGAGGCTCCGCCGGCCTCGAGCGCGTCGACGGCGCAGGCGGTTTCGGCCAGGGTCGACATGCCGGTAGAAAGAATGAGGGGTTTCCCTAACCCGCCGAGCAGGCGCAGGAACGGAAGATTCGTGACCTCCCCCGAACCGATTTTTATGGCCGGCGGATCAAGGTCGACCAGCAGTCGAGCACTGAGTTCCTCGTCGGGGGTGGAAAACACGGGGATGCCGATGTGACGGCCGAGATCGAACAGTTCACGAAACTCCGCGGCCCCCAATTCGAGGGCCTTCAACATGGATGCCTGATCGGTATCACGGCCGAGGTTCTGCTTCTGATACTCGGCCGTTGCGGTTCCGCGCGCCACCAGACGATGAGTCTGAAAGGTTTGAAACTTCACCGCGTCAGCGCCCGCTTCGCGAGCCAGTCTGATCAACTGTCGGGCCTTCTCGAGATCACCGTCGTGATTGACGCCGGCTTCGGCGATGATGAAGCAGGGGTGCCCTTTTCCGACAGCGCGATTGCCGAAAGCGAATGGTTTCACAGGTGACCCTTGCGGCGAGCGCTCATAACCGCGGTGGCGATTTCCCAGTCGGAGGCATCGTCGATATCGATCGAGTCGACGACAGACATGACATACGCTCCGTGACTCTCGAAATCGTACAAGCGATGATGCTTGAGAATCAGTTCCGGATGCAGCAGATACAAAGCGCCGTTTTCGCGATACAGGGGCGGGAGTTCGTGCGACGGCAGGGTGACTCCCTGAGGATCGACCGGCACGGCCTGACCCGATTCATTGCGTCGAAACATCCATTCCGGGCGCTCATGAACCGGGCACATCGAGCTGAGCGAAACAAACGAACGTTGCTCGAACAGTTCGACGGCTTCTCGCACGTGCGTTGCTGTCAGAAACGGCGAGGTCGGCTGCATCAAACCGACCAGCTGCAGCGGCGTTGAGGCGGGCTGCTGCTCAACCACCCAGCGCACGGCGTGTACGAGTGCGTCAAGAGATGTTGCTTGATCAGAAGCCAGTTCCGCGGGACGAAGAAATGGAGTCCAGGCCCCCCAGGCTCGAGCTTCGCGAGCGATGGAAGGGCAATCAGTCGAGACAAGCACGCGATCGAACACTTCGGATTGCAGAGCGGCCTCGATCACCCAGGCGATGAGCGGACGCCCGGAGAATTCTCGCAGATTCTTGCCGGGAAGTCGCCTGGAACCCCCTCGGGCGAGGATGACCCCAAGTCGGGAGATGGCAGCGGCTTCAGTCATGTCGGCGAAAGATCAGCGATCCTCGAGGCGATCGAGAACCTCTTCGGCTTTGGATCGGACTTCGCCGGAGTCGTCTTCCAGCAGTTCGATCACTGATTGACGCATTGCGGTGGCGCCGAGATGTCCGCAGACTTCCAGGGCGCCGAGGCGCACGAACGGATTCACCGAACGCAGTGATTCGCCAATGACATCGAGAATCGAGCGACCGTACTTCACCAGAGCACGTACGGCGTTCTGGCGTACCATCCAGGAATTGTCCCCCAGCAGGCGCACGAGAGTCGAAAGATCATGCCGGTCGCGAATCTCACCGAGCGCATAGGTGGCTGAAGCGCGCATGTATTCGTCCGCGGATTCGAGCATGCGCACGAGAATCATGCGTCCTTGTCGCTCGCCAAGAGAAACCAACCCCAGAGCCGTGTTTGCCAGCACGCGATTGTTGACATCAGAGGCGAGCTTCAGGAGTTGCCGCCGCATCGCGTCCTTCGAACTATTCAACCGCAGCATGGCTTCAATGCAGTTGGCACGTACGCGAGCGTCGCGATCTTCGAGATACAGTGCCAGAACCGGTACGAGTTTGTCCGAGCCGATTGTACCCAGCACTTTGATCAACGTGGCACGAACGTGAGCTTCATTTTCACCTTCAAGGTGATGAGCCAGAACCGAGGCGAGATCTTCCGAGCCGATCCGACCCAGCGCTTCGACCACCTGGACCCGCACCCATTCGTTCGGGTCGGCCAGGGCGGTAATCAGAACTTCGGCTGTATCACGACACCCGAGATTGCCCAGAGCGGAAGCTGCCTGCATGCGAACGCGAGAATCATTGTCGTTAAGCAGTTCGGTCAGGCGCTTGCAGACATCGCGCCGCGCCGCTGCGGTCAGTTTGCGAAACTCGGTCAGGCCGGCGGCGGAAGCCAGCTTTTTCGCGCATACGAAACGTTTCTCCCAGTCTTTGTGCGTGAGATCGGGAAAGGACTTCCTGGCGGCGGTGGTTCTTGTCGGCATGAAGAGTGCCTCAGAAGCGCATCAGGCTGAACACGGGTTCGCCCTTGAGCCGGTCGGTGCCCTTGAGAAAGGAGAGTTCAATGAGAAAGGCGATGCCGACGAGGTCGGCCCCCATCTCTTTCAGCAGGTCGGCCGCGGCTCGAGCCGTGCCGCCGGTGGCGATAACATCATCGACCAGCAGAACTTTCCGGCCGGGTTTTACCGCGTCTTCATGAATCTCGATGGCATCTTTCCCGTATTCAAGGCTATATTCGCGTTTCTTCGTCTTGTACGGAAGTTTGCCCGGCTTGCGAATGGGAATGAAGCCGACTCCGAGCTTGAGCGCGAGTGCCGCGCCCAGAATGAATCCGCGTGACTCGATGCCCGCGATGGCCGAGATGCCCTGCCCGCGATACTTTGCCGCCAGGCCTTCAATGGCCGCGTCGAACGCTTTGGCGTCGCCGAGCAGAGGGGTGATGTCCTTGAAGAGGATGCCCTTCTTGGGGAAATCCGGAACGTCGCGAATGTACGCGTTGAGATCCATGCGGTTGCCTCCCGTGGTTCCCGGTCAGGCCGGGGCGTTCATCTTGTCTTTCTCGCGGGCGATCTTCGCCTGCAGGTTCGTATACGTCTGGAAATAGCCTTCGAGGTCGGAAGACTCGAATTCCTTCTGTTCCATCTTCTGAAATGCGAGTCGCCCCATGCGTAAAAACAGGTCTTCGCGATTCTGCGTGAACCTCTCGACCTGCGACTGTTTCGGGTCTTTGGGCTGCGACTTCGAGAACAGGTTCTTGATTTGCGAAAAGAAGCCGCCGGAGCCGGCCGGGGCTTTGGCTTCCTCGTCGGTGTACTTCTGAATGAAGAAGTTCATGCGCAGAATCTCGTGGCCGATCGTCAGGAGAGCCGGGTATTTCAGATCGCCGCGTTGGTACAAGTCGAAAAGAACGCGTCCGGCTTCCTTGGCAAGTTCCGTTGCTTCCTTCTCGAGATCGGTGAGTGCGAATTTGATGGCCGCATCCTGTGACAGGCTGACGGCTTCCTCCTTGCCGCGTCTGAACAGTTGCACGACCGTACCGGCCAGGTCGGTCGAAGCCTTGCTTGCCGAGCTTTTTTCGCCCTTTGTGGTTTTCTCTTCGGTTTTCGGTTGAGCGACCAGGGTCGTGACCGGAGGGGCGGCGCCGAACTTTTCTTCGATCAGTTTCAAAGACTTGGCGGCAGCCGATTTAAACGGTTCCTCATTTCCCGACACCAGGTGTTTCAGAAAACCGTATGATGTCAGATCGTGAAAGTTGGCGAGTGCCACGATGGCGCGCAGACGGGTGTCCGGCTGGGTCGGCGGCTTCGCGGCGTCGACGAGCATCTGAATCGAGGCCCCGGCATTGATGTGGGAAAGGGCATGAATGGCGCTGAACTTCATCCATTCGTCATTCGAGCCGAGCATCTTCTTCAGCACCGCGAACACCTTTCCTTCGCCGAATGACTGCAGGGCTTTGGCGGCGACCGCACGAATGCGGTTGTCGGTATCTTCGAGACAGGGGAACAGCAGCGGAATCGCGCCGTCCGCTTTCAGCGTTTCGAGAGCCTCGATGGTGTTTGAACGGACTCGGCTGTCGGGGTCTTTGAGAAAGGGGCTGAGGATATTGGCTTCGCTCTTGTTCAGGAAGAGTTTCAGGCAGCTGATCAGCGAGGCTTTGACGAAGTCATGACGTTCGGTCTGCAGCATGGCGACCAGTCGATCTTTATACTCCGACTTGTTTTCGCGGCCGATGCGCATGACCGCCTGCAGTCGCTCTTCATAGGCCTCTGAAGCCAGCCCGGCATCGATGCTGCGAGGGGCCGGTGCGCCGCCTTCTTCCATATCCTTGTCCTGGCGGAGCTTGTCGATGGCTCGTCGCGAGAAGAACCGCACGGCAATGTTTTTGTCGTGGGTTGCTTTCATCAGAGCGGTAAACAGCTCTTCGCGCTGTGCCGGATCGAGCACTTCGACCTTCATCAGCGTCATGGCGGAAAGAGCCCGCAGATCGTCGTCAGGGTTGGCGAGATCTCGAAGCAAGCGCTTCAGATTGATATCCGCCATGGTGTACTCCTCTGCTGTCTGGACAAGGTAGGTTCTGAAAAGAGGCGCAAAGAACCGCCTCATTATAGGAACCATCGAAAACCCTGTCAAGACAACGATGTTGCCGGCAGGGCCATTTTGTTCTCTCGAGACTCTGTTTTTCCGCCGGCATCGCTCAACGATTCGCCATTGCGGC
>CAYYIY010000018.1:45914-85204 GCA_964472075.1 uncultured bacterium | reverse complement strand
GCTCACAAGTTTCGCTCTTGCCGGCGGAAAAACGAAGGAGAACGAAATGACCCTGCCTGACAGGAGAGGGGAGAGCATGAGTCGACTGAATTTTCCCTTAACACTTTCCGTAAACATGCCGATGGTCATCGTGGGATTTCATCCACGGAAGGAGATGTTTATGGTGAACCGTTATCCGCTGATGGTGGGTCTGATACTCGGACTCATCCTGCTGACTGCCGCCGGCTGCGGAACCAGCACCACGCTGCGCGGGAGTATCGTGGGGACGGTCGTTGACTCGCAGACCGGCATGGGAGTTGCCGGCGCGTCGGTGATGACCTCTCCTTCGACCTCTACCGTGTTGACCGACATCAACGGCAACTTCAGCATTCCTGACGTACAGCCTGGTGTCTATACCGTCACCGTGAGTGCTGGAGACTACAATTCGAACTCGGTGACCGTTTCCATCGACAGTGGCCTGACCGCTTCGACGCATGTCGCGCTGGTTTCGATGGGCGGAAGCTTTTCGCGCAACATTCTGCCGATCTTCATGGTGAACTGCTCGATCGTCGGTTGCCACGATGATTCAACCGCTGCCGCCGGTCTGCGTTTGAACAGCTATACCAATGTCATGAAGGGTTCGCGCTACGGCTCGGTCATCTTCCCGTATGATGCCGAAGCAAGCAAGCTGGTTCGCCGCATCAAGGGAGTAGAGACGCCTCGCATGCCCAAGAGCCGCCCGGCCCTGGCAACGCACGATCAGGGGTTGATCACGAACTGGATCAACGGCGGCGCACGCAACAACTAAGACGACGAAACGGAACGCGGCGTGTCTGACACGTCACTGGATTTACACAGGGAGCACATTGATGGATATCAAGAAAATGGGTCTGATTGGATCAGCGGTTCTGGTCATGGCAAGTCTGGGCATGGCTTTCTCGAACACGCCGACGTCCGCCCGGCCGACGCCCGCAAAAGCCGCACGGCCTGCCGCAACGGTGACGGCCCCTGAAGCCGAACCCCTGACTCTTGTGCCGCCGGCCCCCGTTGCGGTCGCTCCCGCAGCTCAGGCGGCTCCTGCGGCGATTGCTCAAGATGAAACAAAACTCGGTCTGGTTGCACCTCCGGCCGTCATGCCGAAGGCGGGGAAAAAGTCTGCCGTGAAGCCCGTCGCCGCTGGTGCCGTGGTCGCCAAGGCCGACGCGAAGTCGGCCGCCAAGGCTGATGCGAAAGCCGCCAAGGCTGACACGAAAGTCGCCGCCAAGGGTGCGCCCAAAACGCAGGCTGCTCAGGCGGGGGTCGCCAAACCGAAGAACCTGTTCTCTTATGTGCGCACGCTGAGTTACAGCCCGCATCCGCAAGAAGAGGAATTTCTGCGCGACAAGCCGCTGACGCTCAATGGCAGCGAATACTACATCTCCGTCGCCTATCGCGAAAAATGGGATGCTCTTGACGACGAAGATGGTCGCATCAAGGCGGTTGGCTTCGACATCAACATCTTCCAGGATGGCAAAAAAGTTCGCACGCTCAAGGTGCCCGAATTCACTCTCAAGCCCGGCAAGCTGCAGAAAGGTCAGGTCATCGGTCTGGCTGAAGTGGCTCCGTACAAGTTCAAGATTGCCATTCACGACTTCACCAGCGAAGCCGGCGGATTCTCCGATCTCACTTTCAAATTCGATATGAGTTCCTGATCGCTCTCTGAACGGCGCTGAGTAAACAAGCGGCGCGCATGCCTCAAGGGGTATGCGCGCCGCTTCCGTTCGACCGGTGTGGGAGAGTGTCCTGGTTACGAACGATCAGGGCTGTCGTTGAAAGCGAATGACACGAGGTGAAAGCAGAGGATCGTCGGAGGTGAAACGATAGCGGCTCTGCAACCCGGCCAGAATGGCTCGCGCCTCGTCGTATAATCCGAGAGCCATGGCGGCGCGCGCTTTGCCGAGCTGGTACATGTTGTCTTCGGGGTGATCGCGCACCAGATCAGAAAAGAGCAGGTAGGCTCGCAGAAACTGCCGCTGCCGAAAGGCTTCTTCCGCTTGCCTGGCCAGTGAATCTGATTCAAGAACGCCGGTCGGCCCCGTTGCGATGCCGAATTCATCAGGTACGTTACGAGGGGGAACCGGTACTTTGGGAAAGTGATGCGTGGGCCGGTTCCAGAACCAGTTGCGCTTGAACCAGTCGGCGGTCAGAGGTCGGCAGCGGCTCGGGCATCTGTGTGATCGGACCCTGACGATGCTCGAGGTCTTCGAGCAGGCGACGATAGATGATGACCAGCGGGTGATGTCGGTCGATGACGTCAGCGAGGCGCAGCCACTTTTTCGCGTCGACGAGATTTTCCGATTCGAGATCGATCTTCGCCAGAACCAGCAGCCCTTCGATGTCTTTGGGAAAAGCGTCGTGATACGAAAGGGCGGAACTTCTCGCTTCCGATAGTCTGCCTGTGTGATACCATTGTTCTGCTTTACGCAGTGAAAGCGGCAACTCAGCAGTTGCTCCTTGTACTCCGTCGAGAACCAACAGCGAGGCAATAAAGAGTTGCCGCAGCCGACGGCCCACGGAAGTTCCTGATCGAACCATCATGTTGCCGGAAAGCTCTCTTTCATGGTGAGCGCTTGAGACGCTCCGGAATGTCTATCGTGTCTCCGATGCCAGGTTGTCCCAGGCTGATGCATCAATGTGGGGGCGAGAGGCAACGGCGTTGTCGGGCTGGATTGGCGCGCCCGTTTTCGGAGGATTGCCGGAGTCGGGAACTCCATCGATCGGTGTGCCGCCGACAGGGCCGGGGGTTAAACCATGATCGAGATCGTAGGAATCACCCTTGAGATAGTCATCCGGTGGGGGGAACTGGTCGTCGGCATTGTTCAGCGACTTGTAGGCCTGGTGAGCGACCAGGATGAACACCGCAGACAATACGAGAACCAGAGCCCATTTCCAGGTATCGTTGCCCATGTCACTTTCCTCCTGTCATTGGTTGCGGCAGGCCTGACGAAGCCTGGGCGGCCGTTTTGAGCGGAATCACGATCTCGAACGAACCTTTCGGCTCGGCCGAAGAATACTGCAGGGTCATCTCCCGCAGGCCGAACAACGGGAGTTCCTGGCGAATTCGGTGCAGGAACAGGCCCCATGAACGTACGGCACCTTTACCCTGAACCCGAATCGGAACCACCTCCACCATCGGGCCGTTTTCATCTTCCTCGGTCGGCATGCCGATGGCATTGCCGTTGTCATCCACCTGCGGCAGTTCGCCCGGTTTCAGCGTCGGCGGACCCGCTTCGCCCTCGGTGTCTTCGGGTTTGCGGCGTCGCTGGAATGATGGCTGCAGAGCGAGAGACTCCACGAGGAAGCCGGTGGCTGATGCCGCGGAAATGAGCGTTTGCAGGACCTCATGCTCCGAGCCTGCGGGGAGCAGACGCATGGATCGCGGTGCGTCGACGGATTCTTTCTTGATCTTGTCGATCTGGAGATTCAGTGCGGCAATCTGCGTCTTGTGCGTTGCCGCCTGCTGAGTCAGAGCGTCGATCTTCTCAATCTGCGGCACAATGATCAGCTGGCGTCCGATCAGCAGAAACAGGGAAACCGCGAGCAGAGCGATGAATACATAGACAAAGGTCTTCTGTTTCATTGCAGATCTCCCCTGATCGTGAAGCGCAGATTTCTTCCGGCCGGCTTGCTGCGTACCAGTTGCAGGCGCGAGATCAAACCGGAGGTGCGCAGCTGACTGGTAAAGGATACCAGATCTTCAAGGGCGATGCAGGTTCCCTTGATCTCGAGTGTCTGACCCCGCAGTTCGAAATTGTCAACGCCCTCCGTTCCCATTGTGGAAGTCGGAGCGGGCATGGAAGAAGCGCCGGGAGGGAGGATCTGACCTTCATCGGCTCCGGGGGCGTTCGCGGGCATCGGTTCTTCTTCTTCTTCCTGGGTGTTGCCGGTTTCATCAGTCCGGCAGATGACTCGCAGCTTTTCAAAGGTGACCCCGGCCGGTTTCGATTTGGTAACCAGAAAGAGAATCTCGTCTGCGGCCAGATGATCCTTGAGCAAAGGTTCGAGCAGTTTTTGCTCGAAAGGAGCAAGACTGGAGCCGGGTTTTCTCTGGCTCTCGAGCTGGACCAGCTTGGTGCGCGCCCGCGTGGAATCGATCTCGCCGACTTTGGCTTCCTGGGCGCTCTTGTCGAGTTCTGACTGCAGCACCATGGCCCAGACGGCAAGAATGACGATGCCGACCAGCAGCCCGGCGAGGGCAACTCCCGCGGGAAGCAGGTGCGACAGGTTCTTCCAGCGCTCCTCTGATTCCTTGCGCTCCCACTGGCGAAAGATGTTCGATCGGTCAAGCGGGGTGGCGCGCGCATGCGCGAGATAAGTGGTGATTCCCGGCAGGAACGGGGCCAGCTTCGAGGCATCGCCGCCGCGTTGAGACATGGCAAGACTGACATCCATGCACGAGGACAGGTCGATGACCGACACTTTGCTGGGGTGAAAATACTCGCGGGCGAAATCGAGAAACCCGGGCTTGAGGGCTCCGCCACCGAAAAAACCGATCTCGTCGATCTGTCCGAGTTTGAAAACCGCGCGGCAATAATCGAAGCTGAAGCGGATCTTCTGTGTGTAAATCTCGGGTTCGTTGCCGGTGACGCGCTCGGGAATCTCAGAAACCCCGGACGGGATCTGCCGCGTGAAACGAGGTTCCCCCGCCGAAAAAATCGTCATGTGCGTGCTGCCATGACCGACATTGATCATGGTGTAGACCGGAGATCCGGACATCGGCATGGCTTCCTTCGCGGCGAGCTCACCGAAGATCTCGGGATACAGGCCGGCGAGACGGATGCCGGCACTCTGATACAGCTCTATCGTTTTCTGCAGATGCGACTGCGGAATGACGGCCAGAGCCGTAAACGGCGGACTGTCGCGCAGAACCCGATAGGAATACACGAACGGCTCGCTGCGGTAGTTGGGTGAGAGCAGCTTCCTGGCTTCGAACCCCAGCACGCTGTCGAACTGCTCTGGGGTGATCTGCGCAGGCAGATCGACGAGTTTGATCTGCAGCTCACGGTGAGAGAACAGGCCGATGACCTCGCGACATCGTCCGAGTGGTAAACGACCGGCAAGAGCTCGCAATGATTGAATGAGAGCATCGCGAAATTCGACTTCAGACGGAAATTCCGTGAGAGGCTTGAGGGGTTCTTCCTCAACCGAAGCAAGCCGCACCTTTCCGGCGGTGCGTTCAATGACTGCGGCCTTGGCGGCGTAGCTGCCGACATCAAAGACCGCGAAAAGACCGTCTACGGGCGAGGGTTTCATGGTGCCTCCAGGAACTTGCCGAGTCCGAGTTTCCCGCCGGAGCGGGAAATCCCCTTCCGGCTCAGGCAACGTACCGCGACCGGGCGTCCGGCGTCAAGAACTGTTGCCGATGCGGTTAAATCAAGTGCATGCTTGTCACCTCGAGCCGTGACGTCGACTTGAACGGCGCGTGTTGGTGTCAGCGGCGAGAGATACGAAAAGGTGCACGGAGCGAACGCGCGGTGCAAGCGGCCCATCCCTCGTTCCAGGCCTCCGTCGGCAGCCTGAAAGGCGATGCTTTCGAGAGCGGCCGAACGACCGAGATCCAGGCCGGCGCGAGCGACTGAACGAGCGCCGAACACGAAAAAGAGCAGCAGGGTCGTCACGATCATCGCCAGAAACATGGCGAACCCGCGACGCGCCCTCACCTCAGACAGAATCTGCGTGTTCATGGTTGATTGCGAATCCTGAAACACCACACCTGTGCCGGCAGCGTTTCCTGCGGGTCTTCGCGCCCGTTGCGATTTCGATCGACATAGAGATTCGGTCGAACAAAAACCGTATCAGAAGCGTATGGCCGCACATCGATACCAGTACAATGCAATGGCAGGGTTGTAGGGAACTGTCGCTCGAACTGTTGGGGAATCTGCCGGATCGCATCCAGTCTTCCGGCGGAGATTTCGCTGCGCAACGTACGATGCAGAGCCTTGAGCACGTCGCGTTCGCGCCAGCCGTCATCAATGGCGTGGTATCGCATGCGACCCCAGTGCAACAGGTTCAGCAGCCCGGTGCTCACCAGGCCCATGACCAGAATGGCGACGACGACTTCCATGAGCGTGAATCCTTTTTTCATGTGCGTCGGACTCCGCCGGGGCGAGTCGGCCCCTTGGCGTCGGGCGCGAAGGCGACGAAGGATTCACAGGCAAACGTTTCACCACTGCGCGTGATGCGTACGATGAGCCGACACACGTTGTCCTCGTCTGGAGCGGTCCAGATCAGGCGAGATTTCCAGCCTCCGGGAAGCTTGAAACGACCGGCGCTGCCTCGAGGCCCCTGGGGTCTGCGCCCGCCGAGCAGATCGCTCTTGAGAAGTTCAAGTTCGCGTTCCGCATAGAGGGCGGCCATGGTTTCAAAGCGGGCCTGATGTTCGAGGCTTTCCTGGACTTCGAAGCCGCGCATGATCGAAATGACGCTGCCGGCCATGATGATCAGGGCCAGGAGAATTTCCACCAGGGAAAATCCGCGACGATTCATGGCAACAGGGGGAGAAAAATCCTGATCGGTTCGGCTCCCGGCACGGCGAGTGAAACGGTCACGGAAGAAATCGGCCGACCCTGAAGCAGAGTCCCGGTGGCGTAAAACTGCAACTCGGACAAACGGTCGCGTGTGTCCGGGGTGAGTTCCTGTATCGGAAAACTGCTGGCGGCCGAACCCCTGATCTGAAAACTGTTTCCCGCCCAGACAAGTTGTACGGGCAGGCCGCGCTGTCTGGCTCGCTGCTGACAGGCACGCAGCATGGCGTCGACGGCATCGGTTGCCGCACGCAGACGAGTGTCGTTTGCCGCACCCGAAAAAAACCGGATGCCGCTGCCGGCCAGGATGCCGAGCAGCATGATCACGACCAACAATTCGACCAGTGAAAACCCGCTTCGCTTCGCAGCCGGGAAAGAATACAGCTTGTACATTGTTTTGACAGGCGGCGACTCCGCATTCCGGCGGCAGTGACAACAGACTGGGCGCAACACGGGAGTGCCGGAAAAAATCGGCACCCATGTTTTAGTGGTAATGGTGTGCGCTGTCCTTCGATCCGTCCGGGCCGGGTTGCCCGTTCATGCCGATCCAGCGGGGCCCAAGGCGCAAGGCACAGACAACGCCGCGCCCGCCCATCGAACCGGTGGAGCCGAGAATCCAGAGACCGGTGTTGTCGGTGTTGTAGAAGCGATAAGAGGCGCCGGGCCAGGTGTAACCCCAGCGATGGGCGGCTTCGGGGCAGATGAACAACTTGGGATCTTTGGCCAGTTCGTTGAGGTTGAGAACCGCATTGGAATAGCGCCAGCGCATGTTGCCCTGACGGTCGATCCAGGCGTAGCGATTCTTGCCGGCGTCGAGTTCGAAGTTCTTGGCTTCCCAGAGGGCGATCAGGCTTTCGATGGCTTTCTGGTTGGAAAGACACGATTTGGCGCGGGCCACAGCAGCAATGCTCTGATATCGGGGAATGGCGATGGCGACCAGAATACCGATGACCAGCACCACAATGAGCAGTTCAACCAGCGTAAAGCCTTTTCTCAACATGTGTTCCTCCAGGACGGAATCAAACGGTCACCCGTGACGTCAACACTCTACTTGATGGATTTCCAGATGTCAAACAGGGGAAGGTACATTGCTAATGCCACACCGACGACGAAGATGGAAAGGAAAATCACCAGTAACGGCTCGACCAGCGAAACGATGGCTTCCAGGGTCGTTTCCAGATCGCGTTCGTAGATCGCGGCGGCCTTGCTGAGCATGTCGCCGAGATTGCCGCTGCGTTCGCCCACATCGACCATGAGAATCAGACTGTCGGGGAACAGATCCTTGCGTCGGCTCATGCCGACCGATACGGCTTCACCACGGGCGACGCCGCCGCGGATGTCTGCCAGAGCAAGTTTATAGATCGGATTGCTCAACGCCTTTTCGACCGCCATCAAGGAAGTGAGGATCGGAACTCCACAGCGAATCAAGGTGCCGAGGGTGCGACTGAACAGGGCCAGTTCGATCTGTTTGAAGAGGCTGCCGATCAACGGCACATGCAAGGTCGTGTCACCGAGAAACTTGCCACCGGCCTGAGACTGCCGGAACTGGCGAAATATCTGCCAGATGATGATGACGCCGATTCCCAGGGTCAGCCAGTTGTAGCGCAGAAAGTTGGAAAACGTGAGCAGGATCTGAGTCGGCAGCGGCAGAGGAATGCCTTGTTCCTGAAACTTTTCGATGAATGTCGGAAAGACCCAGACCAGCAGCGCCCAGGTGAAGACGATTGTCAGTACCAGCAGCAAGGCCGGGTAAATCATCGATTTGAGGACCTTTGAACGGATGCGGTACATGGCATCGTGAATCTTTGCATACCGATCGAGTACTTCCGAGAGAATGCCGCCGACCTCGCCGACCTCGACGAGCGTGATGAACAGCTGCGAGAACACGTCGGGGTAGGCTTTCAGTGCTTCCGAAAAGGATTTGCCGACCTCGATCTTTTCTTTCAGATCTTTCACGAGACTCTTGAGCGGGCCGGGGGACAGCTGACGATGCAGGGCCTGCAGACTCAGCAGCAGCGGGCACCCGGACTCGATCAGGCTCGAAAGCTGAATCAGAAAGTAGTTGAGTTCCGGGCGTGGAATGGAGCGGATGCGAGGCATCTGGGTCAGCGTGCCCAGAGTTGACTGACGGATATCGACCACGTAGTACTGGCGCTCGGTCAACCAGGTGCCGACTTCTTCCGAGGACTGGGCTTCCATGGAACCTTCCATGGTTTTGCCCCGACTGTCGATGGCTCGATACTGGAAAAGCCGGGTACTCATACCGGCGCTGTTGCTGACGCCGGTGCTGCTCGAGCCTCGAGATCATCGCGGCGGGTAAGCCTGATGACTTCATCGTAGGTCGTGACACCGCGAATCATCTTGCGAAGCCCGTCTTCGCGCATGGTGCGCATGCCCGAACGAACCGCGGCCGTTCGAATGACGCGGGCGGACGCATTGTTGATGATGAGCGAATGAATCTCGTCATTGATGGTCATGATCTCGTGAATCGCCGTACGGCTGATATAGCCGGTCTTGCGGCAGGTGATGCACCCGCTGCCGCGGTACAGGCGATCAATGTGCTGCCCGAGGGCCAGCAGCTCATGCCGCGTCTGTTCATCGGGTTCATAGGGGGTGCGGCAGGCCCCGCAGATCTTGCGTACCAGGCGTTGCGCGCCGACGCCGATGATGGCAGACGCGACGAGATATGGCTCGACGCCCATTTCCACCAGTCGCGTGACGGCAGAAGCGGCGTCGTTGGTATGCAGCGTGGAAAAAACGAGATGCCCGGCGAGTGCTGCTTCAATCGCGATTTGCGCGGTTTCAAAGTCGCGAATTTCGCCGATGAGCACGACATTGGGATCCTGGCGCAGGATCGAACGCAGCGCGCGCGCAAAGGTCAGACCGATGTCCGGCCGCACCTGCACCTGATTGATCGATTGAATCTGATATTCAACCGGATCTTCGACGGTCGTGATGTTGATCTGCCCGTTGCGAACGAAGTTGAGAGCGGCATACAGAGTCGAGGTCTTGCCCGAGCCGGTCGGGCCGGTCATCAAAATGATGCCGTTGGGGGACTTTGCCAGGGTCTTGAACAATGTCAGCAGTTCGTCGTCAAAGCCCACCTGCTCGAGAGTGAGTTGCAGTCGACTTTTGTCCAGAATACGAATGACGATCTTCTCGCCGAATACCGTCGGCAGTGAGGATACGCGCAGATCGATTCCGGTGTCCTTCACCTTGACCTTGATGCGCCCGTCCTGCGGCAATCGCTTCTCGGAAATGTCCATCTGAGCCATGATCTTCAGGCGCGACAGAAGCTCGCTCTGAATATTCTTGGGCGCTTTCATGATCTCGGTCAGAATGCCGTCGACGCGATATCGAATCCGGATCAGATCTTCATCAGGTTCGATGTGGATGTCGGAGGCCTTGTCCGAGATGGCCTGTTGAATGATGGTATTGACCAGATTGATCATCGGCACTGCGGCGTCGTCGCTGCCGAGTTCGAAGGTCGTGAAGAAGGCTTCGTCAAGCTGCACCCGGTCATCGCGCTTTTCTGCTGCGAGCGTGTCGACTGCCTGTTTCAAGGTGTCGCTGCTGCCGTAATACTGACGGGTTGCGGCTTCGATCTGAGACTCGGGGCTGATGGCCACCTCGATCTCGAACCCGGTCTGATAGTTGATCTCATCGATGATAAAGACGTCGAGAGGGTCGGCCATGCTGATGCGCAGCCGATTCCCTTCGAGCTGAATCGGCAGCAGCTGGTGGCTGCGAGCGATGTTTTCGGGAATAATGGCGAGCGTTTCCGCCTGAATGGTCGTTTCATTCAGGTTCAGAAACGGAATGTTCATCTGGCGCGCCAGCGTGCGAGCAATGCTCTCTTCATTGGCCATGCCGAGTTCGACGAGCACGCGACCGAGACGCAACCCGACGGCTTTTTGGCGTGCCAGCGCTTCTTTCAGCTGATCGGCCGTGATCAGACCCGCTTCAACGAGCGTGTCGCCGAGGCGTTTGCGTTGTTTGGTGGGATTGGTCACCGTTTCCAAAAGGACTGCCGTGCGGTCTCATACCGCGGATTGATCTCGAGCGCGCGGCGAAAGGCCAGCATGGCCTCATGTTCGCGTCCGGCGGCCTGGTAAGCGAGTCCGAGTTTGTAATGGGCGTCGGCAAAGCCCGGGTTCTTTTTGACGAAGAGTTCCAGTCGGCGAATGGACTCGTCCACCATTTCGGTGGTCGAGTAGAGGATCGACAGGTCATAGTCAAAGTCTTCTGACTCTTTCGACTGGCTGTCAGAGAAAAACAAGGCAATGACCTTCTTGTACTCGAGCATGGCTTCGGCCGGTCGTTGCAGTGCCTCGAGCAGTTCGCCGCGGGCGTTGATGGCTTCGCGATACTGAGGATTCAGCTTCAGAGCTTCAAGAAGTGCTTTGTCGGCATCTTCGAGTCGTCCCAGTTGGCGAAGGGCCAGAGCCTTGTGATACCAGGTGTCCGGCCACTTATTTTGCTGCAAAACCAGATCGAACGTTCGCACGGCTTCTTCGTAGTTCCCCATGTCGATCAGGGTTTTCCCGAGGTTGTTCAGATAGACAGGTTTTGCCTGTCGGGTAATGGCGGCCTCATACTCGGCGACAGCTTCGGCATACTTGCCGAGTCGTGAGAGAGCGTTGGCCAGATTGAAGTGCAGGCTGTCGTTTTCCGGGTCGGCGGCAAGTTTTCGCCGGTTTTCCTCGCAGAGTTCTTCGAGAAGCCCTGTGCTGAAATACGCCGACGGATTTTTTTCGATGACCATCCGGGTTTCAGTTCCCTTTTTTCGTCGGCTTCTTGGTCGGTTCGGGTTTCTTGAGCTGCAGGGTCATCGATGCCGTGGGCGTCGTTTTTTCCGGGGCTGCCGGCGGAGTGGTTTCGACGATGGGAACAGAGCTTTCTTTCACGGTATCGAGCTGAGGAATGGGGGACCCGGGCAGCGGCTGACGCGGCGGAGCCACGATGTGCTGGGTTCCGGTGGCGACGGGCGCTGCCGTGACAACCGTTTTCGGGGTGTCCGGGGTGTCCCAGTTGCGATATTCTTCTTCGGGGCCGGCCGGAGAATAGATCTGGAGCCACTGACAGACGTCGCTCGACGTGTTGGCGTATTCGTGAAAGGTTTGCGGGGGAATGTAGGCGCAGGAATCCGGGCCCATGACCTTGGTTTCCTTGTCGATGCGAAGGGTCAGATTGCCCTTGAGTACATAGACAACCTCGGTCACGTAGACGTGACGATGTGCCGGCATCGCTGCTCCCGGCAGGAACGTGATGTGCTGGGTCGCGGCCATGGTCGGGCCGACCTTGACGGCATCAACGATCATCTTGACGCCGATGCGTTTGTCGGGGGAGGTGTAATAGGGTGCGTCTTCGAAGGCAAAGAAGTGATGCGACGTCGTCGCCGGAATCTTGCGCAGTGGTTTTGATGCGGTTTTCGAATCATCTTTTTTGTCGGCGGTCTGCTCGGTATTCTTCTTTTTCTTCTTCTTGAACAGGTTGAACGCCGAAGAGGGGGCAGCGGATGCGAGAAGCAGAACTCCGACGAAGGCGCAGGCCCAAAGCCGGTAAAACTTTCGTGGTGTAAACAACGTAATATTCCTTTGAGGAGGAGATGGCGAATTTTATCCGCAAAGGTGTACGCCTGTCAAGGCGGATTCCATTGACTTTGCTCTTCTGATCCAGTACCATGAATAAGATGAAACAGCCCTTTTCCGGCTGCGGTGTTCGCATGCCCGCAGACCTGCCATTGATCGTCGTGTTCGTTTTGCTCCCTCTCTTGTGTGGGTGTTCGGGGTGCAGGAACACGGAAGTATCGGAACGGAAACCGGCTGTGGTGGCTTCTGGAGCGGTAGTGGCCCCTGTTGGTCCGGCTGTCTCCCAACCTCGAGCGGCCACGAGCAGCAGGCCGATCGAAATCACGACCCCATCGGATGCAGCCAGGCAACACGAGCTGGAGCTTGAATCCAGCCTGGAAATGATCTCGAAAATGATTCGGACCGCAAATCTCGATGCAGCCCTGCGAAGTATTCAGAAAATGGAACAGGAAAATCCACAGAATGTGCATCTGCTGATGAAGACCGGGTATCTGAAGGCCATGATCTACCATCGCCAGAAAGATCCGGCTCGACGTCGAGAAGCGATGAACCAGATGTTGAAAAACATGGAAACCATGCAGAAAGACCCGGTCTACCGCGCGGCCTTCGCCGACGGACAGGATGCCGTCGAAGTCGTTCGCAAGTCCCTTGAACGCGGAGGTGGGCGTTATGGTCAATAACCGACGCGGTTCGATTTTTCTGCTGGCGCTGGGGGCGCTGGTTATCCTCTTTATTCTGGGCATCGCGCTTACCTTTTTCACCGGCTCTGAAGACTGGTCCTCGGGCCTCTCCTACGAATCAGAAGTGGCTTTCAACCTGGCTGAGTCGGCAACCGAAGAGTTCGTCGCGCGTCTCAAAAACGCGCTGAATCATGATGACCCGGGAAACATGCTGTTCAAGGTGCTGCGCGGCAAGAATATCGATCCGAACAAGGAGATTCCGCTTGACGCCGCTCAGGTTGCGAATCTGACGGGTTTTACCCGCAAGACGGCTCACGACATCTATGGTTTTCGCTTCGGTTCCGGTATGGCCAACTCAAGCGACTTTGAAGTGACAGCATCCATCAAGCTGCGCGAAGTGAATCCGGTCAAGCCGAAAGACGGCACCTTTTCCATGTTTGACAAGAAGGAAAAGCAGGGCGAATTGACGGTGACGTCGCGAGTTAACTATCGCGGCCGTCACGCCAAAATCACGCTGATGTTTCTGCTGCGCGTCGTCAAGACGTTCATTCCTCCGTACAACTATTTCACGTTATTTATTCGCGATGGCTCTGCATTCGGCGGGAGCGATTGGAACTCGTTCGATTCGCTGACCGGCAAACAGGATGTCTACTTGAATCTCGAGCACGGCTGGAACGACATCATCACCAACTTTGATGCCACCAAGCATGTGGCTGATTGGGAGAAAGCGCTCACTCAGGGACAGGTTCCGCCCGGTCGCGTTTACATGGGGCAGGAACCCCAGCTCGGCGCGCCGGCGACCACAATTCAAGCCACGAACGGCGCGAAGATGCTCGTCGATCGGCCGACCCTCGATCAGGGAAAGGCTCTGCAGTATAACGGGCAAGACAACTTCTGGTTGAAGTTCGACGTGCCCTGGATGCTGTTTGATGATTACCGCAAGAAGGTCACGGAGATTCAGGGCGATCAGGCCATTAAAAAAGATTTCTTCGACGGGATCAAAGGACTCTTCACGGATGTCTTCGGGAAGGATGTCGAAATTCGAGTCATCAACGTCGGTGCAGGCCAGGAATTGACTCAGGACGTCGCCTTTGGCGAACCGGCTTTCGTGCGCGCCGTTCAATCCTACATCAAGTTCCGCGATCTTCGACTGCGCGCCCCCGGGCAGATTCCCTATGATGTGAAGCAGATCATGTATCCCGAGATCACGAAGAGTGGGCTGCATATCTTCGGTCACGCTCCTCCCCCTTCCGGGAACATCAACCCGTACGGGACTGCGGACTTCAGTAAACTGTCGCCAACCATCGTCTACGGTCAGGTCATGCGACAGTACAACCGCATTGTTTCTCTGCGGCGCAAGCCGGGGGCGAGCAACCCGCCATACGTCGATCCGAAAGACCCGAGTACGCCGATCAACCTGGAAGTCCCGTTCATCGGCACTGAGCCGACCCCGGACGGATCCGCACCACCCATCAGTGTGAGCTTCGACAAAAAATCGCCTTTGACGGCGACCGAAGCCGGCATTCTGTTTTCCGGGTTCTCGGTGCAGCCGACCTATGTTGATATCCTTAAACACAACTGGCCGAACCTTCCTTCGGGGTTCCGCGAGATTCAGTACATCGAGAAATTCATGTCGAATGCCGGCCAGGAGCCCATCAACTGGGGCTTGGTCAATTTTATTCAAAGACTGGGAATCACGGGCGGAAACATTCCTACGTCACGCTACTCTGGAGCCCTGCAGGATATCGTCAGCTTCGGCGCTCCCGGGTTTATGGCCAATCACCAGTATCCGGGCATGCCCGGTGCTCTCTCGACATACGTGCAGAACTCACCGATGCGGGCTTTCTACGAGGGAGACCTGTGGTATGCGATGCCCGAGGGCGGTCAGGCTTATCTCATGGATTTCTACTTCATTCCGCGCAGCACGGAAGACTTCTTTCGCGGTCGTACCACGATTTCGATCGGCGGCAATTACTACGATCGTTTCATGATCAAATATGTCAAGGAAGGGACGCTCGAGCTGAGCGGCATTCTTGCGCTGAACGATCCCGCGGATCTGGTCTTGAACAACCTGAACTTTCGCGGCCGTGGGGTGATTTACTCGAGTCCGATGATGGGGGGCGGTCCGGTCAGCATTCAAGGAAACTTTTTCCCGCATCAGACTGGTGATCCGGTGCATGCCATGGAGCGTTCCGTGCGCTCTGATTCGCACCCGGACATGGTGACCATCATCGCGCCGCTCATCGAAATCAACACCGATGCGGCTTCAACGGCCAAATGCTACGTCGAAGCCAACCTCATCAGCGTGCTCGAACCGATTCGCATCAAAGGCAAGAAAGAACTGGTGATTCGCGGTACGGTGGCGAGTCCGTACATGAACATGAAAAATTGCATTCAGGCGCCCACCACCATAAAATACAATTCCCTCAATGCTGCCTGGACCATCAAACCCGAATGGTATGACCAGATGTACGTGGCCAAGATTGTGACGGGCGGTGTGGGAAAATTTGACTGGACCTATGTCCAGCGACAGTAGGTATGGTGTGACGTGACCCATCGCCGCGCTTTTTCTCTCGTCGAGATTCTGATCGTCGTCATGCTGATGTCGGCCGGAATCCTGCCCATCTATTCGCTGATCAAGGGTGGCCAGAAGCGCATTGTCCGTGCCGATACTCGCACGCTTGCGACCTTATATGGCTCATCGGCGATTGAGTTGGCTCGTACTCTCGGCTATGGCAAAGCCGCGCAGCTCGATAAGGAAAAAGAGTTTCAGGAGCTGTGTGAAAACGCTCAGAAGAACGGCTTTCAGATTCTTTTTCAGGCCAAGCGCGAAGCGTTGCCTTGTCCGGCTGGGTCACAGCAGCAATATCTGCTGCGTGTGGACATTCTCGTGAAGGCCATCAATCGCGTGATTTCTGATGTCCCCGAACTCAATTTCACCACCATCATTACCGATCCCCGGATCAACTTCTACTGATGAAACCTCAAGTCGCGCATCGTCGAGCGGGTGGTTTGTACAAGCCGTTGAGTCGAGAAAATGGCATTCAACGAGGGATTACGCTGATAGAAATTCTTTTTGTGATGAGTATCATCACGTTGCTGACGACCACGATTTATCAGGTGCTGAAATCGGTAAACCTTTCGTATGTTCATGCTCGCAACAAGCTCGATATTCTGCAGACCACGCGACTGATCATGGCTGGATTGCGCAACGAGTTGCGCAATGCCATCGACAAGCCTCAGCTGTTGAATGGGCAGTTGAATATTCCGGTGGCAAAAGACAAGACCGTCGTCTACTATTTCGATGAGAAAACCCGGCGATTATTCAAAGGTGAAAAGCCGGACACGAACCCTGACCCGCTCGATCCGGGTGACATGAAACTCTTCATGTTTGACGACGGGCAAATCATGGGGTTCGAATACGACTCCAGCTATCGCGATGCCAACGCATTCGCCGAATCGGAACTGGCTCTCAACAGCAAGGTCTGGTGCAAAGTCACCATGCGAATTCTGTATACGGAAAAATTCAAGGATCTTTCTGAAAAAGAAAAAGAAAAGATTCTGAACACTCCAGATGATCCGCGTGTGAAATCGTTTTTCATGATGATTTCTCCGCGCCGCATCAACTGGTTATTACAGGCGACGCAGTAACACTATTTCTCATACCTTTGCAGGAGTGAAGCACCTCGTGAAAGATGTTCCCTGGCATGCCGTATCCGTCGATGAGACGGCTCAACAACTCAAGACTTCCCTGAAAACCGGCCTGGATCAAGAAGAAGTAAAGAAAAGACTGGCAACGGTCGGACAGAATGTTCTCACCCCCCCACCGGCAGAACCGGCCTGGCGTCGCTTTGTTGCGCAGTTTGAGAACCCTCTGATCATCATTCTGCTGGTTTCCGCGGTTGCCTGTGTTCTGGTCGGCCGAGTAACCGATGCGCTGACGATTCTCGCTGTCACGATCGTGAATGCCGTGATCGGGTTCGTTCAGGAACAAAATGCCCAGAAAGCCATCGATGCTCTCTCAAAGATGGTGAAAACCGAGGCGCATGTTTTCCGCGGCAGTGACATTCCCGAGAAAATCGAGGCGGAAGGGCTTGTGCCCGGAGATCTCGTGTTGCTGACCAGCGGCGATCGTGTGCCGGCAGATCTGCGCATCGTCGATTCGAAGAATCTGCAGATCAATGAATCAGCCCTGACCGGCGAAAGCGTGCCGGTATCGAAGACAGCGACAGCCGTGCCTGAAGACGCGGGAATCGGCGACCGCAAATGTCTCGCTTACAGCGGTGCGCTGGTGACGAGCGGCACCGGCCTCGGTCTGGTCGTGGCGACCGGCGATGCCACGCAGATCGGGTTGATCAACGCCATGATGAATCAGACCGAAGAAATCGATACCCCGCTGATGCGGCGTCTCGAAGCTTTTTCGAGTGTGTTCGGTTACTGGGTGATCGGCTTCAGTGTCACCCTGATGGCGATCGGCATCTATCATGCGCTTCGCCGGGCTGTGGTTCCCTTCATCCCGGAAGGACCCGAGGAAGAAGCCCTGCTGAAGGCTTTCCCGCTGGTCAAAGCTTCGATTCTGGCTCAATTCGCAGGATCTCCGGCTTCCGTTTCACTCGGCCAGGTCCTTTCCTATGTTTCTGATGTCGGCGATGCTTCCTTCCGACTGAAAATTGTCGAAGTTTTCATGGCTGCCGTCAGTGCTGCCGTTGGGGCGATTCCCGAAGGATTGCCGGCCGTCATGACCATCGTTCTGGCGATTGGTACAAAGAACATGGCGGCGAGAAAGGCGATTATTCGCAAGTTGCCGGCCGTCGAAACGCTCGGCAGCGTGACGGTCATCTGTTCTGACAAAACCGGAACGCTGACGGCCAACGAGATGACGGTGCAGCGGATTATTGCCGGGGGCAAGGGGTTTACGATCGACGGCGTCGGCTTCAACCCGGAAATGGGCAAGATCTATGGTCCCGACGGCTGTGAAATCTCTCAGGACACTGATCTGCTGCGCATATTGCGAGCAGCCGTGCTGTGCAGTGATGCTCGCCTGCGACGTGGGGAGAATGGTTTCGTGGTAGAGGGCGACCCGACGGAAGGTGCGTTGCTGACCGTCGCCATGAAAGGCGGACTCAATCCCGATGAGTTGCGGCGAGCCTCCCCGCGAGTCGATGTGGTGCCGTTTGATTCGGCGCGGCAGTTGATGTTGAGTCTGCACCAGGAAACGGAAAAAACCTGGCGTCTGTGGGTGAAAGGGTCGGTTGAGGCGGTGACGGCACTTTGCAGCGGCGTCATGTTCGGTGATGCGATCGTCCCGATGGATCGCAACGCCATCGACCTGCAGGTGAGTGAAGCGGCCGGACTCGGGATGCGCGTGCTCGCCCTCGCGACGGGTGTGCTGTCGACTCCGGCGATTCCTGAAAAGCCGGAAAAACTCAGCTTTCTTGGATTGCAGGCCATGATTGATCCGCCGCGTCCCGAGGTGCGCGAATCGCTGGCCATCTGCCGCACGGCAGGGATTCAGGTTAAGATGATCACCGGCGATCACCTGGCAACGGCTCATGCCATCGCGCGCGATCTCGGCATCTGTCAGGCGGGTGTCGAGGGAGTGGCGGGCCGGGAGTTGTCTCAAATCTCGAACGAAGCTCTTCCCGAAACGGCCGAAAAATCGAGCGTTTTTGCGCGCGTCGCTCCAGAACACAAGTTTCGCCTCGTCGAAGCGCTTCAGAAAAAGGGGCACATCGTTGCCATGACGGGTGACGGAGTGAACGATGCTCCGGCGCTGAAACGGGCCGATATCGGAGTTGCCATGGGCATGGCCGGTACGGATGTGGCCAAAGAAGCGGCGGACATGGTGCTTGTCGACGATAACTTTGCCACCCTCGTGCGCGCGGTCGAAGAGGGCCGCAACGTGTTCAACAACCTGGTCAAGAGCATGGTCTATATTCTGCCGACCAATACCGCGCAGGGCTTGGTGCTGCTTTTTGCCGTGTTGATCGGTATGCGACTTCCGATTACCCCGGTTCAGGTCCTGTGGGTGAACCTGCTGACGGCCTTCCTGTCACTACCGATGGCATTCGAGGCCATGGAGCCGGGATTGATGAAACGACCGCCGCGGCATCCCGATGCCCCCCTCATGGATCGCCGTCTGATCATACGTATCAGCCTTGTGGCCCTGGTCATGACCTTTCTGAGCTTTGTCATCTACTGGTATGAGCGTCAGCTTGGGTCTGATATCGCTCGTGCGCGCACCGCCGTGACGGCAACGATGGTGGCCGTTGAGTTCTTCTATCTGTTCCCGGCCCGTGGGCTGTGGGCTCCGATGCCCGGGCTGTCGCCGACACTCAATCCGGTTCTGTGGCCGTGTCTGTTGGCGACGGTGGCTTTGCAACTGGCTTTCACGTATGTGCCGGTGTTGCAGAACCTCATGGAAAGTCGGCCGATTACTCTTGAGTCGTGGTTGGTGATCCTCGCCGTTTCTGCAACCGTCATTCCGATGATTGAGACGCTCAAGCGTGTTACCGGAACCGACGGCGAAACCGGTCGAGACGCCTCATAATCGATCTAAAACCAAAAGCCGGCTGAACAGTGTTCAGCCGGCTTTTGGTTTTCTGTCTTACTTGCTGCGAAGCAGGTTCTGATATTCCTGATATGCGGAAAGATAGGCTTTGTGCAGCGTGGCTGCGTTCTGGGTGTCACCCACCTGAACTGCGGTGGTGTAGTCCGTATAGGCCTTTTGATAGCGATCCTGGGCGGCTTTCAACTGTTCGGTCACACTCGTGGACTGATTCGCATTGACCGGAGTCAGCGCCGCACCAGCAGCCGCCGTCGAGCCGGAGTTGCCTGAAATCGAAACGGAACCGGAGTTGGAGAAAGCGCCGGAGTTGGAAACGCCGGCCGGGGCGAGCAAAATGCCGCCGGTGATGGAACGATCAGCTTTTTGCAACAGACCCATGGCGGTTTTGCCCAGGAAGGCTCCGAGCAGGAACCCGCCGATCATGCCGACTGCACCAGGCCCGAGAGCCATGGCACCCACGACGCCGCAGCCGACAGCGGCAAGGTTCCCAAGGCTGGCGGTCGCTGTTCCGGTGATGATGCCGCCGGCGATCCAGCCGGCAATGCCGCCGGCGATCATGCCGAGGGGCGGGCAGAAGGCAGAGCACATCGAGGCTCCGATGACGGCACCACCGACCTTACCCGCAATGCCGAGCAAGGGGCGCAGGGTCGAGAGCAGCGAGCCAAGCATGCCAGCTTTCGCGGTTTGAGCCGGAAGAACGAGGAATGATGCGATCATGGAAACGATGAGCAGCAGATGAATCGGCCGTTGGCGGGCGATGGTGAGTGCTGACATACGAGAACCTCCTCCGAATACGGTTGTAAAGATATGTAAAAATTGTAACAGACAAAACGCGTACCCCGCAAGGCCCTTGCTGGAAGCGGGATTGCGGGGTGGGAGACGAGGGCGGGACAGCGCGTTCTTGTTGAGGCGCCCGACGGTCAGAGTTCGAACAGGAGTCCCTGATATGATTTGTCGCTGTCTGAGTTGGTGTATTCGAGAATGGCGAGGTAGCGGCCCCGTTTGTGCAGCAGACTGATGTCCTCGCTGCGGAACAGCCAGCCTCTGTTCTCTTCTTCTCGACCAACGATGCGTCCCTTGCCGACGAGTTGCATGCTCGGCAGTTCGATCAGATTCAGGGTAATGCTGGTCAGCCAGTCTTCAGGGCGGTTGGCGTAAGCCTCGAGATAGAGGCTGCTTTCCTCGCTTTTCGTCTCCGGTTCCCTGTTGTCAGCGGCCGAATTTTTCTGCTCATCAGGGGATTTGCGGCGGCGCTTCGTCTGCTCGCCTTCAGCCGGCTTGCGTTTGCCCCGCTCAAAACGGATCGAAAGTGCCCAGGGCTTGCTGAGAAACGTGCGGGTAAAGGTCTGACCTTCGCTTTCCTGACGGCCTGCCTTGAAAGACTCTTCCTGATCGAGAACGTAGCGGCTCAACAGGAACCCGAGGCGTTCGCGCATCAATGGCGACAGATCGGGTTCGAGAGTGAGCTGCAGCAACTCTTCGAGCACATCGTCACCGATTCCCTTGCCTGCATACAGACGATTTTCGATGCGCAGCAGCTTTGCGCCCAGTCGATTGCTGCGCGCCAGCAGCCCGCGCTGATTGATGGAATCGAACGACACGGCGGCCGACGCGAATTCGCCGTCGGTAAACTGTTTCAAACCGGTGAAGAAGGTTTCGTCTCCGGGCATCCAGCGGGGGAACAGATGCGCCGCGGTCGTATACTTTTCTTTGGAAAACGGGCCTTTGAGGTTCTTGAGTAGCGAAGCCGTAATGCGGGCTTCCATGAGATATTTTTCATCGCGGGTCACTTCGCGCATGCGGTCGTAGACACCCTCGAGCAGCCAGAGCGCGTCATCAACCGGCGGGTATTCCTGCGGAATGACGGTTTTGAAGCGACTGAGCACTTCGGTTGCTTCGGCATACCTTCCGGTCAGGGCCAGAATCATGCCCTGCATGTGGGCCCAAGGGTGATCGAGGCGTGGCTGCGCCGGGGTAAACGTGTAATCGGAAACCAGACCGTAGGCTTCGATAAGCTCCCCGCCGAGGCCGAGCGCTTCGATCAGGCGCAATCTCACTTCGCGGGGCCCGATCAGTCGGCCGAACAGCCGAAAATCGGCTTTGTAATCGGGCGCCAATCCGAGACAACGGCGAAACCCGAGAACCGCTTCGTGAAGACTTTCGCGGGCTTCTGATCCTTTCTGAGTCAGGAGTTTCTGCGTGTAATAGATGCCTTTGACGAAATGCAGGTCGGGAAGGATTGACGTCGTCTTGAAGCCTGCTTCGCACTGACGCAACCACTTCTTGGCTGTGCGCAGGGTCTCGAGCACCGGCTTGAGATCGAGCTGATAGAACGGCTCAGCACGGTTCGCCAGATACGTTCCCTTGAGTCGGTTTGTTTGATACTGTTTGCGGGCCTTCAGAGAATGGGCGAGAACGAGATACAGTCGAGATCGATCGATGATCTCCTGAGCTTTCGCGTCTTTTTCGGCATTCTCGAGCACCCGAATGATCTCATCGAGGTCGCGATCGGTGTAGTTGCGTTCGTCGATGGTCTCAAGCTTTTCTTTGGCAGAGTACAGGTATTGCTGCGGCGTGATTTGCATCAATCCTTGTTTTCCGGGAGAACAACCGGCAAGCCAGGCGCACAGACAGACGGCCGCGAACAAGCCGAGACATAGACGGATAAGGTGCGTAAGACGATGCGACTGCGAAGATGCCGAGGGACGGTAGGTCATGGATGGTTCCTGTGATTAGACGCTCTTGAGCTTGATCTGCACGCGACCCTTCTGCATCTGCATGTCGCGCTCGCGATCGTAAAAGACAATATAGTTCTGGTCGATCAGGCTCTGTACGAGTTGCTCGATCTTACTATACCGATAACGATCGTCCTCATACTTGGGTCCCATTTCGACGAACTTGTTGTCTTCGATGAAGAACAGATACTGCATGATGGAATAGATGCCCTCGGGGGCGTCGCGGTTCTTGTCCAAATACAGGTTCACGACCTCGACCTTCGGAACACGCGTCGGGTCCTTGCCGAGTTCTTCCGCCTTCTGCTGCAGCTGGGCATACAGCTCCTTCGTGTCACCCCAGTCCTTGGCCTGAATCATGGCGGCATCGAGATCGTATTCGAGATCGCCTGAGCCCTTGCAGTGATACATGGTCGGTCGCTCGGGAGAATCAGTACCGTCGATGAGACAGCCTTCCTTGTTCAGAGAGCTGATGACCATGATCGGATTGTTCAATTCGATCGTCAGCCCTTTCAGCTCGGTTGAGATTTCTTCGACCTTGAACTTTTCATCCATGTACTGGCGAGAGAGCGGCATCTTCTGGATGTAGTCCACGAAGATCATGATGTTTTCTGTGTTGAAGTCCTGCATGACATTGTACGCATATGTTCTGATGCGATCGACCGTATCGACCTTGGTGGCTTCGATGATGTAGAAGTAGTCCATGTAGTTCTGCATCTTCTTCCAGCCGCCCATGAACTTCGCCTGGGCGATATCGTCCGAACGGATCTTCTTGCGCTGCAAAGTATCAGGATTAACGCGGCTTTCCTTGGCCAGCAGGCGGTACGTCAGGTTCTTCTTGGTTTGTTCGTAGGTGAAGAACAGCACCGGAATCTTGCAGTTGGTTGCGACGGAAGTGGCCAGCTCCAGTGTAAACGTCGTCTTACCGCGGCGGGGTGCACCGGCGATGGCATACAGAAACCCTTTGCGGAAGCCGGAAAGCGCGATGTTCAAATAGTGAAACGGCTCAAAGGAGTAGCCGATGATTTCGGTTTCGCCTTCGATTTCGCGCCGGTCCATGTCCTTGATGATCTCGCGCATTTCCTCTTTGACCAGGTTGATGCGCTTTGATGTCTTGGCCTTCTGCACCTCGCGAATGTCGCGAACGATCGCGGTTGAAAAGTTCTCGAGTCCCGGTTTGTTGTCTGCCGGAACCTCGATGTATTCCACGATGCGGTTGGCGATTTCCTTCAGCTTGCGTTTCAGAGCTCCCTCTTTCAGAAGCTCCATGTAATGGAGCACCTGATCGAGGGTCGGCGCGGGCATGGCTGCCACCCGATTGAGAAAATTCTGCATCGGAGTGTCATACATCCCTTGAGCGCGAAGCTTGTTTTTCAGAATGATCTTGTCGATGACCGATCCTTCACGGTTCTCTTCGCGCAGCGTGAGCACGGCCTTGGCCAGGGCGCGCGAATACTTGGTCGAGAAGAGATCGACCATCAGCCCCTTGCTGAGGGACGATTCCAGCGTGTATTGGTCGGCGAGAATCCCGGCAAGCACGGAGCATTCCATTTCTTCGTCGCCGAAACCGGTCAGCGGGGAACTGTAGACCGAGGTCGTCGCCGGTGTGTCGTCTTTGAGGGGGGCTTCCAACACCGCTTTTCGCTCGGTTTCATTTTTCGCCTTCATCTGCGACAGAATTGGTATTTCTGATTGCGTCGTCGTTTTCGGTGGCACCGATGGCGTTGGCGAGGCTGGGGGGGGGACTGGAACGGCCATGGTCGGGGCTGCCGCAATGTCGAGCGGGGGCGGCGTAGCCGGCGTTGCGACGGTCGATGTCGCGGGAGCGGGTCGCCCGCGGAGTGACTCGAGAATCGAGCCGGATGCCGGTTTGACCGCTGCCGTCGGCATTGGCGGCGGTGAAGGGGGAGCCGGTGGAACCGTGGACGGAGGCGTGGGGGGAGCAATGTCATCAAGCGACGGCAACGTCTGCATGGGTGCTGCCGTGACAGGCGGCGCCTGGTCCATGGCTGAAGGAACGACCGGCGCCGGCTTGGCCGGGGCTGGGTCACCCGGCCCCTTGGCGGCGAAATTCTTGAGTGAGAAACCGCCCTGGGCGGTCTTGTCACAGAACGGGCAACGTCCGCTCAGGGGGAGGTCCCGACTGCATTTCGGGCATTTGGCCATGACTCGGCTCCTTCTTCGAGAGAACTCGTATAAGAACAATCTGTTTTGTATTGTAGCCGTTTTCGCGCACGGAAAAAAGTCCTGGAAGTTTATCGAAAATATGTTTATGTTTGTCCGTCGACGTTGTGTTCGTTCCGCCAAGGTCCGTTTCGGTTCCTTGACAAGCTAAGGGTCACCCTTTATCATGCCGATACCTTTTCAGACCCTTCCTGAATGGGAGAAATAGCCATTAATATGCAAACAAATGCCCGCTTCACGTTCCTGCTGTTGATCAGCTTTCTTGTTGTTGCCTGCTGGGCTGGTGCTTACGAAAGCAACATCGTACAAGGTTTCAAGGTTGAGGGAAACCGCCTCATCTCGGAGGAGGTCATTCTGCTCAACATCAAGTTGAAACCCGGCGATCGCTTGACCAACGAAGCGGTTCAGGCCGAAATCGCCCGCATTGGTGAAATGGGCTTCTTTTCGTATGTCGGTGCCGAGGTTCGCCCTTCCGAGAAAGGCAAGATGGTTGTCTTCAAGGTCGAGGAAAACGCCATCGTCGGTGAAATCGAATTCAAGGGCACGACCAAGGTTCCCAGCGAGAAGATCGCCAAGACCATGGAAACACGCACTGGAACCGTGTTCAATTCGAAGCTGCTCAACCAGGATATTCAGGGCATCAATGAGTTTCTGGCCAAAGAAGGCTACATGTTCAACAAGGTCGTCGATGTTCAGGTCAAAGATAAAGGCAGCAAGATCTTCATCGAGATTGTCGAGGCCAAACTGTCTGACATCAAGATCGAAGGGCTGAAGAAGACCAAAGAGAAAGTCGTGCGCCGCGAACTGACCTGCAAAGCGGGCGAAATCTACGACAACAACAAGATCGTGCGCGACCTGCAGCGCATCTACAATCTTGGGTTCTTTGAAGAAGTAAAGCGCGACCATCTGCCGGGCAAAAACCCCGACGAGATTGTACTGGTCATTCAGGTGGTTGAGCAGCGCACGGGGCGCGCGGGCGTCGGTGGCGGCTACAGCTCGCTGAACGGTTTGGTCGGGTTTGCCAACCTGTCGCAGAACAACTGGCAGGGCAAAGGGCAGCGCGCCTACGTGAAGTCGGAATTCGGCGGTGTGAATTCCTGGCAGGTCGGGTTCTTTGACCCGTGGTTCCGCGATAAACCGCAGAGTGCCGGTATTGATTTGTACAACACGAAATACACGCGCAACCTGTATCTAGGCGGCGATACGCTGACCGAATACGAAGAAGAGCGCAAGGGCGGAAGCATCACGCTTGGTCGCCGCCTGCGCCGTGACGTTGATCTGTCGTTCAGCTTCCGTGATGAAGACGTGAACCTGCGGCCGACCTCTGAAACCGCCGCGAATGCGCCGGTCAGCGTCGTGAACGGCCGCCTGCAGAGTTTGAGTGGTACACTCGACAAGGATACCCGTGACAATCGTTTCCGCCCGAGCGGCGGTCTGCACGATACGTTCTCGGTCGAAACCACCGGTGGTATGTTGCGTGGTCCGAACCAGTACACGAAGTATGTGCTGGCGTTGCGCCGGTACATGCCCATTCGCAAGGGGGGACAGACGGTGCTGGCATTGCAGGGCGTCGCCGGGCGCACGATGATCGGAGAAGGTTTCGTGCCGGTGTATGACATGTTCAGCGTCGGTGGCAACGACACGGTGCGCGGGTATCGCGAGCGAGAATTCCTGGGTACCAAGATTCTCTACGGCAACCTGGAAATTCGGCAGCGCATCGCGAAGACCTTTGACATCGTCGCGTTCTACGATATGGGTGACGCCTGGGGTCTCGATTACAACCAGACGAGCAAAGACTTCAACCTGAAGAAGGGGTATGGTCTCGGCATTCGTCTGCAGACCCCGTTGGGGCCGGTGGCGATCGATCATGGTATTTCGCCCGATCGCAACGAAGGTCGGACATATTTCAATTTCGGTAGTTCGTTCTAGTTCCGCGTTCTACGCGGGGAATCAATAGACATCCGTCGTATAAGGAGTGCAGACAACATGAAGAAGATGATGGTGAGCGTTGCGTTGGTTTGTGCGCTGTTTGTCGCCGGGCCGGCCTGGGCTTTTAACTTCGGTCTGGTAGACGCATCGAAGGTTTTTGCCAAGTTCAATGAGACCCAGAAGACGAAGAGCATGCTGGAGAGCGAAAAGACCAAGATGCAACAGCAGCTTGACGCCAAGAAAAAAGATGTGGCAGACGCCGATGCCAAATATCTCGAGTTGGCCAAGAAGATCCAGACCCTGCGCGATCAGAAGAAAGAAGCCGAAGCCAAGGCCATGGAAGGTCAGCTGAAGGCGCAGCGCGAAGCTCTGGCCAATGCGAACTCCGAACTGCAGAAGTTTTTCGAGGAATCGCAGAAGAAATTGTACGATCTGGAAGAAGAGAAAATGGGCAATCTGTCCAAGGCTCTCGATGAGAAAGTCGACGCCGTGATCAAGAAGATTGCGCAGGCCAAAGGGCTTGAAGCGGTTTTCGAGAAGCGCATGTGCTACTTTCCCGGCGATGACGATGCGAAGAAGATCGATATCACGGATGAGGTCATCAATGCCCTGAATGCCGGTGCTGCCGCGGCTCCAGCCGCTGCTCCGGCTGCCGCCCCCGCCAAGAAGGGCGGCAAGTAAGTCGAAAAGTCGTTGCGAAGACAGGGGGCGCGGAACTTCCGTGCCCCCTGTTTTTCAAAGTGTCGATTCTGACAATGGCAGACAACCTGATGCCATATTGTCCGAGTTACATGATCACGTGAGACCCTCTAAATAACGGATCGCGAACGCATGAAGCACGAACATTCACACCGCAAACGATCGAACATCACGCTTGGTTCGTTGGCTGAACATCTGGGCGGAACACTGGAAGGTGGAAGCCCGGACGTGCTGGTTTCCGGCATTGCCCCGATCACCGAGGCCCTTGAGGGAATGGTGACATTCCTTACCGATGCCAAGAAGGTCGCGGAGCATCGCGAGGAACTCAAGTCCAGCCGTGCCGTTGCAGTGATTGCCGCCGAGGCGGCTGGTACTTTGCCGCTGCCGGTCATTCGCGTGCCGCATGCGTATGCCGGGTTGGTCAAGGCATTGCATTTGTTTGATCCGAGTCATCGACCTCGCCCCGGCATTCATCCGACGGCGTTTGTGCATGAAGAGGCCAGAGTGCATGCCACGGCTTCGGTCGGGCCTCTGGCGGTGGTTGACGTCGGGGCCGTCGTCGGAGCCCGAACCCGAATCGATGCTCAGGTGCATCTCGGGCCGAATGTCCGAGTTGGCGAAGACTGTCACCTGCATCCGCACGTGGTTGTCCGAGAACGTTGCGTGGTCGGTAATCGCTGCATTCTGCAGGCGGGCTGCGTGGTCGGCAGTGATGGGTTCGGGTATGCCCGAACTCCCGAAGGACAGATCAAGATTCCGCATATCGGAATCGTACATATTGACGACGACGTCGAACTGGGTGCGAACGTCACCATCGATCGCGGCACCATGGGAAAAACCTCCATCGGTGCAGGGACGAAGATCGACAATCTGGTACATGTTGCGCATAATTGCGTGATCGGGCGGCAATGCACCATCGTCGCGCAGGTCGGGTTGTCGGGCAGCACGACTCTTGAAGACCAGGTGACTCTGGCTGGTCAGGTCGGTACGGTAGGGCATGTGCGCGTAGGTGCGGGCACGACCGTGGCGGCGCGCGGAGTCGTCACGCAGGACGTTGAACCGAAAAGCTTTGTTTCCGGTTTCCCGTTGAAACCGCATCAGGAAGAACGGCGCATCATGGTGGCCGTGCGCAAGCTGCCCGAACTGGTACGCCTGATGAATCGGCTGAAAAAACTGCACCCGGAATTGTCCGAGGAGGAAAAGTCATGAAGCAGCTCTTGAAGCTCACATGCGTTTTATTCGTCATCCTTTTTTACCAAACCTCGGAAGCTGGTGCTCAGGATCGCCTGCGCTATCTCGGCTCTTCGTGTTTCGCCATGCCGACCGCCTACGTGCGCAATGAAGGCGGGTACATCAGTGATGACAATCACTCGATGGGGTGGTTCAGCTACGCGGTCTTCGGCAAATTCCTTGAAGTTTCAGGGTTGCGGCACATGCAGGGGGATGCGAAGGACAGCAACATCTGGAACCTGAAAGTGAACTTTCTCGAAGAGGATCAGTATCTGCCGAATCTGGCCTGGGGTGCGGCTGACGCGCGCGAAAAGCTGGGTTCGAAAATCTTCTATCTGGCCGGATCGAAGACCTTCGAGACCTATGGGTTGACCCTGCATGGTGGTGTGATCAAAGATCCGATCACGACCGAGAAGCGCGGGTATGTCGCCGCGGAAAAGATGATCATGCCGTTGGTGACGCTTGCCGGCGAAAGGTTTGACGGCAAGACGGTTCTCGGGGTAAAACTCAGACCATACCCGGGGGTGAGCGTCGAGTATGCTCATCGTGAAGGCAAAGGGATCACCAAACAGGCAGTCTATCGTCTGATCTACGTGAAGGGGTTCTAGTCATGCCGTTGCAGCGAACGCTGGCACGATCGGTCCAATGCGAAGGTGTTGGACTTCATACCGGCAATGCGACGAAGTTGGCCGCACACCCGGCCCCGCCGGGTCATGGGGTGATGTTTCGTCGCACCGACGTGGCCGGGAACCCCGAGATTCCCGCTCGCATGGAGTTTGTCAGCGAGGTGTCGCGTGGCACGACTCTGCAGAAAGACGGTGTCAAGGTGCATACCGTCGAACATGTCGTCGCAGCGCTGTTCGGCCTGCAGATCGACAACGTGCTCATCGAGCTGCACGGTGACGAGCCGCCGGCGACGGACGGCAGCGCCCTTCCTTTTGTAAAGCTGTTTCAGGAAGCCGGGATTCAGGAGCAGGAGGCGGAAGCCGCTTTCTGCTCGCACAAGACCATCTTCTCCGTTGTCGACGGACAGAAGCACATTTCCTACATTCCCGCCGACGATTTCCAGGTGTCGTTTACGCTGGCGTATCCGGAACCCGTGCCGATTTCGCAGCATCTACACGTGCGGGTGACTCCTGAGACGTTCGCGCAGGAAATCGCCTTCTCACGAACCTTCGGCTTCGAGTATGAATTCGAGATGTTGAAAGAACGGCGGCTGGCCCTTGGCGGCTCACTTGAAAATGCCGTGGTGATCCGCAAGGACGGCGGCATCATGAACCCGGAAGGGTTGCGTTCGGATACTGAGTTCGTCCGCCACAAGATTCTCGATCTCATCGGCGATCTGGCTTTGATCGGCCGACGGGTGAAAGGGCATGTGGTTGCATGCAGAACCGGCCACGCGTATAATGTCCGCTTTGCCAGGAAGTTGTGTGAGTTACACCACCGGGAACAGGAAAGGAAATCCGGACCCATGATGAACGTCGAAGCCATCAAGGAAATTCTGCCGCATCGATACCCCTTTCTGCTGGTCGACCGCATTGTGTCGATTGAGGCAGGCAAGTCAGCCGTCGGATACAAGAATGTCACGGGAAACGAAGAGTTTTTCAACGGTCATTTTCCGCAGCGGCCGGTCATGCCTGGTGTGCTGATCTGCGAAGCGATGGCGCAGGTGGCCGGAGTTCTGTTTCTGTCTCAACCAGAGCACAAGGGAAAGCTTCCGTTTTTTGTCGGCATTGATAAAATCCGCTTCCGGAAGCCGGTTACACCGGGAGATCGGCTCGAGATGTATGTCCAGACTTTGAAGGTCCGAGGCAATACCGGCCGAGTTGCGGTCGAGGCCAAAGTCGACGGCGAACTGGTCTGCGACGGTGAACTGATGTTCACGATTCTGTAAGGTGTCAGGAAACAGACCATGAAAATTCATCAGACAGCGATCGTTTCGCCTGAAGCCAAAATTGATCCGACCGTCGAAATCGGTCCGTATGCCTTCATCGGGCCAAATGTACAGATTGGGGCCAACACGGTCGTCGGGCCGCACTGTTTCATCGATGGTCACACCACGATCGGTACCGATAATTGCATCTTCCCTCATGTTTCCATCGGGGCGCCCCCACAGGATATCAAGTTCGGTGGGGAAAAGAGCTATGTGCGCATCGGAAACGGCAATCACATTCGCGAGTGTGTAACCATTCATGCGGCGCAGGGCGAGGGAGCCGAGACGGTCGTCGGTGACAAGAACATGTTCATGGCCTACGTGCACATCGCTCATAACTGCACCGTTGGCAACTCCTGTATCTTTGCCAACCTGGCCACGTTGGCCGGGCATGTGCATGTCGGTGATCGCGCGGTTCTCGGCGGATTCACCGGGATCCATCAGTTCTGCCATGTCGGCGGCTATGTCATGATCGGCGGCATGAGTAAGATCACCAAAGATGTGCCACCTTACGTGAAAATTGACGGAAACCCTGCTCGGGTCATCGGTCTGAATAGTATCGGCCTGAAACGAAACGGTGTGCCGAAAGAGTCGCTCGACGCGATTCGCCTGCTGTATAAGGTGTTCTATCGATCGAACCTGAATGTCACTCAGGCGGTCACCGAGCTGGAACAGCGGCCCGAAGCCGCCGATCCGTTCGTGAAAGATTTCCTGTCTTTCGTGCGTAATGCCAAACGTGGTGTGTACAAGCGCACGCGCGAAAGTTCCGCCGAAATCTGATTCATGCCGTTTGCCATGAACGCCCCCGTTTCGGGGGCGTTTGTTCATTCCGGCGCTCAGACTGGCCATCAAGGCTGATTTTTCATGGCTCGCGCCTGGTACGATTTTCTCCTGGCCCTTTTCCCGTTCAGTTGCCACGTCTGCGGTCGACGCTCGGGGTGGCGCGAGGTTCTGTGCGGCGACTGTCGTGAAATCATTCGGAAAAATCTCTTCGCCCCGCGTCGGGTCTGCGATGTCGTCGCGACCGTGCCGATCTGGACCGTCAGTTCGTATTCCGGTGTGCCGGCCCAGGCGGTGAAGGCGGCCAAATACAAACCTTCTCGTCGGCTGGCGGAGCATTTGTCCGAGTTGTTTTACGATGTTCTGACGGCATCGACCACTGGGTCGGGCGGTGATGTCGTCGTTCCGGTGCCGCTTCATGAGGCTCGCGAAGCCCGGCGTGGATTCAATCAGGCTCGCATTCTGGCGGAAGGAGTAGCCAAAGCCTGGCAGTGCCCGTTGAGTCCGGCCATTGTTCGCCGTTGGGCCACACGCCCTCAGGCGGAGTGCAGCGAAGACGAGCGGCCGACCAATCTGAAAGGGGTGTTCGCGCTTCACCCGGATCTGCAGAAAAATCTGCTGGTCGGGAAACGTATCTGGCTCATTGATGATGTGGCAACGACCGGCCACACTCTGGAGGAATGTTCTCTTCCCTTCAGAGAGGCACAAGTGGCAGAAGTGAGTTGCCTCGTGTTCTCGCATTCATACAGAGAATTCCCTGCGCTGCCATCGCCAGAGTCAGGGAAGAGAAAAGCCGAATAACGCATTGCATCATGAAATTCGGCTTTGCATTTGACTTTGCCAGGGTCGGACGATAAAATGTGATCGTACTGCTAAACGAACCCGCCCTCGATCCGATATTGAAAGTGGAGGCAACACCCCCGACCACTAGAGAAACAGGGGAGATTGCGAAGGGAGTTAGAAGGAACCATGAAGGTCTCCAGTTCGACGAATATTCAGAATATCTACCGCGAGCAGCTGAAGAAGGTGCAGGGCGAGAGCGGTGATGCCTTCAAAAAGGTCATGCAGACCACGACCGCCGCTCCGCAGAGCGCGACCCGTGTGACGCTGCATCCGCCCAGCGGCGTTAACGTTGCGAACCCCGTTTACAATGGCAAACCCGCGCCGCAGGCTGACCCGGTGGCTGAACGAACTTTTGCCGCTGAAGTGGTTGCCACGCAACCGGAAGTGCGTTCCGAAAAGATTGAGCGCCTGAAGGCTCTCATCGACAAAGGACAATACAACATTCCCGCGTCTGCCGTGGCTGAAAGGCTTATGGCAAGCGGAATCATGAAGTCCTGGGAAGACAACTGACCCCCTTGGAAGACCTGATCCAGTCTCTCATTCAGATTTTGCGTGAGGAGCTCGCGATTTATCGTGAGCTTCTTTTGCTTTCACAAAAGAAAAAAAAGCTGCTGCTCGAGAAATTCTCGACCGAGTTATCACAGATTGCCGCTGAAGAAGAACGACAGGCGCAGCGGCTCGCAGAGCTCGAAGAGACGCGTGTCACCCTGGTCTTCGGGCTCACCGGCAAGCAGAATGCCAGTCTCGATGAAGCCGTGGAAACCATCGAAGACACGACAGTGAAGTCAGATCTCTGGATGCTTGGGTCTCAACTTCGCGACACGATCAGTGAAATTCGGCTGCTCAATGAGGACAATCAGCGATTGCTCGAGCAGGCCCTCGAACTGACTCAGTATACCCTCAAGCTGATCACGACCCCGGCCCGGGAAAACACCTACAAAGCACCGGGGAAACCCGGGAAAGCCGACGGATCGCCCGCTCCGGCTCTTATCGACCGAAAAGCCTGATCAGAAAAAGGATATCGGTTCACCCGGCTCGTACTTCTATTCCCTTGCTGCGACGCTTCTCTCAAAAACAATCGCCCGTTGCGCTGTGAGTTGTACAAGACGAGAAACGCTCATCTTTGCCGATAATCGCTTGATGAACGTGATGGTAAATGGTTGTGGCTCTCAGTCTGTGGAGACTCGAAATGCCGTCGTTCCAGGGGGAGAGTTGTCGATAGGTACAAATTTGACCCCCTGCATATCTTTCGCCCGCTCACGAACTGCTTCTGTAACCAGAATCTCGCCGGCCTTTGCCGTATCTTCTCCGAGTTTACTGGCCGAATTCACTTCCTGACCGAATACGTCCGTGTCCCCGATTCTCAGCATTCGTCCATGGCCGAGACCGATACAGACGAGCACGTGTTCCTCCCCCGGCCGTCCCTGATTGTACTTCTGGGTTGCCTGTTGCATGCTGAGAGACGCATGAATCGCCTTGCACGGGTTGCGAAAGATGACCAGCATGCTGTCTCCTTCCACTTTGAGCAGAATGCCGTCGTGCTGTTCGATGATCGGCACCAGAATGCGCTCTGATTCATAAATGGTCTGCAGAAAATGGATGATACCGAACGCGGCTACATTGCGAGAGAACCCGGAAAGGTCGGTAAACATGACGGTCCATTCTTCACCGAAGAGATCCCAGATGCGATTGTCGATCTCTGCGGTATTGCGACCGGCTTTCAATCGCTCCTCAATCAGTTTGCTGAGTCGATCTTCCGAAGCGCTGGCGACGATGTCGCGACGATACGCCATGAAACAGGTCCTCCCGTGCAGATAAAGTGATACGTTGGAAACACCATAGCGTTTCCGTACCGATACGGCAACTGAAAATCACGCTTCAGCAACCACATAGGCTTCGACAGAACGGGTCTTTCCCTTGATCGGAGGAAGCTGGAGCCGCAGCAAACGCCCGGAAAATCCTGTCGTGCTGTCGGAACAAAGCAGGGCATGGGTTCGTGATTCGATGACGATGCCGCCGACAGACCCCTCGTAACTCTTGAGAATCTGCCGTTGCGGCGAAATCTTCAACGCCAGATCTCCGAGACGTGACGCCAGGTTTACCGTATCGCCGATGACGGTGTATTCAAGGCGAACGTCGTCTGTTCCCATGATTCCGGCCAACACGGGGCCGGTTACAACCCCGACCCCGAGAGGTTGTACCAGTTCCGGAGCCAGAGTCCGGATACGTCTTCGCATACCCTCAGCCGCTTGAACTGCCGCTGCCGCTGCTTTTTCGGCACCGCCGAACCGTGTGGGATGAAACACGGCGAGAATCTTTTCGCCGATGAACTTGTCGATGTCACCGCCGTGTGCGCGGATTTCCTGGGACATGGCTTCGAGAAAACGATTCAATAGAACCACCACCTCTTGCGGACTCTGTTGCTCAAGAACCTTCTTAAAGTCGGCAAGTCCCGCAAAGATGACGGAGACTTCGATCAATTCGCCCTTCTCCGCGGCTCGATTGCGCGCATCATCAGCAGCGGCTGAGCGCACGGCCTCGGAAACGAACCGGCTGAGCAGCCTCCCTTCCTCGACGCCGCGGGCCATATGGTTGAAGGCATGTGCCAGCTCGACGAACTCCCGCGCGCCGACGGCTTCCATGCGCACGGAAAACCGGCCGCAGGTGATCGCGTGCGCGTTCTGGGTCAGTTGGATAATCGGACGGACGAACTGTCGGCTCACGGTCAGCGCGAGTAAAAAGGTGAGAAAGAGCAGGAAGAGCATCAATCTTTGTCGTGGTGATACGAGCTGAGTCTGCTCTTCGACGAGAAACCGGCCGATCGGCGCGGCACCGGACAAAACGGAATCGTTCATGGTTTGTCCGGGTTGGGCCAGAAGGAGCTCTCGTTCCTGTGCGGTTCCTCGCTCATGCCAGACCGGACCTTCGGTGCGAATTGCCAGCGCGGCGATTTCGCCGACGGTCACGGCCTGTGGTGCCTCAGTTGCGTCGATCTCGACAATGTCGTCTGGATCGGGTGTCAGACGCAGGTAGGGAAAGGGAGAGTAGATGAAGGGAGCTCGTCTTAAACCACACCAGAAGCTGAATCTGGATGATTCTGAATCGGACGCAGTGCGCGCGTGCCGACTCCAGGCACGCAGATTGTGAACGTCGATGCTTTCGGTCTTGAGCTGCAACTGCAGAATGCCGCGCGGGGTATCGGCGATCTTCAGCAGTTTCTTGAAAAAGAGAAATTGTTCATCGGCAAAGACAAAATTCGAGAGCGAACGAGGACCATTGGCCATGTCGGCAAGCATGTCGCCAGGGAAAATGGTACTGACCAGCAATCGCATCTCCTCAACACCGGCCCCCACGGCAAGATCGGCTGCCTGATCGCGCACGGAACCGGAGCCGCGATCGCTGTAGAGGCGTTTGAGTGCGGGCAGAGTAACCTGTTGCAGGGTGCGTGCAACAATCGGGGCGATATCGGAACGGTTGGAAAAGCTGGTCGAACCGCCCCCGAGACCCAGGAGAAATATGCGCGGCAGCCAGACACCACGGTGAAGCCCGAGTTCAAAAATATACTGAATTAATGTGTCTCCAATTATTTCCAATTGCTGACTCTTTGCATTATTTGCTCGTACAATCAATTGTCTTGTTCTCGAAGCCTCCATGATGTTGTCAACTTCGGCAAGCGTCCAGCCGAGATACATCTTTTGCGAATCGTCGATCGTTTTGAGCATACGCAACAGATCAAGCCGAGTTCTGCCCTCTACCTGCGACTGGTGTTCGACTGCGCTGCGCTCGAGAGTCAGCAGAGCCAGAGACAGAGCGGGAGCAATAATCAGGTAAAACACGACGGCCATTTGTCCCAGTAACGTTAAATTGACAGGAGCCTGGCGTCGAATCGGAGCGATAATGAAATGCACAACCAGGGCCAGCCAGATGAACATCAGAGCGGGAATGAGCAAAGGCCACCATGTCGCGGCACTGGTCGAATGGGGGACCGGGCGATTGATGCAATAGGGTTCAGGCGAATGGATCATCAGCTCTCCGGCGGTGGTCAGAACCCTGTCGAAATATCCCAAATCGATTTCAGGCGGAACGTCTACTGAAGGCGTCGAAGAAGATAATATGTCCGAAGGAAACCTGAGATGACTGCCGCGGTCAGCTAGAAGACGTTGCAGCGCCGGTTTCAAAATCCTTTCGTTCAGGTCGTCGGGTGCGAGAAAGATCAGTAAGGAAGCTCGTAATCCCTGTTTGATCAGCTCCATCCGCTCAGGCTCAGACTCGGGCAATCGGCACGGCTCTTCCAGTAGGTGCGCTGTCGAAGCGGCATACACCGGATACCAGGAGAACAGGAGGCGCTCCTTTTCCAGTTCTGATTCAACCAGCATCCCCAGCGCATCCTGCCACAGACGGCGTGGATATCCGAAGCCGGACCGGTCGAGGTGTTTGCCGAGATGATGGTAAAGATATTGGTCGTACACGCCCCTGACGTGAGCTCCGAGACAGGCGCCGATGTCGCGCACATGCTGATCGGAACAAACCGGAATCTGTCCGGTTATCTCATGGAGCGTGGCGGATACACGCTCGGGAGAGAACACGCACATGAAATGGGGAATCCAGAACGGGTGCAGAGTGCGGGCGATCACTCGGTTGATCAGATCTACGGTTTGCTGGTAACGAACAGGTGCAGGGGCGTAGGTCACGACACGGAATGCAGAGTGTGGAAAAAGACGGCGCAGGGAAGGGGCAACCCGTGAACGAAACTGCTCGACGGATTCCTCTGTGTCGATCTGACGACTCAGGATGCTTTGCAGCTCACGCCCGAGCGAGCGAAACAACGCTGCCGCAAGTGACTTCGGCTCTGACATCTTCGTCATGAGTGCCTGGTCTTCCTGCAGGGCTTCGGCTGTGCTTCGTTCCTGATTTAATTGCCGTGACTGTTGCAGCGAAAAGATCGGGGGAAGCAGCAGAAACACCGGGAAGAACAACAAGATCAGAATTGCTGCTACCACCCCGGCAGACCATCTCACTTCGGGTTTCACGGAAGAGATGTTTCCGCTGGACGAGGGAGCGTGTGAAACAACGGGGGCACTTCTTGCAGAAGAAGTGACTGCTGTTGAAGAGGCTTTCGCTGAAACCGAGGAAGCACTCTCCTGGACGATGGTGACACGAGATGTCGCAGACGTTGACTTTATCAGTGAATCATCAGGCACCACATCGGACGCTGCAGAATCCGCCGATACCAATTCCCACGCATTCGGGGTTTCGGGATCGTCGAGCGGGATGAATTCAAAACCGGGGCCGGCCCTGCGGCGGATCTGTTCCGAACAGATGACCAGACGAGCCTTCCCCTTCTTTGATGCTCCCTCGAGATCGGCGGCATGTTTCAGTGGTTCGCCGAGAACCGTGAAATCGAGGCGAAACTCGCGATCGCCGAGAACGCCCGTTACGACCTCGCCCATTTCGAGGCCGACACCGATACCGTAGGAAAACAACCCCGAACGCTGCCGTTCGGCGATGATGCCGTGGTGTGCCATCATCATCTCGTCGGCCGCCCGTAAGGCGCGTCGAACCATGGATTCACCGGGACCCGGATAGAAAACGGCCTGAATGGCATCACCAATGAAACGATCGATGGCTCCACCATGTCGCTGAATGATGCGCGTCATGACCTGAAGATGACGATTGATCAACGCGAAGATTTCTGCGGGTGGATGCGATTCTGACATCGTGGTGAAGCTGCGCACATCAGAAACCAGTAACACCACCTCGCGAGTCTGCGGTCGGCATGCTTCGTGAAAATCGCCATGGCCGACGACCTCCAAAACCTGGGGGGCGACGAAGCGACTGATGGCCTGGCGCTCGCGCAGTGAGCCGATCATTTCATCGAGATACGCACCTGCCTTCCCTAATTCATCATGACGACTCTCTGCGACTTGTACGTTCAGGTCCTTGCGACAGACGCGAGACAATCCCTCGGTCATGCGGACGATGGGCGAACCGAGCCATACGGAAAGCGCCTGACCTGTTGCCAGAAGAAACACGAGCAGCAGGAACAGAGACGTGTACAGACCACGCGCTTCCGCACGAACGTGATCATCGATGAAATCGAGAGATGAGCAGGCGGCGAGAAAGAAGCCGGGCATGCGTGTGCTGGCGAAACCGCCGTGCATCCAGTTCCCGGAAATGCCGAGAAATCCACCATCTCTTGCTTTTCTGGCCAGATGAGCATACTCCGGATGGGGAGCGTCTCTCGACACTCGTTTGAATCCATCCGGGCCGCTGTACAGGGCTATCGTTCGGATGGTGGCCTTGTTGCCTTGAGCCGCCTGCAGCCGGTTGGCCTCCATGGTCGCTTCTGCCAGATATCGATGAAATCCGGGGTTCTGATCCCAGAGAATGATCATCATGTATGGGGCGATCTCTCTGGATGAGGTTGCGCCGGCAGGCATGATCAGGTTGTGGTAGCGCAACAACTGTCTTCCGGCGCTTCGAAAGGGAGTAAGGGTGTCGAGTGCTTCAAAAAGCTCCTGATTGGTGCCGCCGATGCCGTGAGAAATGAACGCATTGATGGATGACTTTCGGGATACGCCGAGTCGCTTTTCCTCGGTGACAAACCCGGGAAAACGCCGCCGCAGAAGTTCGAGAGAGAATGCGAGATGAAACTCATCCATCATGTTGATGGTTGCTGCGCTGTACTGAGCACGCGGAGAAAAATAGCCGGCGCCGTTGCCGGGTCCGTAGAGAAGAATGGCGAGAACGTCCAGGTTGCTTTGTTGTAATTGCTTGTCCAGACGTGAAAAGTAGTCGTTGAACTTGTTGGTTCTTTGATCCTGAGGAAGTGACTCGAGTCCTGACAGAAACTGGTGCAACCCGGGTTCTTGCACGATGGAGCGACAGACCTTCAAGGATTGGAGATGGATGCGTGAAACACCGTTCTCGATTTTCTGCAGATGTTCGATCAGTTCCGAACGGGCCGCATGTTCGAGGTTGAAGGTCAGATCGGCCTGCAGTCGAACCGAAGCGCCCCAGACCAATACGCCCGGGGTTGCCGCGATGCCAAGAAACCAGAGAATCAGTTCGAGTCTGACGCCGATCGGCGGAAGATGCATGCCGGCCAGGCGCCAGAGAGCATACGTTGTCCAGAAAAAGATGAGCAGATTGACATAGAGAGACAGCACGGTCTTCATCAGGTCAGCCGGCGGCGTGGGAACCCGCCCGCAAAGAACACCGATGAAACCCGTGAGCGGGTCGACCGGAAAGGGAAGAGCCATCCAGTGTTCCTGACCGATGCCGGTCAGCAGTTCCGTGCTCGGCATCGAGACGGTTCCCATTTCGGCAGAGTGTGATGCGGGGGTCCACATACAGCGGGCGGCCAACTGTTCGAGCAGGGGCATGGCAGGGGTTTCGGAAAGCTCGGGAGCTGCGATGATTTGTACCGATCGTTGAGCGCCCGGAGTTGTTAGAAACGCCGGCAACAGCCGTTGATGACCATGCTGTGACGTCCAGCTTCGAAAGAAATAGGCGCGATCGAGTTCGGTCATTCCCGAACTTGCCGGCTCCAGCAGCATGAAGATGCCGGTCGGTCGGC
>CAYYIY010000018.1:0-45879 GCA_964472075.1 uncultured bacterium | reverse complement strand
GCTGAATACGAAACAAAAAAAAAAAAACCACGGCGAATGATTTCCCCTCGGTGGATGGAGCGAACAGTTCTTCACCGACGCCGTTCCCGAACGTGTTTTGCAATCTGGGCAACCAGACTTGATCCCCGAGATTGCTGCCGAGTCCGTTCGCCGATCGCAGAATCTCGCGAAACAGACCGACAAAGAAGGTTTTGAACTCCGTTTCAAACTCCTCGCCTGGAATGAGTTCCGGTGTCGCCGTCGGATCTCCCCCGGGAAGAAATCCCGCCCAGATACGGACTTCCGGGGCGAATGCGCGGGTTCGTCGTATCGACTTGCCAAGTTCAGCGCCGAACAAGCCGGTGTCGACTCGTGAGACTTGTCTGAGTCGGCGTTCGACCGTTCGCTTGAGACGATGAGAAAGATCTTCGAGTCGAAAGCCGGGTTCGACCATCGTTTGAACGCGTCGTGCGGCATTCGCGGCCTGCTCGCGAAAGAGCCTGCGGGTGCGCTCCAGTCTCAGCCGACTCAGATCCTGGTGTTCTCGATGCAGAATAACGGCAGGCAACAGGCTGAGAACCAGGGGAAGAACGAACATCAGCAGGTGCATGAGTGCGGCGCGCCGTCGGCTGCCGGTCGAAGCAGGTTCCGTAAGTGTTTCTGACGTTATCGCAGGCAACAAATGACCTCTCGGGCGAGTCTGTGCGAAGAGTTTAGCATATCTGAGCGACGACGTTGATGATCACCCGAAATTTGGGGTCTTCGGTAAACCTTCCTGACGGCCGATGTAGATAATAGGGGATAAAAGGATTTGCCCCCGTCTGCGTTTTTCAGGGAAGAAAAAGAGAAACGGCCGTTCGGCAGAAGGCAGGGCAAATCCGTTCGCTCGCGCTTTCGCCGAGATACAGGAGGCGAATATGCGGGCGACATTTTTCGGATTCGAAATCGGCAAACGTGCCATTCTGGCGCAGCGCTCCGCAATGGACGTGACCTCGCACAACATTGCCAACGCCAACACGGAGGGCTATGCCCGTCAACGCGCGGTGGTCACCGCCAGCGACCCGTGGACCATGCCGAATCTCTATTCTCCCGTACAGGGTCAGCAGCTGGGCACCGGAGTCGTTATCGAGAAGATCGAAAGCATTCGTAATGCGTTCCTCGATGAAAAGATCGTTCACCAGCAGCAGTCGATTGAACAATGGAATGCGGCGAATGATCTGATGAAACAGATTGAAAGCATTCTCAACGAACCGAATGATACGACCATTCGCGACGATCTCGACAAATTCTGGGCCGCCTGGCAGGATCTGGCTGAAAACCCGAACCGTGAAGAGCTGCGCAGCAACCTGGTCGAGAAGACGGAAAATCTGGTGCAGCATCTCAAGACCGTAGATGAGCAACTGCGCCGCCTGCAGGGAACCCCGGATCATTCCTATCAGGGAAGCGTCGAGAATCAGCTCGAAGACGCGGTGAAACAGGTCAACAATCTCGGCTTGCAGATTGCCGAACTGAATCGACAGATCGGCAAGGCGGAAACCCCGTTCAGTCTGGCGAACGACCTGCGCGACAAGCGCCAGCTGCTGCTCGAAGAACTGGCCAAACTGGTCAATGTCGAGAGTCAGTTTGACTCGAGAGGTATGTTGACCGTACGAGTCGGGCGGCACGTGTTGGTCGATACCATCCAGAATCACGACTTGTACATTGTCAAAAAAACCAAGGCCGAGCCTGGAACCATCAGTGATTGTCCCGACTACCCGCAGTTTTCCGACACTCCGGATGTCTGTGAAGGAGTGGTGACGCACACCGGTGAACAACGAAATTTTACCGTTGCCGTTTCACAGACCGCGCAGGCGGAGTCGCAGTATTCGTTTCTGACTTTCCACCCGCTTACCGGCCCTCTGTCGAACTTCGGTGTCACGAGCGGCACGTTCACGGTCAACGGGCGCACCTTCTACCTCGATGCCGACAAGACGACCATGAATGATCTGGCGGCGATGATCGACTCGGCGAATCTGAACATTCATGCCTCGATCAACGAGTCAGGTCAGCTCATTCTCGATTCCACCATCACCGGCACGCAGAATGCCATCAAAGTCGTTGACGGTACCAGCAACCTGGCCACCGTTTTGAATATGAACGTTCAGCGCGAAGCCCGTGATGCCGTGTTCACGATAGATGGCAAGGCATTTCGGACGCAGGAGAACGAAGTTCGAGATGTGCTGCCGGGGATCACGCTGATCATCAAAAAACAGGGTGTGGCCAACCTGGACATGCGCCCGATCGTGACGAGCGGAAAGATCAAGGGAATTCTCGATGTGCGCGATGGACAGCTGCAAACGCTGCGAGACAAACTGGACAAATTTGTCTTTACACTCGTGAAGGAAGTGAATGATGTTCATCGGCAGGGTTTCGGTCTCGATGGCGAAACCGGACGGAACTTCTTCGAGCCGTTGACGACGGATGATCCGACTCTTCCGTACAAGGATGCGATGAAGAATTTCGCCATCTCAAAAGAGATCAAGAACAATCTGAACGCCATTGCAGCTTCTCAGGGAACGTATCTCAACGCGACGGACCGGCTGCCTTCCTTCAATGGTGACGGCGACGGTCGCAATGCGATTGCCATTGCCCGCATCAAACAGACGTTCCTGTTTTTCGATGGCAAAGCCAACTTCAATGATTTCCTCAATGAAGCGGTGACGAACGTGGCGGCTTACAGCCAGCGCGCGGAACGATCGATGCAGTCCGGCCAGGATGTCATGACCATGCTTGATTCACAGCGGCAGTCGTATTCAGGCGTGTCTCTCGATGAAGAGCTGGCCAATCTGGTCAAGTTTCAGCATGCCTACAACGCGGCTGCCAAAGTCATCACGACGGTAGATGAGATGCTCGACAAGATCATCAACGGCATGTTGCGGTAAACGGTAACCAGGACGCACGGGCAAACAAACAGAGACAGCCCGTGATACAGGAGGCAGAATATGCGTATCAGTACACAGTGGATATATCGATCGTTCATGAGTTCGATCAATCGAAACTACAACGATCTTTCGAAGTCGCAGCTGCAGATCAGCTCGGGAAAAGCCTATCTCACCCCTTCTCAGAATGTGGTGGGCAATGCTCTTTCCATGCACTTCAAAACGGAAGTTGTCGAACACACGCAGTACATGTCGAATGCCTCTCGTTCTGTCGACTGGCTCAACCAGACCGATACGGCCCTGACGTCGATCGAATCGGTTCTGCAGCGGGCTCGCGAACTGGCGGTGCAGGGAGCGAACGACACTCTGGTGCAGGAAGACCGCGATGCCATCGCCAAAGAGGTCAACCAGCTGCTCGAACATCTGGTCGGCATTGGGAACACCGACATCGGCGGCGAGTTCCTGTTCGCCGGGGCGCGGGTGAACACGAAACCATTCGCCTCGGTCACTGGGCAGCAGCCGAACACGATGAAGGATATCGTCACCTACTCGACCGGAAAAGCCAGAAATGATCTGAATCTCAATAACTTGCTCGATGTCGGGTATCTAGGCAACAATCTGAAACTCGTTTCCGAGATCGAGAAGGGAATCACGCTTGAACGCAGTCTTACCGGTCTCGAAGTTTTTTACGGTGGGAAGAGCGTCTCCCCTCAACCCTCGTTCATTCAGTCGATGCCGCCGATCACGAAATCACTCAGTCTGCAGGCGTTGAATAACGGTAAAGGCGTCCAGGCTGGAATTATTCTGGCAACAGATTCGAACGGGGTTGAAACGGCTATCGATCTCAAATCGGCGCGGACCATCGATGACGTCATTCAGATCATCAAGCTGACCCGAGGCTTCGAAGCCGGTCTTGAAGAAGTCCCGAGTCAGGCGGCCGAAGCACTGGGCCTGTTGCGCAACGCCGGGCCGAGCAGTCTGCTGATCGGGCAGTCCGATGCGGCCATGCTCTCGACCGGCACCGCCTTGAGCAGCCTCAGAAACGGGCTTGGCGTTCCAGGTGGGTATCTCAGTATCAACACGCGTGATGGCAAGAACCATCGTCTCGATCTCTCGGGTGCTGCAACCGTGCAGGATATTCTTGATCTGATCAATAACTACAACGGTGGTTTGACGGTGCAGGCCAAATTCGACATGGTGCATCGTCGCCTCGAACTTTCCGATATGACCGGCGGAACCGGCGATTTTTCCGTTGAGTCGAAACAGAATCAATTGTACATCAAGGATCTGCCGGCTCACACGGCTGCCGATCTCGGTCTGCTCAAGGATGTCGGGGCAGCTGGGACGCTCCTCGCGACTTTCGACCCCGCTCTGCAGTCAGAAGCAACCCCGCTCTCATACCTGAACGGCGGTCTCGGCATCGAACGCGGCTATCTTCGCATCACGGGGCGCGACGGTGTCGCGTCGACCGTCGATCTGACCTCGGCAACCACGGTGCAAGGCGTTATCGATGCGATTAATGCGCAGACGGGCGGCAATCAGACGGCAAGTTTCGATTCGACGACTGGTACGTTGCGTATTGACGACAATACCGTCGGTGCCGGGTCGTTCCGTATCGAAGAAGTGAACGGCGCGGCGACGGTATCGGTTCGCGAACCGGCAACCGTCGCCAAACGACTGGGACTTTTAAAATCCTCTCAGGGGAACAACCTTCTCGGAGACTCATTGCAGCCCGGCGGCCTGACTGCTGCCTCCGCGTTGTCATCCATTGTCCCGACGCCCGAGAAAGGAACGCTGGTTCTGCGTGGGGCGGATGGAAACCCGATTGAAGTCGATCTGACCAGAGCCGATACGATTCAGGATGTCCTCAGTGCGATTGACGCGACACAGAAGTTCACTGCGACCTGGGACGTTCCGGCGCAGCGATTCATCATCACCGACGTGTCCGGAGAACCCGGCTCGGAAGGAATTGCGGGCGAAGAGAAAACGAACACGGCTCGTGATCTCGGCTTCTTGACCGGCTCGATCAGTTATCAGCAGGATACGTTGACCGGTCGACCGATCTCGGTGAAAAACCTGCCGACGCTGGTCGGCTCTATCGATTTAAATCCTGCGGTAAGTGGCTCAACGAGCATTGATAGCTTGAACTCAGGTAGGACATTTAACCAGGGCGCGCAACTTGGACGAATTCGCATCACAGACAAGGCTGGACATTTCATCAGCATCGATCTGCGAGGCGCGAAGACAGTTCAGGATGTGCTCGACAAGATTAATGATCCGGCGAACGGGATTTACATTGAAGCTCGGATCAATGCCAATCGCAACGGGATCGAGATCATCGACAAAAACCACGGGGCGACCGGCAAGCTCGAGATCATAGACGTTGATTCAACAGCCGCTTTCGATCTCGGCATCAGCACTCCTCCGGGCGGCACCGTGGACAAACGGTGGGTTGGTCGGGACATTGATCCGGCCGTCACGGATGATACGAGAATCAGCGATCTGCGCGTGAATGAGGGCGGCATTCCGCTCGGTAAGGTCTACGTGCAGAGCGGCGAATTCTCTGGTGAGATCGATCTAAGCGGTGCCCGTACCGTCAAGGAATTGATCGACAAACTGTCGTTGAGCGACATGAATGCGAACATGGCCGCCTGGATTTCCGACGATGGCAAGCGTCTGAATATCTCGAATACGAAGGGACAGGCCTATATCAAAGTGCGCGATATCGGCACCGAAGCCAAGGATCAGACGGCCTCGAGCCTGGGATTGGGTGGCTCGCGCGGCATCTTCGAAACTCTGATCGATCTGCGTGACAACCTGCTGCGCAACGACAGTAAGGCCATTTCAGAAGTGAGTATCAAGGACATTCAGAGCGATATTACTCGCGTTCTGAAGTATCACACCGAGGTCGGGGCCAAGACGAATCGGGCGACTGGTGCCAAAGAAAAACTCGAGAACTTCAATTTGAACCTAAAGAAAATGCTCAGTGATGTCGAAGATGTAGACATGACAGAAGCCATTACTCGCATGACGCAGCTCGAAACATCGTTTCAGGCTGCACTATCAGCCGGGTCCCGCGTAATGCAGGCGACGCTGCTTGATTTCCTGCGATAAGGCTCACAGGTTTCAAGGACACGAAGGGTATGAAAATCCAGACCTCCCGATTTGGTGAAATCGAAATCGCTCCTGAAGAGATCGTCGAATTTGCCGACGGACTACTGGGTTTCGAAGACCATCATCGTTTTGTCATCCTGAATCCTCAGGAAGGTTCACCGTTCCGCTGGTTGCAGTCGACCACGGACGGGGAACTGGCTTTTGTCATCATCGAGCCTCTCAACTTCATGTTCGAGTATGATCTCGAGATCTCTGATGCCGACGCGGCGTTCATCAACCTGACGCAGGCGGAAGACGCGGTGCTGTACACCATTGTGACGATTCCCGCGAATCCGTCAGACATGACGGCAAACCTGCAAGGGCCGCTGGTGATCAATGTCAAGAACCGCAAGGGACGTCAGGTGATCTCGAACAAGCCCGAACATGTCCTGAAGGCTCGCATTATCGATGAAATGAAAAAGCGTGCGGACAAACTCGCAGAAGCCGCATCCCAGGAGAAAAAGGGATAGCCGATGCTAGTACTCACACGCAAGATTAACGAAAAAATCATTATCGGCGATGACGTCGAGATCATCCTGGTCGACATTGGCAAAGACCAGGTGAAGATCGGTATCAAAGCGCCGAGATCGGTGAAGGTACACCGCTGGGAAGTGTACGAAGAGATACAGCGGGAAAACCGGGAGGCCGCAAAAGCCTCATCACCAGAAGCTTTGAAACAACTCCCACAAGACTTCTTGAAAGATCTGGTGAAAAAAACAAAGTAACGCAAAAATACGAGAATGCGAATGAAAAAGCGAGAAATATTGACCTATTAGTCTTTAACCTCGGCATTCCACCCTAACGGAATAGGTAGTGGAAGGTCGATGGATTCAGTAGGACGGGGCGAAAAGTAAATAAAAGATCTACAAGAGCCCCGAAATTGTATGGAGGCAAGCATATGGCCCTGCGTGTTAATACAAATGTCACCGCCCTGAACGCTCATAAAAACCTAGCGATTAACGATGATCGTTTGAGCGGCAGCATCGAGAAGATTTCTTCGGGCCTGCGAATCAATCGAGCTGCTGACGATGCCGCGGGGTTGACCATTTCTGAAAAGCTGCGCACCCAGGTGCGTGGCATCAACCGGGCCCTGATGAACACTCAGGACGGCATCAGCCTGATTCAGACGGCTGAGGGTGCCCTGAATGAGATTCACAGCATGCTGCAACGCATGCGCGAACTTGCTCTCCAATCCAGCAACGACACGCTGACCACGACCGACCGCCTCGAGATCCAGAAGGAAATCATGCAGTTGAAGGAAGATATCAACCGCATTTCCAATGGTACCGAGTTCAACACTCGCAAGCTGCTCGACGGGTCAGGCACGGCCAATGTTTCCACCAGCGATCCGAAAAACCTCGACGGCGTCGTGGTCGGCGAGGTTCTGACCTTTTCCGATTTTTCCATTGTCGTGTATCCGCAGTCGGTCAACATTCCCGGCCAGGGCGTCAAGGTTCTGCGCGGCACGGCCGAAGTGCAGCGCTCAAATATCTTCACCCGCACCGACGGGGTGATTGCCACCGGCTCAACGACCTTGCAGTCGATTTCCAACTTCTACGATCGCAATGGCAACTTCATCCTGAATATTCCGCAGACGCTGTATGTACAAGGTGATAACCAGCAAGGTTCGCTGGTGGTCAGCAAAGACCTGACTCTGAATCAGCTTGCTGAACGCATGCAGGCGGCCATGACGACCGATCAGCTGGGCAAGGGTCTGCACTTCGAGGGCTCGAAGGTCGTGATGAATACGTATGGTGAAACGAATGGACAGTTCACCGTCACATCGGGAAAAATGGGCAACGTCGGTCGCATCAACTTTACCGGCGAACAGGATCTGGTCACCGCGCTAGGGTTCCAGCAGGTAATCAAACCTGAAGACCCGGTGTATTCGATTGCCAGCACGAATCTCGGCGTTGAGGCCGGTTTGCGCAAGACTCTGACCACGCAGATTGCCGGTCATCGTGCCGCCGGTCTGATCGCCGGTGTCGACCTCGTCTTTCAGCCGCCGACGCAGGCCTATGCGCAGACTCTGTCGGCCACTCTCGGCATCTCGATTCCGACAGGTTTTACCTTCGATGTTGACGACAGCGTCAGCTCCACGGCCAGTGTACCGATTACCATTGACCCGGGCGTGTGGGCGATGGACCAGATCGTCTCGATCATCAACACCGATCTTGTGGCGAACAATAGTCAGGTGCGGGTGACGCTCAACGATCATTACGCCCTGCAGTTCTATACGCTGAACACGGGTTCTGCGGCGTTTGTCTCGATTTCCAATCTGGCGCTTCTGCCCAATCCGCTGGGAATCGCTAATGGTCGGTACACAGGCAATTCGGGCTACGCCGGCTCGACCAAAAGTACGAACGTCATCAGCAACTTTGACTTTACTGCGAACCCGGTCACGTTTACTGTCACCGACTTTCACAGTGCCACGACCGCGACTACGATCAACCTGCCTTCCTCCTACGCCGCCGGTGGCATGGCTTCGCTGGTCGATGCGATCAATAATCAGATTGTCGCGAACAACCTGCAGATTCGCGCCTTCAATAACAACGGTACCCTGGAACTGAGATCTCTCGAGTCGGGTGTCGAATCGAACTTCACGATTGTTGATAACGCAAACACTCTGTCGCAGCTCTACATCGGAACCCTGACCACCAATTCCGGCTACGATGGCGTCGAAGCTCGCCAGGATTTCGCCTACGATCAGGCCGCCGCCAAGTGGGGTTACAACATCGCAGACAGCACGGCATCGGCTGGGCTCGACCATATGTCGTTCTACATTGCCGATCTCGATGGTCGCGGCATGGTCATCACCATCACCGAAGGTATTGCCGCTCTGGGGCAGAGCTTCCGCACCATTCAGAGCATTGCCAATATCATCAACCAGGAAGCAAGCAGTGCAGGCGTGAAGATTGCCGCAGAGATCGTGACGGCAAATATGTCTATGAAGATCTATTCCACTGTTCCTGGCGCAACAGGGAGGGTGACCTTCGCGGAACTCGCCAGCCCGGATTCAGTGAATACTCTCCAATCTGTATTCGGGGTGACTCCCAAGACCTACCAGAATGGTGTGGGCCAGTATTCCTACACCATGCACCTGAAAGATGCATTCATTCAACTTCAGATCGGTCCGAATGAAGGGCATAGCGCCAAGGCGAATATCGTTCGCACGGATATCGTCGCTCTTGGTATTCGCGACCTCGATCTGACAACAGTTCCCTCCTCTCAAGAAGCCATCGGTCTCATCGACAAAGCCCTGCAATACATCTCTTCAGAACGGGCCAAGCTGGGCGCGATCGAAAATCGCCTGACCTATACCACCAACAGCTTGCGCGTCGGTCTCGAGAACATGAGCGCCTCGGAATCGCGCATCCGCGACGTTGATGTGGCCCGTGAAGTGGTCGAGCTGACCCGTTTCCAGATCCTGCAGCAGTCGAGTAATGCGATGCTCGCCCAGGCGAACACCTCGGCGCAGAGGGTTCTGGATCTGCTCCGGTAGCGGGTTTGAGGTGGGCTGAAAAAAGTTGAAAAAAAGTGCTAAAGTCTGCAACTTTTTTCGCCGATGTATCATCTAAGTGACGATAAAGCGAAAATTCTGTCTAAGGTACTTTACATAGCATCGTAAACGAACGAAAAAACGCAAAAGTCAGTTAAACTGTCATCAAAAAGTCCTCCGGTACAATGCCATCTTTTCATGATGGCGTACAACCGGCTAAATGTGTCCCCCGATTCTTGCCACTTTTTGCCGATACATATAGTGGAAGAATCGGGGGACTCTGCTTAGTCGGCACCAACGGTTCTTCAGTTTTTAAGACCGGAGGTTCTGCCGCCTAAAAGTACTTTACCGACCGCCCACCAAAGCAAGCGTCACAAATGGAGCAGGGAAGCTCCAATTTTCATTCGATTCAGGGAGGAATCGACATGTCGCTACGCATCAATCAAAACGTTCTCGCTACACGTACGCAGGGCCAGCTAGCCCAGACCGCGACCAGACTCGAAAAGTCCGTTGAAAAGTTGAGCAGCGGACTCCGTATCAACAGGGCCTCCGACGATGCCGCCGGGTTGGCCATCAGTGAAAAACTCCGCCGTCAGATTCGAGGTTTAAGCAGGGCCATTTTAAACGCCCAGGACGGCATCTCCATGATCCAGACCGCCGAAGGAGCTCTCGGCGAATCACACAGCATTCTCCAGCGTATGCGTGAATTGGCTATTCAAGCCAGTAACGATACGTTGACTTCGAATGATCGCCTCGAAATTCAGAAAGAGGTCAACCAGCTGCGCGATGATCTGAACCGGATCTCGCGTAATACCGAGTTCAACACCAAGAAGTTGCTTGATGGTTCGCAGACTGCCCTGATCAGCGCGAGTTCAGCCTCGGCTCGTGGGCTGGTGGCTGGTACTGGTCTGAACATGGGTGACTTCGAGGTCAGTATTGCCTTGGTAAAAGGTGGGGTCTCGCAGATGCAGAGATCGCAGACCTTCCTTGTGAGGGGTGGTGGGGGAGAACTTGCCCGAGGGAACACGCAGTTGCAGAGTGTGGCTCAGATGTATGATGCCAACGGAGTGTTCATCCTTCAGAGTCCACAAACCCTTACCATCAACGGAAATGGGAACACGACAACCGTGACGGTGGATGGGCAGATGACGCTCGATAAGCTCGCAGCGGCCATTCAGAATGCTGTCGTGGGAGCCAACGGTCTCGCGATAGCGAACAGTCAGACCGCCATGGTGAACACGGCGCAGACCGGTGTGGCAGGAATGGGAGGCTACATCGAACTGACCAGCGGTATTATCGGAGAAACCGGGAAAATCTCGTTTTCCGCCGATCAGGCACTGATCGACGCGATGGGAATGTCGCAGACCCGAGCAGCGGTCAACAATCAGGTCGAGATATCCTCTCGAGATTCCAGTGGTAATGTTCGTACGGTTCTTACCGAAAGCACCCGAGCGTCAGGGCTTTTAAACGGCATCGATTTGGCATTCGATTCTCAGGCAGCACAAAGAGCCGGTACCAAGGGTCTCGAGCTGGGATTGACCATCGATGCGAATGAATCGTATCGGGCGGTGGTCAATAACACGTCCGTGACATTCACGATCAATGCTGGTGACTGGTCGCTTGAAGGGATTGCCCGCTCCATCAATAACCAGACGGTGGGCCTCGATGGCTTCAAGGCGCAGGTGGTCGATGGACAGATCCGGTTGAGTTACGATCCTCCCTTTGCCAGTATCGCGTCAACGATTCAGATCACATCAGCGGCTCTGACCACGACGCTTGGCATTGTCGCAGGCACCTACAGCGGATTTGTGCAGGGACAGAAAGACGAATCAAAGAATGTCTGGGGTTTCTCAAGGTTTGTCAGTACCGTGACCTACGGTATCTCGGCGGGATCCGTGTTGTCCTACTCAGTCAGTGACGGTGTCTCGGCGACGAGTGTTGTCATCATCAACGGAACGTTGTCATCAGCTTCTGTCAATGCCGATCTTCGGCGCTTTGCGACGTTCCAGGCCAGTGTCAATCAAGTGTTGGCATCGGCAGGTGTCGATGTTCGTGTCGATCAGATTGGTGCAGCCCTGGCTTTCACAGCCTTGCGTGTTGGGAGCCAACATACAAACACGGGGATTGTCAAAAGTATGGTATCCGTGTATGCGAGTGCCGGTGGGACTCTGTTGTCGCAGAAGTTCGGCCTGGCAGATGGAACATCTCGTGGAAGTGGGGATACGAACTTCCGAGTTCATGTCGTCGACAACTCACCGCAGTTTCAGATCGGCGGCGATCCGGGGCAATCCATGCAGGTCAACTTCCAGAACATGTCTGCGGAAGGGTTGGGAGTGCAGAATCTGGATATGACGTCGGTGTCTGAGGCGGCTCGATCGATTGGAAAAATTAATGCCGCTATCGACCGGGTGTCGGCAGAGCGCTCCAAGCTCGGTGCGTTCCAGAACCGTCTGGAATACGCCATCAGTAATCTGCGGAACACGCATACCAACCTGAGTTCGGCCGAATCACGGATTCGCGACGCTGATATCTCATCAGAGATGATCGAGTTTACGCGCAACCAGATCGTGAATCAGTCTGGAACGGCCATGCTTGCACAGGCGAACCTGCTGCCTCAGGGGGTATTGCAGTTGCTGAAGTAGCCATACTGACGAAAACAGCTTCGATTGTCCGGAACGGTGAGGCATCGCATCCAAGTGTTCTTGAATCACGGATCGGGTGATTTTGAACGACTTGTCCTGAATTTGAATTGTCCGTTACTTGTCAGTGGGCCGGGAACCCTCGTTTGACAAGGAATCTGAATCTGGAGGTGCTGTCACTTATATGAGCTGAGGCATGGTTTGTACAACTTCATCATCGCTACCACCGGCATGGAGGCCGGACATGAGTTCAAGGAGGAATTCATATGTCGCTACGCATCAATCAAAACGTTCTTTCGATACGCACGCAGGGTCAGTTGGCCCAGACGGCCGATCGCCTTGAAAAATCGGTCGAGAAACTGAGTTCGGGCCTGCGCATCAATCGCGCGGCCGATGACGCCGCCGGTCTGGCGATCAGCGAAAAACTGCGCCGTCAGGTGCGCGGGTTGCAGCGAGCCGTGCTGAATGCCCAGGACGGCATTTCGATGATCCAGACGGCAGAAGGCGCTCTGAACGAGACGCAGAGCATTCTGCAGCGCATGCGCGAACTGGCGATTCAGGCCAGTAACGATACGCTGACTTCGAACGATCGCCTCGAGATTCAGAAAGAAGTGAACCAGCTGCGCGATGATATCAACCGCATCTCGCGCAATACCGAATTCAATACCAAGAAACTGCTGGATGGATCGCAGACTGCACTTACGAGTGGTAGTACTGACGCCATCCGCGGCATCGTTGTCGGAGATGCCTCAACCGCTGCCGGTGACTACGAAGTCAGTATCACCCTGTCGCGAGGTGGGGTCTCTGAGATGCAACGTTCGCAGACCTTTTTGCTGAATGACGGCAGCGGTCTGATCGCCAAGGGCAACACCGAGTTACAGAGCATCGCGCAGTTGTACGATGCCAATGGCGTGTTCACGCTTGCGAGTCCGCAGACCCTGACGATCAACGGCAACGGAAAATCGACACAGATCACCGTTGACGGCCAGATGACGCTCGACAAGCTGGCGGCGTCGATTCAGAACGCCATCGTCGGCTCATCAGGTCTCAACTTGGTGAACACCAAGGTCGGTGTGGTGAACACGGCTCAGACGGGGCTAGCCGGCTTGGGTGGATACATTCAGATCACGTCAGGTTTCATTGGAGAAGTCGGCAAGATTGCCTTTTCGGGCGACCAGCCGCTGATGGATGCCCTGGGCCTCTCGGTCAATCGGACGGCCCTGGAAAATCAGGTGAATGTCACGCTCAAGGACAGTCTGGGGAACACCAAGACCGCCTTAACAACCGACAGTCGAGTGACCGGACTCCTGAACGGTATCGATCTGGCGTTTACGTCGCAGGCGGCTCAGATCGCCGGTACCAAAGGGTTGCAGAAAGGTCTCGAACTGACGAACTCGGTTTCGATGACGCTGGCTGCGGGAACCTCGGTTGTTACGGTGACGATCTCTTCGGGTGACTGGACAATGGAGGGAATCGCCAGGGCGATCAACGCTCAGGTAGTAACGGCTATTCAGGGCTTGAGTGCCGCGGTGGTTGATGGACAGATACGTGTGTCGTATGAACGGCCGGCCACGGCTCCTGCCAGTGTCGGCACGACGATTCAGGTCACGGGTGCAAACAATGAGGCGGTTCGCACGCTCGGCATCGTAGATGGAACGTATAGCGGATTTGTACAAGGACAAAAAGATGAAGCGCGTTCGGTATGGGGCTTTTCGATCTATGCGACTTCCTCGCAGACGGCGCGCTTTACCTTGAACGACGGTCAGAACAGCGTGGTGGTGACGGCCTACTTCACGGTCACCAGCAAGACGACGAATGACATGCAGCGGTTTACCACGTTCCAGGCTTCGGTCAACAATCTGGCGATCAATGCTACCGTTGCGATTCGTATCGACCAGGTAGGTTCGACCATTGCCTTTACGGCTCTCCGCGTAGGGCAGGAGAACCCTGATGGTGCTGCGGCGATTCGCAGCATGGTGTCGTTGTCGGCGGATGCTGCGGTCAACAGCCTGTTCGACATTCAGGATGGAACGGCAATGGGGAACGGCGACAAGAACTTCCGCGTGCATATCGTCAACAACTCGCCGAACTTCCAGATCGGCGGCGATCCAGGGCAGAAGATGCAGGTCAACTTCGCGAACATGAATGCGGATGCTCTTGGCGTTGAAGCGCTTGATCTGACCACGGTTTCGGCAGCTGCCAAGTCGATTGCGAAGATCAACTCGGCGATCGACCGGGTTTCGGCGGAACGCTCAAAGCTGGGTGCCTACCAGAATCGCCTGGAATACGCGATCAACAATATTCGCAATACCTTCACGAATCTGTCCGCGGCCGAAAGTCGCATTCGCGATGCCGACATCGCCCAGGAGATGATCGAGTTCACACGAAATCAGATCGTCAACCAGTCAGGCACGGCAATGCTTGCACAAGCAAACCTGCTGCCGCAAGGAGTTTTGCAACTACTGAGCTAGGACATAGCAAGAGGTTGAGGTTCGGATGCCGTCCGAAAAGCATCCGAAATTGATTGGTGATCTTGGCGCGCCCTCAAGGGAAGGGGGCATGGTTCGCCGCAGGTCGAACGGGCCGACCGCTCAGGCGGTCGAGGAATGAAAGGAGGTTGCCGGGAGCAACAGGGCGCTATCACGCCTCCGTTGCAGGGAAGCACGGGGGTAAATTCATGGAGGAAATCGTATGTCGCTACGAATCAATCAAAATGTCCTGGCTGTCCAGACCCAGGGCATGCTATCGAACACGTCTGGACGGTTAGAGAAAGTCGTCGAAAAACTGAGTTCCGGTCTGCGCATCAACCGCGCGGCCGATGATGCCGCGGGTCTGGCGATCAGCGAGAAGATTCGCCGCCAGGTGCGCGGGTTGTCGCGTGCGATCATGAACGCGCAGGACGGCATTTCAATGATTCAGACGGCTGAAGGCGCGCTGAGCGAGTCGCACAGTATTCTGCAGCGCATGCGGGAACTGGCGATTCAGGCCAGCAGTGACACGCTCACCAGCGGAGACCGGCTCGAGATCCAGAAAGAGGTGAACCAGCTACGTGACGATCTGAACCGCATTGCGCGGAACACGGAGTTCAACACCAAAAAGCTGCTCGACGGCAGTCAGACGGCACTGGTCTCGGGCAGTTCCGATTCGGTGAAGGGGGTCGTCGTCGGTTCTGCCGGGTATGTCGGCGGTGACTACGAAGTCAGTCTGACGTTGCTTCAGGGAGGCATCTCTGAAATGCAGCGTTCGCAGACCTTTCTGAAGAACGATGGCTCGGGTCAGATCGCGCAGGGCAGCACTTCGTTACAGAGCATTGCTCAGTTCTATGACGCCAACGGAGTTTTTGTCCTGCAGAGTCCGCAGACGCTGACGATCAATGGAAGTGGCAAGAGCACATCGATTACCGTCGATGGGCAGATGAGCCTCGACCAGTTGGCGGCGGCTGTACAGAACGCGATCGTCGGCAGCAGTGGTCTGAATATGGCGAATACCCGAGTCGAAGTCGTAAACACGGCGACAACGGGGTTGGCCGGCATGGGCGGCTATCTGCAGACGATCTCGGGAAGCATAGGTCAGGCAGGTCAGATCTCGTTCTCCGGTGATCAGGCCCTGATGGATGCCATGGGAATGACCGTGACACGCACTGCAGTTGAAAATCAGGTCGAGATGACGCTGCGTGACTCGAACGGCAATACGAAAACGGCTCTGACGACAGACAGTCGGGTGACCGGGCTGTTATCGGGCATTGACCTCGCTTTCACCTCTCAGGCTGCTCAGGTCTCTGGAACCAAGGGGTTGCAGAAGGGCCTGGAGTTGAAAAACTCGGTGGTGATGACCCTCGCTGCCGGGACGTCCGTTGTCACCGTGCAGATCTCCTCCGGCGACTGGACGATGGAAGGCATTGCGCGTGCGATCAACGCACAAGTGGTGACTGCCATTGAGGGGCTGAAGGCGGCTGTGGTCGATGGTCAGATTCGCGTCTCGTATGATCGGCCGGCGACTGCACCGGCAAGCGTGAGTACAACCATCAAGGTCACTGCGACAAATGCGGAAGCGATAAACACTCTCGGAATCGTGGATGGAACCTACAGCGGCTTTGTTCAAGGCCAGAAAGATGAAGCGAAGTCCATCTGGGGTTTCTCGGTCTATGCAACCGCAGCAGTCACGACATCGATCACGCTTGCTGATGGCCAGGGAACACTGACCGTTACCGGCTATGCAACGGTGACCGCCGAGACAGCTGCAGACATGCAGCGGTTTACCACCTTTCAGTCTCGAATCAATACACGCCTGGTCAGCGCGACGGTTGCCATTCGAGTTGATCAGGTCGGATCGACGATTGCATTCACCGCGTTACGAGTTGGTCAGGAGAATCCGGACAACGCGGCGGCGATCAAGAGCATGGTTTCGTTCACTGGTGCCCAGCTCTTCAACCAGCTGTTCGATCTATCGGATGGTACTGTGTTAGGGAGCGGTGACAAGAACTTCCGGGTTCACGTTGTCGACAATACCCCCAAGTTCCAGATCGGCGGTGACCCGGGACAGTCGATGGCGGTGGGCTTTGCGAGCATGAATGCCGAAGCGCTCGGCGTGCAGAGTCTCGACATGTCGTCGATATCGGGGGCGGAACGGTCGCTGGGCAAAGTGAATGCGGCCATCGACCGGGTGTCGGCGGAGCGCTCGAAGTTGGGGGCCTTCCAGAACCGTCTGGAATACGCCATCAACAACCTGCGCAACACGTACAGCAACCTGTCGGCTGCTGAGTCTCGCATTCGCGATGCGGATATCGCCCTTGAAATGATCGAGTTCACGCGCGATCAGATCGTGAATCAGTCCGGCACCGCGATGCTGGCGCAGGCCAACCTGCTTCCCAGCGGGGTTCTTGAACTGTTGAAGTAAACAGTTTGGGGTGTTCTCAACCGGTGGAGGAGTCCTTCCTCCACCGGGTTCTCGACCGATATTCGCAGACCAGGGGGGTGATGTCGGGAAGCAGGAGGGCGAAATTCCGCCTCCGTTGCAGGGAAGCACGGGGGTAAGTTCATGGAGGAAATCGTATGTCGCTACGAATCAATCAAAATGTCCTGGCCGTCCAGACCCAGGGCATGCTATCGAATACGTCTGGACGGTTAGAGAAAGTCGTTGAAAAACTGAGTTCCGGTCTGCGCATCAACCGCGCGGCCGATGATGCCGCGGGTCTGGCGATCAGCGAGAAGATTCGCCGCCAGGTGCGCGGGTTGTCGCGTGCGATCATGAACGCGCAGGACGGCATTTCAATGATTCAGACGGCTGAAGGCGCGCTGAGCGAGTCGCACAGTATTCTGCAGCGCATGCGGGAACTGGCGATTCAGGCCAGCAGTGATACGCTTACCAGCGGAGACCGACTCGAGATCCAGAAAGAGGTGAACCAGCTTCGTGATGACCTGAACCGCATTGCGCGGAACACGGAGTTCAACACCAAAAAGCTGCTTGACGGCAGTCAGACAGCACTGGTATCGGGCAGTTCCGAATCGGTAAAAGGTATTGTCGTCGGCTCATCCGGCGCGGTTGCCGGCGACTATGAAGTCAGTCTGACGTTGCTGCAGGGCGGGATCTCCGAAATGCAGCGATCGCAGACGTTCCTGAAGAACGATGGTTCGGGTCAGATTGCTCAGGGCAGCACTTCGTTACAGAGCATAGCGCAGTTTTACGATGCCAACGGAGTGTTTGTCCTGCAGAGTCCGCAGACACTGACGATCAATGGAAGTGGAAAAAGCACGTCGATTACCGTCGATGGGCAGATGAGCCTCGACCAGTTGGCGGCGGCTGTCCAGAACGCGATCGTCGGCAGCAGTGGTCTGAATATGGCGAATACCCGTGTCGAAGTCGTGAACACGGCAACAACAGGTTTGGCCGGCATGGGCGGCTATCTGCAGACGATCTCGGGAAGCATAGGTCAGGCAGGTCAGATCTCGTTCTCCGGTGATCAGGCCCTGATGGATGCCATGGGAATGACTGTGACACGCACCGCAGTTGAAAATCAGATCGAGATGACGCTGCGCGATGCCAACGGAAACACAAAGTCAGCTTTGACCACTGACAGTCGTGTAACCGGTTTGCTGGCGGGCATTGACTTAACCTTTACCTCCCAGGCGGCCCAGGTTGCCGGAACCAAGGGACTTCAGAAAGGTCTCGAGCTGAAGACCGGTGTCTCGATGACGCTGGCAGCAGGGACTTCCAACGTCACCGTGCAGATCGCATCAGGGGACTGGACGATGGAAGGCATTGCGCGTGCGATCAATGCTCAAGTGGTGACTGCCATTGAGGGGCTGAAGGCGGCTGTGGTCGATGGACAGATTCGCGTCTCGTATGATCGGCCGGCGACTGCACCGGCAAGCGTGAGTACAACCATCAAGGTCACTGCGACAAATGCGGAAGCGATAAACACTCTCGGAATCGTGGATGGAACCTACAGCGGTTTCGTTCAGGGGCAGAAGGACGAGTCAAAATCCGTCTGGGGGTTCTCGCAGTACAATGCGAGTACCTCGGTCATTACGGCGTCTTTCCTCATTGGCGATGGAACAATCTCGGTTATCTCCGTCGTGGCTTTCCTCACAAGTAATCTGGCAAGCGCGGCTGATATGGTTCGATTCACCACGTTCCAAGCCTCTGTGAACAAGCTTCTCGAAGGAACGACCGCGACCAATGCCCGAGGAATACGAGTTGATCAGGTCGGCTCGACGATCGCATTCACGGCGTTGCGAGTAGGTCAGGAAAATCCGGATGCCGCGGCTGCAAAACGAAGTTTGGTTTCGTTCACGGGTTCAAAAGAGTTCAATCAGCTCTTCGATCTGTCGAATGGAACGGCGATGGGAAGCGGCGACAAAAACTTTCGGGTTCATGTCGTCGACAACACGCCCAAGTTCCAGATCGGCGGTGACCCGGGACAGTCGATGGCGGTGGGCTTTGCGAGCATGAATGCCGAAGCGCTCGGCGTGCAGAGCCTCGACATGTCGTCGATTGCGGGAGCTGAACAGTCGCTTGCGAAGGTGAATACTGCGATCGACAAGGTGTCGGCGGAGCGCTCGAAGTTGGGGGCTTTCCAGAATCGCCTGGAATACGCCATCAACAATCTGCGCAACACCTACAGCAACCTGTCGTCTGCGGAATCACGCATTCGCGATGCTGATATCGCTCTCGAGATGATCGAGTTCACGCGCGATCAGATCGTGAATCAGTCAGGAACAGCGATGCTGGCGCAGGCGAACCTGCTGCCGCAAGGAGTTCTGCAGTTGCTGAGATAGGGCAGTTAATATCCCCCCTCGGTTACGAAAACATGGGAATCAGGACCGGTCGACCTTGGCCGGTCTTTTTCTTTTCGTGCCTATTCTGTTTTCCAGGTCCGGTGTTGCGTGTCGAAAAAACACGAAAAAAAGGCAAAAATACTCATGCGATTGGAATAAGTGGCTTCAAGGACGTGTAGAACCTTGAGATTGTCTGAAAACGTCTTGTACGAAAAAACTGCGCAAAAGACGATCTAAACGATAACCGATAGGGGGAGATTCCTGTCTCTCCGATCGGGGATACTTTTCTGGAGGTAGCCTAGGGATAACGGTTCTTCAACTTACTCATACATAAAATCCTGTCCGTACAACTTCATCTATCAGTTAATGGCGCTACTGAAGCAAGGATGCTTCAGGAACAGATTCAAGGAGGAATCATATGCGTATCAACCAAAACGTTCTCGCGATTCGGACCCATGGACAGATTGCGGCCACCAATGACCGCACCGACAAGTCGATTGAAAAACTGAGTTCGGGGTTGCGAATCAATCGCGCAGCTGATGATGCTGCTGGTCTGGCGATCAGTGAAAAACTGCGCCGGCAGGTGAGAGGCTTGTCTCGAGCGGTTCTTAACGCTCAGGACGGCATCTCCATGATTCAGGCGGCCGAAGGCTCGCTGAATGAATCGCACAGCATCTTGCAGCGCATGCGGGAATTGGCCATTCAAGCCAGTAACGATACGTTGACCAGCAACGATCGGCTTGAGATTCAGAAGGAGGTGGTTCAGCTTCGAGACGATCTGAACCGGATCGCTCGAAACACCGAATTCAATACAAAAAAACTTCTCGATGGGTCGCAGACGGCGCTCATCAGTGCCAGTTCGAATTCCGTTCGCGGTTTTGTCACCGGGGCCGGCGCGGCAGGCGGCGATGTCAACATCAGCCTGGCTCTCATCACGGGCGGTATTGCCCAGATGAACCGCAGTCAGATCTTTACGGTGAAGGGTCAGGAATCGAACCTGGCATTGGGAACCACGCAGCTGCAGAGTATTGCGCAGTTCTATGATGCGAACGGCGTATTCCAGCTGCAGAGTCCGCAACAGCTGACCCTGATCGGGAACAGTCGAACCACCACGATCACGCTGGATGGCCAGATGACGCTCGACAAACTGGCCGGTGCCATTCAGAACGCGTTGACCACGACTTCGGGACTTGATCTCGTGAACTCGAAGGTGGCCATCGTGAACACGGCGGTGACGCAGGTATCAGGCCTGGGCGGCTATCTGCAGATCGTCTCGGGAACCGTTGGCGAAGACGGCAAGATCGCGTTCGCCGGAGATCAGGGGCTGTTGAACGCTCTTGGTATCACCGAAACGCGTGCCGCCAAGAACAACATGGTTGAGGCGACCCTGCGCGATGGCAACGGGAACATGCGCCAGGTGCGAACGGATAACTCGCGCATCGTCGGGTTGCTCGACGGCATCGATCTGGAGTTTACGTCGCAGGCGGCTCAGGTCGCGGGCACGCAGGGGCTGGAACAAGGCCTGTTGTTGACGGCAGGAGGCGGAGTTCAGACCTTCAACATCAATGCCGGCGGTATCGCCACCGTTCAGGTTCAGGTCGGCAGCGGCTTCTGGACGATGGAGGGCATCGCCCGCAGCATCAACCAGCAGGTTCTGACACAGATCACAACGGCGGTCTATTCCGCAGCGGCTCAGTCTCTGCGGGACGGGTTGAAAGCGATGGTGGTCGACGGTCAGATCAGAATCGGCTGGGAAGCTCCGAGTAATATCAGCAGTGCCAACGGGACCTTGAAGATTACCGGTGCGACGGCGGCGACGACGATCGGACTCTTGAACGGCACTTACAGCGGCTTTGTGCAGGGAACGCGGAATGTCGATAAGATCGAGTGGGGTTTCTCGCAATACAACAACTCTGCTCAGACAGGCATCAGCAGCGGCTCGACGCTTCGCTTCCTGATCAACGACGGGCAGGTGGTGACCGGCATCCGGGTCATGAATGTCGTGAGTGCCGCTACGATTGCTGATGGAGTGATGTTCAAGACCTGGCAGGCCTCGACCAATCAGCTGCTGGCAGCTTCGAGCGTGGCGGTTCGGGTCGATCAGATCGGTGGGGCGTTTGCGTTCACCTCGCTGAGGGTCGGGCGTGAAAACCCTGACAACGCTGCCGGCATCGACAGCCAGGTCATGGTGACCTTCAGTGCAAGTGACATGGCGGATGCGGCCTATCTGAACATCAAGTTCGGCATCGAGGAACAGACGGCCATGGGAAGCGGCGACAAGAACTTCCGGGTTCATGTTGTCAGTAACACGCCGCAGTTCCAGATAGGTGCGGACCAGGGTCAGATCATGAACGTGGCCTTCGCCGACATGACCGCCAGGGCGCTGGGAGTCGATAACCTCGACCTGACCACGATTGCCGGATCTTCGATGGCGCTCGCCAAGCTGAATCAGGCGATTGACAGGGTGTCGTCGGAACGGTCGAAGCTGGGAGCCTTCCAGAACCGGTTGGAATACGCGATCAACAACTTGCGGAACATCCACCAGAACCTGTCGACCGCCGAATCGAGACTGCGCGATGTCGATGTGGCCCAGGAAATGATCGAGTTCACTCGCGACCAGATCATCGGTCAGTCCGGAATGGCGATGCTGGCGCAGGCCAATACGATCCCGCAGAGCGTGCTGCAGCTTCTGAAGTAACCGGATCAACGAGGTCGGCAAGCGGTGCGGCCCACCGCCTGCCGACCCCCGAACGGGGCAGAGCTCGGGTGATCCGTGCAGCATGGTTCAACTCGGCAGGGGGCTGGTTGAGAAAAAAAAGCTGCGACGCTACCGGAAAAGCCGTGCTCTGCCCCCTGAACCAAGAAGTGTGACTGAAGTTGATTAAAACATGGCAAAAAAGGACAAAAAGAAGCTTGATGCTATGAAAATAACGAGTCATTCTCCGTAAAAGTCAAGAAAATCGACTGAGAGATCGGAATTCTGGGTATCGGATTTCTCATCAAGAACGACGATCTTAAGTACAGAAGATAGGGGAGAGTCTACCCGAAAAGATCCCCGCAAGCAGCAAAGAAGCTGGAAGGAGGTGAACGAAGACTCCATTTCATCCCGATTCCGCGGCGACTCTCAAGACTGAGGTCCCAGTTACAGTTCACGCATAGGCCCGACAGAGCAAGGATGCTCGTGGCACAGATTCAAGGAGGAATCACATGCGTATCAATCAGAATGTTCTCGCCATTCGCACTCACGGTCAGATCACTCAGACAAACGACCGACTCGACAAATCTGTCGAGAAACTCAGTTCCGGACTTCGTATCAATCGCGCCGCGGATGACGCCGCCGGCCTGGCAATCAGTGAAAAACTGCGCCGACAGGTGCGTGGTCTCTCTCGCGCCATTCTCAATGCGCAGGATGGCATCTCCATGATTCAGACGGGGGAAGGGGCTCTCAACGAGTCTCAGAGCATCCTGCAGCGCATGCGGGAACTGGCGATTCAGGCCAGTAACGATACCCTCACCAGCAACGACCGTCTCGAGATTCAGAAGGAAGTGAACCAGCTGCGAGATGACCTGAATCGCATCTCGAGCAACACCGAGTTCAACACCAAGAAGCTGCTCGACGGCTCACAGACGGCTCTCTTCAGCAGCAGCAGCTCGGCGGTGAAGGGAATGATCGTCGGCTACGGTCAGAACGGCGGTGATGCTGCCGTCAGTATGGCGCTGATTTCCGGCGGTGTGTCGCAGATGCAGCGCTCGCAGATCTTCACCGTGCGCGGGCAGGAATCGATGCTGGCGAAAGGCAGCACTCAGTTGCAGAGCATCGCTCAGTTCTATGATGCCAACGGAGTGTTCACCCTGCAGAGCGCGCAGCAGCTGACGCTCATGGGCAATTCGAAATCAACCACCATCACCATCGACGGGCAGATGACGCTCGACCGCCTGGCCGCGCAGCTGCAGAATGCACTGACGACCAGCACCGGTCTCGGCCTGGCCAATTCCCGGGTCAGTATGATCAATACGGCAGTTACCGGGGTGGCCGGAATGGGTGGTTACTTCCAGATGATTTCCGGGTCGGTCGGCGAAGTCGGTGAGTTCGGGATTGCCGGCGACCAGGGAGTGCTGAATGCCCTGGGAGTCACGGTGACTCGCGAAGCGGTCAACAGCATGGTGGAACTGACCTTACGCGATGCGAGCGGGAACATGCGGCAGGTGCGAACCAGTTCTGACCGAGCCACCGGTCTGCTGGACGGCATCGATGTGCAGTTCAAATCGCAGGCGGCGCAGATGGCGGGTGTCGGCGGTCTCGAAGCCGGTCTGAATTTCGCCAACGCCGAGACCTTCACGATTCGTGTCGGCGGTGTGTTTACGGTCAATGCGTCGATTGCGGCGGGCGACTGGACGCTTGAGGGTATTACCCGCAATCTGAACTCGATCATCTACTCGGCCGGACAAACGCTTGGTGGGAATGGACCCGAGTATGCCAAGGGGCTGAAAGCAACGGTCGTGGATGGGCAGATTCGCATCAACTGGGAACCGCCGTCCAACGTGTCGAGTGCCAACGGAACCATTCAGATCAGTGGAGCTTCGGCGGCAACGACCATCGGGTTCCTGAACGGGACCTATAGCGGGTTCATTCAGGGAAGCAAGAACGAGTCTCAGGTTGTGTGGGGGTACACCCGGTATAATGCCCCGTCGACGCAGATTACCGCGGGCACGGTGATCAACCTGAATCTCTATGACGGGAACACAGCCGGCACGACTCTCGCCTTCGCGCTTGATCCCACTCTCGGCACGGCGCAGACCGATCTGCAGACGGCGGACATGAAGCGGTTCACGACCTTCCAGGCTTCGATCAACCAGGCTCTGCAGGCGGCAGGGATCAAGATTCGTGTCGATCAGGTCGGCAGTACGATGGCCTTCACTTCGTTGCGGGTAGGTCGTGAAAATCGTGATGGTCAGACAGCACTGGAGAGCGTGGTGCAGCTCACGGTTGATGATGGTATTGCGGGGGTGACGGCGGGTGACAAGTGGCTGGCCATGCGTTTCGGGATCGAAGATGGTCAGGCTCGTGGTTCGGGTGATGCGAACTTCCAGATTCACATTGTCGACAATACGCCGCAGTTCCAGATCGGAGCTGATCAGGGCCAGTCCATGAAGGTGAGCTTTGCGAATATGTCGGCAGAGTCTCTCGGCGTCGACAAGCTCGATATGACCACGATTGCCGGGGCGCAGAAAGCGCTGGCGAAGCTGAATCAGGCGATCGACAAGGTATCGGCGGAACGATCGAAGCTGGGCGCGTTCCAGAATCGGCTGGAATACGCGATCAACAACCTGCGAACGACCCACACCAATCTGACGGCAGCGGAATCTCGACTCAGAGACGTGGATGTTTCTAAGGAAATGATTGAATTCACCCGAAGTCAGATTATCAGTCAGTCGGGAATGGCGATGTTGGCCCAGGCGAATACTCTGCCGCAGGGAGTATTGCAACTGCTGAGGTAAATGACCGGGGAACCGGGGCGATCCTTGCGTTCGCCCCGGAACCCATTTATGCTGTCAGTGTCTCTACGAGCATTTCGGAGGTAAGATATGGATATCAATAGTGTGAAGCCAGTCGGACCGCAGGTGCCGAAAACGGGGCTGGAGCCGGGAACGCCCCCCGGAACGCCCGTCGAAGGGCTGCAGGTGCAGCTTCCCGGTCAGGGGGCGGGTGACGCGGTGTCCGGCCGGGAATCGTCACAGCCGAGACTGGAAGAAGCGGTCGAAAAGATGAATCAGACCGCGCAGATTTTTGATCGATCGCTGAAGTTTCAGATTCATGAAGAGACCAATACCATGATGGTCGCCGTGGTTGATACCAATACCAACAAGGTTATCCGGGAAATTCCCCCGAAAGAGATTCTCGATATGTTTGCCCGCATGCAGGACTATCTTGGTCTGATTTTCGATAAAAAAGCCTGAAGACCTGATCGTCCGACCGAAGGAGGTACTCTATGGTCAGCAGCATCAGTCGCAACTGGATTGCCGGCGCCGCATCCGGCATGGATACACAGGGGTTGATCGACAAGATCATGGAAGCGGAACGAACTCCGCTGAATGCCCTGGAAAAGAAGCGCAATACGATTCAGCTGCAGAAGTCCATGTTGCAGGAAATCAATCTGAAGCTGTTTGAGGTGCAGACCAAGGCGAGCGATCTCGTTTTTTCGCGGACCTTCAATTCGAAGAAGGTTACTTCGTCGAATGACAAGCTTCTTTCCGCGGTCGCCGACACCTCGGCCAAAGTCGGATCGTACCAGTTAGTGGTGAAGCAGATTGCGACTTCGACTAGAGTATCGTCGAGCTATAAGCTCGCGGCCCCGATTGAACTGGGAAACAACATTCGCAGTCAGAGTCAGATCGGCGGATCAAGTCTGACGATTGGAGCCGCGGGGGTAATGACGGCGGGAAACCTGGATATCACGATCAGTGGCGGGGGAACGCAGACGCTCAGTCTGGGTGCCACGTTGAACACCTCGGTGTCGAGTCTCGTGAGTTCCATCAACAGCCAGATCAATGCCAATACGGCACTCAAGGGCAAGTTCAATGCCAGTTACAACGAGGCGACCCGGCGCATCCAGTTCAATCTGCTTGATTCCTCGAAGACCGTGACCATCGCGGACAACGGCGGCAGTATCATGAACGATCTGTTCGGTGCCTCCTCTGTGAATGTCAGTAACGCGAGTCCGGTGAAAGCTTCGACGGTGGAACTCAACAGCGGACTGCAGACGACCATGGCGAATCTCGAAGTTGCCGCCGACAGTAAGTTCACCATTTCCCGTAGTACCGGCGAATCGATGACGATTGATTTGACCGGCGTGCCTCTCACGACCAACGTTCAGGATCTCGTCAACAATCTGAACCATCAGATCGATCTGACCGCGAGCTTCACGAAAAACGATACCGTGACAGGAAACCCGGCCGATCGTGAGATGGAATTTCGCTACGATGCTTCGAGCAAGCGCTTACAGTTGGTCAATACTTCGAGCACGGATACGACCACATTCGACGTGAGTGATGTGGACGGTGATTTTTCTCTCAAGGTGTTTGGTGCATCAAACAAGGCTTCTACATCGGATTCCGGTCTCGCCCTCAATACCGAATCATTCGGGACGACTCTCACGAGTGGAACCATCACCATCGATGGCACGCAGATCTCGGTCGATGTCGCCGTCGATTCGTTAAAGAGTGTCCTCGATCGCATCACGACAATGACGAACATTCGAGCCGGGTATGACTCGAAAACCGACCGCATTTTGCTGACGCGGAAAGATGGTTCAAGCACGCCGATCGGTATCGGGGCTTCGACCGATACGTCGAATTTTCTGTCCGTGACCGGGCTGATCTCGGGCAATCAGGCGACCTCGGCCGTCAAGGAAAGTACCACGTCAATTGGGGCCATCTCAGCCATTGATGCGAATACAGCGACACTTGGCGCTTTGTCGCTGGCTCCTGCGGGCACGAACTATCTGAGGGTGACCGTCAATGGGGTGGCACGTGATGTCGCCTATAGTGACACCGACACGTTGAATGGTGTTCTCGACCAGATTCGCAAGCTTGATGGAATCGAAGACGCCTACTATGACGCGACCACCCAGAAAGTGAAAATTCTGACCACCGACAAGGGGACATCGGCTTCGCTGAAAATCGAAGACGTGGGTGGCGGAACGCTGGGTTCGTCTTTGAACATCAATACGGATACGGCAACTGGTACGCTGCTTGGTGATACGATGATCGGCGGTCGACCTTTGTCGTCGATCTCGACCACCAAGGGCATGGGATCCGCCGGTTTTGCCACGCCGATCACCTCGGGAAATTTCACCATCAATGGTGTCAACTTCCTCATTTCCGATGCGAACTCCGTTTCTCTGCAGACCATCATTGATACGATCAACAATAACACCAGAGTCGGAGTGACGGCGAAATATGACCCGAATTCGGGTTCCATTCTGCTGACCTCGAAAGGCACCGGAAACACGAGCATCAGTCTTGGTGCCCCAACCGATACCAGCAACTTCCTTTCAGCTGTGGGACTGATGAATGCGACGCAGCAGATCGGACAAAATGCCATCTATCGCGTCAGGGGCATGTTCGGCGATCTCGATCAGGTCAGCCAATCAAACGAGATTAAAACCATCGCTACGGGGCTGACTGTTACGTTGAAAGCCGAAACGGACGCCGCCGGTGAAACGATCAACCTGGCGGCTGATACGACGGTTGCTCGCAAAGCGATCGACGATTTCATCACCTCGTACAATGAGGCGATGACCACGATATACACGAAGCTGACGGAGAAACGGAATTACACGCTCGAAGCTCTGACCGAGACTGAGAAAAAAGCTCTCGACGATACACAGGAACAGGATTACATCACGGCGTTCAAAATCGGTCTGCTGGCCGGTGACAGCACGCTGACCGCAATTCGCAGTCGCATGCGGGTGGTCATGGCGGGTGTGGTGAGCGGCGCGGACAAGACATTTGACGCTCTTGCGGATATCGGCATTACTACAGGGGTTATCGGCTCAGGCTACCAGGACACTCAGGTGGGCTTGCTGAAGATTACCGATGAGAACAAGCTGATCGCCGCTCTGCAGGACAACCCGGACAAGGTCGCCGAACTCTTCGCCAAAGATTCGACGAGTGAAGGAGCTCAGGGGATCGCTCGTCGGCTCAAGAACGCTCTGAACGAGTTTACCAAATCGGACGGATTGCTGACTCGGCGGGTCGGCCGTTCCGGTACATCGTACAGCAACAGTGAGATGGACAAGCAGATCTCGCTGATCAACGAGCAGATCTCGCGCCAGGAAGACCGTCTGACCGCCCGTGAAGATGCTTTGATCAAACAGTTCGCTGATCTGGAAACCGCGATGTCGAAGTATCAGCAGCAGTCGCAGGCGTTCCAGAACCAGCTGGCGTCCTTGTCCGGCAAATAATTGAAGGAGTCTCTGAAGGTGGATATATTCGTGAATGCCCGGCCGTTATCCTGTCCCTGGATGACCGATGACATGACCGTCAAAGAGGTCGTCGAACGCATTCTCCCGGATGTGGAAAGTGAGGGCCGGGCGCTGATGGAAGTGGCCGTGGATGGAGAAGCCTTCGATCCGTCTGACAACGACTCCCTGTCTACGATGAAGACGGGTGCGGTCAACCGAATCGATCTTTTGGTACAAACGCATGAGGAAATCCTCGGCAGCGCATTGAGCGACGGCCCGGAGATTCTGCTGCATCTCGAGACGAAAGCGCTCGAGGGCGCAAACGAGCTGCGCGTCGGCAAGGTGCGCGAGGGCATGGAACGACTCGTCGACGTTCTGGACGGCCTGGAATGGCTGTCGACCATCCTCGAGCATCTCGACTACTCCGGCAAGGGCATGGAAGAAAACGCGCTGGCGATGAAAAAGTCCGAGTTGCTCTCGCAAATCGAGACCCAGACGACGGCATTGCATGCCGCACAAGAGCAACAGGACTGGGTCGGCGTGGCTGACATTCTGGAATACGAGATCCAGGAACGGTTTCGCGAAGGGGCCGAGATGTTTCGTCAGATGAAAGGATGAGGCGACGATGAACGCGTGCATGGCGGAAAATCTGCGCCTGATCAGTCGACACCCCCGACTGGTCAAGACTCTGGAGCAGTTCCAGAAGTTGCCGGATTCCGCCGAGTATCTGCTCGAAGACGCGCGCAGCGGACAGAAAAGTCTGCAGGTGCGCGAAAAGGGCAAGGCGATCACCTACCACAGTCGCTACGACCCGTTGCAGGAAGCGCGTAAACAGATCAGCGGCATCAGCTCCGACGTATCGCATGTGCTGTTGCTGGGGTTCGGGCTTGGGTACCAGCTCGAAGCGATTCTTGAAAGCCTGCCGAGCGGGTCGTCAAAGCCGGTGATTATGGTCGTCGAACCTGACCCGAAGGTGCTGTTGCTGGGGTTGGGCTGTCGATCGATGTCGCGCCTGCTGGCCGATGAGAGGGTCCAGTGGTGCGTGGCGCAGACCCCAGATGAAATCGGCGATCAGTGGTCGACGTATCTTGACTGGGCGGCTCTCGAGCACCTGTGCATCATCGAACATCCGCCCAGCCTCATGCGCTTTCACGGCTACTTTGAACGGTTGAAGGAAAAACTTCGCTATCTCAGTAATCGTTCGAAGGGGAACCTGGTGACATTGATGAATGCCGGGTTCGAGTTTCACACCAACAACTTTCTCAACTGCGCTGTCAGCGCGACGTTGCCGGGCGTGCGCCGTCTGTTCGACCGGTTCACCGGTCTGCCGGCCGTCGTTGTGGCGGCGGGGCCTTCTCTCGAAAAGAACGTGCAGCTGCTGGCCGAGGTGAAAGATCGCTTTCTCATCATTGCCGTCGATACCGCGTTTCGGCAACTCACGGTTCGGGGTCTGAAGCCGGATATTGTCTGTGCCGCTGATCCGTCGTATCTGAACTCACTCGATTTCGTGGGTGTCGAAGACGTTGAAGACGTGATTCTGGCGGTTGAACCGATGGTACATTCCGATATCATCGCGAGTTTTCGCGGGCCGAAGATGATGATGGCCTTCGGCGGCGGCATCATCCCCTGGATCGAAAAGTACCGGGAGCCATTCGGGAATGTCATCTGCTGGGGATCAATCGCGACGACGGCATTCGATCTGGCGCGTCAGCTCGGTTGCGACCCGATTATCTTTCTGGGTCTTGACCTGTCTTTTGCCGATGGGCGTTTGTATGCGCGTGGCTCGTACTCTGATGACGTTTTCCATGACAAGGTTCATCACCTGACTTCTCTGGAACATGAAATAGCCGACTATATCGGCACGCGAGGCGTGCACCGACTGACAGGGCCTCGTGGCGATGTCCTCTTCACCGATCAGAACATGAATATGTACCGCCAGTGGTTTGAAGACCAGTTTCGCAGTACGAAGGCGAAAGTCATCAATGCCACCGAAGGTGGCGTGGTAACGCGTCATGTGCAGTGCCGGAAGTTCGCCGATGTGATTCGACAATACGCACCGCGTGCCGGTCCGATTCGTCAGATTCTGCGTCAGGCGCTTGAAGAGCCGGTACGGTGCGATCGCGATGGTCTGCTGTCGGAAATGCGCACAACGCTGCGTGAGCTGAACGCGTTTCGTGATGTGGCTCGCGATGGAATCAGCCTGTGCCGAAAACTGGCGCGGGCTGAGGCCGGTCTGGCGGCTCAGCATTTGCGCGGAGAGCCGAAAGCCTGGTTTGATGATGCGATTCGTCTGCATGATCAGGTGTGTGCCGCTTCGACACTGCTCAACTGGTTCACGATCTATCAGACCAGGCTGGTCACGCGCCATACGATGCAGGTGCGTGTGCTGAGACAGAATGAACAGGCCACGGTGGGTGACTGGGTCGGCGAACTGCATGAGTTCTTCGAAGCGGTGCAGCGCTTCTATGAGTACCAGTTGCCATTATTGCAGAATGCCATCGATACTCTGAGACATACAAGCAATAACGATAAGGAAACAGGCAAACAGACCGACACTCTCTCGGGAGGGCGCACGCTATGATGCCTGCCGGCGTACAACCTGATTCCTATCGAAAAACCCAGATCGATACTGCATCTCCAGAAGCTCTGATCCTGATGCTGTATGATGGCGCGTTGCGCTTCCTCGGGCAGGCAGAGGAAGGGTTCACCAACCAGAACAACGAAGCGATCAACAATTCCCTGCTGCGGGTGCAGGCGATCGTGACTGAGCTGCTGACCAGTCTGAACAAGGAGAAGGGCGGAGAGATCGCGCTTAATCTCGAACGATTGTATCTCTTCTTTCTCGACCGTCTCAGTGAAGCGAATATCAAGAAAGATCCCGAACCCATGAAGCAGATTCGGCCGCTGATTCAGAATCTGCGCGATACCTGGGCCGAAGCGATGAAACAGCAGGTGAAAAACACCGGAGGCAAGTCGATTGCACCGGTTTCTCGATTGAATATTTCGGCTTGATCTTGTCAGCCATCGAACGCACGTTCGATTGCGGATAGGAGGTGCCCCATGTCCAGTGTTGGTGCCATCGGTTCTCAGAATGCGGTCGCAGAGATGATGAAACTGCTCATGCAGCAGCAGGAACAGTCTCTCGACCTGGCGAAGAAACTGATCAAAGTAGGGGCGACCGAAAAGGTCATGGCTCCGATGCAGGAGGGACTCGGCGAAAACATCGATGTGACGGCGTGATCGCCGCATTCACCTGATGGTTGCCGGGTATCGCCTGTCGTGAAGAGTCGACCGTTTACTGCCTCGGATCTCGAGGCAGTTTCTTTTTGGCGCGGACTTGGAAAAACCTTCTTGCTGCGGTATTCTTCGGTAGCGGAAGCATGAGTCCAGTCTGCTGATTACGAGGTGTCGCATTCCAACCTGTTGTCTCGTTTATCATGTGCCGTGGCGCCGGCCACAGTACCGAGCCGAGGCTGATCCCGTCATGCCGATCTTCGGGTCGCGATCGGCCCTCGATCTGCTTCATGAACGACTGCATGCGCTCCCCGGGGTTGCGTCCGAGATCGTCATGTGTCCGGACGATCAACGCTCTGAGGCCGTGAAAGACTGGGCAACCGCTCACGGTCTCCAGTGTCACACATACGGAGAATCGGAAGCTCGAGACAAACCCAGGCATCTGCAGCAGGAACGTTGGGCTCTTGAAGCCGACCGAGGTCATGACGATCTTCCGGGCAGCGTTCTGGCGCGACTGGCGGAACAGAGTAAAGCCGGATTGATTCTGGTCATTCCGACGGAAAACCTGGGGCTTGACCGAGAATCGGTGCAGGCGAGTCTGCAGCTGCAGTTCCGGGAGGATTTCGACTTTCTGTGGTCGTATGACCGGCTCTGCGGCGCGAACTGGATGATCCTGAAGTCTGAGGCACTGATCGGCCTGCAAAAGCATCACCCTGAGATCATGGGCGTGAAAGGCGGTTTGGTGTGGGCTTTGCAGAAGCCGCTGTATCCATTCAAGGCCGGCGAGTATCATTCGCCGCGGGTCCACCCGATCCTGCACGCCGATCTGCGATGCATCGATGCGCGGTTGCCGGCGGCCGTCGGCGCCACTCTGGGGCCGGATGCGACACGGAATCGAGAGTTTCGCTACGCGGATTGGGTGATTCGGAAAGACTGGGCACTGACTTATGCTGACGTCGGGCCTCAGATCGTGCGCGTCGAGCCGAGCAGCAGGTGTGCTGCCTCATGCGAGGCTTGCCCGCATCGCTCATTGCAGCGTCCGCAGGTCGACCTTTCGCCGGCCGCCTGGAAAAATCTGGTCGAGGGACTGAAGAGTACGAGCTGTCGATGGGAGATGTCCGGAATCGGCGAGCCTTTGCTTCACCCTCGGATATCGGAAATGATATCGAGCATGCGAGATCGCCACGTGAAGCTCGAGACATCTCTGCAGATCGAGCCGCCGCATGACTTTCCGTTCGAGGCGATCGACCTGCTGAGTCTCAGCGTCGACGCTCTTGAACCGAATCGATTTGCGCGGCTGCGGCCAGGGTGTTCGTGGGAAAATCTGCAGGGTTTTCTGGCCCGGCAGGCTGAGAAAAAGGCTGCGGCCCAGGAGCGGTGGCCCGAGGTCGGGGTTACCATGACCAAGCATCTGGGCAATGCCGACCTGGATCTCTCGTTTCTCGACTACTGGAAAAAGGTGACGGCACCGGTCTTTCGCAACGACTTTTTCCAGTGGCCGCTCGAACAGCCGGCGTCATCAGCGCAGTGGTATCAGATTCGCGGCTGCAGCGATTATCTGGGCTTTCAGCCGTATGCGGCTCGTACCCGATACGTGCCGATGAAGCGTCGAACCTGTCGGCATGCGCTTCTGGCCATGCATGTTCTCAGTGACGGGCGTGTTACCATCTGCCCATTTGATGTCGAGGGCAAATGGGCACTCGGCGATCTGCATCGACAAATGCCGCTCGAAATCTGGCGGTCGGAACAGGCGCGTTCTTTTCGGCAACAGCATCTCGAGGGAAACTGGGATCCTGTCTGGCCGTGCGCGGCCTGCCAGGATTGGTATCATCCGTAGCCGGGAAGGCTGCGAAGGAGGAAGACATGGGATTGTGCGAAAAAACCTGCGTGCCGTGCAAGGGCGGTGTGCCGCCGCTGTCTCGGAGTGAAGCGGAAGGACTGTTGATACAGACGCCCGAGTGGCATCTGAACGAGTCCGGCACCGCGCTGAGCCGAAAGTTTCTGTTCAAGACGTTCATGGAGGCCATGGAATTTGCCAATCGTGTGGCGCACCTGGCCGAGGCTGAAGGCCATCATCCACAGTTAACGGTCGGGTGGGGGTATTGCACGGTTCTTTTCATGACGCACAAGATCAAGGGTCTGCATGAAAACGACTTCATCATGGCGGCGAAAACAGGGGCTTTGCTGGGAGTGTGACGACAGGTTGTCGATCGGACTGACTACGAGAAATTCCTGTGTTTGATAGCCCCAAGGAGCAGATGAACAGCATGAAAATGAGTGAATCAGACTGGACGAAAACGAGTTGGCGCTCCTTTCCCGCCCTGCAGCAGCCGGTGTGGCCGGATGTCGGCGTGCGCGACGAGTCGCTGGCGAAACTGGCTCGACTTCCGGCTCTGGTTTTTGCCGGGGAGACCCGAACTCTGATGCAGCATCTGGCGGAGGCGGCAGCCGGAAAGGCTTTTGTTCTGCAGGCCGGCGATTGCTCAGAGGATTTTTCGCGATGTCATGGACCTCACATTCACGATCTGCTCAAGGTGATTCTGCAGATGTCGATTATTCTGGCCTACTCGGGTGAAAAGAAGGTCGTCAAAATCGGCCGCATGGCCGGACAGTATGCGAAGCCGCGGTCTTCCGAGACCGAAATCGTCAACGGGGTCGAGTTGCCGAGTTTTCGCGGGGACATGATCAACAGTGCCGAGCCGACGTTGCAGGCGAGAACGCCTGATCCGAGGCGAATCGTGGAAGGGTATTTCCGGGCGGCGGCGACGTTGAATCTGGTGCGGGCGTTCACCAAGGGCGGCTATGCCGGTCTCAATCATGTGCATTCCTGGAGCGTCGAGCACTTTCCCGCCTATACGGCCAAGCAGAAGTACGAAGAGATCATCAAGGGGATCCGCAAAGCCATCAGCTTCACCAGTGCGCTCGGTCTCGATACCAGCGTGCCGCAGATCAATGAAACGACCATTTATACCTCGCATGAAGCGTTGCTGCTCGAGTATGAAGAGGCCCTGACCAGGGTCGATACCACCACCGGCCTGTGGTATGACACCAGTGCGCACATGCTGTGGCTGGGAGATCGCACCCGACAGGTGCATGGCGCTCATGTCGAGTATCTTCGAGGTATCTGTAATCCGCTAGGCATAAAGGTCGGACCGAAACACGACCTGGACGATCTCAAACGTTTGATTGTCAAGTTGAACCCGGAAAACAAGCCGGGGCGCATCACCCTGATCGTGCGATTCGGGGCCGATAAAGTCGCAACATTGCTGCCGCCGTTGATTCGCGCGGTACGCGCGGAAGGCTTCTCCGTCGGCTGGCTGACTGATCCGATGCATGGAAACACCTATCTGAACAGTCGCGGCCAGAAAACACGCGATTTTGACACGATGCTGCGCGAAATCCGCGAGTTTTGGAACGTGCATCATGCGGAGGGAACGAATGCCGGCGGAGTACATGTTGAACTGACGGGAGAGAACGTCACCGAGTGTGTCGGCGGCAGTGCGCAGTTGCGTGACAAGGATCTGGAACTGAATTATCAGACCAGTTGTGATCCGAGGTTGAATCCGGAACAGGCGGTCGAGCTGGCGTTCGAACTGTCCCAGATTCTCAACCCGGCAAACCGTATTTGACGGCATTTTCGCGTATCCTGGAAGGGGCGATCAGCATGCAGAAGAATGGTAGTCCGTTGAAACTTGGGTTTGTCGGCGGCTCGTTGAGTTCGGCCGTCGGTCACGCGCATGCGGTTGCCTGCGTCATGGACCGCCGCTTTGAGCTGGCGGCCGGCTGTTTCAGCGAAGTGGCAGAGACGAATCACGAAACCGGCAGGGCATACGGAGTGGCCGACGATCGCGTTCATGCTTCGTGGTCAGAGATGATTGACCGGGAACGTGCGCGGTTAGATGCCGTCGCGGTGCTGGTTCCGACCCCTATGCATCGAGAAGTGGCAGGGGCCTTTCTCGCTGCCGGAATTCCCGTCATCTGCGAGAAGGCATTGGCGTGTACCAGCCGTGATGCCCTGGAGTTGCACACGCTGGCGGCCGAGAAGAAGGGCTTTCTGGCGGTTACCTACAACTACTCCGGGTATCCGATGGTGCGGGAATTGCGTCATCTCATCCGACAGGGGCGACTGGGCGACGTTCTCCATTTTCAGGTCGAGATGCCGCAGGAAGGCTTCATCAAGACGGGCGAGCGAGGAGCGGTACCGACACCGCAAACATGGCGATTACGGGACGGAGAGATTCCGACTCTGTATCTCGATCTTGGGGTGCATCTTCACCAGCTGATTTTCTACCTGATCGGTCAGCATCCGCTGGAAGTTATTGCCGACCAGGCCTCCTGCGGCCATTTTGCGGAAATCATTGATCATGCCGCCGGCATCTGTCGGTATTCCAACAACGTGCGCGGCCAGATCTGGTTTTCCAAAGCGTCGCTGGGTTACCGAAACGGTCTGCGTTTGCGCATCTTCGGTTCGAAAGGCTCGGCTGAATGGCTGCAGATGAACCCTGAAGAGCTGCATCTTGCATACGAGAATGGAAAACGCGAGGTGCTGGATCGAGCATCCGGAGCCGTGATTGCTTCTAACAGCCGGTACAATCGGTTTAAGGCGGGGCATCCCGCCGGCTTTCTTGAAGCCTTCGCCAATCTCTACGTCGATATTGCCGACTGCCTTGGCCAGTACAAACAGCAGGGAACCTGGTCCTCGGAAGAGGTCTTCGGAACAGAACTGTCTCTCGAAGGCCTGCGCTTTCTTGAAGCGATGGTCAGGTCAGCGCACACCGGGACCTGGCAGAAGGTGGCGTGAGGCAACTTGTTCGCATGGTATTCAAATCCTGATTGAGCCGATGTTTTGAACCCCTGAAACGGAGACTGTTCCAATACACCAGCCTGACCAGCGGCTTGCATGAGAAGGCAAACGAGCAGGCCGAGAAACACCGCAGGCACAGGATGCGTATTCCGGTGATCAATCAATCGACACGGGCGACAAGATGGTGGTCGAGCAGAGTGTGGTAGATGTGAATGACATCGTTCACCTCGCATTCGAATCGTTTCGCCAGATCGATGACATCCTGCGTGCCGTCAGAATAGGCGATGACGTTCTTCAGCAGGCTCACCTGCCGATACGAATCTTTTGTGCTGAGGCTGGGGTACAAGCCGCGCTTGCCAAGCTGTGGTTCGCCGAGCACCGTAGCGCGGTAGCGAAAGTTCTGCTCGATCAGATTCAAACACCTTCGGACGAAACGATAGCCGCCCTGCAACCCGCTGGGGGTGACGAAATCAAGGTTGTCGAGAGACGTGTGGTATTCGTCGAACTCGGCATATTTGGTGCGCATGAGCGAGACGACCGGCAGATCGATGCCGGGAGCGCAATACTGACGCTCATCGCTGCCTCTGGTTAAATAGGAATACTTCTTGAAAGCCGGGCAGAGCGAGCCGGCGACATAACCGGCAATGCGGTCGGCATAGGTGTCTCCGTACCGGCTTTGCAGAATGGAATACGAATGTTCATCGCCGAGACAGGTTAGATTGAACCCGGCGACGACATGCCGCTTGAGGTGTTCGAGATGGCGGCTCAGGTAGACAACCGATCCGATGGTTTCAGGGATAAAAACCAGCCGATAAGTGTATTCAAGATGCGAGGCATGGGCCATCAGATATTGAGCGATGGCGGCCATGATCACGGGGCCGGAAAGCTCGTTATTGGCCAGGGACGGATGACAGATGTAGGTGGAAAGAAAGACCTCGCGTGTCGACCGGCCGGGGATGACGAGATCGGCATAGGTCAGGTGACCGGGAGCAAGCGTGCTGTCGATATGCACCGAATAGAGACCCGGCTTGAGTGAAGCCCGTTGCCGTTCACTCAGACAAAAGCCCCAGTAAGGCTTGTAATACGAGGTGATGTAGGGAATCGCATCGGGCTGCTCCGGCAGAGAGTGCAGATGAGGCTGCAGCTCATCAAGAGACAACGTGGCTTGCACCGGAATGGAATATCCCACGACATGCAGATTGCTGTTCGCAAAGTCGACGACGATGTTGCCCTGTGAATCCTTGATCCAGGCAGAGCGAATGTTCCACTCAGGTGGTACGGTCCAGTCGAACGCGGCGGTGCCCGAGGGAACTTCGTGAATCTGCAGATCGGGCAACAATCGTTTGAAGAATGCCAGTGTCTGTCTGACGCCGTCGCCGGTAATACTACGGCAGATGGGAAACAACTCCTTCAGCCACTTGTACAATTCGTCGCCACGCTCGAGCAGCTTTTCCTCGCCGGCTCCGGCCGGCATGCTTTCAAGCGGATCCCAGCGAACATCGCTGTTTTCACTCATGATTCGTGTGTGCTCCTTTCGCGGCGACCGTGACAACGTCGTTTCAGCCGGGTTTGAAACTCTTCAGCAGCAAGGCGATCTGCTCGGCCTGGGCGACAGAGCGAGTCAGATCGTCTCGCGTCAGAGGCGTAAAAGGATCTGATCTTCCGCCGGCATCGCACTCTGCGGCGAGTGGTGCGCCGACCGAGATCACAGGAAACTCATCGAATGGAACCTGCTGCAGCGCGACCGGATTTTCACCGGGGGTCAACAGGAACGGACGGCGATCGAGAGAGGCCGTTTCGGCGGAGATCTGCAGCTGGTGACGCCAGTGACGCGCCAATCCGAATTTGTCAGTTGTGCCAAAGAACCGTGGTTCGAACGCTGCTTCACGGTCGGGACGTCGAATCTCGATCACTCCAGCGATGATCGGGCGCAGGTGGGGGTGGCGATCGAGCCAGGCGGCAAAGCCCGCGGGACTGGAAATCAGCAGCAGGCTGACGTGAAAAAGTCGTTGTGGCGATGCCGTATCACGCAGCAATCGCCAGACGGTGAGTGCCGAGTGCGCGCTCAGCAGATCGAAGCCGCCTGCAGGCCCGCAGACATAGCCGATGATGAGCAAGGACATCCCGCCCAACGAGGAATACGGAGAGAAGGCCGTTATCATGCGCCCGTAGGCAAACCCTGTCTTGATGATGAGATGCAAAGGTTGATCAGGAATGTCGGCAAACTCGCGACGTGACAGGCATAACCCCCAGTCGCGATTCAGAACCGTGTTGCGATACCGAGCGAGTCGATCGTTGTCTTCGCACAGGCTCACGTGCGGGAGCAGTTCGGCTTTCGTCACCGTATGATCGACACTGAGAGAGTATCCGTACAAGCGAGATGTGAGAAAAGCGGAGTCAAATAAAGGCTTTCCCTGTTCATCATTCAGCGATGCCGTGTGTGGAACCCAGCGTTCGGGAATCACCCAGTCAAAGTGATTGCCTCCGGACTCGAAGATTGAGATCTGCAATCCCTCGCGATCAGACAGGCAACGCAACAGATGGTTGGAAGCATCGCAGACATCCGTACGATGAAACGATGCGCTGCGAAGAAAAATGTCATCAGTCGATAGGCCGGTAGCATCAAATTCCACCGAAGGTTCAACTGGAACTCTCTCGCGCTCGAGGGTGAGAGGGTCGCCGGGTGGGCCGTCTGCGGTCATCCAGCGGTCTTCTTTCAACCGGTCAAGGGTAAAATCGAAGTATCGGCGATAATCGGCAACGTAGACGCGGGCCCGACCGAGCGGGGCGAACTGCCAGATTCCGGCCTCGACGGCTCGGCGTGCGACTTTGTGCCCGGTTGAATGCGATGCCGGATGCAGCATGGCAACCGAATATAGCCAACAGACCGGCAGATCTCGGCCGGCCGTGCGAATAATGCCGCGAAACAGCTTGTCGTAGCGAAACGGGACGCGGCTCAGCCAGTCCGTGTGATGAATGAAGGGCATCCAGTTCGGGCCAAGGCCGATGCTGCAGCATTTGGCGGGCATTTGTGCCAGTCGGGCAAAGACGCTATCGGCTCCGTAAGAGGTTCTGGGAAGATCACGAAAGAGAGATGCCGCCGCGGGGCCGTATCCTGCAACAGACATCATGGGATCCAGAGAGCGAATCACGCCGGGTTGTCGTCGAAAGAACTCGGGGAATGGCCCGATGGCCGCCGGAGTGACATCCGGGTCGTAGACCTGCGGTTCGGTCGCGGTGCTGCGTCCGAAGGTATAAGAATAAGTGGGAACAATGATCGTGCCGGTCTCTCCCAGGCATTCCTTCAGGGCTTCAAAAAACAGTCGGTTGAGATCGTCAGCGGAATCGATGCCATCAGGGACCCCGAGCATGCCGAGGCTGGTGGTAACAAAGACGGTATCTCCGCGTTGCAAACCGGCCGCCGTAAAGGCTTGCAGGACATCGACACGAGAATACCCGTTTCGGGCAGATGTGGTCATTTCGACAGTTTGCCGCGAATCATGGCGGCCAGGCCGCCGACGGTACGAAACTCGTCAGACTGTGTGTCTTCCGGGGATAGCTGAATCTGAAATTCGTCTTCGATCTCGAAGATGAATTTGATGAGTCCGAGAGAGTCAACGTGTCCGCGGTCCAGATATCGGTATTCCGGCAGGGCAGACTCAGGTGGTAACGGGGCTTTCTTTTCGAGCTGCCTGCGCAAAAAAGCCATGACCTTGTCTTCCATGATGCCTCCCATGTCAATCAGCAACGGTACAATACAGGGTCAGTTCGTGGCCCCAGTTGCCGTGAAGACGCATACGAAACTTGTACTTAGGGCAGAGAGAATCGAGGTAGCGGGGAATCTCCCACAGGTGTTCCGGTTTGTGATAAATCGAGATGGCCAGGTTGGGCGAATGGGTGCGAATCAGGTTGGCTGCGCCGGCGAGCGCCTCCGGTTCGGCTCCCTCGATATCCATCTTGATGAAGTTCGGCGGCGTATGGGCGAGAATGGTGTCGAGTCGTGCCACCGAGACCTGACCGCAGTTGGTGTTGCCGGCAGTCACGGCTGAGGTGGTTCCGGCATCGGTGGTCTGAAAGCCGCAGATCATTTCGGCGTGATAAGCACCGACCGGAACAATGAACACTTCGGTCTGCCGATGTGCTTCACACGGGCGTGAAAACGAACGGGCAACCATTTTCTTCAGATTGTTCGGATCAGGTTCGAGGGCAATGATCCATGAGATCGGACGATGATATCGGTCGAAGAGAGATTGTACGGTATCGCCGGTGAACGCGCCGCAATCGGCGAAGCGCAGATGGTCGATTCCCTGGTACGGGTCGAAATCAGACGGAAAGTAGTCTTTGTCGCCGTCTGCGTAGAAGAAATGTTCCGGGACCGGTTGTCGACGAAAGGCGACCAGCTGTCGCAGCAGTTGCCGACTTTTGTCGTCGGCGAGCCTGGATTCAAGCCAGACAATCTCATGCTCATCCACCAGGCGCTCACCTTTCACGATCCACATGGTTTCGTTCAGTTCGGCCAGGGCCCCGGGATACGCTGCAATGGCTTCGCGCAGAGAAAGCACGTGAGTGAAACCGGCCTGCTTTAGCCCGGCGACCAGATCATACGCGGTTGAATTCAGCAGCTGCACTTGATCTTTGTGCTCAACCTCGCGAATTCGCCGCACCGGTCGGCCGCAAAACTCGCGATAGACGGCATACTCATCGATGAAAAACTCGGCATCCTCGCCGCGGCGTCTGAATTCGTTGATCAGGGCGCGACCGAACAACCCCGCCCCATAAATCGCTTTTTTCATGATCCTTGCCTCCGTTGTCTCACCGGACGTTCGGTTCGTAATCGGTGTTCATTTCTCACTTCAGTCTGGTGAAGATGCTTTTGCATGGACAACCTTTCAGAAACCAGCTAGGACTTTTGTTCAATGAAATAGTTGTTTTGCGAGAGCAGTTCGAGCAGATCACGTTTCATCAGCTTCCCCATGCGATTTTTCGGCAGTTCATCGAGCACGACGAAGTGATGCGGTTGCTGGTAGTCCGCCAGCTGCCTGGCCGCGATGCGCTGCAGTTCCCGAACCTTGAGCAGCGATCGATCGCGAGCGACGACGACGGCACACACGACCTCCCCCAGCCGTGCGTCAGGCATCGGCACGACGGCGCATTCCGACACCTGCGGATGGGTGAGCAGCGCGTTTTCCACATCCTGCGGATAGACGTTGACACCGCCGGTAATGATGATTTCTTTTTTTCTGCCGAGAAAGTAAAGGAATCCCTCTTCATCGAGCCGGCCGAGATCGCCGGTACGAAAATACTCGCCCCACATGGCCGCTTCGGTCAGATCGGGTCGCTGGTAGTACCCCGCAAATCGCATCGGGGTTCGACATGCAATCTCGCCCGGCCGGCCTGCCGGCAGCGGCTGCAGCTGATCGCTGAGAATCTTGATGTCGACTCCGGGTGCGGCAACGCCTACGGATGCGGTCTTGCGTCGCCCGGAGGCACGGTCGAGATTGCTGGCAATCGCGATCTCAGAGGTGCCGTAACACTCGTGAAAGTCACATGGCAGGTATTCAAGCAGTTCAGCCTTGAGGCCGGGATCGAGCAAGGCCGAAGACGAAACCAGACAGCGCAGGCTGTCAATCTGATGCCGTCCGGCACGGAGTTCCTGCAGGATGAGTTTCAGCTGTGATGAGACGGCGATCGAAAACGACACACGATGTCGACTGACGGTTTCGAGCCAATCTTTGGCCGAGAAGCCGGCCATGACCACCGATGTTCCTCCGGTCATCAACGGCAGAAGCACCAGCCGTTCGGCGAGTGAGTGATACAGCGGTGTTGCGGCCAGCGTGATGTCGTTGTCGGTCACGGCGTAGAGCTGCCGGGCCGCCTGCGCGCGAGCGACTTTCGTGCTTTGCAACAGGGTGATCGGCTTGGGTGCTCCGGTCGAACCGGACGTCAGACACAGAATATACGGCTGCTGGTCTCCGAGATCATGCTGCAGCAAGGCGGCGTCAGGACCGTCGAGCAGGTCTTCCATTCGCAGACAGGCGGAAACCGTACCACCCAAGGTCACCCAGACAGTGCGCTCAGAAGTGCGGAACCCGCTATCGGAGTTCTTGAATGGCTCGACGACCGAATGCCATCCGAGAATGTGAGTGACGTCGGCGGCATTGAACGAATTGGCAAGCCCCGCCGGACTCATAGTCAGATTCTGCGGTACGATCACCAGCCCCAGATCGGCGGCGGCCAGCATGAACAGCACGAATTCCGCCCCGTTGGGAAGCATGACGCCGACGTGATCTCCGGGGCGGAAGCCGGCCCGGAACAGCCCGGCCGACAAACGACCGACCAGTGCGGCCAGTCGTTCATACGTGTAACTCTGAACGTCGAAGTGCAGGGCTGGTTTGGTCGGCTGCCGATCGACCCACGAACAGAAAGCCCGGACGATAGGAGATGTCATCAGCAATAGCTCCGATCAAAAGCGAGATGCTGAGGGCAACTCCGTTGTCGACGACTCGGACAGTCAGGCATCTGAGCGACCGAATTCCTGTTCCAGTTTTTCATAGGCTTCTTCCAGGAGCTGCAGCGAAAGGCGGCAGAGATCGCTGATGGTGGGAAACCACTGACGCATCATGCGTATGGCCTGCAGCTTTACGCGCTTTTTGTCTTCGCAGAGAGAGGGCAGCTCATTAAAATCCATTTCGAACTTCACGATGATCATCTGCACGATGTGCATGAGATACAGATTGAAGTACTTGCCGAAGGTGATCACTTTGCCGCGTGCCTGGGTCAGTTCGTTGTAAACCTTTTCGAGCCGGTCTTCCGGAAATCGCTGCAGAAAATCGTCGATTTCCTGAAAGCCGCCGGTGTTGAGTTCATTTTCAAAATCGGCCACCATCTGAACGCCTCGGTCGCAGAAGTCGATGACGTCCTTGACCTCTTTACGGGTTTCGATCATGGTCTTGCGAAATCGCCGCCACTCTTCACGAATTTCTGATTCGGTCGGAACATGCAGGTGTCTGCGAATGGTGGCTACCGTATTGAGCGGCTCTTTCAGATACCTATCGATGGCTTCACGCAGGGTCATCAGGCGAGCGCCCTCGATGTAGGCTCCCCCTTCTGTTGCGTTGATGCAGGTTCCGCGAAACTGCGCAATGTCAGTAACGAAAGCCTTGCGGAACATATCGAAAATGGCATTGGTGAGAACCGTATCCTGAAAGTTCCCTTTGACGGGAAAGAGATTCTCGCGTTTGAGTTTCAGATTGGTGACTTCGTGAATGCCGTCGACGTGCGTTTTCTTTTCGTCGTGGAAGGAGAGATCCTGGCCGACGAGAATGATTGGGTTACACCCCATTGCCTCGAGGGTTTTGAAAGCCATGTTCGAACACGACGGACCGATATTCAGGGTGCCTTTGGGCATCTGCAACCACTCGAAGTGAGCGAAGGCACGATAGACGATGATGGTCTCGCCCTTGTAGGCGTCGTAGACTTCCGGCATCAGAACCGGGGTTCCAGCGAGCCAGATACCTTCGAGTTCTTCTTTCGACAGGCCGCGGAAAAACTCGGCGACGGCAACCGTCCGCTCGAGAGACGAGACCATGTGCGGCCGAATGCCGTTTTTCAGCAATACTTTCAACGCCGAGTCGGCCGAGATCATGACGCACCGATCTTCGATTCCCTTCAGAAGATGCATGTTGCCGTCAAGCGAAGGGCCGCTCGAGACGATGATGCCGGGTTTGCCCTTGAATGAATTGTACAGGTCGCTGACGCCTGGGTTGCGCATGATCACGCTGAGATTGCGCATGATGTTTTTAACGCCGATCAACGAATCGTTCGGGCAGTTGCCGTAGTTGAAGATCACGGCATGCGCCGCCTCACGAAAGTGGCGAATCATCCGGCGGTGATACTCGCCGCTGATGCGAGACAAAATCGGGTGTTCAAAGACGACCATCGTTTTCAGGAACAGCTGCAGCGTAATGCCGGCGGCCTTGATCAGTTCGTTTAAAACAGCGAACCCTTCGTTTTCCGGAATGCCGACGGCCCAGCGGATCTTCTCTGACTCGAGCAGGTCGCTGATGTCGGCATGGTGCACGGCGGCTTTCAGCGCGTGGATGTCGCGTTCGATGACGACGATGAAGAAGACCTCGTTTTTCAGCTCCTCGAGAGCCGCCCGAATGTGGTAGCCGAGGCCCAGCCCCATGACGATGATGAGCTTGGGGTTGCGGAATTTCTGTGCCTCAATCTGTTGTTTTGCTTCTTTTTCGGGGTCATATCGACTGTGGATCTGGTGCAGCTTGCCGTCGGGGGTCTTGATGGCCAGGGTCGGCGATCCGTTCCGCGCCGGTTCGACGATGTATTCCCCGATCGTGGGAAACTCCATGTCGAGTGCTTTGGCGAGCAAAGGTTGCCGTTTGCGCAGCACCTTCAGGTTACGACTGTAACAATCGTGCTTCATGATCTGTTTGCTCCGACGCTCGAGATAACGGGCAACAGCGGTTGTCCGACCAGAATCCTTATCATGCCGGTCGATTCGACATTACTTGGGATACACGCGCAGCAGATTGTCGATCGCAATCGTGCCTGAAGCCAGCGAGGTGCGATTCGTGGTGCCGTGAACGACCACCTGCCGCCCGGCATACGGCTTCAGTTTTTCGTACCATTCGTCCGACAACACGTCGAGGCCTTTGTCGCGAGGGCGCAGACCCTGTTCGCGCAGATACAGCTTCTTCTCTTTTTCGCGATAGGTGACAGTGCCGCGCACGGCTTCTTCCTGGGTCCAGAGACGTTCGGGCATCTCTTCGCCCTTCTTCTTGCGGCCTTTGCCTTTCTCCTTCTTGTCGCCGGTCTTGCCGCTCGTATACTTCCTGGCGTTTTTCACTTTGTCGCAGCGAACCGCAGTCCAGATGAATACTTTCGTGACATCCGAAGCGACCTGTCCGCCGTACTCGGTGGCGATATCGCTCGCCAGATCAACTTCTACGATATTGCCATACTGGACGGAGCTTTTCTTCTTTCCAACTTGCGGCGGCAGATTGAAACTTACCAGCTTCCCGGTGGTCAGGGTTTCGGGAGTATCGCCGGCAGTCTTGCTCTCGAGGATGGTCATTGAGGCGCGATTCAGATACACCGACTCAATCTGGCCGATCACGGTGTGGATACCCGCATGAGCGGTCGTGACCTGAAGGATAAGCAGGGCCAGGGTCAGAACGGTCAGACGGAATAGCGGCCGTTGAGGGTGAGTAATCATGAGGAAGGCTCCTTTCCTGAAGAACAGTGTGAGTGCCTCTTTCTACCATGAACATCCCTGCTTCGCCAATAGACCAAACGAAACGACAGGGTCATTTCGTTCTCTTGAATCTCGGTTTTCCCGCCGGCATCGCTCAACGATTCGCCATTGCGGCAGGGAGTGCTCTCTCGTCTCG